>UQDG01000020.1 GCA_900539695.1 uncultured Oscillospiraceae bacterium
CTCGCTACCTCCACCTTGGCAAGGTGGCGCTCTACCAGATGAGCTACGGCCGCATGTTGGAGAGGTTTTGCTCAGCCGCTCTCTCCGGGCGACGTATGTTATTATAGCTGACAACGAGCGAAAAGTCAAGCATTTTTTCTAATTTTTTTGTGATTTTTTCAGGTTTTTTCAAGTTCCTGCTTTTCATCGCTGGCAGGCCATTTTTTGAGCAGTTCATTCAGGTCCACCTTGTAATTCTTGTTGCAGAACTGGCAATTCACCTCAGCAATGGGGTCTTCATCCCGCAGCTTTTCCACTTCTTTTTTGCCAAGGCTGCGGATCATATTCTCCACACGCTCCTCGCTGCAATCGCAGCGGTAGGTCACGTGGTAGCTGTCGAGGATATCTGGCTGAAAACCTTCCAGCGCCAGCTCCAGCATATCGCGGACAGTCTTGCCCTCCTCCAGCATAGTGGTGACACTGGGCATAGCCTTGATGTTCTTTTCCAGGTGGTTGATCTCGTCCTCGGTGGCGCCGGGCAGCAGCTGCACGATGAAGCCGCCTGCACAGCGCACGCTCAGGTCCTTATCTACCAGTACGCCCAGGGCGCAGACCGTGGGGATCTGTTCGCTGATGGCAAAGTAGGTGGTGACGTCCTCAGCGATCTCACCGGAGGTCAGGGGCACCTGGCCGATGTACGGTTCGCGCATGCCCAGGTCACGGATCACGTCCAGCGTGCCGTCCTTACCCACGGCCGCGCCCACGTTCAGGTGGCCGTCAGCCCGCGGAGGAAGCTCTACAACAGGGTTCTCCACATAGCCTTTAACGTTGCCGGTACCATCGGAAACGGCCAGCAGGCGGCCTGCAGGGCCGCCGCCCTTGATCTGCAGGGTGACGGAATCCTGGGTGCTTTTGAGCATAATGCCCATCATGGAGGCAGCCGTCAGCAGGCGGCCCAGCGCGGCCGTGGTGACGGCGCTGGTCTTGTGCAGGCGCTCCATCTCGCGCACGATCTCGGTGGAATCCACACCGTAAAAGACAATACCGCCGTTCTCGGAGATGCCGCGCAGCATGTTATGATTCTGTTCCATTTATTCTTTCCCCTTCCTGGGTGTATTGTTTGACAGCCGTGATGATCCAGCGCGGGCTGTCGGGCCGCACAAGGCCAAAGTCCTCGCCGTCGGCAACCTTGGCCACGGTGAAGCCATATTTTTCCAGCAGCGACGTTACCAGATCCAGCGGGTAGCTGTACTCACTGAAGGACTCCTTAAAGTGTTCGCCGGTCTCGTGGTAGTCTATGTCGATGGTAATGTCCACCCGGCCGGTGGCTGCATCAAAATGGTTGGTCCAGTGGCACTCGGCGTCCTCGGCCTCGATGTCGAAGGTCTCCCCTGCCAGAATTTTCTGGTGCTTATACGGAGTGTTCAGGTCAAAGATGAAAACGCCGTCTTTTTCCATAAAGTAGGCCGCTTTGCGGATGGCTTTTTCAAACTGATCCACCGGGCCGATATGGTTGTAGGTATCAAAGGTGGAGACCGCCGCGCGGATGGTGCCGTACAGGTCCAGCGAGAGCAGGTCCTGCCGCAGCAGCAAAATACAGCCGGTCATGTCCAGCTCATCGGCTTTTTCCCGCAGGACGCTGAGCATCTCTTCGGAGCGGTCGATGCCAATGACGTCATAGCCCGCCTGGGCCAGCATCAGGGTCAAATCGCCGGTACCGCAGCCCAGGTCGGCCAGGATGCCGTCGCGGATACCGTGGGCCGCCAGTTCGTCGGTGACATAGCGGTAAAGGGCGTCGTAGTCGGCCTCGCTGTTGAGTTCATCATAAAAATAGGCAAATTCGTTGTAGGCCATGGGTCACTCCGTTGCTGCGGCGGTTTCCAGCAGAGCGCGCAGTTCTTCCATGCCCAGGCCATTCTCGGCACTGGTCAGGATGACTTTCTGGCAGCCGTAGGGCGCACAGATCTCCTCAAACTCAGCCTGGCGGGCGGCCATCTCGCTCTTTTTCAGCTTATCGCCCTTCGTCAGGGCGGCCACAAACGGGATACGGTGGTAGTGCAAATACTCCAGCATCTGCACGTCGTCGGCACTGGGAGCGTGGCGGCTGTCCAGTAATTGCACCAGCAGACAGACGCTGCGGTCGTCCTCGAAATAGGTATTGATCAACTCGTCCCAGCGTTCGCGCTCGGCGTTGGAGACCTTGGCGTAGCCGTAGCCGGGCAGGTCCACAAAGTAGGCCTTATCCACTTTATAAAAGTTGATGGTGGCCGTTTTGCCTGGGGTAGCGCTGACGCGGGCCAGTTTGCGGCGGTTGCACAGCTTATTGATGAGGCTGGATTTTCCCACATTGGAGCGGCCGGAAAAAACGATCTCCGGCCGGTCGCTGTCCGGCAGCTGGCGGGACAAGCCGTAGGATGCGAGAAATTCGCAGTTATTGTAGTTCATAGTGGTTCCTTTACATTACAGTGGCCGGGTCCTTGGCGACGGGCTTTTCGCCGGCGATCAGGTTGGTGGCCTGGGGCATGGCGTGGGCGCTGCGGGCGGCAGCATGGCCGGGCATGATGAGTGCATGCTTGAGCACCTGGGACAGGCGCTCCACCGGGATGAAGTGGATCTTCTCCTTGACCTCGGCATCGACTTCGTAGAGGTCGGTGGCATTCTCTTTGGGGATCAGCACAGTGGAGATACCTTCGCGGAAGGCGGCCATGCTCTTTTCCTTCAGGCCGCCGATGGGCAGCACATTGCCGTGCAGTGTAATTTCGCCGGTCATGGCCAGGTCATGGCGCACCGGGATGCCGGACAGGGCCGAGACCAGCGCCGTGGTCAGCGTGACACCGGCGGAAGGGCCGTCCTTGGGCACAGCGCCCTCGGGGGCGTGGATGTGCAGGTCGGTGTTCTTGAAGCGGTCGGAAGCGATGCCGTACTCCTCGGCATGGACACGGGCATAGGTGACGGCAAGCTGAGCGCTTTCCTTCATCACATCGCCCAGGCTGCCGGTGATTTCGATCTTGCCGGTGCCGTTGGGGATGACCGCCACTTCGACGGGCAGCATCTCGCCGCCGACACTGGTCCAGGCCAAGCCGTTGGCGATGCCGACGGAGTCGGTGCGGGAGATGAAGGTCGGCTTGACCTTCTCGGGGCCAAGTAGCGACTTGACCATCGTGCCGGAGACGCTGATCTTTTCGGTCTCGCCTGCGGCAATTTTCTGGGCACACTTGCGCAGCACCGAGGTGATGGTGCGTTCCAGGTTACGTACACCGGCTTCGCGGGTGTAGCCGTCGATGATCTCATAAATCGCGCCGGAGGTCATGGTGACCTTGCCGTCCAGGCCGTTGTTTTTCAGCTGTTTGGGCAGCAGATGGCGCTTGGCAATGTTGAACTTTTCGGTGCGGGTATAACTGGGCAGTTCGATGACATCCATACGGTCATAGAGTGGGCCGGGAATCGTGGAGGCATCGTTGGCGGTGGTGATGAAGAGCACCTCGCTCAAATCGAACGGGATGTCGAGGTAATTATCCTTAAAGGTGCGGTTCTGCTCGGGGTCTAGCACCTCCAGAAGGGCGCTGGAGGGGTCGCCCTTGTAGTCCCCCGCCAGCTTGTCGATCTCGTCCAGCAGGATGACCGGGTTGGAGGACTTGGCGGAGTTGATGGCGCTGATGATGCGGCCCGGCATGGCGCCGATGTAGGTGCGGCGGTGGCCGCGGATCTCGGCCTCGTCATGTACACCGCCCAGGCTCATGCGGGCGAACTTGCGGCCCATACAGTCCGCAATGGAATGGGCGATACTGGTCTTGCCGACGCCCGGAGGGCCGACGAGGCAGACGATCTGACCCTTGACCTCGGTGTTCAGCTTGCGCACGGCCAGCAGTTCCAGAATGCGCTCTTTGACTTTCTGCAAACCGTAATGTTCGCGGTCCAGCACCCTGCGGGCGTGGGCCTGGTCGAGGTCATCCTCGGTGGTGATGTGCCAGGGTAGGCCCAGGCAGGTATCCAGATAGCTGCGGATAACGCCGCTTTCGGCGGAGTTGGACTGCATACGGGCCAGACGGTCGCACTCTTTCAGCAGCTTTTCGGTGGATTCGTCGTCCAGCTTGAGGGCGGCGATCTTCTGGCGGTAGGTATCGGCTTCGGCGTGGGTATCTTCGGAATCGCCCAACTCTTCGCTGATGATGTGCATCTGCTCCCGCAGGTAGTATTCCCGCTGGCCTTTGTCCAAAGAGGCGTTGACCTTATCATCAAGGTCGCGCTCAATTTCCAACACCTGGCACTCCTGACGCAGCAGCATCAGCAGTTTTTCCAAGCGGCTCAGTAGCGAGGACTCATTCAGGATGGTCTGCTTATCCTCGTATTTCAGCAAGAGGTTCGCGGGCATGTACTCGCTCAGGAACAGCGGGCTGTCTGAGCTGACGATGTTATAGATGATGTCCTTGGAGATCTGCGGGCTGTAGGAGAGGTACTCCTCAAAGCAGTCTTTCAGACTGCGAACGAGGGCCTCGGTCTGGGTGCGTTTATCGGCACCGATGCCGCGCACCGGCACCGGGCGCACGCTGGCCTGCAGGAAGTCGCCATCGTTCAGTTCCAGCAGGCGGGCGCGGGTCTTGCCTTCCACCAGCACCTTGACCAGGTCGTCGGAAACGCGCAGCACCTGCTTGATCTCGGCGATGACACCGTAGCCGTAGAGGTCAGGCATCGTGGGTTCTTCCACGTCCATCTCTTTCTGGGCGACAAGGAAAACGCTGCTGTTGGCGTGCATGGCAGCCTCGATGGCGGCGATGGATTTGGCGCGGCCCACCTCAAAGTGGACGATATTATTGGGGAAAACCACCAGCCCGCGCAGGGCGATAGCCGGCAGTACACTGACATTGCGGGTGATTTTGACTTTTACTTTCTCAGACATTGCTTACTCTCCCATGACCTGCAGAACAGGTGCGTTGTATGCGAGTTTTGGCGGCAAAAGGATACGGGCGCTGCGCCGTGCCGTCTCGGCGTGCAGCGTTTTCTGGGGCGAACATTCGCCGTCCAGGGTGGTGATCATCGGCTTTGGATCCAGCACCCGGATGTCGATGGCCGATGTGCGGAAGTACGTTAAGTACGGGCGGAACTTTTCGGTCACCGTACCGTCCGGCGTAAGGTGCTCGCCTTTTTTGTAGCCGCCCAAAAGGCCGGGCAGCTTCAGGCGCGGCACCGGCTTTAGCAGCACCACGTCCAGCAGGCCGTCGTCCAGGCTGGCGTTGGGGGCGGCACAGTAGCCGCCGCCGTACATGCGGGCGTTGCAGATGGCCAGCATCATGTAGACGCCGTCCAGTTCCCGGTCATCAGCCTGAATATGCAGGTGATGCCTGAAGCTGCTGCAGACGGCTTCGAGGATGGACAGGGTGTACGCGGTGGTCCCGCCGCACAGCGGGATGCGCCGCCACTTGGGGATACCGTTGGCCACCTGGGCGTCGATGCCTGCGGCGTAGATGTCGATGCCGTAGCCCTGGGGCGTTGCCAGCAGATCCACCGGGAAGGCTTCGGCTGCCAGCTGGGTATCCATATCCAAGAAATCCGCCGGGGCGCCGAAGTTGCGCACATAGTCGTTGCCGCTGCCGCAGGGAATGCAGCCCACCGCGATATTGGGGTGGTTGGCCGCGCCTTGCAGCACTTCGTTCATCGTGCCGTCGCCGCCTGCCGCGTAGATATGTACTTCTTCCCCGCTGGCTGCGGCGGCTTCGGCCAATTGGCGGGCGTGGCCGCGGCTGCGGGTGACCTCGATCTGCACATCCACCCCGGCGCGGGAAGCGGCCGCCTGGATCTGGGGCACCAGCACCACGCTGGCGTCGGTCTTGCCGGCCGCGGGATTGATGATAAACAACTGCTGCATGGTGCGCCCCTTTCCCCTATGCTTCCTGATAGTAACAGGTATATCTATTGTAGCGGTTTCTTGCAAAAAGTGCAAGGGTTTGGGATAAACTGCTAGCCCCCGGCCCAAAATATTGTGCAGGAGGGGTTTTGTATGGCAGATGTTTTTGTGGAAATCGGGCAAGTCGTCATTACCAGCCTTGTATCATTGATGGGGATGTTTTTGCTGACGCGGTGGGGCGGCAAGCGGCAAATTTCCCAGATGAGCCCCTTTGACTATCTGAACGCTGTGACCACCGGTTCTATCGCTGCCGAGCTGGCGACAAATTTGGAACAGTGGTACCGCCCAGTCACCGCCATGGTCGTGTACGGGCTGGTGACCTGGGTCGTGCATTTTACTGCCTGCCGCAGTATCTTTATGCGCAGTTTGTGGAGCGGGCGGTCGCTGGTATTGATGGAGAGCGGCACCATTTTTAAGGAGAATCTTTCCCGCGCGTCCATTGATTTGAACGAGTTTTTGGGTCAGGCCCGCGTGGCCGGGTATTTTGACCCCAATGAAATACAAACCGCCATTTTGGAAACGAACGGCCAGATCAGCTTTTTGCCCAAGAGCGGCAGCCGCCCCGTCACCCCGCAGGACTTGCAGCTGACGCCGGAGCCGGTGAGTGCGTGGTATGACCTGATTCTGGACGGGCAGCTGATGGAAGACAACCTGAAAGCCTCCGGCCGCAGCATAAGCTGGCTGGAAGGCCAGCTGCACAGCGTGGGCATCGGGCAGAAAAGCGAGGTATTTTACGCGGGCTGCAACCAGCAGGGCACATTCTTCGCCTGCCGCGGTGGGTAAGCAAAAGGGCCGAAGCCCGAAGCTTCGACCCTTTTGTATTGGGCGATGTGGCCCAGATTATTTGAAGTAGCGATCCAGCAGGCCCTGCATACCGCGGCCATGGCGGGCCTCATCCTTTGCCATCTCGTGGACGGTGTCATGGATGGCGTCCAGGTTCAGTTCCTTGGCCTTCTTGGCCAGGTCCATCTTGCCGGCGCAGGCGCCGCACTCGGCGTCAACACGCATCTGCAGGTTCTTTTTGGTGCTGTCGGTCAGGACCTCGCCCAGCAGCTCAGCGAACTTGGAAGCATGCTCAGCTTCCTCAAAGGCGTAGCGCTTCCAGGCTTCGGCGATCTCGGGGTAGCCTTCGCGGTCAGCCACGCGGCTCATGGCCAGGTACATGCCAACTTCGCTGCACTCGCCGTTGAAGTTCTCGCGCAGACCCTGCTTGATCTCCTCGGGCACGTCCTTGGCGATGCCGACAACATGCTCGGTTACATAGGTGTTGTCCTTCTTCTCGATGAACTTGGAAGCCGGGGCCTTGCAGACCGGGCAGAACTCGGGGATGGTGCCTTCAGCGATATAACCACAAACGGTGCAAACATACTTCGTCATAATAAATTGCCTCCTGTAATTTTGGATTTTCCATTTTATTGCTCTTATTTGCTCTTGAGACAAGTTCCTGTCTCATTGCCTATATTATACGGAACTATACCACTTTTGTCAATAGTCTTTTCATATTTTTAAGAATAAATCTCATTTTTTAAAAAGTTTGTATTGGTTTACTCTCCCCGGCGCATTTTTGGGCATAGCAGCAAACAAAGCTTTGGAGAGCACACAGCTCAACGCCCCCACGCACAGTCCGGCCACCAGCAGCACCGGCGCATAGCCTAACGCCATCGCACTGGACAGCAGTACCGAGGCTCCCAGCAATTGGCCGATATTATGGGCCAGCGCACCGCTGACCGTGAAGATGAACTCTCCCGGCGAGGCGGGCAGGTGCAGCAGCCCCCACAATACAAGGAAGGACAGCACGCCGCCGCACAGGGATAAAAAGCCAGCTGTCGGCCCGCGGGTCAACAGGGCAAACAGAGCCTTGAGCAGCACCAGCTCCGCCGCTGTGCGGGTGTTTAAGAAAAGCAGCGCGTACATGACCACCAGGTTGGAAAGGCCCAGCTTCATGGCGGGCATCAGGCCCAGCAGCGGCGTGATGGCGGATTCTAAAAATGACAGTGCGATGGCCAGGGCAAACAGCATGCCCGTCCAGGCGACCTCTCGGGATTTTTGGCTGCGCATAGGGCAGTCTCCCCTTTCTTGCAAGCAGGATTACTATAATAAGGTAGCAGCCCGCGCAGACTACCTAAAAAATTTACAATTTTCACACAGCTTTTCCGGCGCGGATTCGAGCCAAACGGCTTGAAAAAAACAGGGATATGGTGTATCCTATTAGAGTATCGGTATAGCATGCCGATGCTTATTTTTAAAAGCATACCATACCATTATGAAAAAGATATGAAAAAGGAGATCCTACTCATGAAAAAGTTACTTCCTATCCTGCTGTGCGCTGCCCTGCTGGCTGGCTGCGGCAGTTCCGCCAGCTCCGCTGCTTCTTCGGCTGCGGAGAGCACCGTAGCTTCTGAGTCTGTTGCCGAGTCCACCGCAGAGAGCACCAACGGCGGTGCTGACAGCGAGACCGACATTGTCGTGAGCGATGATGCCAAAGCCAATACCGCCAATCTGGACGCTGCTGTATCCGCTTTGGAAGAGGTCAACCCCATCGCCAACCCCCGTGCACTGGACGACTTCTCTGTTGAGAACGAGCTGATGCTGACCATGGACAACATTGCCGGCTACAAGGGCGATGTGACCAACGACCAGGCTGACTGCGGCCTCGTGTTTGTGGCCCAGGCCAAGCCCGGCAAGGCCGCTGATGTCGAGAGCGAGCTGCAGGCTTACAAAGACAGCCTGTCTGCCAACGACCTGTATGCCGAGTTTGCCGACAAGGTCGCTCTGGCCAAGGACGCCCGCATCGTGACCAATGGCGACTATGTTGCCATCGTCATCGCCGGCATTTCGAACCCTGACTACAGCGCCATTGATACCGCCCTGGAAACGGCACTGAACTTCTAAACTATCGTATGGATGCAACAGGCCGCTACCCCGCTGGGTAACGGCCTGTTCTTGTAAACAAAAGAAAGGAGATCGCGCGGATGGTTTTTAACAGCGTTGTGTTCCTGTTCTGCTTTTTGCCGCTGGCGCTGCTTGCGTACTACCTCGTCCCCGGGCGGGGCAAAAACGTGGTACTGCTGGTGGAAAGTCTGCTGTTCTACTGCTGGACCGGTGTAGAATATCTGCCGCTGATTGTCTGCCTGATCGTATTCAACTACCTGTGGGGGCTGCTGACAGCGCGCACCAAAGCCAAACTGAAAGGCCTGCTGCCTGCCGTGGCGGTGCTGGTCAACCTGGCGGCGCTGGTCTACTTTAAGTATGCCAATTTCCTGATCGATACCCTGAACCGCATCGGGAATTTTGGCCTGGCCGCCCTGGATGTAGGCGCGGTGCTGCCCCTGGGCATCAGCTACTACATCTTTAAAATTATCAGCTACGAAGCCGACGTTTACACCGGCAAGGTGGAGGCCGAGAAAGACCCCATCGCCTTTGCGGCGTATGTGCTGTTCTTCCCGCAATTGATTGTCGGCCCCATCATCAAGTACCGCGATATGGCCCCGCAGCTGCACAACTACAAAAACCGCTGCAATGCGGCGCTGATGGAGCGCGGCGTGGAACTGTTTTTGTTTGGCCTTGCCAAAAAGGTGATCTTGGCGGATTCCATCGGTGCGCTGTGGACCGATATTATCAGCACGGGCGGCGTGGGGCTAAGCAATGTTTCCACCCCGCTGGCCTGGCTGGGCATCATTGCCTACTCGCTGCAGCTGTACTTTGACTTTGCCGGGTACAGCGAGATGAGCAACGGCCTCGCTGCCCTGATGGGCTTTGACTGCGCCGCCAACTTTGATTTGCCGTATATTTCTGCCAGCATTACGGAGTTCTGGCGGCGGTGGCACATTTCCCTGTCCGGCTGGTTCCGGGATTACATCTACATTCCGCTGGGCGGCAACCGCAAGGGCGCCGCGCGGCAGATGCTTAACATGTTCCTCGTCTGGGCCGCCACCGGCATCTGGCACGGCGCCAACTGGAACTTCATCGTGTGGGGGCTGTACTATTTTGTGCTGCTGGTCATCGAGAAGAATTTCCTGCTGAAATTCCTGAAGAAATGCCCGCTTGCGGCCCATATTTACACGCTGTTCTTTGTGGTGCTGGGCTGGGGCATCTTTACCGCCAACCAGCCCGGTGCGCCGCTGGGGCTGCTGCTCAACAAGCTGTTTGTGCCCCAGGGCGGCATCTCGGCGGTGTATTATCTGCGCAACTACGGCGTATTTTTGGTGCTGGGCTGCGTGTGTTCGTCGGTACTGCCCCGCTGGCTGTGGGAGCGCATCAGCCGCAATACGGCGGTAAAAGCGGTGGTCTCGGCCCTGCTGGCGCTGCTGTGCATTGCCTATGTAGTGGCCGCCACCAACACGACGGCCCTGTACGCCAATTTCTGAAAGGAGGAACGGGATCATGGGAAAAGTTGTATACCGCAAAGAAAAAAAGAGCCGTTCCCCCTATCCGCTGCTGATTCTGGGCGCGGTGGTCGTGTTTGGGTTTTCGCTGGTGAATCTGGTGTTTCCCAAGCGCGACCAGCTGGAACTGGAAAACCGCAAGGCCGCGCAGCTGCCGGCGTTCAGCGTTTCGGCACTGTTGGACGGCAGCTGGCAGAGCGGGTTTGCCCGCCGGATGCAGGATCAGTTTGCCCTGCGTGATGTCTGGGTCAACACCCAGCGCGCGGCGGACGAAATCGTTTTCCAGAAAGTCGAGGAGGGCGGCATCCTGCTGGGCAAGGACCACTGGATGTTTACGAAGCTCTTTACCGTGGACGATGCCACCCAGAAGCAGCTTGCTAAGAACGTGCAGGCTGTCAGCGATTTTGCGGCGGCTCATCCCGGTAAGGTGACGTTTTTGCTGGCGCCCTCGGCCAGTGTGATCTATCCCGAGGAGCTGCCCACCGGTGCCCCGATGGCGGACGAGAACACGATGCTGGACGATATTTTTACTACGGTTGGTCAAAATGCCAGCGTGTTGGACCTGCGCCCCACCTTTACCGCCGACCAGAACGAGTACCTGTACTTTAAGACCGACCACCACTGGACGCCCAACGGCGCCTACCGCGCGTATGAGCAGTTCTGCGCAATGAAGGGCCTGACGCCTTTTGACCGTGACGCCCATGAGTCGATCACGGTGACGGATTTCCAAGGCACCCACTATTCGGCCACGCGGCTGTGGAACGTGGAGAACGACGAGATCACCTACTACCCGCTGAAAAACGAGATGACCATTTACCGCATCACCGGCGAGGCCTCCTATGAGCCGGAGACCACTGAGAACCTCATCAATACGATGAAGTTCAACACACGGGACAAGTACGCCGCATTTTTGGACGGCAACAACGGCTACTCGGTCATCGAGGGCGACGGCGAGGGCAGCATTTTGGTAGTGAAGGACAGCTACGCCAATAGCTTTATCCCCTACCTGACCGCCAACTATGGCAAGATCGGCGTGGTGGATTTCCGCAACTTTAAGTATGGGCTGGACTCCACCATTGAGCAGGAAGGCTACGATGAAGTGCTGATCTTGTACAACTTCCAGACTTTTATCGCCGATTCCGACCTGATTTATATCTCCCGTCCCAGCACCTTGCAGTAAATTATAACGACACACGGCCTTTCCTTTTGCGGTTTGCAAAGGGAAAGGCCGTTTTTTATTGCATCGTTATTCCCACAAAATTTGCAGGGTGGGTGTTTTAGGTGCTGCGTTGGGGCCGTAGACGCATTGCTGCCAGAAGCCAAAGTGGAAAAGCTCACTGGCGGCGGTGGCTTTGGTTAAAACTGCAAAAGAGGTTTGCAGATCGGCTTCCAGGGCCTTGCGTAGGGCAGCTTCGTCTGCCGGGGCGGCCAGGCTGCGCAGGTCAGCACCGTGCAGATGGAGCTGGACCGTACTGCCGTAGGCGGTCACCTCGGCGCGGGCGGTGCAGGCGGCGGTGTCGGCGGCGTAAGTGGTTTCCAGGCGGGTGGTCTGCCCGGCCAGGAACGCAGCCAGCTGGGCCGTCAGGCCTGTACAGCGGCGGGGTGCGGCCTTTTCCTTTTGAGCCAGCAGAGTGAAGTCATACCCGCCGCCTTGCGGTAAGGCCGGGACGGCGCAGCCCGCGTGCTGGGTGAAAAGCTGCTGCAGGCCGCAGTGGACTTTGTAGCGGTCCTCGATGGCCTGCATCCGCTCATATAAGCCTTTAGCATCCTGCTGCCAATCGTGGTCGGCGCTGTCCAGAAGAAAGACCGAAAGTTCCGGTGCAGGCTGGGCGCGGTCGTAGAGTAACAGGCCGATCTCCTGCGCTTGTTCCCAGTCGGCCCCGACAGGCAGGGCGGCGGCGTCCAGCAGACCGTAGTAGACGGTGCCCGGCAGGGTCGCAGCGGCGTTTTCCAGCGCCTGGGCCGGGGTGGGCGCGGCGGCGCTGGCGGTTTTAAAGGCAGACTCGCCCTCCGGGGCGTTCTGGTCGGCCAGCAGCAGGCAAACAGAATAGTGTTCACCCTGCTGTGCAAAAAAGACAGCGCGGACGATTTCCCGCTTGGAAAGCGGCTGGCCGCCACAGCCGCAAAGCAGCAGGCTGCAAAGCAACACCATCAGGAGCAGCGCCGGAATTTTTGGCATAGCCATGCCGCAGCACCCCCGATCCAGGCAAGAAGTACAAAGCCCCAGGTGAACGCACTGCGCCAGCGCAGGGCGGCGTCCACATCCAGCCCACGCAGCAGCAGGCAGACCGTGGGCAGTAACAGCAGGTACACGCAGAACGGCCCCAAGTTGGCGGCGGCATTTTCCTGCCGGGTCTCACCGCCCAGCAGGCGCGTCACGGCGTAAAAGTAGAGCGCCAGCTTGATCGTAACGGCCATGACCCACAAAATCAATTGAAGCCATTCCATCCGCGTAAAGACCGAGAGTGCCCCGCAGCGGGCGGCGGCGTGGAGCGGGTCGGCCCGCAGGGGCATGGCCGCGCCGTAAAACAGCTCCAGCATCGCGTGGATGGTCACATCAAAGCCAAGGGCGACACCGGCCAGCCGCAGCAGCGTGTGGCGGCCGCGCTTTTGCGGTTCCGGCCAGAGGGCGGGCAGTAGATATTCCGGGTATAGTGTCAGCTGGTCGCGGGCGGCGTCGGCGAAATCCGGCCAGATCAGCGCGACATTTTGCAGGTTGGTGATGTGCAGCCGCGGAAAGACCGACAACAGCATTCCCGCCGTGGCGATGCAGAGCAGGCACAGCACCACGTAGGCCGTCTGCGAAATAGCCGAGACGCGGCGCAGGTAGAGAATTGGCAGCAGCACCAGCAGGCAGAGTGCCAGCTGGGTGACGGCACCGGGATATAACCGCTGAGTGAGGTTCCACAGGCGCAGCAGTTCCAGCACCGAGGTGCCCGCCAGCAGCAGGGCAAACAGCAGGCGCAATAACGGCGTAGCCCCCTGCCGCCAGCTGACGGCAAACAGTGCGCCTACTGCGGCCAGCACCGGCGCACAAACCAGTGCGGCCGCCGCCCCGGCGCGGCACCAGTAGGCCGTTTGACTGCGCAGCAGCACGTTGACCAGCACCCCCACCAGCAGCGCGGCGTACAGGCTGGGATGTTCACATTTCATGGCGGCCGATCACCTCCCCGGCTTTGGCCAGCTCGGACCAGATACTGCGCACAAAACCGTCCCGGACGCTGGCTTTGCCCGGGGGCATCAGTGGGTAGAGATAGTCGAACCCGAAGGGCTCGCTGCCGCAGGCCATGGCTAAGATCATCAGCGCGGCGCAGGTCAGCCCCAGCACGCCGAACAGCCCGGCCAGCAGGATGACGCAGAAGCGAAACAAAATGCTTTGCTCGTACAGAGAAGGCACAGCCAGCGTGGCGATGGTGGCGGCCGCCGCCATGGTAAGCACCGGCACACTGACGATGCCGGCATTGACGGCTGTCTCGCCAATAATGAGTGCGCCCACAATACTGACCGTGTGGCTGATGGATTGAGGCGCACGCAGACCCGCCTCGCGGACGATTTCCAGCAGCAAGGTCACAGCCAGCATTTCCAGCATCGGCGGCAAGGGTGTCTGGGCTTCGGCCTGGGCAAGTTTCGTCAATAGCTGCGCGGGGATGATCTCCGGTGCAAAGGCCACCGCCATTACGTACAGTCCAGGGCCGAACACCGACAGAAGGAACGCCAGATATTTCAAAAGCCGGATCAGCCCCGCGAAGACCGCGCCCGAGGCGTAGTCGTCCAGGCACTCGAAATGCTCGGCAAAAAAGCTGGGCACCACCATAGCGTAGGGGCAGCCTGCCACCAGCACCACGGCCTTGCCTTCGCACAGGCGTGCGCAGGCGGTGGCGGGGCGCTCGGTGTAGGCGGCGGCCGGGAACAGGTTGAGTTTATCCTGCTTTAAAAAAGAGGCAAAGTAAGCACTGTCCAAAAGCACGGGCAGTTCGATTTTTTCCAGACGGTCCCGAAGGGCATGAATGGTTTCAGCCGGGGCCAGGGCGCTGTCATAGCACAGGCAGTATTCGGTCTTGGCGCGGGTATGGGCGGTGGCAATTTCCGCCACCAGCGTGCCAGAACGGAACTGGCGGCGCAGCAGGGATACGTTATTGCGCAGCAGTTCGGTGAATGCCTCCTGCGAGCCGCGCATGTTGCCCTCACCGCTGGGGGTGCTGATGCTGCGCTGGGGCATTTCCTGGGTGGAGAACACAACTGCCTGGTCACAGTCATCAATAAGCAGCAGTGACATGCCGTTGGCCAGCAGTTCCCCGATCTCTTCTATATCCGAGGCTGGCTGCGGCTCAGCGGGGATAAGGCTTTGCTTAAGCAGATAGTCGCACAGCCCCGGCCCGCCGCCGAAAAAGGCCGGGTCGCGATCCAGCATATCAAGGGCTAACCGGCAGAGTTTTTCCGGCGAGGAAATTCCTGTAAACATAATGATGGCGCAGCGGATGCCGCCCACCGAGAGCTTTTTGGTATAGAAATCGTCCGAGCCGCCAAATCTATCTTGCAGAACCGCAAGATTTTGGGCCAGGGCCCGGCACAAGGCTGGTTTTTGCATGGCGTTCCCTCCTGCCCTTTAGTCTTGCCCGGCGTTTGAGATTTTATGAGGGGGGTCCGCTATGCTTGCCAGCGTTTTTCGCACTGTCATTGTTTATGTTGCCGTTATCACCGCCATGCGGCTGATGGGCAAGCGGCAGCTGGGAGAATTGCAGCCCGCCGAGCTGGTGACCACATTTCTCATCTCCAACGTAGCGTCCATCTGCATCGATGAGCCGGATTTGCCGCTGGCGGCCAGCATCGTGCCGATTTTTTTGCTTACAGCGCTGGAGATTTTGAACTCTACTCTGGCCTGGTTCTGTCCCCGGTATGCGCGGCTGCTGTTCGGCAAGCCGATCACCGTCATTGTGCGGGGTGAAATTCGGCAGCAGGCATTGCAGGAGCTGCGCATCACGGCGTCCGACTTGATGGAAGCACTGCGGGGCAAGGAGTACTTTTCCCCCGCCGAACTGTTATGGGCCACGGTGGAGCCAAACGGCAGTATCAGCACCGCACCGGTGCCTCAAAACAGCGAAGCCCCGCCCATGCTGCCGCTGCTGCTGGAAGGCACGGTTTACCGGGAGAACCTCGCCTTTTTTGGCGTGGATGAGCCTTGGCTGGATGACCGCCTTGCCGAAAAGCAGCTGACCCGGCCACAGGTGTTGCTGCTGCTTTATAATGGCAAAGACCTGCTGATCGTGCCCCGGCAAAACACAAAAGGGCCGCCCCCGAAGGGGCGGCCCGGAAAGGACGCGGTATGAGTCGAAACCGATATGCGGTGATCCTGTTGGTAGTGCTGGCGCTGACTTTATGGCTGGCGGGGCGGTACGTGAACCGCACCACGGCCACCCTTTGCAATGAGCTGCAAACCGCCTGCACCCTGGCCGAGACCGGCCAAATGCCGCAGGCACAGCAAGCTTACCGAGCGGCTGCGGATAACGCTGCCCAGGCCAGCAAGGTGCTGGGGATGCTGGTGCGGCGCAATCTCATCGACCAGATGAACCAGACCTTAAGCCTGCTGCCCGGCTGTGCCAAAGAAGAGAACCTTACGGACCTCACCCTAGAGACGGACCGGGCCTGCTGCCAGCTGCAACAGATACAGCAATCATTTTTCGGCAGTTTTTGATCGGCTGTCCAGCATGTCCTTCAATTCTTCCATAAAGGTGTTGACGTCGCTGAACTGGCGGTAGACGGAGGCGAAGCGCACATAGGCGACATCATCCATCTGCTTGAGCTCCTGCATAGCCAGATCGCCGATATGGATGGAAGAGACTTCGCGGTCATAGGAGTTGAGCAACAGCTGCTCGATCCGGCTGACAGCGTCGTCCAACTGCTGGTAGCTGACGGGGCGCTTTTCGCAGGCGCGCAGCATACCGTTCAGCAGCTTCTGGCGGTCAAATACCTCACGGGAGTGGTCTTTCTTGACGACCATCAAGGGCACCGTCTCGACGATCTCGTAGGTCGTAAAACGCTTTTTGCAGTTCAGACATTCGCGGCGGCGGCGGATCTTTTCACCGTCCTCAGTCGGGCGGGAGTCAATAACTTTGGAATCCACTTCCCCACAATACGGGCATTTCATAGCTGTCTCCTTACTTGTACAGGGTCATCAGGCTTCCTTTTTGGCAGCCTTTTTCTTGGACTTCCAGTCGACCCACAGCGGCGTAGCGATGCAGATCGTGCTGTACACACCACTGACCATGCCGAACAGCAGCGGGAACGCGAAGGTGTAGATGCTGTCCAGACGGTAGATGACGGACACAACGCAGACGACACCCAGCGCCAGGCAGGTGGTGATGGAGGTCATCAGCGAACGGGAGAAGCTTTGGTTGACGGACAGGTTGACCAGCTCGGCCAGGCCCATCTGTTTTTTGCTGTACAGGGCACTGTTCTCGCGGATACGGTCATAGATAACGACGGTATCGTTGATGGAGTAGCCCAGGATGGTCAGCACGGCAGCGATGAAGTTGCCGTTCAGAGGAATACGCAGGATGACAAAGACGCCGAAGACGACGAACATATCATGCAGCAGGGCCACGATGGCGGTGGAACCAGCCTTGAGACCGCCGATCTTGCGGAAGCGGAAGGCCACGTAAGCCAGGATCAGCACACAGGCGGCGACCAGGGCGACCAGGCTCTTGAACAGGAACTCCTTACCGATGGTGGCGTTGACATTGCTGACCTCGTTCTGCTCGAAGTTGTTTTCGGGGTGAGCTTCGTTGATGGCGGTCAGCATATCGTCCAGCTGCTCGGTGGTCAGGGTCTGGCTGCCTGGCAGGGTCACGGTCAAGGTCTGGTTGCCGGAAATGTCGGAGCCGGTCTGGAGGGTCAGGTCGCTCTGGCCCAGCTGGCTGCCGATCTCGCTCTTCAGGCTGGGCAGATCAACGTCGCCCTCATAGCTCAGGGTGACCATGGAGCCGCCCTTGAACTCGACGTCCATCTTGACGCCGAACACGGCGCAGAAGACGAGGACGATAGCGATCAGTGCGCAGGAGAAGGTGTAGAACTTCTTGCGGTTGCCGATGAAGTTGATGTGCGGGGTCTTGTACTCAGCAGTGCCATCCTTCTTGCCGCCGTACAGCCAGGGGTTGCGCAGGGCCTTGCAGTGGACGGCGCCGCGGATCATAACGCGGGTAGCCCAGACACCGAAGACGAAGTTGAGCAGCACGCTGGTGAGCAGCGTAAAACCGAAGGAGTAGACAGTACCGGCGGTGGAGGGTCCGAACCAGAAGAAGATCGGGTTGAACACCTTAGCCCAGAAGCCGTCGGTGGGGCCGAAAGCGCCCATCAGGATAGCGGCGACGATGACGATGGTAACGTTGCCGTCGATGATGGGGGTCAGGCCCATCTTGAAGCCGCTCTTGACGGCGGCAGGCAGGGTCTTGTTCTTAGCGAGCTCTTCCTTGATACGCTCGGCGGTGATGACGTTGGCGTCAACGCCCATGCCGATGCCCAGGATGATACCAGCGATGCCGGGCAGGGTCAGGGTAGAGCCCGGGAACACAGTAAAGTAGCCGGAAACGACAGCCAGGGTAGCGACCACCTGGCCGAACAAAGAGATGGTAGCGATGGTACCGGGCAGACGGTAACGCACAATCATCATCACAGCGACGAGCGCAAAAGCGATGATGCCGGCCAGAACCATGACCTCCAGGCTCTTAGCGCCCAGAGACGGGCTGATAGTGGAGTAGCTCTCGGCAGACAGGGCGAAAGGCAGTGCGCCGGAATTGATCTGGTTGGCCAGCGCGGAAGCGCTGTCCTGATCAAAGTTGCCCTTGATGATGGCCTCGCCGCCGGTAATGGCCTCATCGACTGTGGCGGTGGAGATGTTTTCATCATCCAACCAGATGGAGATCGTACCGTTGTTGGCGGCTTGCTCGGTGGTAGCATCGGCAAAAGCAGCAGCACCAGCGGAATTGAACTTCAGCTGGACGACCCAACCCTCCGTCTCGTTATACGCGGCATTGGCGGAAGTCACGTCGTCACCGCTGAGGATTTCTTCCCCATCTGCGGTGGAACCCTTGCGGAACACCATCTTAGCGGTGGTGCCGATCTCATCGATAGCCGTCTGCGGGTTGAAATCAGCCTCGCCGGTCTTCCATGGGAACCGGACGATGATACGATCCTTGTTACTGTCAACATAGCTCTCGTAGTCCGTAATGCCCAGGCCGACCAGACGGTCCTCGATAACGGTTTTTGCCGCCGTCATCTGTTCGGGGGTGGCATCCACATCACCGGCGGGCATAAAGGTAACATCGACACCGCCGCGGATATCGATACCGAAGCGGATATCCGAAGCACCCTTGATGTAGACGTTCTTAGTGTCGCCGTACTGATAGCTTACGCCGAAGATCGCAGTCAGGGAAAACACCACGATCAGAATTGCCACGACAAATAGCGGCCATGACTTCCCTTTCTTGTTCATAGAAACCTCCAAAAATATGCCCGCGCCTGCGGGCGGGATAGATTTATGCGCCGGAATTACTGCTGATCCGCCAGCAGCTTTTCGACGACCGCCAGACGTACACAGACGCACAGCAGAGCCGATGCAGTCTCGACTTCGTCAAGGCTGGGATAGGTCGGCGCAATGCGCAGGTGAGAGTCCTCGGGATCCTTGTGGTAGGGGTAAGCGGAGCCTGCCCCGGTCAGCGTGAGGCCGCAGTCTTTGCACAGCTGGGCAACGCGCTTGGCACAGCCCGGCATAACGTACAGGCTGATGAAGTAACCGCCCTTGGGGTTGGTCCAGTGGGCAATGTTGCCGCAGGGGGTCAGCTCGGTGGCAAAAGCGGTCTTGACGGCGTCAAAGCAAGGCACCAAGCGGCGGCGATGCTTGGCCATGTGGGCGAGTACGCCCGCTTTGTTCTTGAGGAAGCGGACATGGCGCAGCTGGTTCATCTTATCATAACTGATGATCATGGTAGAGAAGCGCTTGCACATGTACTTCATCGAGTTCTCACTGCAGGCGATGGCAGAGACACCGGCACCAGGGAAAGTGATCTTGCTGGTGGAAGTGAACATGAAGACGCGATCCTCATTGCCGTACTTCTTGGCCTCGTTCAGCAGCACAGGGGTCTCGATGATTTCATCGGTCAGGTGGTGCACGATGTAGGCCTCGTCCCAGAAGATCTTGAAATCCGGGGCAGCGGTCTTGAGTGCGGCAAAGCGGCGAATGGTCTCATCGCTGTAAGTGTAGCCATCTGGGTTGGAGTACTGCGGCACGCACCAGATGCCTTTGATGGTGTCATCCTCGGCCACGAGCTTCTCGATCATGTCCATATCGGGGCCGTCTGGGCTCATAGGGACGCTGATGAGGTCAAAGCCCATTTCCTCGGTGATGGCGAAGTGGCGGTCATAGCCGGGCACCGGGCAGAGGAACTTGCGCTTTTCTACCTGGGACCAGGGGCACGGAGAATCCTGGAAGCCAAACATATAACCGATGGCTACCAGGTTGTACATCAGCTGCAGGCTGGAGTTGCCGCCTACAAAAACCTCCGCGGGCTTTACGCCAAACACATCGGCAAACAGTTCGCGAGCCTCCTGCAGGCCTTCCAATTCGCCATAGTTGCGGGCGTCGAAGCCGTCATCGGTGGTGTAGTCGTCCATCTTCAGCAGATCCATCGCCAGATCCATCTGGTGAGGGCCGGGCTTGCCGCGGGCCATGTTGAGTTTCAGGCCCATATCCTGAAACTTCTTGTACTGTGCTTCCAGCGCAGCTTTCTCTGCGGTCAGCTCGTCACGATTCATTGACAGGTAATCAGCCATAATCAAAGTCCCCCTATATCATTTTCCCACACGCTGTATCCCCTCTATTTTGATACAGCACATGCGTACATTACATTATATACGGTTTTAAGCAAAAGAACAAGCGTTTTTGCCGCATTTTTGCCCGCAAAACGCAAATAGTGTACCAAAAAGCGGGATATTTTTGCATTTTTAAAAAGTCAGAAGCCGTTTTTACTGAATTGACGAGAGATTTTCTGCGGATTTTTGACGAGAGATTGCAGGGACAGACTTGCTGCAGGGCGGCTTTTTGATACGCCGGATGCCAAAAGGAAAGAGCCTATATTCAACTGCAAAACGTTGAATATAGGCTCTCATGCCGCCGACCGGGATCGAACCGGTACGGTATCGCTACCGAGGGATTTTAAGTCCCTTGCGTCTGCCAGTTCCGCCACGGCGGCACAATGTACAGCTAACTTTAGCATACATACGCGCAATTGTCAAGCTGTACGGTGGGCGAGGTGTCCCCTGCTTATCGCAAATTGTAACCTTGGAACGTTAAATTTTATCACATGTTCCCTGCCCGTGGATTTTTATTTAGGCCCTGCTTATTTTGATTTTTCAATCAGCTCCCGGGCGTTGGCCAGGCTCAACTCGGTGACTTTATCGCCGGAGATCATGCGGGCCAGCACTTCCACGCGGCCGTTCATATCAAGGGTATGGATTTCAGTAAAGGTGCGGTCATCGCGTACGTTTTTCTGGATGAGCAGCTGGTTATCGGCAAAAGCGGCCACCTGCGGCGTATGGGTGATGCAAAGCACCTGATGGCCTGCCGCTGTCTGGTGCAGCAGCTGGCCGATGCGCCCCGCCGCCAGGCCGGAAACACCGGTGTCGATCTCATCGTAGATGACGGTGGGCAGGGCGTCGCGGTCGGCCAGGGCACTCTTGAACGCCAGCATAATACGGGAAAGCTCACCGCCCGAGGCGATTTTGGCCAGGGGCTTGGGGTCCTCGCCAGGGTTGGTGGAGATGAGGAATTCCACCGTATCCTGCCCGTGGGAGGACAGCGGCCCCCGTGCATGCTTGAGGGCAAAGCGGATGCCCGGCATGTTCAGAAATTCCAGCGCCGCCCGCATCTCTTTATTCATTGCCGTAAAGCCCTTTAAGCGGCTCTGGGTCAGGGCTTCCGCGGCCTTTTTGGCGTCGGCATATAAGGCCTGCACCTGAGTCTTCAGTTCGGCAATCTTCTGGCCGGAAGACTGGAAGTTTTCCAACTCCGCCGCGGCGGCTTCCCGCCGGGCCAGCAGTTCTTCCACTTCCATGCCAAACTTTTGCTTAATGCGGTAGATCGTGTCGAGGCGGCTCTCGATCATGTCCAGCTCGCCGGGGTCAAAGCCGTAGGCGTCCAGGCGGTCGGCCAGCTCGGTGGCCAGGTCGCGGGCGCTATAGTACAAATCGTTGAGGCGTTCGGACAGCGGGGCCAGCGTTTCGTCCAACCGGGCGCTGTTCTGCAAGCCCTCGACCGC
The DNA here is from genome assembly GCA_900539695.1 of uncultured Oscillospiraceae bacterium. GTDB lineage: Bacteria > Bacillota > Clostridia > Oscillospirales > Ruminococcaceae > Gemmiger. The sequence goes on from UQDG01000020.1 coordinate 21,576, forward strand.
GCCGCCCAACAAGTCGGCGGCACCGGGCTGTTCACCGTCCTCGTCCCCTGCCAGCGCCAGGTGGGCGGCGGTGATGCCGTCCAAAATGCCTTGGGCGTGGGTGATGACGGTCTTGCGCTCCTGCAGGTTTTTCTCCTCACCGGGCTGCAATGCGGCGGCATCGATGGCGTCGATTTCAGCGGTCAGTGCTTCGATCTTGCGCTGCTTGTCGGCCTCGCTGGCATTGAGGGCGTCCAGCTGGCGCTTGACGGTGACCAGCTCGCGGTAGCGGCGGTAGTAATCTGCAAACAAATCACGGTTCTGGGCATACTGGTCCAGCAGACCCAGGTGCAGGGCAGGATTCGTCAGGCTTTGGCTGTCGTGCTGGCCGTGGATGGACAGCAGCCCTGCGGAAATATCCCGCACGACGGCGGCGGTAGCGGGCATGCCGTTGACGCGGCAGCTGCCCTTGCCCTCGGCGTTGATCTCGCGGTAGAGCAAAAGGTCGTCGTTGGCCTCATAGCCGCACTTTTCCAGCTGCTTTTTCACCGACTGGGGGATATTTTCAAAGGTTGCCCAGATGCAGGCTTTCTGTGCGCCGCTGCGCACCAGTTCCCGCGAGGTGCGGTTGCCCAGGATGGCGTTGATGGAATCGATCAGGATCGATTTGCCTGCGCCAGTCTCGCCGGTAAGCACGTTAAAGCCGGGGGTGAAATTCACCTCGGCTTTTTCGATCACGGCTACATTTTCAATTTTCAGGTTTGCCAGCATGGGCCAGCCCTCCCCCGTCCGTTGTTATGCTTTGCTTAGCCGCGGCGGACATACTGCTGCAAAGACTTGCAGATCTCGGCCGCGCCATCCTCGGTACGCATGAGGATAAAGAACGTATCGTCGCCGGAAAGCGTGCCGACAACTCCATTCCACTGTTTGGCGTCAAACACTTCACAGGCAGCGTTGGCCATGCCAGAGAAGCACTTGACCAGCACCAGATGCCCGGCGTAGTCGACCTTGAGGACTGACTCGCGGAAGATCATCTCGAACCGGCTGGGCGAATGGGTCACCTTGCCGGAGGCTGCTGCGGGCATGTAGCGGTAATGGCCGTCGGCATCGGCCACCTTGACCAACTGCAGGTCACGGATGTCGCGGGAAACGGTGGCCTGGGTCACATCGAACCCCTCCTCCCGCAGGTGGGCCAGCAGGTCCTCCTGGCGGTCGATGGGATGTTTTTCGATCAGATCGAGAATTGCCTGATGACGCGCGCTTTTCAAGTGAGATCAACTCCTCATCAATTTATTTTCAATGGCGTGGAACTGCTCGGAATCATAAAATGTGATCAGCTGCAATTTTTGGGGCGCAGCTGTTACGGTAAGTACATCGCCGGGCTGCAGATCGCACTGGGCGGTGCTGTCAGCGCAGGCATAGCAGGTATCGCGGTTTTCGGCATCAGCCACCAGCTCCAGCCTGCGGCCTGCGGCAAACACCAGCGGGGCCACCTGGGCGTTGTGGGCGCAGACAGGCGTCAACACCACCACATCAGCGGCGGCATCCAGCACCGGGCCGCCCGCTGAGAAGGAGTAGGCCGTGGAGCCGGTGGGCGTTGCCAGGATCAAGCCATCACTGCGGTAGCTGCTGACAAAGCAGCCGTCGCAGTAGACTTTATAGTCCATCGGGTGCATGCGGGTGCGGCCGAAAAGCACCACATCGTTGATGGCTTCGGCCTGCCAGCCGTTGGCAGACCTGGCCAGCAGCAGGCCGCGCGGGTCGAGGGTATAGCGGCCCTCGGCCAGCAGACGCAGCTTTTCGGGCATCTCCTCCACCTCGCAGGTGGCCAAAAAGCCCGTGCGGCCCAGGTTGACGCCCAGCACCGGCTTGCCATAATGCACACAGTCCAGCCCGGCTTTCAGCAGCGTACCGTCACCGCCGATGGTGATGACGAAATCGGCTTCGCGGTAGGCTTCTTCCTCAGGCAGAAAGCGGATGGGCACCTTGGATTCAAAGACCGGCTGGGCCATGACCACGGCCACACCCAACTCATGCAGCAGCGCGGCCGCCTGGCCGGTGACTGCATAGCCGCTGTCCTTGGTAGGGTTTGTTACCAGTAAAACCGTCATTGCGGGTACACCCTCTTACTCAGTGCAGATTCGGGGCCTTATCCAGCGTTTCGTGGGCTTTGGCCACGGTTTGCTCGATCAGGCTCTCAGGCAGCGGCTGCGGATTTTCGCAGTGCTGCACGTACATCAAAAACTCGATGTTGCCCTCGGGTCCCTTGATGGGCGAAAAATCCAGGCCCGCCGGGGTAAAATGGTTGGCCATGGCATAGCCCTGGGCCATCTCCAGCACCTCACGGTGGGTGGCAGGCTCACGCACGACGCCTTTTTTTCCTACTTTCTCGCGCCCGGCCTCAAACTGAGGCTTGACCAGGCAGACGCCTACGGCATCCGGCGTGGTAATGGCATCAGCCACCGGGAAGATATGTTTGAGCGAAATAAACGATACATCAACGCTGAAGAACGCCACCGGCTCTGACAAGTCCTCAGGCTTTACATTGCGGATGTTGGTGCGTTCCATGTTGACGACGCGCTCATCGGTGCGCAGGCTCCAGGCCAGCTGGCCGTAGCCCACGTCCACCGCGTAAACTTTTACCGCGCCATTTTGCAACATGCAGTCGGTAAAGCCGCCGGTGGAGGCACCTATGTCCATGCATACTTTGCCATCCGGCCGCATGGGAAAGACCTGCATCGCCTTTTCCAGTTTAAGACCACCGCGGCTGACATAGCCGATGTCGTGCCCGCGCACTTCGACTTTAGCGTCGGGGCTGATCATCTCACCAGCCTTATCCACCTTCTGCTCGTCCACAAATACAATGCCGGACATGATGAGGGCTTTGGCGCGCTCTCGGCTTTGGACAAGGCCGTTCTGGCAAAGGTACTGGTCAAGACGGATCTTACTCATGCTTGGGTTCTCCTTACTTTATACAGGCAAGGACGTCCGCAGCCAAGGCGGCGGCATCCAGGTTTTGGTCTTTGCGCAGCTCTGCCACACTGGCGTGGAGCAGATGGGAATTATCGACAGCGTGCAGCAGGTATTTTCCCTGCCAGCCGGCCTGCTGCAGGGCAAAGCCCAGCTGCTGGCCGATGCCGCCGGTGCGGATGGCATCCTCGGCAAATAAAATCGTATCGTAATCGGCCAAGGCTTCGCACAGACCTTCCGGCAGCGGGAAGATGCGGGTCAGCTTGTAGGCGTCAGCGGCCACTTTCTTTTGCAGCAGCAAATCGGTGGCAGCGATGATTTCTTCACTTTCGGCGCCATAGCTGACGAGGGCGACTTTCGCGCCCGGCCGGGTGTCGATCTTATCAAACAGGTTGCCCGTGCAGCCAAGAGCCGCCAGGGCTTCTTTCTCATTGCCGCGGGCGTAGCGGATGGCGCGGGGACCGGTCATATCCTTGACAAGGTGCGGCAGCCAGTATTTCAGCTCCGCATAGTTGGCGGGGGCGAATACGGGGATGCCGATCTGGCTGAAGAAAGCCGGGTCGTAGATACCCTGGTGGGTCTCGCCGTCGCCAGGGACAAGGCCCGCACGGTCAACGCCAAACAGCACGTTCAGGTGCATCAGGCTGACATCGTGGATAATCTGGTCGTAGGCACGCTGGAAAAAGGTGGAGTAGATGGCCACCGTGGGCAGCAGCCCTTGGCTGGCCAAGCCCGCTGCAAAGCTGACGGCGTGCTCCTCGGCCATGCCGACATCATAGAACCGCTCTTTGTGGCGGTGCTTGAAGAAGTTGAGGCCGGTGCCGTACTTCATAGCCGCCGTGATGGCGCAGAGTTCCGGCACATCGTCGCCTATCTCGGCCAATGTGGAGCCGAACACCGTCGAGAAGGAATCCTTGGGCGACAGCTCCGGGTCGGTCAGGTGGCTTAAATCAATGGAAGAAACGGCGTGGAACTCGCCGGGGTTTTCCTCGGCGGGCTTTAAGCCCTTACCTTTTTGGGTGACCACGTGCAGGAAGATGGGGGCGAACTGCTCCTGCAGGTTCGTGAACATCTGTTCCATCAGCAGCACATCGTGGCCGTCCACAGGGCCGATATACTGGAAGCCCATCTCCTCGAACATCGTGGAGTGGTAGATGCCCCGGCGCACCAGCTGTTTGCCGCCCTGCAGCGCCTTGACCATGGCATTGCCCGCCACAGGAATACGCTCCAGCGCGGTTTCCATCTGGGCCTTAACGTGGAAATATTTTGGGTCGGTGCGCAGTTTGGTCAGATAATTGGCCATCTGGCCGACGTTTTTCGAAATCGACATCTTGTTGTCGTTCAGGATGCAGATCAGGTTGTTCAGCTGGCTGACGTTGTTCATGCCCTCGTAGACCATGCCGCCCGTAAAGGCGCCGTCGCCCACGATGACGACCACTTTGCCCGGCTCGCCTTTGAGCTTTTTGGCACGGGCAATGCCGATGGCGGTGGACAGCGCCGCGCTGCCATGACCTGCAATGAAGGTATCACAGGGGCTTTCCTTCGGGTTGGGGAAACCGGACAGGCCGTTTTTCTGGCGCAGCTCGGCAAAGCCAGCCATGCGGCCGGTGAGCAGTTTATGAGTATAGCACTGGTGGCCAACGTCAAACAAAATTTTATCCTGCGGCAGGTCCAGGGCGCGGTGCAGAGCCACCGTAAGCTCTACCACACCCAGGTTGGAGGACAAGTGTCCCCCTGTTGCGGAAACGCTCTCGATCAAAAATTGACGAATTTCCTCGCACAGGGCAGGCAGTTCACTCTCCTGCAGCCGCTTCACATCGCCGGGCGCCTGAATGCGCCCTAAAAGCGGATAGGTCATTGATAAGCACCTCGCTGTAAATTTACGCGCTCATACCATGGGCATTGCAAACCCAAGTGCGATGCCGAGTACAGCACCTGTCAGCACTTCGATCGGGGTATGACCGACCATTTCCTTTAATTTTTTACCACCCAGGAACGGCAGGGCGTTCACGCCCTGGTCCATCCACTCGTTAAACATCCGGTTCAGCAGTTTGGCCTGCTCGCCCGTTTCGTAGCGCACACCCATGGCATCGTACATAACGATGATGGACACGACCGCCGCAAGGGCGAACTCTGTCGAAGTGACGCCGCAGTAGCGCCCGGTAGCCACTACCATGGCGCATACGGTGGCCGAGTGGGAGCTGGGCATGCCGCCCGCACCCCACATACGCTCCGGGATAAAACGATGGAAGATGAAAAGGTTCAGGATCACCTTGATGAATTGCGCCAGAAAAGAACCGCACAGCGCTGTTACCAGCACGTAGTTCCACCCCAGCGCGGCGTGCAGCAGTGGCATGGTATCCTCACTTCCTATTGGCAAAACCGCAGGGCCGTTTTGGCGGCGCGTGCGGGATTTGTCTGTTTTTACTTTTTGCGCTGCAGCAGTTCCCCTGCCAGCAGGCGCAGGAAATCCTCCTGCGCACCAAACCCATCCAGGGCCGCCATGGCGGTATCGTTATGCTGCTTTGCCAGCGCACGTGCCCCGTCCAGGCCGTAGAGGGTGATAAAGGTCGTTTTGTCGTTATCGGCATCGCTGCCGACGGGCTTGCCCAGCTCTTCGGTGGTAGAGGTCACATCGAGGATGTCGTCCACGATCTGGAACACAAGGCCCACTTCGGCCGCATACTGCACAAGGGCCTTGCGCAGGGCGGGCGCGGCATTGGCAGCCGTACAGCCCAGTTCCACCGCTACGATGATGAGTGCACCGGTCTTGTTGCGGTGCAGTTCTAACAGCTGGTCCTCAGTGGCACGAATGGTCTCGTAATGTTTGTCAAGTTCCTGCCCGTAGAGCATACCACGGGCACCGCCCCCTTTGGCCAGAATGGCGGCGGCTTCTACCCGGCTCTCGGCGGGCAGGTCGGCGTGGGCGATGACCTCAAATGCGGCGGTGACCAAAGCATCCGCCGCCAGCAGGGCCGTGGATTCGCCAAACTGCTTGTGGCAGCTAGGGCGGCCGCGGCGGAAATCATCGTTGTCCATGCAGGGCATGTCGTCGTGGATGAGCGAATAGCAGTGCAGCATTTCCAGCGCACAGGCGTAGTCCAACGCCTTTTCCGGCGCGGTGCCGCTCAGTTCACAGGCGGCCAGCGCCAGCACGGCGCGGATGCGTTTGCCGCCGCCCAGCAGGCTGTAGCGGGCGGCTTTTGCAATTTCCTCGTGCGGGGGTAGAAATTCATCGCACAGTTCGCCCAGGCGCTGCTCGGTCAGAGCAGCCCAGGCGGTAAACTTAGCCTTATAGTCCTCGTAATTCATTGCACGTCCTCCGCCTTTGCCAGCAGGCTGGCATCGATTTCATCGATCTGCAGCTTGGCCGCGTCCAGCGTCTGCTTGCAATAGCTGATAAGCCCCGCCGCCTCGGCATACAGTTTGACAGACTGCGCCAGCGGCGTGGATTCATCCTGCAGCGCCGTCAGCAATTCCTGCAGACGAGTCAGGCCTTCTTCAAAGGATTTTGGCTGTTTCATAGGGGCATACCTCCCTGCGCGTTTTTGTGCACGCTCTGCACCACGCAATCGGCCCGGACGGCCGCACCGCGCAGGGTGATGGCGTCGCCCGGCTGCAGTGCGGCGACCTCGCTGACCGCGCCGTCCTTCTCGACCATGGCATAGCCGCGGGCCAGCACGCCATAGGGGTTCAGCGATTCGGCCATCGCGGCGGCGTGGCGCAGGCTCGTCTCAGCGTCCGTAAAGCGGCGGACGGCGGCGCCTTGCACAGCCTCGCTCAGGCGGGTAAGGTCAGTTTCCCTGCGCTGCATGGCCTGTTTCTGGCGCTGCATGGTCTGGGATGCTGCCAGAGCGTTTACCTTATTATAGCATACTTCGCAGCGATTCTGTATATTTTTTTGAATATTTTGCTGTAAAATGAATATTTTCTGCCGCCATTCTTCCCGGTCCGGCACACAGAGTTCGGCGGCCGCCGAGGGGGTCGGTGCGCGCAGGTCGGCCACATAGTCCAAAATGGTGGTGTCGATCTCGTGCCCGACAGCGGAAACTACGGGTTTGCGGCAGGCCGCGGCAGCGCGGGCGATGCGCTCGCTGTTGAAGACCCAGAGATCCTCCTTACTGCCGCCGCCTCGGGTGACCAAAATCAAGTCCGGGCGCTTATCCGCATCCAGTGCGCGGATGCCCGCCACGATGCTGCGCTCGGCTTCGATGCCCTGCACGTTGACAGGGGCCAGCAGCAGCTTGACCATCGGCCAGCGGCGGCCGATGACGTTCTGCACATCCTGCCAGGCTGCGCCGGTCTTGCTGGTGACCACACCGATGCACTGGGGCACCGGCGGCAGCGGACGTTTGCGCTCGGGGGCGAAAAGGCCCTCGGCGTCCAGCTTTTTGTACAGAGCGTCAAAGGCCATCTGGGCCGCACCGGCGCCAAAGGGCTTCATATAATCCACGTACAGCTGGAACGCACCGTCACGCTCGTAAATGGTGGCGTGGCCGTAGGCCAGCACCAGCATGCCGTTCTGCGGCTGGAAGTTAAGCAGCTGGGCAGAATTACGGAACATCACGCTTTTTACGCTGGCGGTCTCGTCCTTTAAGGTAAAGTACATATGACCGCTTTTGTAGTGGCGCACAAAACCAGAGATCTCGCCGCAGACGATTAAATCGTTCAGCGGCTCGCACTGGGCAAGCACCTGCCTGGCCAGGCGGTTCAGGCTGGTTACATTGATGTAGTCTGCCATGCTCCCTGCTCCCTTGCGGCCAGGATCGACACGCCGATGGCGTTATCGCTGGCGAATTTACCGGGCACGAACCGTGCGCCGGGCACTCGGGCCGATACGTAGGTGCGGATGAGGTCGCTGCTCATCACGCCGCCGGCAAACACCACCGGCAGGCCGGGATGGTCTTCCAGCGCGGCGCGGGCCATGCGGGTCAGCGTTTCGGCCACGCAGATCAGGCAGTATTTGCAGACGTAGGCGGGATCCTTACCTTCGGCCAGCAATTTGGTATACTGGTTTTCCAGCCCGGAAAGGCTGCAGTTGACACCCTTTACGCTGACTTTGGGGTGCACTTTCTCAGTGCACTGGGCCGCCTGCTCACTGACATAGGCGCCCGCCGGGAACGGATAGCCCAGCTTAACGCCCAAGCGGTCCACCGCCTGCCCGGCGTAGAGATCCTGGCTGGTACCCAGCGGCGTGATGCGCTCGGCCCCTTGGCAGAGCAAAAGGTCCGTGGTGCCGCCGGAGACGTGGAAAACAAGGTTTTCCTGCTCGAACAGCTCACGTTCCCCTGTAGCAAACAAGGCAGCGGCGATATGCCCCTGCTGGTGGGTGGTGTGTATCAGCGGGATGCCCTTGCCCAGCGCAAAGGCCGCAGCGGCGTTGACGCCCGCCAAAAAGCAGGGCATGTAGGAGCCCTCCACCGGGCGGGGCTTGGCGGAAACGCCCACCGCGCCGATTTGGGTCAGATCTGCTTTGGTGCCAAGTTCAGCCAGCAGGTCCGGCAGGGCGGCGGTGTGGTGGAACAGTGCGTCACTTTGGCGCAGGCCCAGCTGGCCCGCCTTGACCGGCAAAAACTTTTTGCAATCGCAAACAACCTCTCCGGCGTTTGTGTCAAACACAGCCAGAGAGGTTGCATAATTGCTGGTATCGATGCCCAGCGTCAGCATTGCGGCTGGGCGGCTTCGGCAACAGGCTGCTCGCCGCGCTCCCGTGCAACGGCCCCCAACAGGCCGTTGACGAACTGGTAGTCGTTGTCAGCTCCGTACTTTTTGACAAGCTCAACAGCTTCGTTGATGGCGACACCGGTCTTCTGTTCCTCGCCATACAGCATCTCAGCCAAGCCGAGGCGCAGGGCCACCAGGCTGACGCGGGGCACGCGGGCCAGCGTCCAGCCCTTGAGATGGGCGGTGATGATCTCGTCGAGTTCGGCAGCGTGGTCGTTCATCGCGGCCAGCAGCTGGGTGGCGAAGGCATCCGGTGCGGCCGATTCGGTTTCGGCGGGCACCAGCGGGGTCTCCGGCTCAAAGGTGGCGGCAAATGCCGTCAGAAACGCCGTCTCGCGGGATTCGCGGCGGGTCTGCTTTTTTTCCATACTTGGTTCCTGTCTTTCCTTTTCTCTACGAATTCTCTACTAAACGCTCAGGCCTGGGCGGCAGGCTCGGCCAGGCCGACGACCAGCACATCCACGCGGGCCACCGTGATGCCGGTCATGTTCTGGATGGTCTGCTTGACATTTTCCTGCACTTTCTCACAAAGGGGCATGATCTTGCTGCCGTATACAGCGGTCAGGTGTACGGTAACGGTGGCAATGCCATCCTCCAGCACCACATTGACCGGCTTCTGCAAGCCGGTACGGCCCAGCAGGCCGCGGACATTCTGGCTGCCGCCGGTCGTCACTTCGGCCACGCCGTCAATTTCCAGGGCCGCCAGCCTGGCGATCTTTGCAAGAACTTCGGTAGATATTTGCAAGCTGCCGCCGATGGTCTTCTGTACATCCATGTTGTGTACCCTCCCGTTGCATGCGGTTTGCAAAACTGCTGTTGCAGCTTACAATTGCCGCCATTTTAGATAGTATAGTTTAGTTTACCACAAAACCATGCCATTTGCAACCGATACACAAGTTTTCACGGTTATTTTACTTCTACGATCGTGATGTCCTGGGCCGCCAGCCCTTCGCACTGGCTGAGCAGGGCATCCCGGATGCGGGTAACCTCGGCGGCAGTGAGGGCGTCGTTTTCTGTCATGACGGTAACGTTGGCTTTTTTTCCCTCTAAATCCACCACGCAATCGGCAAAGCCTTTGGATTTTATTAAAGTTTCCAGCTTGGTTTCAAGAGTGATGCTGCTTACTTGCGCGGCCAGGTCCTCTGTCAGCTTTTTCTTCTCAGCATCGCTGAGTTTGGCGTCTTTCAGGGATTTTTTCAGAGTGTCCAGTGCTTCATCCCGGGCTTTTGTGCGGGCCAGGCGGGCAGACTCGAAAAACTCTGCGCCCGAATCTTTGCTTACGCTGACCATCTGGGCCTCCCCGTAGTTTTTGCCGGTGGGGGCCTGGGTATCGGTGGTGTCCACAGCCGCGGCGGTTTCTACGGCGGTGTCATCGGTCAGCGGGTCAATGACGGCGGAGACCTCCTGCGCGGTACCGTCGGCAATTGCACCCACCGTTAGATCCTGGGGTGCGGCTCGGGCAAAGGACCAGTTCAGGTAGACAGCCGCCCCCAGCGCCAGGGCCAGAACAGCCGCCGTAGCCTGCCGGGTACGGTTCTTTTTTGCGGGATTCGGTTTCATAGCAGTCCCTCCCTTGGGTCAGTTGTGGGGTATTGCGTCGGCCAGCGCCGCCACAGTAACATGGTTGGCCCCCACCCCGGTCAACGCCTGTACCAGGGCAGTGATGCGCGTCTGGACGGCGGGGTCTTCGCCGCCCTGGCAGAGCACGGCCACGCCCTGCACCTGGGGCGTCTGGATAGTTTCAACAAGGCCGGTGCCGCCCGTGATGACATGCTTGCTGGCAGCGGTGCCGTCGGCGGACGTCTCGGTGTCGGCGGCGTAGATGCTCTCCTCGCCGCATTGCAGGGTGACCATCACACGGGTCTCGCCTGCCCCGGCAAGATTGGAGATAAGCGTTTGCAGGCGGGCTTCGAGGTGGGCTTCGTAGTCCGAGGTGATCGTGCTTTGCGGCATTGGGGCGGTGGTTTCGGGCTTGGATTTAGCGGGCAGCCAGCTGGAAACCCCCAGCAGGACAAGGCCCAGCAGTCCCACCACCACCAACAGGCCGGTACGCTTTTGCTCGTCAGCCAGCAGGGCGGCGGTACGTTTGGTAAGGGTTTGCCACAGGGCGGAAAGGTCCACTTTCATGGCGCCGTCCCCCCTGCCGTGATTTCATAGGGGATCGTGCCGCAGTTGGCCGCAAGCAGGGCTTCGGCCTTTTGGCCGTCCGCTGCATGCACCAGCGTGACCTGCCAGCCGGTATCCGTACGGGCAATGGCCGCTTCGATGCCGCTGGCGGCAAGGACATCCCGCAACGCCTGAGCGGCGGCTTCGTCGGTCAGCGTGCGGCGGTAAGCGCCGACCTCGCTGTCGGATACGGACGAACTGTCGGATGCCGGGGCCAGCTCGGCAGCAATGCCCGCCCAATCCGCCACACGGATGATCTGCACCGCCGCCGTTATAATATACAAAGCCAGCACCGCATTTATGACAGGTTTGAAGCCGTTTTCCGGCCAGAAGATCCGCACCAGCCCTGCCACAGTGGAAAGCACACAGCAGCCAAAGGCAGCCGAACGCACAGCAGCCATTTTTACACCCCATTTCCTGTAAGCAGTAAAAGCGCCGTGGATAAAAACACGAGGAAAAAGTAAAGCACCAGCACCGAGCCGCACAGCCCCGCGCCCTCGGCATACAAACGGCACAGCCGTCCGCACTGCTTTTGCCCGCCTGCCAGTGCGGCAATGCCTGCACCGGAAAAGGCCAGGCTGTACAAAAGGCAGTGTAATAGTATCGGCGCAAAGGATGCCCCCAGCGCCAGCAGTGCCGCTAAGGCCAGCGAGCCTTTGAGCAGCTGCACGGCGGCGGCCGCGCCGGTCAGGGCCGCAGCGGCGGCATCCCCCACCACCGGCACTGCGCCCTGCAAGACACTTTTGCCGGTGCGCAGGGCGGCGGAATCCGCCGTGCCAGCCAGCACGCTTTGCAGGCCCAGCACAAAGCTGAACACCGCGCCGCAGACCTTTAACAGCCAATGCAGGCACTTGGAGAAAAGGGCGGCGGCTTCCTCCACCGCGCGGCTGCCCCAGACGCAGGCACAGGCCGCAAAGCAGAAGTAAATTTCCAGCACCGGCAAAAGCAGTTTGCCGATGACCGCTGCCAAAAACTGCGCCATGGCGAAGAACATACCACTGTAGACCAGTGCCCCGGCGGTCTGCCCGCCTGCTGCCGCAATGCCGCTGTAGACCGGCACGAAGGCGATAAGGTAGTTCTGGCAATCTTGCGCCGTGTCCCCCGCGGTGCGCACCAGGTCGATGCCCGCCGCCAAGCTCATGGCGGCGAAGCCTAGCACGGCGACGGCGTCAATACAGCGCCTCCAGTTGTTGGCCCCGGCCAGCAGGCCCAGCACGCCCGCCACCAGCAAGTACCCTGCCGCCCGCAAGCCAAAGGCCAGTGGCTCGCCGATGTTGGCGGCAAGGTAATCTTTCGCCATCTGCCACAATTCGGCAAAGCCCCAGCCTGCGGCCTGCTGTAGGGTGGGCACACCGTCCAAAAGCCGGGCAGCATTTTGCTGTAAGCTTTCCGCCCCGGCAGGCAGAGGCAGCGCGGCGGCTATTGCAAGTAGCCCGCAAAGCAATCCAGCAGTTCTTGCAAAAGCGGCAGGGCCTGCAAAAGTGCCAGGATGCGCCCTCCAAGTTCGGCAGCGGTGGCCGCGGCGGCCATGCCGGCCTCGCGGCAGGTATCGGCGGCAAACTGCGCCGCCAGCGCGATGCCCAAAACGCGCACCAGACACCCCAGCCCGGCCCCCTGGAAATAGCCGCCCCAGGTATCCAGCCAATCCAGCACCGGCTGGGCCTGATGCAGTACTGCCGCCAGCACCCCTGCCGCCGCACAGACGGAGACGAGGAACGCGAAGGCGGGCTGGTCCTTTTTGAGGGTCAGGCAGAGCACGGCGGCGGTAAAGGTCAGCGCGGCAAGTTGAAAGATCAGCATAGCGCATCACAGTTCAAACAGTGCTTTGATGAGCACAAACAGGTCACTGATCTGCCGCACCAGCATGCTCAACACCACGATCAGTCCTGCCAGCGTGGTCATCATGGCCTGATCCTCCCGTCCGGAGCGGATGAGCAGCTGGTTGAGCACGGCCACGATGATACCGGTGGCAGCGATCTTGAAAACGAGATCAATATCCATCTTCTTCACCACAAAAGGATGGCCAGCAGCAGCCCCGCACAGCCGCCCAGGCGCGGCCACAGCGCCATTGCACGGGCCGCGCGGTCAGCCTGGCGGTCGGCTTCCCGGCGGCAGAGGTCCGCCATGCGGCGCAGTTCGGCACAGGCAGCAGCGCGGTCGCTGTGCCCCAGGGCGGCCAAGCTGGCGTGCAGCTCCCCTGCCAGCGCTTTGGGCAAGTTTGGCAGGGGTAAGGCCGACAGCGTACAATCGCTATCCGCCGGGAGGGCCAGCGCCGCAAAGGCGGGGTTTTCGGCAGCGGCATGCAGCAGCATGGGGCCGGTCAGGGCACGGCAGGTCAGCAATTCTTCTAAGTAAGTCCACAGGCGGGACAGCAGGCAGATGCGCTTTTCCACCGCCTGCCGCCGCACAGCACCGCAGGCCCCCAGCCCGGCCCCGGCGCAGGCCAGCAGCATCGTGCCCAGAAGCCGCGCCGTCACAGCTCCACCCACTGGGCCCCTGTGCCGGGACGGCTGCGGCCTGTAAGGAACACCGCCGCGTCAAAGGCCCCCGTAGCCAGCAGCCGCGCCAATTGGGGCTTGCGGGTCAGGCTTTCGGGAGCATCACAGTGGACGGAGGCGAGGAAGGTCGCCCCCGAGGCGATACCTTCTTCCAGCGCGGCGGCATCGGCGGCGGTGCCCAGCTCGTCGCAGACGATGTACTGCGGGTTCATGCAGCGCAGTGCCATGCAGACGGCCTGCGCCTTGGGAAAGCGGGTGTAGACGTCGCAGGGCACATCCGCCCCGGCGGTAAAGCCATCGCTCTCCCCGGCCAATAGCTCACCCCGCTCGTCGATGACGCTGACAAGGGCATCTTTTTCGCAGAGATAGCGGATGAGCGTGCGCAGGAACGTTGTTTTTCCGCTGCCCGGTGGGCCGGCCACCAGTAAGCCGCCGGTGTTTTTCTGCAAAAATGCGGGCACTTCAGGCGGCAGGCCGCAGGTGATGGGCCGGGCAATACGCAGGTTGAGGGAGGTTACTGCAGAGAAGCCGCCCGGCCCCCAGCTGCCCGCCACGCCCACCCGGCAGCCGCCGCGGATGGTGAAAAAGCCCTGGCGGAGTTCTTCTTCATAGGCAAAGACCGAATCCCTGCAAAGGTGCTGGAAACAGTCCTGCACCTCTTTGGCTGTGAGCCTGCGCAGCCTGTCCGCCCGGGGCAGGTACTTGGCTGCCGGGCTTACCCGGCCATTGACCGTAAACAGCATAGACTGCCCGGCCCGCAGGCGGATCTCCTGCACATAGGGCGCACAGCGTATGGGCAGGGCGGCCAGCTCGGCCGCGTAGGGCTGGGGCAGACATTGTGCCAGGCGATAATACTCGTCCATTTTTCGCTTCACCTCACACTGCCACTGTATGTGCGGCGGGGCGGGTACAGAACCCACCGCCAAAAATTACAGACAAATGCTTGACAAAACGCCGCTCAGGTGCTATGGTTGATTACACAAGTAATGAACCACTTAACCATGTATGGAAAGGCGGTGAGCACTTGCCCCCGACATTGAATGAACAGACTTCGATTTATCTGCAGATTGCCAAAATGCTGGAGGATGGCATTTTGCGCGGCATCTACCCCGAGGATACGCAGGTTCCCAGCACCAACGAGCTGGCGCGTACTTTGTGCATCAACCCGGCCACGGCGGCCAAAGGCCTGAACCTGCTGACCGAGGACGGCATCCTGTACAAGCGCCGCGGCATTGGCATGTTTGTAGCCCCCCGCGCGGCCGAAAAGATACGCGCCAAGCGCAAGCAGACATTTTTTGAGCAGTATGTCCGCCCCCTGGCGGCCGAAGCCAAGAACATTGGCATCACCCCTGCGGAACTGCAGGCCATGCTGGCCCAGGCCAGCGAAAAGGAGTAAATGATGGAAGCAAAAGTTTTAACAGCCCAAAGCCTTTGCAAGCGCTACGGCACGCTGGACGCTTTGGACCATGTAGACCTGACGCTGGAGCCTGGGCACATCTACGGGCTGATCGGCCGCAACGGCGCGGGCAAGACGACACTGCTCTCAGCCCTGACGGCGCAGATGCCGGTGGATGCGGGCACCGTGACCTACGGCGGCGCGCCTGTGTGGGAGAATGAGGCTGTGCTGGGCGAGCTATGCTTCAGCCGGGAATTAGGCAGCACCGTCGGCGGGATGAACAACGCCTTGAAAGTGAAGGATTATCTGAACGCCGGGCGGCTGTTTTATCCCCATTGGGACGAAGCCTACGCCCAAAAGCTGATAACACAGTTTAAGCTGGCCCCCAAAAAGATGATCAGCGCCCTATCCAAGGGCATGGCCAGCATGCTGACCATCGTGCTGGCGCTGGCCAGCCGCGCCCCCATCACCTTTATGGATGAGCCGGTAGCCGGGCTGGACGTGGTAGCGCGGGAGGATTTTTACCGCCTGCTGCTGGACGATTACGCCGAGACCGGGCGCACGTTCGTTATCTCCACCCACATTCTGGAGGAAGCCTCGAATGTGTTTGAGAAGGTGCTCATCATGAAAGAGGGGCGCTTGATCGAGGCCTGCGATGCCGACGAGCTGCTGGCGCAGTTCTGCGCCGTGACCGGGCGGGACGATGTGGTGAACGAAGCCTGCGCCGGGCTGAACATCCTGCATACCGAAACATTGGGGCGGCAGAAGTCCTGCGTGGTGCGGGTGCCTGCCGAGACCATGGCCGCCAAGGGGCTGGATGTAGATTGCACGAGCCTGCCCCTGCAAAAGGTGTTTGTGGCGCTGTGCGGCCACGAGCAAGAGCTCCAGGAACATCGGGAGGGCTAAGCGATGAAAGGCACTGTTAAAACGCTGCGCTTTTTTGCCTGGCCGCTTGCCCAGATGCTGGGCATTGCTACCCTGTTTTACTTTGGCACCCTGGTGTTAGGCGGGCTGACGAAGATGGTCATCTTCTCCGATTATGCAATTTCTTTCTGCTTTTTGTATGGCATTTTTCTGTACATTTCGTTTTGGCAGTTTTCCGCTGCCTACAGTCAGCTGGCACTGAGTTTTGGCGCCACGCGGCAAAGCATCCGCCGGGCCATTTTGGTGCTTTGGGTGGTGGGCAGTCTGTTTGCCGAGGCTTTTACCGTGCTGGCGGCCCAGCTTTCGCTGTGGATGCCGATGAATGAACCAGCCGGACGCAATGTATTTTTGCTGCAATGCGGGCTGCACCCAGTGGGCGGCTTTTGCCTGATGCTGTTTTTGGCGGCGACCGGCTCTGCGGCCGGTACAGCCTTGCCCGCCGCCTGGCCGCGGACGCTGTGCCTGACCGCAAAGATCCTTTTGTATATTGTGGCGTTTGCCCAGATCTTTGTGTTTATGCTGCTGGCGTACTTTTGTCCGCAGTGGTTTGTGCCCTACTGCGCGGCGCTGGTCGTGGCTGGCTGCCTGTTGATGGCCGCCGCCCTGCGGGCACTGCGCCACATAGCGGTGCGCTGATGTGAGGTGTTTGTGATGAAACGAATGATTTCCGCTTGCCTGCGCTTTGAAGCGCCGGACCTTTGGCTGGCGGTGCCCGCCGCGCTGTTCCCGGTACTGGTGGTCGAAGTGACCGCACTGATGATAGCCGCCACCGAGGATGACCCCGAAGCGCTGGTGTTGCTGCCCGGCGTGGGTATGATTTTGACCTTGGTTCTTTGCTGTGTGCTGGGGGTCGTGTACCTGTGCAGCAACTTTCCCCTGCTGCTGCAGTTCAGCGCCAGCAGGCGTGGATCGTTGGCGGGGCTGTGCCTGCATATTCTGCGGATGACCGTACTGGCCGAAGTGATCGCCGCTGCAGCTACTATAGCTCTGGGCGCTGTGAACCATGGGTTCTTCCCACGATTTGCCGTTGGCGAGTTATGGCGGGGCATCCCGGTTTTTGTGTGGCCGGTCTGCGCCGTGCTGCCGGTGCTGGTGGGGCTCGTGTGGGCAGGCGTACTCACCCGGTTTGGCCGCACCGGCGGCTGGGTGCTATACTTTTTGTTTATTGGCGGGTGTTTCAGCACAGACAAATGGCTGCACCTGCTGGCAGAGCAGCCGTGGATGGTGGTGTTTCCCGTGGGCGTGCTGGCGGCACTGGCCGTGTGCGGGGCAAAGTGGTTGATGAAAGCGGCGGTGAAATAGTCGCCCTGCTTGTGTAGGGGCTGATGCTTGCACCAGCCTGCGGGTCGCTGCAAGCATCACCCCCTACAAATAAAGAAGGCTCCCTCGCCGTGAGGGGGCCTTTTGTGTTTGTGCTGTTTTTTATTCTTCTCCCCCATTTTCGATGAGGGCGTACAGTCCTGCTTCATCGATGACGGGGATACCGAGGGTCTGGGCTTTCGTCAGTTTAGAGCCGGCGGCCTCACCGGCGACCACGTAGCTGGTCTTTTTGCTGACCGAGCCTGCAGCCTTGCCGCCGTTTTGGGTGATGAGGGCTTCGGCCTCCTGGCGGGAGAGCGTGGGCAGCGTGCCGGTTACCACCAGCGTTTTACCGGCCAGGGCAGTGCCCTTCTTCTCGCCGGTCCACTGCATGTTGACCCCGGCGGCGGCCAGGCGAGCCAGCAAGTCCTTGGTACCGTCCTTGGCAAAGAACTCCACCACGCTCTGGGTCATGACTTCTCCGAAGCCGTCGATCTCGCACATCTGCTCCGGCGTGGCCTCCCGCAGGGCGTCCATGCTGCCGAAATGCTCACCCAGCAGGGCGGCGGCCTTGTCGCCGATGTTGCGGATGCCAAGGCCAAACAGCAACTTATCCAGATTATTGCGCTTGGAACCCTCGATGGCGGTGAGGAGGTTCTGGGCGCTCTTTTTCTTGAATTTATCGAGGGTCAGCAGGTCATCCTCGGTCAGGGTATACAGATCCGCCACCGTGTGTACCAGCCCCTTGTCGGACAGCTGGATGGCCACTGCCTCGCCCAGACCATCGATGGCCATGGCGTTGCGGGAGGCAAAGTGGATGAGGTTGCGCAGGCTCTGGGCCGGGCACTCGGGGTTGACGCAGCGCAGGGCGGTCTCGTCCTGCAAATGCACCACCGGTGCGCCGCAGGACGGGCAGACCGTGGGCATCTGGAAGGGCTGTGCGCCGGGCAGATGGGCCGATACAGCGATGACCTCGGGGATAATATCGCCTGCCTTGCGTACCTGGACGGTATCGCCGATGCCGACGCCCAGGTTGGCGATGATGTCGCCGTTGTGCAGGCTGGCGCGGGACACGCTGGTGCCCGCCAGGAAGATCGGGTCAAACACGGCGGTGGGTGTCAGCACACCGGTGCGGCCGACCGTGACCTCGATGTCGCGAACGACGCTCTCCTTGACCTCGGGCGGGTACTTAAACGCAATGGCCCAGCGCGGGAACTTGTTGGTGCTGCCTAAGGTGCGGCGGGCGGCCAGGTCGTTGACCTTGATGACCGCGCCGTCAATATCAAATTCCAGCGTGCCGCGGGCTTCGCCGATGGCCTGAATCTCTTTGATGGCGTCCTCGATGTTTTCAAACACGCTGTAGCGCGGCGAGACCGGAAAGCCCAGCGCCTTGATATAATCCAGCGTTTCGTGGTGGGTCACAAAGCTGCGTCCCTCGCACTGCTGGAGGTTGAACACAAAGATGGACAGCCCACGGGAGGCCGTGATGGAGGGGTCCTTTTGGCGCAGCGAGCCGGCAGCGGCGTTGCGCGGGTTTTTAAAGGGCGTTTTATCCTCCAGCTCCTGCTGCTCTTTCAGCTTGAAAAAGGCGCTGTGAGGCATGTAGACCTCGCCGCGCACCTCCAAAAATTCGGGGGCGTCGGGCAGTTCGTGGGGGATGTCTTTGATGGTGGCGATGTTCTCGGTGACGTCCTCGCCTACCACGCCGTCGCCGCGGGTGGAGCCGCGCACCAGCTGCCCCATGCGGTATTCCAGGCTGACCGACAGGCCGTCGATCTTAGCCTCGACGACATATTCCGGCTTAACGCCCGCTTCGCGGACGCGGGCATCGAACTCCCGCAGCTCGTCAAAGGAGAACGCATCCTGTAAACTCTCCATCTTGACCGCGTGGGTCACTTTGCTGAATTTGCTGCTGGCCGTGCCGCCCACATGCTGGGTAGGCGAATTGGTCGTGACCAGTTCGGGGTACTCCTTCTCGATGGCTTTCAGTTCGCGCGTCATGGCGTCGTACTCGAAGTCTTCCAGTTCGGGGGCGTCCTGATCGTAGTACAGCCGGTTATTTTTCTCTATGATAACGCGCAGTTCTTCAGCGCGTTTGCGTGCCTGCTCCAGTTCCATTGTCTGCTCCATTTCATTTTGCTGAATATAGGGATAGTATACCACATTTCGGGCGCGGACTCAATCGAAATTACTGGCATAGGCGCTGGGCGTGTCGCCGCAGATGAGCACACTGGCCAGGGGCACGGTGTCAGTCACGGTCAGGGTCGCGGTGCGGCCGTCCAGCACCATATTGACGGTGACGGTCAGCTCCAGCACGGCGGTGCAGCGGGTGGTGTTGATGGAAAGGGACTCAGCGGTTTCCCGGACAGCCCCCTGCACATAGCCCTGGGGTTGCAGGGTGAACTCCCACCCTGGGCCCAGGCCGCTGAGCAGGCTGTTGTTGGTCAGGCTGCCAAAAGGGATCAGATAGTCGGTTTTCGGCAGGGCGGCCAGACTTTGCTGCACGGCCGCGGTCAGCTGCACTTCAGCGGCGTTGGCGCGGGCGGTGTCCAGCTGGACAAGCTCCCCCCGCTGGATGTAGAGGGCTTCGCACAGCGTGGGCATTGTTTGCAGTTGGGCGCTGACGGCGGATTGCATCGCCTGCACGGTAGCGGCACGGGCTTCGTACTCGGCCAGCTGGTGCAGGGTCGGTTTGACAGTGGTGTTGACATAGCGGCTGAACTGCCCTAGGGCCAGTGCCGCCAGCACCAGCGTGGCAGATACGTAAAATTTGATGAATGTACGGCGTTTTAGCGGCTGTTTTCTGCGTGGCATCGACCCCACCCCCGTACCCATACTACGCGCGAAAAAAACTTTTTGATTTTTTTGCAAAAATCTGTTGACAAACCCAACCGCCTTTGCTATAATAATCAGCGTCGTCAGGAAATCATCCTGCGCTGAACAGTCTGGGGGATTAGCTCAGCTGGGAGAGCGCTTGCATGGCATGCAAGAGGTCACCGGT
>UQDG01000021.1 GCA_900539695.1 uncultured Oscillospiraceae bacterium
AGTAGTTCATCATGGAGAACATGCCCTTCTTCATCTCGCCGCCGTACCAGGTGTTGATGATGACCTGCTCATGGCTGGTGATGTTGAAGGCAACGCAGGTCTCGCTGTTCAGGCCCAGTTCCTTATAGTTCTCGACCTTAGCCTTGGAGGCATTGTAAACAACGAAATCAGGCTCGAAGTTCTCCAGCTCCTCAGCAGAGGGCTTGATGAACATGTTGGTAACAAAGTGTGCCTGCCAGGCCACTTCCACGATGAAGCGGATAGCCATGCGGGTATCCTTGTTGGCGCCGCAGAAAGCATCAACAACAAACAGGCGCTTGTTGCACAGCTCTTTCTTGGCGATATCCTTAACGGTAGCCCAAGTGGACTCGCTCATGGGATGGTTATCGTTCTTGTACTCGTCGCTGGTCCACCAGACAGTGTCCTTGGAGTTCTCGTCCATGACGATGTACTTATCCTTGGGGGAGCGGCCGGTGTAAACGCCGGTCATAACATTGACAGCGCCCAGCTCGCTGACCCGGCCCTTTTCGTAACCAGTCAGCTCAGGCTTGGTCTCCTCCTCGAACAGCATTTCGTAAGAGGGGTTGTGCACGATCTCAGTCGTGCCGGTAATGCCATACTTGGTCAAATCCAACTTTGCCATGATGCAGATACCTCTTTCTCTATCAGTCTGTTTTGGGCTGTGATCCAAGTGGTGCGCACACCACTTTTCGCGGTATGAGGAGCCCAGCCCGCTACTTCCTCACCTTAGTTCTTATTATACAGATTTCCGCCGCAAAAGCAATAAAAAATTCGTTAAATTTTTAGTACACTTCAGCATTTGTTGCCGAAAGTGGGCAATTTCTGGCCAGAATCGCATATTTTGTGAACAAACATTGCATGGGTTGTAAACATTAGCACTCCGTGCTTGACAGTGCTAATTTCTGTGCTATACTGAGGGTGTTCGAAGGGAAAAGAACCCCCAAGAACAAAAAAGAAAAACCAGAATCGCAAAAGTCCACCGCTTATATTAATAAGCGGCCGATGAGAATTGGAGGAATGACTTATGATGATGGTTCCGTATATGTTCAATGATGATTTGATGGATGACCTGTTTAACGATAATTGGGAGCGCGACTTCGACCGCGCTATGCACAGCATGCAGCCCCGCCACATGTTTGGCAAACGCAGCGCCAATGTGATGAAGACCGATGTGCGCGAGACGAAGGATGGCTACGATGTCTTTGTTGATCTGCCCGGCTTCAAGAAAGAGGACGTCAAGCTGGACCTGCAGAACGGCTACCTGACCATCACCGCCAACCGCAGTGAGGATCTGGACGAGAAGGACAACGAGGGCCGCTACATCCGCCAGGAGCGCTGCACCGGCAGCTGTGCCCGCAGCTTCTATGTAGGCGAGAACCTGAAGCCCACCGATGTTGCCGCCAAGTTCGAGAACGGCATCCTGGAGCTGAAGCTGCCCAAGGCTGACAAGCAGATTCCCGAAAAGCCCACCACGCTGATCGAGATCCAGTAACAGTTCCTTCGTCAGCGGACCTGACCTGATATAAAGTGCGCCGCAGAGTGGAAACGCTCTGCGGCGCACTTTTTTGTTTTGACTTTTCCGCGTCCGCACCGTATAGGGAAAACCACTATAAATAATAAAAGCGCAGACCTTTGAGGCTAACGACTCGGAGTCTGTGCTTTTATTATTTTGTGACAAAATATATTCGCCTTGCCCGTAGTGTGAACATCGGAAATTGAATGATGTGCGTATTTTTTCATAACAACGATAAAATGTCACAAAGGCTATTCCTCTACAGAACAAAATCAACAAATAACGACAAAATTCGAGCATTTCTTGCGCAACTTCTTAAAATAGATTGAAAAAAATGGAGTAGAATAATGTGTAAGTGATAGGGAGGGGGATTCTCCCCCTAAATAAAGTGTGGAGGAAATTCTTATGCTCGAAAAAATTCGTAACCTCAAGGACCGCAAAGGCTTTACGCTGGTAGAGCTCATTGTTGTGCTGGTCATTCTTGGCATTTTGGCGGCGCTACTTATCCCTGCGCTGACCGGTTACATTGACAAGGCTAACAAAGAAAAGGCTACCTCGGAGCATATCATATCATGCCGGGAGGAGCTTTTTTTATTGTTATTATGCCTTCGGGAACGTCACCTTGATGGTGGTGCCGCTGCCGACCTGGCTTTGCAGGTCGATGCGGGCGTGGTGCAGCAGGGCGATATGCTTGACGATGGCCAGCCCCAGGCCGGTGCCGCCGGTGGCCTTGCTGCGGCTTTTATCCACGCGGTAGAACCGCTCAAACACGCGGGCCTGGCTGTCCTGGGGGATGCCGATGCCGTTATCCTCTACCTGCAGCCAGGGGCCGTCGGGGCCGGTGCCGCAGCGCAGCTCCACATGGCCGCCGGGCTGGTTGTAGCGGATGGCATTGTCGCACAGGTTAGTGGCCAGTTCAGCCAGCAGGTCCTTGCTGCCCTGCACGGTGGCGGGCTGGGCGCTGTATTGCAGCGTCACGTAGGCCTTGCGGGCGTTGACCGTCATGTTCTGGGCAGTCTCCTTGAGAAGCGCGGCCAGGTCCACCGGCGCCATCTCCGCCGGTTTTTCCCGGCTTTGGCTAGCTTGGGTGCTGTCCAGCTCGCTCAGCTGCAAAATATCGCTGACCAGCGCGATCATGCGCTGCGCCTCTTTATGGATGCGCGCCGCAAAGGTGGGCACATCGGCGGGCTTGGCCATGCCGGTCTCGATCAGCTCGGCGTAGCCGGAAATGCTGGTCAGCGGAGTCTTCAGCTCGTGGCTGACGTTGGCGGTAAACTCCCGGCGCATCGTCTCGTTATCCTCCCGCAGTTTGCGGTCGGTCTGGATGGTGCGCGCGAGGGGGATCAGTTCTTCATAGGGGACGTCCGCCTCGATGGTATCCAGGCTTTCGGCCAGATGGTTGATGGGCTGCACCAGGCGGCGGGTCAGCCACCAGGCCAGCACCGCCGTGGCCAGCAGGATGACCACCACCGCGCCGCAGAGCAGCGGCAGGGTGTCGGCGCTCAGGCCCCAGATATTGGCCACGTCCTCGCCCACACGCAGCACTTGGGTGCCTTCCGGGGTGACGATGCGGCGGGCGTAGTAGTGGGTCTCCTCCTGCATGGTCTGGCTTTCGCGGGTCGCGCTGGCGCTGCCGTCGGCCATAGCAGCGATGAACTCCGGGCGATCGGCATGGCTGGGAAGGTCGGGGGCATCCACGGCGTAGACCTTGCTGTCCTTGTCATAGACCACGCCCGTGGCGGCCTCGCTGTCATACAGCACAGTGCCGCCGCCATCAATTAAGGTAAAGCGCAGGGAGGCGTCGCTCTCGGGCAGCAGGTTGGCCAGGGTCACGGCATCATGGGTGGGCTGGGCTTTGTATCCGGCGGCCACGCTGTCGCAGATCTGGCTCAGGTACTTATCCACCCGCACGGTGTAGCTGCGCTGGAACAGTACGGTGGCGATTGCCAGCGTAACCATCATGCACAGCAGGCCCACGATGACCAGCCCGCGGCGGTAGCGGCGGGTCATGCTCAGGGGGCGCTTTTCTTTTTGTTGTTCGTCACTCATCGGTGCCCTCCGTGCTCAGCTTGTAGCCCACCTTGCGCACGGTGCGGATGGCCTCGCCCGCAGCGCCCAGCTTTTGGCGCAGGGTGCGCACATGCATATCGATGGTGCGGGATTCCAGCAGGTCATCGGTGTCCCAGACTTCTTTCATGATGCGCTCGCGGGCCAACACCTGATCGGGATGCTCCAAAAACAGATGCAGCAGCGCGTATTCCTTAAAGGTGAGCTCCACAGGCACGCCGTCGGCCTTGACGGTGCGGGCTACATCGTCGATGACGATGCCGCCGAACTGCAGCGTCTTGGGCGCAGGGGCCGGGGCGGCTGCCGCGGCGCGGCGCAGCACGGCCTTGACCCGGGAAATAAACTCCATAATGCCGAAGGGCTTGCAGAGGTAATCGTCCGCGCCGTGGTCCAGCCCCTTGACGACGTCGATTTCGCTGGTTTTGGCGGTGACCATGATGACCGGCAGTGTCTGGGTGGCAGGGTCGTCCCGCAGCTTGGACAAGATCTGGTAGCCGTCCTCATCGGGCAGCATCACGTCCAGGATGACCAGTTCCGGCCGGGCCTGGTGCATGGCGGCCCAAAAGCTGGCGGCGTCCTCACAGCCGGCGGCCTCGTAGCCGTTGGTTTGCAGGGCATACTGTTCCAGTTCGCGGATGCTGGCGTCATCCTCCACAATGTAGATCATATAAGTTCCCCTCTCTTACAAAAACAGGGGCCGGGCCATGCGCCCAGCCCCTTTCGGTTATGCGTCTTCTTCCGCGTTGCCGGGGGCCGAAACAGGCTGCATCTCGGCGTAAGTCTCCGGCGGGAAGGTATAGCGGCCGCGGTATTTCTCGTACCGCTGCTCAAATTTCACGCTGCCGCCATGCTTGACGGAAGCCAGGTACTCGTGGGTATCGAACTTATCGGCGGCGACCTCGATCATTGCAACAGCGATGTTGGAACAGTGGTCAGCGATACGCTCGTAGTTGGTCAGCAGATCATCCAGCACAAAGCCGTACTCGATGGTGCATACACCAGCCTGCAGGCGGGCAATATGGCGGGTCTTGACCTCGCGCACCAGACCGTCCACGACCTGCTCCAGCGGCTCGATCTTGCCGGCGGCGTAGACATCGCCCTTTTGGAAGGCATCGACGGTGCGGTTGACGATATCCTGCACAGCGGCTTCCAGCACGCCCAGGTCGCCCAGGGCTTCCTCGCTGAATTGGATGGATTTATCGCGGATCTCCTCGGCCGTCTTGATCAGGTTGACGGCATGGTCCGAGACGCGCTCGAAATCGCCGATGGTGTGCAGCAGGGTGTTGATCGTGCGGTTATCTTCGGTGGAGAGATGCTTGGCACTGAGCTTGACCAGGTAGGTGCCCAGCACGTCCTCGTAATGGTCGACGGCGTCCTCTTTGCGCTCGACCTCGTCGGCGATGGCATCGTTCCACTTATGAGTGGTAGACATGGCCTGCAGCAGCGAGGTGCGGCAGATCTCGGCCATATCGCCGCCGGTGAGCATGGCGCGGGCGACAGCCACAGACGGAGTTGCCAGCAGACGATCGTCCAGCAGGGAGTTCTCCTGCTTTTTGTCGGCGGGGGAGTCGGGCACGGTCATGATGGCCAGCTTTTCCAGCAGGCGGTTGAAGGGCAGCAGGATGGCGGTGGTGACTATGTTAAAAATGGTATGCACCATAGCGATGCCGAAGGTATTGGCCGTCGCATTAAAGAAGCTGAAACAAATCAGCGCATGCAGGCCGTAGAAGCCGCACAGGAAGATAATGGTGCCGATGACGTTGAAATAAAGATGGACGAAGGCAGTGCGCTTGGCGTTTTTGTTCGCACCGGCCGAGGAGATCAGCGCCGTAACGGTGGTGCCGATGTTCTGGCCCATGATGATGGGCACGGCGGCGGAGTAGGTGACAGCACCCGTGCTGGTCAGCGCCTGCAGGATGCCCACCGCCGCCGAGGACGACTGCAGCACGGCGGTCAGCACAGCGCCGGCAATGACGCCCAGCACCGGGTTGCTGAAGCTAAGGAAGAGATTCATGAACCAGGGCTCATCGGCCAGGGGAGACATGGCGTTGGACATAGTGTTCATGCCGGCCATCAGAATGGCGAAACCCAGCAGGATCTTGCCTACGCCGCGCTTGCGGTCCTTACCGACCATATACAGCCAGATGCCGATGAAGCCCAGGATCGGGCTCCAGGCATTGGGGTTGAGCATTTTGGTGATAAAGCTCTCGCCCTCGAGACCCGACAAAGACAGCAGCCAGCCGGTAACAGTGGTACCAATGTTGGCACCCATGATAACGCCGATGGCCTGGTGCAGTTCCATCAGACCGGAGTTGACGAAGCCGACCGCCATAACGGTGGTGGCGCCGCTGGACTGAATAACGGCGGTGACCGCTACGCCCAGCAGCAGCGCCCGGATGGGGCTGGAAGTCATGGTGGAGAGGATGCCCTGCAATTTGCTGCCGGCGGTCTGCTCCAGCGCCTTGCCCATCAGGTCCATGCCATACAGGAACATAGCGATGCCGCCCATCAGGGTGAACACATTAAAAATGGTCATCGGATTACACGTCCATTCTCTTTTTAGGCAGCGCCGCCGTTCCCCGCGCCCAAAACGCAGGCCTATGCGGTGCTGCTTTTATTTCTCTATACCGTTGTATATTATAGCTGGTTTCGGGGGCATTTCACCAGCAGAGATGCGTAAAGGTTTTGTAAAGTTTGTGTAAAATGCCGTTTCTGCGTACATTTTGTCGTCTGTTGCCTTATATAAACTGTACAGCCGCTGGGATATGACCCAAAACTTTACCAATTTTACAGCTTTTTTGCAAAACAGCTGCCTGCTTTTCACAAGCTTTACGGGGATTGTACCTGACTATGGTCGAAACCGCCCCGGCGGCGCAGTACAATAGCCTTGTACCCGGGAAAACCCGGTACCGGCCTGTGCGCCGCAATGCAATGCCCCTTTGGGCAAAGGAGAAGTACATCTATGAAACGCAAATCTGTTGCTGCTGTTGTTACCGCCGCTGCTATGATGATGAGCCTTGCCGCCTGCGGCAGCTCCGCCGCCGATTCCACCCCCGCTGCTTCTGAGAGCACCGCCTCTTCCGAGGCTGCTTCCGGCGAGGCTGCCCCGGCCGAGAGCGAAGCCGCTGCTGACTTCGACACCGACCAGGACATCACCGTCATCTCCCGTGAGGACGGTTCCGGCACCCGCGGTGCTTTTATCGAACTGACCGGCGTGGAGGAAAAGAACGCCGACGGCCAGAAGGTCGACAACACCACCGAGGCCGCTGCCATCCAGTCCAGCACCAACGGCGTCATGACTGCCGTCGCCAACGATGAGACCGCCATCGGCTATATCAGCCTTGGCTCCCTGAACGATTCCGTCAAGGCTGTCAAGGTCGGCGGCATCGAGGCTTCTGCCGAGACCGTCAAGGACGGCAGCTACACCCTGGCCCGTCCCTTCAACATCGTGACCAACGGCGAAGCCACCGACCCCGTGGCCGTTGACTTCATCGCCTACTGCCTGAGCAAGGACGGCCAGGCTCTGGCCACCGAGGAAGGCTACGTTGGCAGCGAGGGCGAGGATTACACCTCCGCCCAGCCGGAAGGCAAGATCACCGTTGGCGGTTCCTCCTCCGTCTCTCCGCTGATGGAAAAGCTGATCGAAGCTTACAAGACCGTGAACCCCAACGCCGAGCTGGAACTGCTGACCTCTGATTCCACCACCGGTGTTTCCGGCGCGCTGGATGGCAGCTACACCATCGGCATGGCCAGCCGCGAGCTGAAAGATTCCGAGACAGAGGGCGGCGCCGTTTCCACCGTCCTGGCCCAGGATGGCATCGCCGTCGTCGTCAACCCCGTCAATTCTGTTGAGGATCTGACCGTTGACCAGATCAAGGGCATCTACACCGGCGAGCTGACCGTCTGGAGCGATTTGCAGTAATTTGAATAGGCTCCCCTTTTGAGGGTGTTGCTCAGGCTTTCAAAACGTGCTCTGCAGGGGTGAACAGTGTTCGCCCGTGGCCGTTTGCCTTGTGAGTGGCCTTTCCCGGAACGGGTTGCAACGCCAAGTTGGCGGGCGAACAATGTTCGCCCCAACAACCTCTATCCGGCAACGGTACCGCTCTTCGGCAAGCCGGCTCCCCTCAAGGGGAGCCTTTATGTGATAAAAGGAGTGTATAGGGAAATGAAGACCGCTCATCTGCGGGAAGGCATTATGCAGGCCGTTTTTACTGCCTGCGCCTGCATCTCGATCTTAGCCGTCGTGCTGATCTGTGTGTTCCTGTTTGCTAACGGCCTGCCCACCATCGGCAAGATCGGCCCGCTGAAGTTCCTGCTGGGCACCACCTGGAAGCCCGGCAACGACATCTACGGCATCCTGCCCATGATCTTAGGCTCGCTGTACGTCACCGCCGGGGCCATCATTGTGGGTGTGCCCGTCGGTCTGCTTACTGCCATCTACCTGTCCCGGTTTTCCACGCCCTCCATCAAGCGGGTGATGCTGCCTGCCGTGCAGCTGCTGGCCGGCATTCCCTCGGTCGTGTACGGCTTCTTCGGCATGATCGTGCTGGTGCCCGCCGTGCAGGCCATGGTCAAGAGCGACTTTTTCAAAACAGTGCTGCACGTCAAGGGCGGCAAGGGTATGAGCCTGTTCACCGCCAGCGTGCTGCTGGGCATCATGATTTTGCCCACCATCATCACCGTCAGCAAGACCAGCTTGGACGCCGTGCCCGAAAGCTACTACGAGGGCAGCCTGGCCCTGGGCGCTACCCATGAGCGCAGCGTGTTCTACGCCGTGCTGCCCGCCGCCAAGTCCGGCGTGCTGTCCGCCGTCATCCTGGGCATTGGCCGCGCCATCGGAGAGACGATGGCCGTCGTGATGGTCGCGGGCAACCAGACCTGGATGCCCAAGGGACTGTTCCAGGGCCTGCGCACGATGACCTCCAACATCGTCATCGAGATGGGCTACTCCACCGACCTGCACCGCGAAGCACTGATCGCCACCGGCGTTGTGCTGTTCGTCTTCATTCTCCTGATCAACCTCTGCTTCAGCGTTTTGAAAGGAGGCAAGGACCATGCCTGATACCATTGCCAACAACGGCACTGCTGTGCCGGACATGAGCCGTGCCGCCGCCAAAGCCATCTACCCCAACGGGGGCCGCAACCGCACCGCCGCCCGCGTGCAGGCCGCCCTGCTGCGCGGCCTGGTGGGGCTGGCTGCTGCCCTGACCGCCGCTGTGCTGCTGTTCCTCATCGGATACATCCTGGTCAACGGCATCCCCAACCTCAAACCCTCCCTCTTCGCCTGGGAATATAACAGCGAGAACGTTTCGCTGATGCCCGCCCTCATCAATACGCTGCTGATGACCGCCTTCTCGCTGGTCATTGCTACGCCGCTGGGCATCTTTGCCGCCATCTGGCTGGTAGAGTACGCCCACCGCGGCAGCAAGCTGGTGCGTCTGGTCCGCCTGACCACCGAGACCCTGCAGGGCATCCCGTCCATCGTGTACGGCCTGTTCGGCATGCTGTTCTTCGTCACCCAGCTGCACTGGGGCTACTCGCTGATCTCCGGTGCCTTCACGCTGGCCATTATGGTGCTGCCCGTCATCATGCGCACCACCGAGGAAGCGCTCATCGCCGTGCCGGATTCATACCGCGAGGGCAGCTTCGGCCTGGGTGCGGGCAAGCTGCGCACCGTGTTTACCATCGTACTGCCCAGCGCCATGCCTGGCATCCTGTCCGGCGTTATCCTGGCCACGGGCCGCATCGTGGGCGAGACCGCTGCGCTGATCTACACCGCCAGCTCGATGCCCCAGATCCCCAAGAGCATCTTCAGCTCTACCCGCACGCTGGCCGTGCATATGTACCTGCTCTCCAACGAGGGCCTGTACATCAACGAGACCTACGGCACCGCCGTGGTGCTGCTGGTACTGGTGCTGGCCATCAACTGCCTGTCCGGCTTTATCGCCGGCAAGCTGGCGAAGAAGTAACGAGGAAAGGCCCCCTCTGCGAGGGGGCTCCCGCGGAGCGGGTGGGGGAGAGACATTCAGTTTAACTGTCGGCTTTCGTTGGGCTCTCTCCCTCAGTCGCCTGCGGCGACAGCTCCCTCCCAGAGGGAGCCGTTTAGAACACGAGGAGGATACCTGTGAATAAATTTGAAGTTTCCAACATGGACTTATACTACGGCAGCTTTCATGCGCTGAAAAATATCAACATCAATATCCCGGAGCGGGAGATCACCGCCTTCATCGGCCCTTCCGGCTGCGGCAAGTCTACCTTTTTAAAAAGCCTGAACCGTATGAACGACCTGGTCGAGGGCTGCCGCATCTCCGGCGACATCAAACTGGACGGCGTGGACATCTATAAAGATAAGATGGACGTCAACGTCCTGCGTAAGCGGGTGGGCATGGTGTTCCAGAAGCCCAACCCCTTCCCCATGTCCATCTACGATAATATCGCCTACGGCCCCCGCACCCATGGTGTGCGCAGCAAGGCCCGGCTGGATGAGATTGTGGAAAAATCCCTGCGGGACGCCGCCATCTGGGACGAAGTCAAGGACCGCCTGAACAAGAGCGCCCTGGGCATGTCCGGCGGCCAGCAGCAGCGCCTTTGCATCGCCCGCGCCCTGGCTGTGGAGCCGGAAGTGCTGCTGATGGATGAACCCACCAGCGCCCTGGACCCTATCTCCACCTCCAAGGTCGAGGAACTGGCGACGGAGCTGAAAGAAAAGTACACCATCGTCATGGTCACCCACAACATGCAGCAGGCCGCGCGTATCAGCGATAAGACGGCGTTTTTCCTGCTGGGTGAGCTGGTCGAGATGGGCCCCACCGAGCGCGTATTCGCCACGCCCGTGGACAAGCGCACCGAGGATTACATCTCGGGCCGTTTCGGTTGATACAGGGAGGATGAGCCAAATGGGAACCAGTTTACGCAAAATGTATGATGCCGAACTGATGGCATTGGATACGATGCTGGCCCGCATGGGCCACGCCGCGGGCGGCGCCATTGAAAGCGCCATGACAGCCCTGCGCACCGGCGATGCCGAGATGGCCCGCAGCGTTATTGCCCGGGACAGCGAGATCGACGCCGCCGAGCATGAGATCGAGCACCGCTGCTTAACGCTTTTCCTGCGGCAGCAGCCGGTGGCGGGCGACCTGCGCAAAGTTTCTACCGCATTGAAGATGGTCACCGACATTGAGCGCATCGCCGACCAGGCCAGCGACATTGCCGAGATCGCCCTGCATCTCCACGCCGAGGGCGCTGCCGCCGTGGGCGTAATGGATGATTTGTATAAAATGGGCGATGTGGCGCTGAACATGGTCAAGACCGCCATTGGCGCCTACGTGCAGGTGGATCTATCCACCGCCGCCCAGGTCATTGCCCGGGACGATGACTGCGACGCGATGTTTTCCAAGATCAGCCGCGAGATCGCCCAGTACATCGCCGCCCACCCCGACGACGCCGAGACCGCGCTGGACCTGTTCATGATCGCCAAGTATCTGGAGCGCCTGGGCGACCATGCCGTCAACGTGGCCGAGTGGGTCGAGTTCCTGAAGACCGGTGTCCACAAGTCCCGCAAGATCGTCTGACGCGGGCCAATCTTACCATTCCCTTAGGCAACACCGCACAATTCCCGCCTAACGGCTTAAGCACCGCTCCGGCGGCTGCGGCACGGCATCTGCGTTGCCAAAATGCTCGATAATACACAAAGTATTATCTGCGCTTTTGGCTTAGCATCTGCCGCACCTCGCTCGCCGTATCGGCACTTAGAATTATGCGGTATTGCCCTTATTTTCCTATACCAACGGAAACGACCGTACCCTTTGTAAGGCACGGTCGTTTTCGTTTTTATCCTTTTATACAAACCGCTCGATCGTCTCCAGCATAACGTCCTTATACAGCGGCTTGCTGATGTGGGCGTTCATGCCGGTGTCCAGGCATTTCTGCACATCCTCGGCATAGGCGTTGGCACTCATGGCAATGATGGGGATGGTCCCCGCATCGGGGCGGCCGGAACTGCGGATGGCGCGGGTGGCGGCGTAGCCGTCCATGACCGGCATCATCAGATCCATCAAAATGGTCTGGTAAGTGCCGGGCGCAGCCTGGGCGTAGGCCTTGACCGCGCTTTCGCCCGGGTTGCGGACCAGGTAGTCGTCCATGGCCGCCAGGATGCGCTCGACCTGCGGGTAGTTCCCGGCGTCCATCTCGCAGGCAAACAGGTTGTTGGCCGTATTGCCGAACTCGGCTGCATGCATGGCGGGCAGCTTTTGCCAGACTTCAGCCCTGCATTTTTCGTAGCGCTCGGCATCGCCCAGCTTGTAGTACAGCAGCATTTCCACCAGCAGAATGTCATCCGGCAGCAGGGTCCTGCCGTCGTACTCCTCTGCACAGCGGGTCAGCGCGGCCTGCGCTTCGTCCAGGCGGTCCAGATGGCAGCAGATCTCGGACAGATTGAGGTAGATGTAGGCGTGCATTTCCCGGTCCGAATCGGGCAGATGACGTTCGGCCTCGCGGATGGCCTCCAGCGCCTTTTCATATTCGTGCTGGGCCAGGTAGGTTACAGCGAGGTTATTGTACTCTTAGGAATAGCGGCTGATCTCGTGGTTTTCCCGCGCGATCTTCAGACCCTCATGGATATAAAAGCGGGCCAGGGCATAGGAGCGCTCACAGTAAACGGCCACGCCCATCAGGTTAAAACAGGCGATGATCTCCGGGCGATAGGCATAGCTTTGGTAGTCGATGACGAACGGCTCCAGAATCTCCCGCGCGGCGCGGAAGTCCCCCTCCCGGTAATGCAGCAGCGCCGCATGGAAATAGGCCATCATCCGTACATCGGTTTTGGTGGTCTCCTTTTCCAGGATCTCCGCATAGAACGCCTCGCGCTCTGCCTGTGGTGCGCTTTCCAGCGCGGCTTCCTTTTGGGTGAATTCTTCGTAACTCATCATAACGCATGCACCATTCCCGGAAAATCAGTTGATTTTATCATAACACAAATTGCGCAGCAATAAAATGCTTTTAGTGAAAATTGTTTGAAATGGGTGCTTTTAATCGTGCGGCTTTCGTTCCGCGCCGTCATGCGGCGCTTCCCTCGTTTTTTAACAGCATCCAGCCGCTATGCGTACTCTCTTGTGGCCAAAAAAGGCAGGCTTAACGGATGCAGCCTGTCATATTAGGCCCTGCCGCAAGGCAGGCAGAGCCGCCCAAAGCAGCAAAACAAAGC
Organism: uncultured Oscillospiraceae bacterium; assembly: GCA_900539695.1. Classification (GTDB taxonomy): domain Bacteria; phylum Bacillota; class Clostridia; order Oscillospirales; family Ruminococcaceae; genus Gemmiger. The sequence continues at coordinate 12,804 of UQDG01000021.1, forward strand.
AAACCAACATTTGCATATTTCCCCGCTTTGCGGTATGATACAGATAACAAACCAACAACGGAGAATCTCCCATGAATGACCTGAGCAAAAGCTTGAAGATCCTGGTGGACCGCTACCCCGGCACGATGGCCGAACTGGCCCGCCAGGCGCAGATCGACCGATCTTCCTTATATAAAATAATGGACGGCAAGCGGATGCCCAACCGCGCCCAGCTGCAGCGGCTCATTCATGCCCTGGGCCTGAACGCCCGCCAGGCCGAGCACCTGACCACCCAATACGACGAACTGCGCAGCGGCGCCCAGGCCCACCGTACCGATGAAGCCCTGTACGAGCTGCTGCAGACGGCGATGCGCTCCCGCGATAACCTGATGAATGATGTACTGGCCCCCATGCCCCGCAGCGAAGCCGACCTGGAAGCCGCCTTCACCAGCCGGTGCTACCAGGGCTACCAGGCGGTGGCACAGCAGCTGCATCTGCTGCTGACCCGCTACCTGCGCAGCGAAGAAAAGCGCCCACTGATGCTTTCCCCGTTTGTGGGGGAACGCGCACTCAGTTCGATCCTCATCGGTGCCTTTTCCGCCGAGGCTTCGCCAAAGCCGGCATGGCATCTGCTGCGGTTTGTGACCAATAACGATGCACAGGAGAATTTCATCGGCAACGTGCGCACCGTGTCCCGGGCGCTGCCTTTTCTGGTCCTGCGCTCAATGCAGTACGAGGCACGGCTTTCCTGTGCGCCTTCTGCCGGGCCGCTGCCCGGTCTGCTGATGCCGGTCTATGTGCTGTTCCCCGATGTGGTCGTGTTTATGGATCTCAACCTGCAAAAGTGCATCTGCCTGACCGAGCCATCGGTGGTGCAGTGCCTGCGCATGGAGTTCAGCCGCCAGTATCTGGAAGCACCGGTGATCTTCTCTCTGGCATCGGACGCCCACAGTTTTGAGCAGGCCATGGCGTTTGGCAACCAGCTGCTGGACAACGAGACCGAAGCCTGCTATATGCGTGCCCAGCCGCCGGTCTCCAAGTTTATCGATATGGAAATGATCGGCCGCTATGCCCCCCAGGCGTTGGCGGCGCTGGAAACCATGCCGGGCCTGGCCGACTACATGCAGGCCTGGCTGACCGCCCCGTATGAGTTCTATTTCAGCGAGGACGGCCTGATGGATTTTGTGCGCACCGGCCGCATAGTGGATGTAGATGCCTCCCTGACCGGGCCGCTGCCCCCGGAAGCCCGCCGGGAACTGCTGCTGCGGATGCGCACAGCCTGCGAGAACAACACCGCTGTGCTGCGCATCGTCAGTGCCGAAGCCTTTCCCCTGGACCCCCACATTACGGTAACCGCCTTCCGTGGTCGCAGCGTGGTATTCTGCACTTTGTCCGACGATCCGCAGGAGGGTTTTTGCCGTGAATACACCCTGCGGGATGCCATGCTGGCCAACCGGCTGGCCGATTATATGTCCAATTTAAAAGATTCCAGCCTGGTGTGTACCCAGCGGTATACCCTGGAGTATATCGATTTCTGTCTGCGCCTGCTGTAAAAACTGTAATAAAAGGAGTGCTGTCCCATGCCGCATACCGAAACCAAACTGGAAAGCAAAGAGATCTTTGACGGCCATGTCATCCACGTTACGCTGGACACCGTCCGCCTGGAAGACGGCCGCACCAGCCTGCGAGAGGTCGTACACCACCACGGCGGCGCCTGCGTGCTGCCCATCGACGACGAGGGCTGCATCTATCTGGTCCGCCAGTTCCGCTACGCGCTGGGCGAGGAGATCTGGGAGCTGCCCGCCGGTAAGCTGGAACCCGGCGAGGACCCATTTGAATCCGCCAAGCGGGAACTGAGCGAGGAGTGCGGCCTGTCCGCCGACAACTACATTGACCTGGGTGTCGTCTACCCCACTGTGGGTTATGACAGCGAGAAGATTTATCTGTGGGCCGCCACCGGACTGCACAAGGGCGGTCAGCACCTGGATGCCGGGGAATTCCTGGATGTGGTGCGCATGCCCTTTGAGGAAGCCCTGCAAAAGGTGCTGCATGGCGAGATCAAGGACAGCAAGACCCAGATCGGCCTGATGAAATACGCGCTGCTGCGGGATAAAGCATGAGCGGTGTAGAAATTTTGGATAACGGCACCAGAGTGCTGACCGCTCCTCGCGCCGCCTTTGGCACCGATGCCCTGCTTCTGGGCCGCTTTGCCCAGCCCCGCCGGGCCGAGCGGGCCTTGGACATGTGCAGCGGGTGCGGCATAATCTCGCTGTTATGGCACGATGCCGGGCACCGCGGCCCCTGCACAGCGCTGGAGCTGGACCCTGACGCCAGTGCCCTGTGTGTTCAGGCCGCGGCGGAGAATGGCATCGACCACATTGCCCCTGTGCAGGGCGACCTGCGGATGTTTTGCGCTGCCGGGCCGGAGCAGGGAAAATATGATTTTGCTGCCTGCAACCCGCCCTATTTTACGGCAGGCCCCCAAAGTCCCGACCCGGTGCGGGCCGCCGCCCGCCACACTGTGACCTGCACCACCGAGGATGTGGCCCAGTGCGCCCGCCGCGCTCTGCGGGATGGCGGCCGCTTTGTGCTGTGCCAACGTCCCGACCAACTGGTGGAAGTGCTGTGTGCCCTGCGCGCCGCCCGGCTGGAACCCAAGCGACTGGCCTTTGTGCGCCAGCGCACCGGCAGCACGCCCTGGCTGTTTTTGGTCGAAGCCCAAAAAGGCCGCAAGCCCGGCCTGAAGCTGGAACCGGATATTTTGATCGAATCCGGCGTGGCGCGGTACGGAAAATAAATCTATAAAATAAAAACCTCCCCGTGAATCTGTAGGGGTCGATGCTCGCATCGACCCGCGGGCGGATGCAAGCATCCGTCCCTACGGTTTCAGGGGAGGTTTCGTTTTTATTTTACAGCCTTACTTCATCCAATCCTTGGCCGCATCTGCCATGGCGGTGTTGATGGCATCGGCGGCTTCCTCGCTGTCAGCCACAGCAGACAGGTAAACTTTGATCTTCGGCTCGGTGCCGCTGGGACGGACCATCAGCTTGGCACCGTTGACCAGGCGGTATTCCAGCACATCGGCGCGGGGCAGGCCGGTGCCGTCAGCGTCGTAATCCACCAATTCGGCGACCTCGTACCCGGCAATGGTTTTGGGGGCGCTGGTGCGCAGCCCGGCCATGATGCCCTGCATCTTGTGCATGCCGGTCTCGCCCTCAAAGGTAAAGCTTTCCAGTGCGTTGCGGTAGAAACCGAACTCCCTGTACAGTGCGTTCACAGCGTCCAGCAGGCTCATGCCCTGGGCGGCGTAGTAGGCGGCGGTCTCGCAGGCCAGCATTACGGCGTTGACGGCGTCCTTGTCGCGGACGTGTGCGCCGGACAGGTAGCCGTAGCTTTCCTCAAAGCCGAAGATGTAGCGTTCGGGGTGACCCTCGGCCTCCAGGAAGCCGATCTGCTCACCGATGAACTTGAAGCCGGTCAGGGTACGGCGCAGCTCCACGCCGTACTTTTTGGCGATGGGGGTGGCCATGTCGGTGGACACGATGGTAGTCACGGCCACGGGGTCCTTGGGCATTGTGCCGTTGCCAATGCGGGTGCGGCAGATGTAGTCAAACAGCAGCACACCCATCTCGTTGCCGGTGATGAGCCGATAGCCGCCCTTGCCGTCCGGCACGGCGGAACCCATGCGGTCGCAGTCCGGGTCGGTGCCGAGCATCAGGTCGGGCTTTACGGTGTCGCACAGCTTCAGGCCGGTCTCCATGGCCTCGCGAATCTCTGGGTTGGGGTAGGGGCAGGTGGGGAAGGAGCCGTCCGGCTTCTCCTGCTCGGGCACCACGGTGACCTGGGTCACGCCCATGCAGTCCAACAGCATCTTGACAGGTTCCAGACCGGAGCCGTTCAGCGGCGTGTAGACCAGTTTGAGTTTGGAGACATCGTTGCCGGGGCGCAGGGCCAGTACGGCATCCACGAAGTCGCGCAGACACTTGTCGTCGATCCAGACGATCTTGTCTGCGGCCACGGCGGCGTCAAAGTTGGTCAGCTCGATGGAATCGAAGTAATCGTGCTTGTCGATAGCAGCCAGCACGGCATCGGCGGCTTCCAGCGTGATCTGGCAGCCGTCGGCACCATAGACCTTGTAGCCGTTGTACTTGGCGGGGTTGTGGCTGGCGGTCACGCAGATGCCCGCGCCGCAGCCCAGATAGCGCACAGCCCAGGACAGCGCCGGGGTGGGCTCCAGCCGGGGGTACAGGTAGGCGGTGATGCCGTTGGCGGCCAGCACGCGGGCGGCCTCGCGGCTGAACAGCTCGCCCTTGTGGCGGCTGTCGTGGCCGATGGCTACTTTTTTAGGCAGGCCTGCGGCGTTGATGTAGTCCGCCAGGCCTTGGGTAGCGCGGCGGATGGTGTAGATATTCATGCGGTTGCTGCCTGCGCCGATGACGCCGCGCAGACCGCCTGTGCCAAAGGCCAGGTCGCGGTAAAAGCGGTCGTTGATGGCATCGGCATCACCCCGGATGCCGTCCAGTTCGGTGAGCAGGTCAGGATCCTCCACTGCGCGGGCGCGCCAGAGGTCAAACAGTTCTGTATTGGTCATGGTAGAATGTCCTTTCCCGGGCCGGCGCCGCAATCTTGCAGCGCCGGCAGATGCGATTCAAAATCGGCATAGTGGTTGTTATAAATTTATCACGTTTACCCCCGAATTGCAAGCATACGGCCCCGAAATCGGCCCTGCCGCCCAATTTAAAAAAGTAAAAACTTTTTTTGAAAAAACGCTTGACATTTGGGGGAACGGATGGTATTATAATACACGTTCCGCGCCGGTAGCTCAGCTGGATAGAGTGTCTGACTACGAATCAGAAGGTCGGGAGTTCGAGTCTCTTCCGGCGCACCAAGGCAACTTACTGAATGGTAAGTTGCCTTTTTTGTTTTATGCCCTTATGGCAAAAAAAGCGGCACAGCCGCTATCCCTGTGAGGTGTCCGCTATGGTTTCTATCCAACAATACCAGTCCCCGCTGGGCGGGATTTTGCTGGCAGCAGACGAGGTCGGGCTGGTGGGGCTGTGGTTTGAGGGGCAGAAATATTTTGCCAATACCCTGCCCGTCGGACACTGTGCCCAGACCACGCCCATTCTGGCTGAGGCCAAGCGCTGGCTGGACATCTATTTTGCCGGCAAGGAGCCCGACTTCCTGCCACCGCTGCACCCGGTCGGGTCAAGTTTTCAACAATCGGTGTGGAAAATCTTGCTGACAATCCCCTACGGGCAGATTATCACCTACGGTGACATTGCCCGCCAGCTGGCGGCACAGCAGGGCGGCAGGGGTTCCGCCCAGGCGGTGGGCGGGGCCGTGGGGCACAACAAAGTGTCTATCATCATTCCCTGCCACCGCGTGGTGGGCACCAACGGCAGCCTGACCGGGTACGCCGGAGGAATTGATAAAAAAATCAAGCTGCTGGAACTGGAACACGCGGATATGAGCCGCCTGTTTATCCCCAAGAAGGGCACGGCCCTGTAAGCAACCACAAAACAGCCCCCGGCGGGCGTGGAATCTTCCACCCGCCGGGGGCTTTCTTATTATAAAGTTACAGCTTGCCGGCCAGCAGTAGGACGCGGACTTCCAGCAGGTCCTTGCAGCAGCAGGTGTACAAGGCCCTGATCTCGTCGGTGGGCTGCATGAGGTCGGGGACCATCACGGTCACGCAACCGGCAGCGCGGCCGGCGCGCACGCCGTTGAAGCTGTCCTCCAGCACCAGGCAATCCTTGGGGTTGGTGTGCAGTTTTTCGGCCGCCAGCAGAAAGGTATCAGGTGCAGGCTTGCTGCGGGCGACCTCGGTGCCGGAAACGACATCATGGAAATAGCGGGCGGTGCCGGAAGTCTGCAGGTTCATCTCGATCATATTGCGGGGGCTGGAGCTGGCCACGATGCGGGGCATGCCCAGGTCTTCCAGCGTAGAAAGCAGCTCTTTCAGGCCGGGCTTGCAGGGCACGCCCTGGGCAAAGCGCTCGTCGGCCAGCTGCCAGACCTTGTCCAGCACCTTTTGCGGGTCGCCGGGGATATACTGGGCCACGTGGCGGCGCAGGTTATCGCCCGCCAGGCCGCGGCCGCCCGCCTGGAACTTGGCCATATCCGGGGGCAGGGGCAGGCCCAGCTCCTTACAGGCAGGCTCCCACAGGGTATCCCACAGGCGCTCGGTATCAAACATCAGGCCGTCCATATCAAAAATGACTGCTTTGACCATTGGTAACTCCTTAAAATAATCGTTGCTTTATAATCGTTGCTTTTCCAGGAAACATATTGAAAGTTTCTTTGCTTACTTTCTTTTCAAAGAAAGTAGGGTTTCAAAGAAAGCGGGGGAAACCAAGGTTATTGTACCCCATTTTGAGCCCCGGTGCAATATGAAATAAAATAGGGACTTGTTTTTACCGCTTTACAGCGCTATAATGGATTTAACCATCATCCGCGCTTTGCTGTGCGGCTAAGCGCGCCTGGAAATATAAGGGAGAGTGCAAATCATGTTGGATATTAAAATTGTTAAAACCGAACATCCGAAACAGAAACCGCAGGATGAGTCGAAGCTGGGCTTTGGCAAGATCTTCAGCGACCATATGTTCGTGATGGACTATACCGCCGGTGAGGGCTGGCACGATGCCCGTGTCGTCCCCTACGGTCCGTGGGAAATGGACCCTGCTACCACCGTGTTCCACTACGCCCAGGAAATTTTCGAGGGCATGAAGGCCTACCGCACCGCCGAGGGCAAGATCCAGCTGTTCCGCCCCGACTGCAACGCTAACCGTTTCAACGATTCTGCTGACCGTCTGGGCATGCCCCCCATCCCGCCGGAGGATTTTGTCCAGGCCGTTAAGACCCTGGTCGATGTTGACCGCGACTGGGTGCCTCATTCGGACGGTGCTTCCCTGTACATCCGCCCGTTCTGCATCGCTACCGATGTGGGCCTGGGCGTGCATGCTGCCAAGCATTACCGCTTCGCCATCATCGCTGCTCCCTCCGGCGCATACTATGCCGAGGGTCTGGACCCCGTCCGCATCTACGTCGAAGACCAGTACATCCGTGCCGCCCCGGGCCTGACCGGCTTTACCAAGTGCGGCGGCAACTACGCTGCTTCCATCAAGGCCGGCGAGCTGGCCGAGGAGCGCGGCTTCAGCCAGGTGCTGTGGCTGGACGGCGTTGAGAAGAAGTACGTCGAGGAGGTCGGCTCCATGAACATCATGTTCAAGATCGACGGCGAGATCTACACCGCACCCTGCGTAGGCACCGTTCTGCCCGGCGTTACCCGCCGTTCCATCATCGAGCTGCTGAAGGATTGGGGCTACAAGGTACACGAGGAGCGTGTTGCCATTGCTGACATCATGAAGGCTGCCGACGAGGGCAAGCTGGAAGAGGTCTTTGGCACCGGCACGGCTGCTGTCGTTTCCCCCGTCAAGGAGCTGGATTGGGAGGGCAAGACTGCCCATATCAGCGGCGGCAAGATCGGCGAGCTGACCCAGAAGCTGTATGACACCCTGACCGGTATCCAGTGGGGCAAACTGCCCGACACCAAGGGCTGGACGGTTCCCGTTGATGCCCAGTAACCTTTTATAAACCCTATAAACCGCATGTTTTTTGCCCCGGCGCATTTTGAACGCGCCGGGGCTTTTTGTATGGCTTTTGAGTTGATGATTGTGCAATTTTAACAAAATGCAGTGTAACATTTATTGCAGGTTGTATAAATCCGCATCTTGCAATCTCGACAAAAATAGTGTAATATTTAGGCATCGAAAGCAAAGAGCGCTTGAGGCGCTGCAAAGCTTTCCCAATAGGTAAAAGAGGAAGAATACCAGAGCGCCCTGCCGATTCCCAAGGAACGGCATCCACTTGTAGAGGGGTGGTTTCCATTCGATGCAGGCGCCGGCAAGACGTTCTGTTTTTCTCCTTCTTTTTAAAGAAAACGAGACGGGGCAGTGGCCGTCTCGTTTTTGTTTTTATTCTTGTTTTTTCCCCGTAAGCGTGCTACCGTAAGCGTGCTATATTTATAAAAAGTAGGGCTGTTTCCTGCTAAGGAATGTATATTCATCGTTTTTTCTGTATAAAACGTGCTTTTTACTGTATATTATGCCTAAAAAAGCAGAAAAATTAGAAAATCCTTTGTGGATTTTACCGCTTGCAATTCTTGTATAAAGTTGTATAATATGCAGTATCAGATGAATAAATATTCACGACGGCGGCAAGCAACATTCCGGGCGTCCTGAACAAATATGATTGGGAGAGGTAAGAATCATGAAAAAGAGCAAACAAGACATCAAAAAAGTCGTTCTGGCATACTCCGGCGGTCTGGATACTTCCATCATCATTCCCTGGCTGAAAGAAAACTATAACAACTGCGAAGTCGTTGCCGTTTCCGGCGATGTCGGCCAGGGCACCGAACTGGACGGCCTGGAGGAGAAAGCCCTCAAGACAGGCGCTTCCAAGCTGTATGTTCTGGACCTGAAGAAGGATTATGTGGAAAACTACATCTGGCCCTGCCTGAAGGCTGACGCCAAGTATGAGGATTACCTGCTGGGCACCTCCCATGCACGTCCCTGCATCGCCGCTGCTCTGGCTGACATCGCCAAGAAGGAGCATGCTGACGCCATCTGCCACGGCTGCACCGGTAAGGGCAACGATCAGGTCCGTTTTGAACTGACCCTCAAGGCCCTGGCCCCCGAAATGGCCATCATCGCCCCTTGGCGTGAGTGGAACATCAAGAGCCGTGATGAGGAAATCGATTACGCCGAAGCCCACAACATCCCCCTGAAGATTAACCGTGAGACCAACTACTCCAAGGATAAGAACCTGTGGCATCTGAGCCATGAGGGCTTGGATCTGGAGAAGCCCTCTCTGGAGCCCCAGTACAACAAGCCCGGCTTCCTGGAACTGGGCGTCTCCCCGGAGCAGGCCCCCGATAAGCCGACCTATGTCAAGATTCACTTTGAAAAGGGCATTCCCACCGCTGTTGACGGGCAGGAGATGGATGGTGTGGCCCTGATTGAGTACCTGAACAAGCTGGGCGGCGCCAACGGCATCGGCCTGCTGGACATCGTTGAGAACCGTCTGGTCGGCATGAAGAGCCGCGGTGTGTATGAGACCCCCGGTGGTGCCATCCTGTACAAGGCCCACAATGTGCTGGAGACCATCACCATTGACAAAGAGGCTTTCCACTTCAAAGAGAGCATTGCCCAGAAGATGGGCGAACTGGTCTACAACGGCCAGTGGTTCACCCCGCTGCGTGAGGCCCTGAGTGCCTTCACCGACGACCTGCAGAAAACTGTTACCGGAGATGTTACCCTGAAGCTGTACAAGGGCAACATGATCAATGCCGGTGTCACCAGCCCGTACACCCTGTACGATGAGCAGACCGCTTCCTTCGGCGAGGATGACGATTACAACCAGGCCGATGCGAACGGGTTCATCAACCTGTTTGGCCTGCCCATTGCAGAGCGTGCCAAGCTGGCCCAGAACTGGCCCGCTCAGGACTAATCTGTCCAACGCTATAAGCACCGCCAGGAGGGCACGCGCCCCCTTGGCGGTTTTCTATACACTGTGCGTGCCGGGCGGCTGCACCGCCCCGCATGCACGCTATAACAAACAAAACAGAATTGGAGGAACCGTATGCCGCAACTTTGGCAGGGCCGTGCAAGCAAGGCCGTAGACAGCCGCGTAAACGACTTTAACTCATCCATCCGCTTTGATGCGCGGATGATCGAGCAGGATATCCAGGGTAGCCTGGTACACTCGGCCATGCTGGGCCGTCAGGGGATTATCTCCCAGCAGGATGTGGACGATATTCACAAGGGGCTGCACTCTATTCTGGAGGATCTGCACAGCGGCGCACTGGAAATTGACCCCAACGCCGAGGATGTACACACCTTTGTAGAGCAGACCCTGACAGCCCGCGTGGGTGATGCCGGTAAGCGGCTGCACACCGGCCGCAGCCGCAACGACCAGGTGGCACTGGACATCCGCCTGAATCTGCGGGAAGCTAGCAAGCATATCCAAGGCCAGATTAAAGAACTGATTACCGTGCTGTGTGACCAGGCCGAAAAAGGGGCCGGTTACGTCATGCCCGGCTATACTCATCTGCAGCGTGCCCAGCCCGTTACTTTCGGCCACCAGCTGATGGCTTACGCCTGGATGCTGCTACGTGACTTGGGGAGACTGCAGGATGCCACCGCCCGCATGGACGCCGAGTGCCCGCTGGGGTCCGGCGCACTGGCGGGCACCACCTACCCGCTGGACCGCTTCTACACCGCTGAGCAGCTGGGCTTTGCCGCCCCCTGCGGCAACTCCATCGACGGTGTATCGGACCGCGACTTCTGCATTGAGCTGTGCAGTGCCATGGCTACCTGCATGATGCACCTTTCCCGCCTGAGCGAGGAAATTATTTTGTGGTGCAGCTGGGAGTTCAAGTTCATTGAGCTGGACGACGCCTTTACCACCGGCTCGTCCATCATGCCCCAGAAGAAGAACCCCGACGTCACCGAGCTGATCCGCGGTAAGACCGGCCGCGTCTACGGCGACCTGAACACGCTGCTGGTCATGATGAAGGGCATCCCCCTGGCCTACGATAAGGATATGCAGGAGGATAAAGAGGCCATTTTTGACGCGGTGGACACGCTGGAGTTGTGCCTGCGCACCGTGACCCCCATGCTGGCCACCATGACTCCGCTGCCCGCCAATATGCGCCGCGCCGCTGCTAAGGGCTTTATCAACGCTACCGACTGCGCCGACTATCTGACTAAGAAAGGTATGCCCTTCCGCGATGCCTACAAGTGCACCGGTACGATGGTAGCCGCCTGCATCCGCGAGGGCAAGACGCTGGAGGAACTGACGCTGGACGAATTCAAGCAGTACAGCGACCTGTTTGCGGAGGACGTGTATACCGCCATTGACCTGACTACCTGTTGCGAGGGCCGCACCAGCTACGGCGGCCCCACCAAGGCCAGCGTGCTGAAGCAGATTGAACTGGTAAAGGAAAAGCTGGGCTGAGACGTTCACTTTTGGGGTGTAAAAATGGCAAAGTATAAAATCTTTGTTGACGGCAGTTCCGGTACAACCGGGCTGCGCATTGCGGACCGTCTGGCCGAGCGGCCGGAATTCACGATCCTGCCTATTTCCGAGGCCGAACGCAAGGACGTACACGCCCGCGCGGCGGTGATCAATGAGAGTGACCTCTCTTTCCTCTGCCTGCCGGACGATGCCGCCCGCGAGGTGGTGCCGCTGCTGCGGCCCGATGTCCGCGTGCTGGATACCTCCACCGCACACCGCACGGCTCCCGGCTGGACCTATGGTCTGCCGGAACTGCACGGCACCCGCAAGGCGCTGAAAACCGCCACCCGCGTAGCCGTGCCCGGCTGCCACGCCACCGGCTTTATTGCTCCGGTGGCCCCGCTGGTGGAACTGGGCCTGGTGCCCAAGACCGCGCTGCTGCACTGCACCAGCCTGACGGGTTACTCCGGCGGCGGCAAAAAGATGATTGCCCAGTATGAAACCGAGCGTACCGACCCCGCGCTGAACGCGCCCCGTCCCTACGGGCTGGCGCTGCACCACAAGCACCTGCCGGAGATGGCAGCAATTACCGGCTTGACCGCGCCGCCCACTTTTGTGCCGGTGGTGGCCGACTACTACGCCGGTATGGAGACGATGATCCCGCTGGATCTGCCCGCTCTGGGCCTGACCGCCCAGCAGGTGGCCGATGCCCTGGCCGACTATTACGCAGGGCAAAAGATGATCTCGGTCCATCCGCTGAACGAGGGTACCGACGGCGGCTTCCTGGCTGCCAATAAGCTGGCCGGGCTGGACCGGCTGGAGATCTTCTGCCTGGCGAACCCCGACGGCACCCAGATGGAGCTCATCAGCCTGTTCGACAACCTGGGCAAAGGCTCCTCGGGCGCGGCTGTGCAATGTATGAACCTGATGCTGGGCCTGGACGAGACCGCCGGTCTGGCACTGTAAAAAGAATAGGGTAAACGAAAAGGGTAATTAGAGAATTAGAGGGAGACAATTATGGAAAACTTCAAGCTGATCCCCGGCGGCATCTGTGCACCCGCCGGTTTCTCCGCCGCCGGTGTGCATTGCGGCATCCGGCATAACCATTCCAAGCTGGACCTGGCACTTATCAAGGCGGACGTCCGCTGCGCCGGTGCCGGCTGCTACACCACCAACAAGGTCTACGGTGCGCCCATCACGGTGGATCGCGAGCATCTCAAGGACGGCTACGCCCAGGCTATCGTGGTCAACAGCGGCAACGCTAATACCTGCGCCCCCAACGGCATTGAGTTGGCCAAGGAGACCTGCGAGATCGTCGCCAAGGAGCTGGGCATCAGCGCCGACGACGTGCTGCCCTCCTCCACCGGCGTCATCGGCCAGGCCATGAGCATTGAGCCGTTTGCCAAGGGCATCCCAGAGGCCGCCGCCAAGCTGGCCGCCACCGAGGCTGGCAGCCACGACGCTGCCACCGCCATTATGACCACCGACACCCATTCTAAAGAGGTGTCCATCGAATTCACCATCGGCGGCAAGACCTGCCGCATGGGCGCCATTGCCAAGGGCTCCGGCATGATCCACCCCAACATGGCCACCATGCTGCTCTTCATCACCACCGACGCCAAGGTCGAGCCCGCTGTGCTGCAGGCTGCCCTGTCCAGCGTGGTGCCCGCCACCTTCAACCAGATCTCTGTGGACGGCGACACCTCCACCAACGACACCGTGCTGCTGCTGGCCAGCGGCCTGTCCGGCGCCGAGGTCCAGCCCGGCACCGCTGACTATGACACCTTTGTTGCAGCCCTGACCCAGGTAGCCGAGCAACTCAGCCGTGAATTGGCCGGTGACGGCGAAGGCGCTACCAAGCTGCTGGAGTGCATCGTGACCGGCGCGCCCGATCTGCTGACCGCCCGCGCTGTCTCCAAGAGCGTCATCCACTCCGCCCTGTTCAAGGCCGCCATGTTTGGCGAGGATGCCAACTGGGGTCGTGTGCTCTGTGCCATCGGCTACACCCCCGGCGACTTCGACATTAGCAAGACGGCCGTTCGCCTCAAGAGCAAGGCCGGAGAGGTCTTTGTCTGCGAGAACGCCGCCTACCACCCCTACAGCGAGGACGAGGCCGCCAAAGTGCTGAAAGAGGACGAGATCCAGATCCTGGTCGACCTGGGCAGCGGCGACTTTACCGCTAAGGCCTGGGGCTGCGACCTGACCTACGATTACGTAAAGATCAACGGCGACTACCGCACCTGATACAGGCCGGGGACGGGGGAGAACGTGCAATGAAAAATGAAGAGATGGCGCTGCTTTTCAGCGAAGCTACGCCCTATATCCAAAAATACCACGGCAAAACGCTTGTCATCAAGTACGGCGGCAACGCTATGGTCAACGATGAGCTGAAACTGGCCGTCATGAACGACCTGGTCACCCTGACCCTGTTGGGCGTGCGGGTGGTGCTGGTCCACGGCGGCGGACCGGCCATCAACAAGATGCTGGCCCGCGTGGGCAAGGAGTCCAAGTTTGTGGGCGGCCTGCGCTACACCGATGAGGAGACCATGGGCATCGTACAGCAGGTGCTGGCGGGCCAGGTCAACAAGGACCTCGTTGCCCTGCTGAAAGGCCGCGGTGTCGGCCTGTGCGGCATGGACGGCCACACCATCACCTGCAGCCGCAAGTCCGATGTGGACTTGGGCTATGTGGGCGAGATCGAAAAGGTGGATACCACGCTGATCGAGCATCTGCTGGCCGACAGCTTCATCCCGGTCATTGCCACCGTCGGCATGGACGACAACGGCATCCCCTACAACATCAACGCCGACACGGCTGCGGCGGAGATCGCCATCGCCCTGCATGCAGAAAAACTCGTCAGCATGACGGATATTGTCGGTCTGCTCTATGACAAGAACGATGAATCCACCCTGATCCCCGAGGTCGAAGTCTCCGAGATCGAGGGCTACAAGGCGGCCGGTGTCATTGTCGGCGGCATGCTGCCCAAGATCGAAGGTATGGCCGACGCCATTTATGAAGGCGTACACGAGGCCGTTATCATCGACGGCCGTGTGCCCCATTCCATCCTGCTGGAAATGTTCAGTGACCGCGGCGCCGGTACCATGTTCTACCGCCGCGGCAACCATTAAGGAGGGTACGCCATGCAAACCGAAAAAGTCATCAAACGCGATAACAAGTACGTTCTGCACACCTACGCCCGCAGCCGGGTCGTGCTGGCCGAGGGCCACGGCATGACCGCCGCCGACCCCGAGGGCAAGCGCTATCTGGATTTCACCTCCGGCATCGGCGTCAACTCGCTGGGCTACTGTCACCCCGCTTGGGTGCAGGCCGTCTGCGACCAGGCCGCCACCCTGCAGCACACCTCCAACCTGTACTACACGGCCCCCTGCGGCAAGCTGGCTAAAAAGCTGTGCCGCCGCACCGGCATGGATGCCGTTTTCTTTGGCAACTCCGGTGCCGAGGCCAACGAGGGCGCCATCAAGGCCGCCCGCAAATATTCTACTGATACTTATGGTGCTGCCCGCAACAAGGTCATCACGCTGGTAAACTCTTTCCACGGCCGCACGCTGGCCACCCTGACCGCCACCGGCCAGGATGTGTTCCACCAATATTTCGGACCGTTCCCCGGCAACTTTGCCTATGTACCCGCCGGTGATTTTTCCGCCCTGCGGGATGCTGCCGAAGACACCGTCTGCGCCGTCATGCTGGAGTTGGTCCAGGGAGAAGGCGGCGTGGTGGCGCTGGATGCCGACTACGTGGCCAAGGTGGCCGAGTTCTGCAAAAAGCGCGACCTGGTGCTCATCGTGGACGAGGTACAGACCGGCGTAGGCCGCACCGGCAAGTTCCTGGCCTGTGAGCATTTTGACCTGCACCCGGACATCGTCACACTGGCCAAGGGCCTGGGCGGCGGCCTGCCCATCGGCGCCGTGCTGATGACCGCCAAGGTTGCCGAGCATATGGGTCCCGGCACCCACGGTTCCACTTTCGGCGGCAACCCGGTGGTCTGCGCCGGTGCGCTGGCCGTGCTGGATGCCATGGACGAAGCCTTTATGGATAACGTGCTGACCCAGGCCGCCCGCCTGCGCACAGGCCTCAAGACCCTGCCCCATGTTACCGAGGTCAGCGGCCTGGGCCTGATGGTAGGCATCGCCTTTGAGGACGGCATCAAGGCCGCCGATGTCCGCGCCGCCTGCGAGAAAGAGGGCTTGCTGGTGCTGACGGCCAAGACCCGCCTGCGCCTGCTGCCGCCGCTGATTTTGACCGAGACCGATGTTGACACCGCGCTGGACACCCTGCGTACTGTTCTGGAGAAGTTCTGATGAAACATCTGTTGAAATTGAGCGCCCTGACCCCCAAAGAGATCCTGCACATTCTGGATGTAGCCGACGAGTACAAGCGCCTGCACAAACAGGGCGTCGACCCCAAGGACCTGCAGGGCAAGGCGGTGGCGCTGATCTTTGCCAAAAATTCCACCCGCACCCGCACCAGTTTAGAGGTGGGTATCTACCAGATGGGCGGCCTGGGCACCTACCTGAGCGCCAACGACCTGCAGACCGCCCGCGGCGAGCCTGTGCAGGACACCGCCCGCGCCCTGGGACGGTACTATGATGCCATCGTCTGCCGCACCTACAAGCAGACCACGCTGGACGCCATGGCCCAGTACAGCGGCGTGCCGGTGATCTCCGGCATGACGGATTACGCCCACCCGCTGCAAGTCTTGACCGACCTGATGACCGTGCGGGAACGCAAGGGCAGGCTGGCTGGGCTGCGCGCCGGGTTCATCGGTGATGGCTACAACATGGCCAACAGCATGATCGTGGGTTGTCTGGCCGTGGGCATGACGGTGACGGTGGCCTGCCCGCCCCACTACCGCCCCGCCGCCGATGTGCTGATGCTGGCGAAAACCTACGGTGATAAGTTCAAGCTGGTCACCGATCCGGACGAGGCCGCCCGCGATGCCGATGTGCTGTTCACCGATGTGTGGGTCAGTATGGGCATGGAGCGCGAGGTGGAGCAGCGCCGCCGGGATTTCCACGGGTTTACGCTGGATGCCGCCCGCATGGCGCTGGCCAAGCCGGACTGCATGATCCAGCATCCGCTGCCCGCCCACCGTGGCGAGGAGATCACCGCCGAAGTTCTGGAAGCCCACGCCAACGAAATTTTCGACGAAGCCGAGAACCGCATCTACGTAGAGAAGGCTGTGCTGGCGATTTTACTGGCCGGGAAATAAGCTGATCTTCTTTCTTTGAAAAGAAAGAAGCAAAGAAACTTTCAATAAAAATAAATTATCAACAAAACGGCCCTGCCAAGTGGAAAACCACCGGCAGGGCCGTTTTATATTTTCCTTATATCTTCTTTACGGCGAGCCAAATTAAAGTTTCTTTGGTAACTTTCTTTTCCTAAGGCAATACCGCATAATTCTAAGTGCCGATACGGCGAGCGAGGTGCGGCAGCTGCTAAGCCAAAAGCGCAGATAATACTTTGTGTATTATCGAGCATTTTGGCAACGCAGATGCCGTGCCGCAGCCGCCGGAGCGGTGCTTAAGCCGTCAGGCGGGAATTGTGCGGTATTGCCCTAAGAAAGTTACGCGCAGATCTTTTCAAAGCGCTGGGCGAGGTTGCGGGAGAAGCAGAGGACCATGCCCATCACAGCGCCGATGCCAGCCTGCAAAATTTCAAACGGCAGCTTGATGATGGCGTACTCCGGCGTGCTGTAGACAAAGGCACGGCCCAGCGTGTAGCCAATGACCATGATAATAGCCCCCAGCACCACGCCGATGCCCGCGCCCAGGGCCTTTTTCTCTTTGAACAGGTTGTGGGCGCATAGCGAAACAACGACAGCCTCCAGACCATGGGACGCCAGTGAGACGAACATCGGGGCAGGGTAGAAGAAGAAATCCCCCAGGAACGCGCCGACACCGCCCACGATAAACGCGCCCAGCGGGTCCAGCAGGATGGCCGCCGTGCAGATGACGATGTCGTTCAGGTAGAGATGCCCGCCCGGCACCGGGATGCTGAAGGAGCTGAGTACCACATTCATGGCCATCAGCACCGCTACCATCGTCAGCCACAGTACAGGCTTCTTTTTGATCAGGTTGTATCCGTTCATTTTCCTATATCCCCTCTCGTTTTGTGGTATAGGCACATCATACGCCTTTTACTGGCACCATCAAAGTGCCAAATTACATCTTTTTTATGGGACCAGTTTGGCGAATTGCGTGCAAAAAAGGCACCCCCGTTTTTGGGGATGCCTTGGGATAGGTTCTTAGTTCAGTTTCAGATACTTGCGCACCGGCAGGGTGACGGCACTGGCCACCACGCCGCAGATCAGCCACTCGATGACGGCCTGCACGCCCACCAGCAGCACGATGAACATAAAGGCGTTGGTAGCGCCCAGGGTCTGGGCCAGGTTCTGCACGTAATCGCAGTTATAAAAGAACAGTACCAGGAAGCCCATGAAGAACACAGTGTTCAGCACCGGGGTGCAGATGGCACCAATGACGCAGCAGAGCTTTTCCTTTTTCGGCATGGCCTTGCGCAGGGCATTGAAGATCAGCGCGGCGCACAGGCCTTCCAGCACGCGGGCCACAAAGCTGACCACGAAGGCGCCGAAGGGGTTGACGCTGAACAGAGCAGCGCCCATGGCGCTTTTGCCCTCGACCATCTGGATAAAGCTGGTGGCACCAAAAATTCCACCCAGGATGGCACCGGCCAGGGGGCCCATCGTCATAGCGCCGATGGCCACCGGTACTGTCAGCAGCGAAGCCGACAGCGGCCCAAGCTGCAGATAGCCCAGCGGGGTGTAGTTCATCACCAGCAAAATGGCCGCCAGCAGTGCAAGCTGGGTCAGCCAACGGACGTTGGTACGGTTTTTCATATTCAATTTTCCTCCTGCTGCCGTCTCCTACATCTCGGGAGTACAGCGCAAATGTACGGGCCGGGCGGCCCGCCGTGCAACAGTATACCGCAAAAGTCCTTCGTTTACAAGGGTTTTGGGGGCAGCCTGATAAATTTTTGACCGCTTTTTGACTTTTTTAGGCTGCTATGTTATACTGGTGGCACTTTGTATGTGAGGTGGCTATGCAGTCATTCAAAAAAATTGTTTCCGATTTCACGCTGAAACGGCTGTTCTGGCTGGTGCTGGGCACGGCCATTTTGTCCTTCGGCATCCACAACATCCACCAGCGCGCCGCCATTACCGAGGGCGGCGTCATCGGCCTGGTGCTGCTGATGAACCACTGGCTGGGCATCCCGGCATCTATCGCCTCGCCGCTGCTGGATTTTGTTTGTTATGCGCTGGCGTTCAAGTTCCTGGGGCTGAATTTCATCCTGACTGCCGCCGTGGCCAGCGTGAGTCTGGCCGGGTTCTACCGCCTGTGGGAGAGTTTCCCGCCCATGCTGCCCGACATGACGCCCTGGCCGCTGGCAGCGGCGCTGCTGGGCGGCGTGTTTGTGGGCATCGGCGTGGGGATCATCGTGCGGCAGGGCGGCTCCAGCGGCGGCGACGATGCCCTGGCGCTGGTCATCCACCAACTGACCGGGTGGAAGCTGGCGCGGTCGTACCTGTTTACCGATCTGGTCGTGCTGGGCGCATCGCTCTCTTACATCCCGGCGCGGCGCATTGCGTTTTCGCTGGTGACGGTAACGGTCTCCAGCCTGCTCATCGATTGGGTGCAGGGGTTAGGCCATGATGAAAAAATCCATGGCAATGACGCCGCAAAAGAGATTGAATAGTGGCATACCATAAATTGATTTAGGGAGGTCCTCTACCATGTATCAAGCTGACCAAAGCCGTTACACTGTCCTGCCCTACCGCCGCTGCGGCAGCAGCGGACTGCTGCTGCCTGCCGTCTCGCTGGGGTTGTGGCACAATTTTGGCGATACTGCGCCCTACGAGAACATGCGGGCGCTCTGCCGTACCGCCTTTGACCACGGCATCACCCACTTTGACCTGGCCAACAACTACGGCCCGGAACCGGGCGCGGCCGAGACCAACTTTGGCAAAATTTTGCGGGACGACCTGATGCCCTACCGCGACGAGCTGATCATCTCCACCAAGGCGGGATACACGATGTGGGACGGCCCCTACGGCGATTGGGGCAGCCGCAAGTACCTGCTGGCCAGCCTGGATCAAAGCCTGCGCCGCATGGGGCTGGACTACGTGGACATTTTCTACCACCACCGCATGGACCCCAAGACCCCGTTGGAGGAGACGATGGGCGCACTGGCCCAGGCCGTGCGCAGCGGCAAGGCACTGTATGCAGGTCTGTCCAATTATGACGGCCCAACGCTGGAAAAGGCCACCGCCATTCTGGACGAGCTGCATGTGCCGTTTGTCATCAACCAGAACCGCTACTCCATCCTGGACCGCACGGTGGAGAAAAACGGCCTGAAAGAGACTGCCGCCAAGCTGGGCAAGGGCATCATCACCTTTAGCCCGCTGGCCCAGGGCCGCCTGACCGACCGCTACCTGCATGGCATCCCGGCTGACAGCCGCGTGCATACCGACGGCCGCTTTTTAAAGGAAAGCGACCTGACGCCCGAACTGCTGGGCCGCATTGCCAAGCTGAACGACCTGGCCGCTGCCCGCGGCCAGACGTTGGCCGAGATGGCGCTGGCCTGGCTGCTGGCAAAAGAGGAGATCACCAGCGTGCTGGTCGGCGCCTCCCGCCCGAGCCAGATCTTGGACAACATCAAGGCCGTGGAAAACACCGGCTTTACCGCCGAGGAGCTGGCGGAGATCGACCGGCTGAGCGTGTGAGAAGCATAAGGCAACAAAAAAGCGCAGCTTCGGCCAATGCCGCTTAATTACGCCAAAAAGAAACAAAAACCAACCCGCAGAATTACCCACCAAAGATTCTGCGGGCTGGGCGATCATTTGACAGAAGTTGTACATGGTGAGCTTTGCAAAGAAGCCGCCCATTCTGCGTCTGTTGTCAAATATTTAGAAGAACAAATCCCTCTATACCACTTCTTGCGTAGGTATAGAGGGATTTGTTTGTTTAACTGAGTGACATTGCTCCCGGAGGAGGCCTTTTTGCGTGTCCCCATCTTGCGGCGCATTGCAAAGCCTGTTATAATAAAAGATAAGTGTAAAACAGACGAAAGGCAGTACAAACATGCAGTTTACGGAACTTACCCGCGTTGCGCCCGAGATCCTGCAGGCTACGCAGGCCATGGGCTTTACCGAAATGACCGAGATCCAGGAGAAGGCCATCCCGCTGATGCTGGACGGCCACGATATGATTGCCAAGGCCCCCACCGGCACCGGCAAAACCGTGGCATTCGGCATCCCCATCCTGTCCAAGGTGGACCCCGCCAGCCTGAAGCCCCAGGCTGTCATCCTGAGCCCCACCCGCGAGCTGGCCCAGCAGATCGCCCAGGACCTGCAAAATCTGGCGCAATTCCTGCCGGACATCAAGATCGTCTGCGTATACGGCGGCGCCGGGCTGGATAAGCAGCAGCGCCAGCTGAAAGCGGGCTGCCAGATCGTAGTCGCCACCCCCGGCCGCCTGATGGACCACTATCGCCACCACGCCATCGATGTTTCCCACGTGGAGACCATCGTGCTGGACGAGGCCGACGAGATGCTGAACATGGGCTTCTACAAGGATGTCAAGCAGATCATCGACACAATGAAGAACCGCAAGAGCCTTTCGATGTTCTCGGCCACCATCAGCCGCGAGGTGTTGGACATCGGCTGGTTGTACCAGCACAACGCCGCCGAGGTCAGCGTGCAGCCGGTGGAAGATTCCAGCCCGAAAATTGCCCAATATAAACTGCTGACTACCGGCCGCGACAAGCTGGCCGACGCCGCGCAGATCATCATCAGCGAGGGGTACAAGCGGGTGATGATCTTCTGCAACACCAAGTACAACACCGGCATGCTGGCCAACCAGCTGGCGCGCCTGAACTTTAACGTGGACTGCCTGCACGGCGATCTGTCCCAGGCAGAGCGCAACCGCATTATGACGCGGTTCAAGGCTGGTGAGATCAGCGTGCTGGTGGCCACCGACGTGGCCGCCCGTGGCATTGATGTTTCGGACGTGGACGCCGTCATCAACTACGACGTGCCTGAGGAAAACGAGCACTACACCCACCGCATTGGCCGCACGGGCCGCGCCCGCAAGCAGGGCGCAAGCTACCTGTTCTACACCAAAGACGAGCAGAAGCGCGTAGACCAGCTGCTGCGCCTGACCCGCAACACCGACGACTGCAAGAGCGTGAAGTTTGATTTCAACCATGAGAAGCTGGTGGTTGAGGAGGCTGCCCCGGCAGATAAGTTCCAGATTAAGTGCTACTTTTAATTTTTGATTTATAAGTTCATGCTGCCAAGGGGGACCACCATGCGGTCCCTCTTTTTTATTACGGCATCTTGACGTTAAAAAAGGCCCTGCCGCAAGGTTGGCAGGGCCGGTCAGGCTGCATATTAAAACCAACAAAACAAACCGCAGCGTT
Organism: uncultured Oscillospiraceae bacterium; assembly: GCA_900539695.1. GTDB lineage: Bacteria > Bacillota > Clostridia > Oscillospirales > Ruminococcaceae > Gemmiger. The sequence goes on from UQDG01000021.1 coordinate 34,260, forward strand.
AGCTATGATTCTCCCACAAATTGCCGGGTACCTCCCGCCAATCGGTCAGGTCGTAGTTTTCCTTTAAATAGGCGCCCAGGTAATCCGCCATTTTGGTGGCGCCGCTTACGTTCAGGTGGTGTGGGTCGCAGAAATCCGTCTCGGCGCTGATGCCGGCGTCCTCCATGTGCTCAAACATGTTGAGGTAGCCGCAGTTGTGCTCCTCGCAATATTCCTGCAGCACGTTGAAATACTGGTACTCCTCGGTGGACCAGGGGGCCACCCAAAACACCACCTGGCAGCCTTTTTCCTGCAGGGCCGCCACCATGTCGTCCATCAGCTCCAGAGAGCGGTCTCCGATGACCCAATTCTCCATCTCGGTCCAATCCTTGACGTCGGCCACGAACACGCCGTCGCGGGGGTAGAAGCCCATCGTGTCCATAAAATCGATACTGTTAGACGTCCTGCCGAAGCTTTCCGCCGTCAGGGCGTTTTTATTTTCATGATAGGCCACCAGCGGGAAATAGTAGGAAATGTACCGCTCTATATGATTTTCAAAGCACATTTTCAGGTAGGCACGCTTGTATTTCGACTCCGGGATGGGCGTTGTGTAGTAGATCTCGCCGTCCATGTCGGTGTCAAACTCGTTGCTGTTGATGTGCATGCCCTCGATCAGCGCCACCTTGGGCGTCTGGGTCGCCAGCGAGTCGTGGACAAACAGCCAGGTGGTGTCCAGGTGCTGCCAATTGGCGGCGTAATTGTAGGCGCCGATGCCGTACTTGTCGTACATCTCGTCGGCGTTCACGTTGCGCCAGGCATGGCTGGAACCGTAAACGATGACGTCGATGGAATTTTCCGGCAGTTTGTGGAAGTTTTCCACGTTGGCGATGGCCACATCGTCGCCCAGGGGCCGGGTCAGATGCCCCAGCGCCAGCACACCGACGAAGATGAGCACCACGCAGAGCAGGAGCGCTGCCAATTTTTTAGCCATACTTTCTGCTCCCCTCCCTTAAAACTGCGAATAGATGAAATTGGATGCCTCGAAGCCGGGACCGTAAACACCCAGCAGCAGCACCGTCAGCACGCCCAGCGCCACCACGGCCACCTGACAGAGCCAGTGCTGCTTTTCGATGACAGAGCGCACTTTTATCCGCTTGTACTTACAGACATCGGCGGCAAAGATGACCAGCACATAGATACCCAGCAGCGCAAAGTTAAAGGCGTCGATGCCGCAGGCAAAGATCGAACCATCGGTGAAGATCTCAAAGTTATGTACGGTCAGCATGCTGATGAAGATGCGCACCGCTTCCATCAGGCGGTAAGCGCGGAAGAACACCATCGTGGAGCTGAACAGCACAAAGGTGACCACCACCCGCAGCAGCTTGTGGGGGCGGGACTTGGGGTCGATGCACAGCGCGCGCACCACTGCCGTGCGCAGCGGCATCAGCGCCGCGCCGATGACCTGGTACAGACCGTTCAGCAGGCCCCAGGCCATATAGTTCCACTGGGCGCCGTGCCACAGGCCGCTGACGGCAAAGGTGACCAGCACGTTTAAATATTTGCGCAGCGTGCCCTTGCGGTTGCCGCCCAGGGGGATGTAGAGATAATCCCGGAACCAGGTGGACAGCGAAATGTGCCACCGCCGCCAGAATTCAGCGATAGATTGCGAAAAATAGGGCGCATTGAAGTTGTCGATGAGGTCGATGCCCAAGATCTTGGCCGTGCCCATAGCCATGACCGAGCAGCCGCCGAAATCGCCGTAGAGCTGCAGGCAGAACAGCAGCGTGGCCACGATGTAAAACCAGCCCTCGTACTCGCTTTCCGGTGCATAGACTGCCGCCACAAACAGCGCGGCGCGGTCCGCCACCACGATTTTGAGGAAGTAACCCCAGATCAGCAGCAGCACACCGTCCCGCAGGTCGTCAAAGGCGGGGCGCTTGGCCGCCGAAAGCTGGGGCAAAAGCCTGTTGCCCCGGCTGATGGGGCCGGAGACCATCTGCGGGAAGAAACCGACAAACAACGCAAAATCCAGCAGATTATGCTCGGCCTTTTCGCCCCGGTAGGTATCCACCAGGTAGCCCACAGCCTGCAGCGTGTAAAAGGAGATACCCATGGGCAGCAGGAAGTCGAACGCAGGCGGAGCGATCTGCACGCCCAGATGCGCCAGCACCGACAGCACGGATTTGGTGAGAAAGCCCAGATATTTGAACCCGATCAGCGGGGCCAGGGCCAGCAGGATGCCTGCCGCCAGCACACCCTTGCGGGGCTTGCCCTCCAGCAGGCGGCCGCCGAGATAGCCTACGGCGGTAACAAAAGCCAGCACCGGGACATGGGCCGGGTTCCAGCAGAAATAGAAGAAATAGCAGGCCAGCAGCAGCCAGGGCCGCCGGGCCTTTTGGGGCACCGCAAAATACCCCAGCGCCGCCAACGGCAGAAACAACAAAAATTGTGCCGAATTGAAAACCATAGATACTCCTCAAGTAACCTTTTTGGCTCCCTCTGGAAGGGAGCTGGCTGCGCGAAGCGCAGACTGAGGGAGAAACCATCTGTTTAGCTGCTGCTAATTTCTTTGCCTCTCCTCCACCCGCTTCGCGGGATTGCTTACGCAACCGGCCCCTCTGTCGCTGCGCGACATCTCCCCACGGTGCGGGGAGTTACCCTCGCAGAGGGGGCCATTTGCAGCGGCATGCTGCTTTTTTACCCGTAAATTTCCGCAACCGGGGTCAGCCAAAGGATGCAATCCTCGTTGGAATAGCATTCTAGCGTCAGGGTGTCGCCCTCGGTCAAGGGCAGGCTGTGGAAAACGACCGTGCCGTTGAACCCGTCCCCGCCGTAATAGGTCAGGTGGTACGAGCCTTGTGTATCCCAGCCCAGGAAGCCGCTGCCCTGGTTCCAGTTCACGTCATACACACCCGCCGGGATCTCCTGCCCCACAGTGTAGGCTTGAATGTCATCTCCCCAGGCGCACAGCTCGAAAGACTCGCCCGCCGGGTTTCCCTGGGGTTCAGCCTGGGTGTCCAGCTGGGCGTTGTCGCTTTCCAGCGTCAGGGTGCCGCTGCCCTCCACCCACAGGGTGCCGCCTGCCGCCAGCTGCACGTTGGTCAGCACCAGTTCGGGCTCCCCGCCTTCGGGGCAGCTGAGCAAGGTGGTCTGGTACCAGCGGTCGTGGGCTTCGTCGTCGTGGGTCATCGTCAGCGAGCTGCCGTCATCGGGGGTGATGGTGTAAACGCCCTCGGGGATCTGCTGGCCGATAGTGTAGTAACCCGGCTCCAGAATGCAGCCAAAGCCGCCGCCCGCAGTGGGCAGGCCCCAGTCCATCCCCTCGTAGGGGTTGACGCCGGTCATATCCTCGGCGGGGGCTTCGGCATGGATGCTTGCTTCGGGCGCTTCGGTTTCCGCATAGCTGCTGCGTCCGCCCAGGTCCGCCAAACTGTAAAATACTCGCTCGGACAGGTTGAACAGCATAGGCAGCAGCGCCAGACCAAAGATGATGAGCGTGACCAGCCAGCCGCCGCGCCGCTTGTCCCGGGCCGGACGGCGCGTCTGGTTCAGCTGCCGGGCCGGGGCATGCAGGTGGGGGCGTGCGCCTTCCAGGTCGATGCGGTCCTGCTCGTCCTCGGCATCGCAGGTATAGACGGGGTCCTTGCCTGCGGCGCTGCGCACGCGGTGCAGCACTTCCTCGCCGTTGACGTTATGGGTGTGGGCGGTTTCACTGCGCAGGGTGTAGTGCGGTTTTTCCGGGTACGGCATACCGCAATCCACGCACCGATGGTTCACGATTTTGCCGCCGCATAAGCTGCACTTTTCCATAGGGGCACCTCCTAGCATAAAAATTTACATTTTATATTATAGTAGATGTAAACACAGATGTAAACGAAAAAAAGCCAGAAGAAACGCGAAATCTGGCATTTCCTCTGGCAAAAAATCGAAATTTTTCAATATCCGTTGGCGGCACGTTTGGCGGCAGTCTTGCGGTGCAAGGCGCGGGACATAACGGCCATCAGCACCAGCGCGGCCAGCAGATACCATGGGTACAGGCTGATGCTGATATATTGCGCCAGCAGCCCGAACAGCGGCGGGAACACCACATTGCCCACATAGGCGGCGGCCATCTGCACGCCGGTCAGGGCCATGCTTAAGTTGCGGCCGAAATTCAACGGAGTTTCGTGGATAATGCTGGGATAAATAGGCGCACAGCCCAGGCCCACCGTAACCAGCCCAGTCACCAGCGCAGCGCTGCCCAGCGGCAGCAGAATGGGCAAGATACCCAGCGCCACCAGCACAAACCCCAGGTTGATCATCTGGTGGTCGTTGAGTTTCATAGCGATAAAACCGCTTAAAAACCGCCCCACCGTGATGCCCACGTAAAACAGGCTGGCCCAGCTGGCGGCAGTACCAGCGTCGATACCGCGCTGAAGCGTGCAATAGCTGGACGCCCACATGCCTGCCGTAGTCTCGACCACCGAGTAGCAGGCGAACATCGCCATGACTTCGGGCACGCCGGGCACCCGCATCAGCTGGGGCAGGGTGCGGTGCTCGCGGGCGATTTCCTCGCCGGTCTCCTCGCCCGGTTTTTTCCACAGCGGCAGGCTGAAAATGATAATGGCCGTCAGCACCACCTGCAGCACAGAAATAATGCGGTAGCCGCTCTGCCAACCGCTGTGGGCCAGCGCCCAGCCCATAATGACCGGCCCGCCGCTGGCGCCCAGGCCCCACATGCAGTGCAGCCAGCTCATGTGGCGGCTCTCGTAATGCAGGGCAACGTAGTTGTTGAGGGCGGCATCTACGCTGCCCGCGCCCAGGCCGTAGGGCACGGCCCACAGACAAAGCTGCCAGAACGCCGTGCAGGTGGAAAAGCCAAACAGCGCTGCGGCCGTCGTGCCCACGCTGATGGCCGTGACCCTGCCGGGGCCGAGCCGGGCGGTAAGGGCGTCGCTGGCCAGGCTGGACACTACTGTACCGGCGGAGATGATCATGGAGATCATGCCCGCCCAGGACAGGCCCGCGCCCAAGCCCAGGTACATGCTGGGCCAGGCCGCACCCAGCAGGGCATCCGGCAGGCCCAGGCTGATAAAAGCTAAATAAATTACGGGTAAAAGCAGGGATACCATAAAATTTTCTCCTTGACAGACGTTTTTACTTGCCATATGATTATATCATCAAAGTTGACGGATGTATCGTATTATTTCGTCAAATAGGCAGGATTATTTCGCCAAAAAAGGAGGATTTGCCATGGCCTTGTCCGCCTGCAATACCGAGACCGATTCCGCTGGGCGGGAACTGACCGTCCACGGTACCGCAGCGTTTCCCATCGCCTGCTACCACGACGATCTGGAAGCTGCCCCTGTACCCTGGCACTGGCATGAGGAGCTGGAACTGCTGATTGCCAGCGAGGGCGGCGTGCTGGCCGCTGCAGCCGGGGAAAAGTACACGCTGGCCGAGGGGGACGGCTTGTTCATCAATGCCGGGGTGCTGCATGCCGACTGGCCGCTGGCCGTCGGGCGCTGCCGGCTGCACAGCGTGGTATTCCATCCCCGGCTGGTGGGCGGCAGCCCGGACAGCGTGTTTTGGCAAAAATATCTGCAGCCGCTGCTGACTGACCCCAGCCGCCCCTGCGCCGTGCTGCGCCGCAGCGTGGATTGGCAGCGGGAAGCCATGGGCTGCATGGAGCGGGCGTTCCGTGCCGTGGTCAACGAGATACCGGGGTACGAGTTCAAGACGCGGGCTGCGCTTTCCGAGATGATGTACCTGCTGGTTACCCGCGCCCCCGCCACGCGCGCCGTGCCCAAAAAGGCGCTGCGCAGCGCCGACCGCATTAAAACGATGCTGCAATTTGTGCAGACCCACTACGCCGAGGACCTGACCGTGGAGCAGATCGCTGCCAGCGCGTCCATCAGCCCCAGCGAGTGCCTGCGGTGCTTCCATGATATGATCGGCACCACGCCCAACCAGTACCTGCGCGGCCAGCGCCTGCAGCGCGCCGCCGAGCTGCTGTGCGGCACCACCCTGCAGGTGACCGCCATCGCCGCCCAATGCGGCTTCGAGGATTCCAGCTATTTTGCCCGTTCCTTCCGGCAGTTGTATGGATGCGGGCCGACAGAGTTTCGGCGCAGAACGCTGAGAGCGGGGCAATAAAAAAGGGATAAGGCAATACCGCATAATTCTAAGTGCCGATACGGCGAGCGAGGTGCGGCAGC
>UQDG01000022.1 GCA_900539695.1 uncultured Oscillospiraceae bacterium
TGGCGCGGAGATCCGCCGGAGCGGTGCTTAAGCCGTCAGGCGGGAATTGTGCGGTATTGCCATAGGACAAAAACCGGGAGCACCCGTTGAAAGGCGCTCCCGGTTTGTTTTGTTTAATTCTGTACCATTTCGGGCTGCTTGCCAGCCAGGTCGTTGATGACTTCGCCTGCGATGATAAGCCCGGCCACGGCGGGGACGTAGGCGGTGCTGCCCGGCACCTGGCGGCGCTGGGTGCACTTGCGGGCGGTGCCCGGCGGGCAGATGCAGTGCTGGCTGCAGCTGATGGCCATATCGTCCACGGGGGTGATGGCCTTCTCCTTGGAGTAGACCACCTTCAGGTGCTTGATGCCCCGCTTGCGCAGCTCGGTACGCATGACGCGGGCCAGCGGGCAGACGGACGTCTCGTAAATATCAGCCACTTCCAGCGCGGCGGGGTTGATCTTATTGCCCGCACCCATACAGCTGATAATGGGCGTACCGGCGGCATCGGCCTGCATGATCATGGCCAGCTTGCCGGTGACGGTATCGATGGCGTCGACCACGTAGTCGTACTGGGTAAAGTCGAACTGATCCTTGGTATCCGGCGTGTAGAAGGTCTGGTAGATGTTGACCACGGCGTCGGGGTTGATCTCCAAAATGCGGTCGCGGGCGACCTCGACCTTGTACTTACCCACGGTCTTGCGGGTGGCTAAAATCTGGCGGTTGATGTTGGTCAGGCAGACCTTATCATCATCGATGAGATCCAGCGTGCCGATGCCGCTACGGGCCAGCGCCTCGACGGTATAGCCGCCCACGCCGCCGATGCCGAAGACCGCCACACGGGACTTGTACAGCTTTTCCATGGCCTCGTGGCCAAACAACAGTTCGGTTCTAGAAAATTGATTGAGCATTCCGTTCCCCTCACGCCAAAGGCATTAATCTACTGATTTACTATGTTTTACAGCATTTGATTATAGAACAGATGCTCGGTTTTGTCAACAGGACGAGGAAATCGGGGCAGGATCGCGCCCCCTTGAGGGGAGCCTTTATTGTTTAAAACCCCGTCATATCTCCCAAATCAATCTCCGTCTTGTTCCCCCAATCTCTGCGCAGGGCGATGGTTGCCGTACAATTTGTATTATCATACAAAATTGACCATTGCGTATTACTGGTCACATCCTTGGGGTTCGGCTCCTGGCTGGCAGCCTGGAGTGCCTGCCAGGCAATGTCGGGGGTGATGGCTCCGGCGTTCGAGTCCAGCACTTCCTCCATGGCGTCGTACCGCTCGCGGCCATGGCCGTAGATGCCGTTTTTCTGGTTGGGCAGGACATTCTCCTTGTACTTCACAAAGAAGTTCGTCACCTGCTGGCTGGGGGTCACGACCATCGGGCGGGCCGGGTCGTCACAATCATACTCGATCACGCGGCCGTCACCGGCGGCATCGGTGATGTAAAAGTGGTAGTCGCGGCCGCTGGTGGCAAACATATCGTACTGCTGCAGCAGCTCCACGGCCTCGGCGGTGGTGGCGGCGCGGTCCAGCACCAGGCGGATGGCCATAGTGGTAGCGAGCACCGGCTTGCCGGTATCCTGTTTGGTTGGTTCGCTATCCAGCGTCAGCACGGCAATGGAAACGCCCTTCTCATTGATGCCGTCCAGGCAGGCAAAGGGTGCCAGCAGGCTGGCAATTTTGGCCTTGGTGCTGGCATCGGCCTGGTTGACACCCAGGTTATCCAGCGCGGCAAAGGCGATGGATTTGTAGCCGTCCTTGGGCGCGGTACACACCAGCATGGCCGAGGTATCCCGCTTGAAGTCGTAGTTGCGGCCCATCAGGTGGTCGCCGCCGGTCTCCTGGATGTGGAAAACGCTGCAGCCGAAAGTAGGCGCTTTGATGGAGACGGGCAGCAGCGGCAGCGCCTGCTTGACGGCTGCATCAATAAAGCTTTGGTTATCCGCCGTGGTGTTGGCGATCATCTTGTCCAGGTCGTAGTCATAGCGGACCTGCATGCGATAGAGGTTGTAATCATCGTAGTCGGTCAGTTTTTCGATAGAATTTGCGGTCTGGATGCGGCTGGTGTACAGCGCGCCGAAGCCCACAGCGGCCACGGCCACAACAGCCAGCACCCCCATAGCAATGCGGGCGGCAAGTTTCATAGCGGATTCCTCCTTTTACTGATTTGGCCCCCTATGCAAGGGGGCTCCCACGAAGCGGTGGGAGAGAGACTTTGGCATGGTCTCCCCCTCCGTCACGGCTTCGCCGTGCCACCTCCCTCACAGAGGGAAGCTTTTCTTTATGCAAATTGTATCACATAACTTTGCATCTGCACAAGACCAGCTATGTGACTTTAGTGCGATACACAAAAACGGGCATAAAAAATGGGAGAAACCCACAAACGGGGTTTCTCCCATACACGATTGCAAAAGAGATCAAGCGTTGGCCTGAGAAGCAGCAACAGCGCAGGCGACAGTCATACCGACCATCGGGTTGTTGCCGGCGCCGATCAGACCCATCATCTCGACGTGAGCCGGGACGGAGGAAGAACCAGCGAACTGAGCATCGCCGTGCATACGGCCCATGGAGTCGGTCAGGCCGTAGGAAGCGGGGCCTGCTGCCACGTTGTCCGGGTGCAGGGTACGGCCCGTGCCGCCGCCGGAAGCAACGGAGAAGTACTTCTTGCCATTCTCGATAGCCCACTTCTTGTAGGTACCGGCAACCAGGTGCTGGAAACGGGTGGGGTTGGTGGAGTTACCGGTGATGGAAACCTCAACGCCCTCAGCCTTCATGATAGCAACGCCTTCCAGAACGTCGTTGGCGCCGTAGCACTTAACAGCAGCGCGCTCGCCGTCAGAGTAAGGGATGGTCTCGACGACCTTCAGCTCGCCGGTGGCGAAGTCGTAGTCGGTCTTGACATAGGTGAAGCCATTGATACGGCTGATGATCTGAGCAGCGTCCTTGCCCAGGCCGTTCAGGATAACACGCAGAGGCTCCTTACGGACCTTGTTGGCGGTACGGGCGATGCCGATAGCACCCTCAGCAGCAGCGAAGGACTCATGGCCAGCCAGGAAGGCGAAGCAATGGGTGTCCTCGTGCAGCAGCATGGCGCCCAGGTTACCATGGCCCAGGCCGACCTTACGCTGCTCTGCAACAGAGCCGGGGATGGTGAAAGCTTCCAGGCCTTCGCCGATGGCAGCAGCGCAGTCAGCAGCGCTCTTCAGGCCGCGCTTGACAGCGATGGCGGTGCCCAGGGTGTAAGCCCAGACAGCGTTATCGAAGCAGATGGGCTGGATGCCGCGGATGATCTTGTCGCAGTCGATGCCCTTGGCCAGCAGCATCTCGTTGCAGGCGTCGAGGCTCTCCAGGCCGTTGGCCTTCAGGCAGGCCTCGATCTTGGGCATACGGCGATTCTGGGATTCAAAAGTTGCCATAATCTATGTTCCTCCCTCTCTTATTCTTCACGCGGGTCGATGTACTTGACAGCGCCCTGCTCGGCAGAGAAGCGGCCGTAGGTACCGATGTTCTTCTCGTAGGCTTCCTTCGGGTCCTTGCCGTGGCGGATGTCTTCCATCATCTTGCCCAGGCGGACGAACTGGTAGCCGATGACCTGGTTGTCCTTATCCAGAGCGGTCTTGAGGATGTAGCCCTCGGTCAGCTCCAGGTAACGGACGCCCTTGGCCTTGGTGGAGAAGATGGTGCCGGTCATAGAGCGCAAGCCCTTGCCCAGGTCATCCAGGCCAGCGCCGACAGGCAGGCCGTTCTCAGAGAAAGCGGTCTGGCTGCGGCCGTAGACGATCTGCAGGAACAGCTCACGCATAGCAACGTTGATAGCATCGCAGACCAGGTCGGTGTTCAGGGCCTCGAGGATGGTCTTGCCGGGCAGGATCTCGCCAGCCATAGCGGCGGAGTGGGTCATGCCGGAGCAGCCGATGGTCTCGACCAGGGCTTCCTCGATGATGCCGTTCTTGATGTTCAGGCTCAGCTTGCAGGTGCCCTGCTGGGGTGCGCACCAACCTACACCGTGGGTGTAGCCGCTGATGTCCTCAATTTTATAGGCCTTGACCCACTGACCCTCTTCGGGGATGGGGGCGGGACCGTGCTTGGGCCCTTTTGTGATCGGGCACATGTTATTGACCTGTGCGGAGTATTCGATCATAATTTTCTCTCCTTTGCATTTGTTAGGCTTTTCACAGCTATCTTTATTATAAAGGGTGCGGGGTCGATTTTCAAGATGTTAGTCTACCCTAACCTTTTGTTTTTTGGAGAATTCCGTAGAAAAACAAAACCCGCCTCCGAACGAGGCGGTGAAAGCTGGTTTTGCAAGGGATATTTACCTTTAGTACAGGAACCCAAACACCACGCGGGAGGCCGCGCCGCAGACCGCCATCATCACCACAGCGGCTGCGGCAGGCCCGATCCAGGTGCGGATGAGGCCGGGGGCCGGGGCGTTATTTCCATTCGGCACAGGCTGTCTGGCCTTTTTACCCTTGGGCTGAATGGGTGCGTCCTCACCTTCCGGCGGCAGGCAGAACACCTGCAAAAGCCCGAACAGCAGCATGATCTCGGGGAAGATCATCGACACACGGATAGACACCGCCGCGTGGGCCAGGTAGCTGACCAGCGCCAGCGTAACCGGCGCGACCCCGGGGCGCAGCCAGTTCTGCGCGGCCTTGCGCAGGTGCGCCGTCACAAACCACACCCAGGCGGCCAGGCCCAGCACACCACTGGTCAGCAGCAGCTCCAGGTACTCGTTGTGGGCAGCGTAAAACGTTTTCATCCGGGCGGTGATGTCCGCCCCTGCCCACTGGGCCACGGCGGTGTGCATCATGCCGGGGCCAACGCCCAGCAGCTTACGCCAGAAAGGCTGCGCCGTCCAGGCCGACCAGCTGATGCGCCAGGCCGTGCCGCGATAGGTGCCCCAATCATCGTTGAATACCAGTAGGTCATCGAGCTTTCCCAGCGACGGGAAGCCCGGCATAAAGTTAGCCAGCACCACCAGCACCACGGCTAATGTGACTGCAATGGCCGCCAGCACGCGGCCTGCTTTCCACAGCGGGATCTCGCGGCTGCGCAAGGCAAAGAACAACACAGCCCACACCGCCGCGCAGACTGCAAAACCCAGCTGGGCATAGTGGCCGAAGGCCGCCAGAATGGGCTTGCCGCCCTGGGTGTAGACGTGGGTACGCATGTACTGCATCCAGCCTGCGTCGGCAAAGAAAAACATGCCGATGACCATCAGCCGCCGCAGGGTGCGGGTGGTGAAAATCTTCTGGCAGAGCAGCACCAGCACCGCTGTGCCGATGCCCAGCGCCAGGCCGTCGGCATCCACCACCGCCAGCGCCAGACCGCCAAAAAAGGCCGGTACACCGTAAAACACCGTGTGCCGCGCCCCGCGGGCCACCAAAAACGCATAGAACACCAGCGGCAGCGCAAAGGCCATGAAGCCGGAGCAGAAGTTTTTCTGGCCGAGGGTGGAGAAGAACTGGGCACGCTCCACCACGGCGGTATCGGCATAAGTACCAATAAGGTCTATATTAAAAATGTTGAGCACATACAGCACCGTGACCAGCGCGGTGGTAATGCCCACGCAGAACGTAAGGCCGTTGAGCAGTTTTTGCGGGGCAAAGGCCCGCACGGCCAGGTAACCCACGGCGGTGAACAGCACCATCATGCAGCCGCCGTAGTAGCCGCCCAGCCCCCACAGGGACATGGCGGGCGACAGCGAGGTAACGGTAGAGACCACGCCCGTGGCCACCACAGCCCCCAGCGCCCAAAGGCCATGGTCGGTGCGCCAGGGCAGGCGACCCGCACGGGGTCGCGCCCCGATGGCGGCCAGCGCCCCCAGCCACAGGCAGGACGCCCAGGACAGAGTGGCTACGCCAGTGAATTTGACAACGCCGAGGTTGGAAAATTTATCGATATAAAGCGGATATACGCAAAGCACCGCCAGCAGAAAGGCGACAGCGGACCGTTCCGCCATTCGCCGCAGCTGCTGGGCCTGCATGGTTTGCTGCATGAAGGGTTCCTCCTGTTATGTGGTGGGATGCTTAGAGACCCCCTCTGTGAGGAGGCTCCCGCAGAGCGGGTGGGGAGAGAGTATAGATTGTATCCGAAGCTTCGGATCAGGCAAAGCTTTCTCCCTCCGTCAGCTTCGCTGACAGCGCTCCCCCTCTGGCACTTCGTGCCACCTCCCCCGTATCGGGGGAGTCTGTCTCACAGAGGGAGCCTTTTGACAAGTTTCTTTCTATTCCTAGCAAGCCTATATTGTACCCTGTGCGGCGCAAAATTTCAACTGATTTGGCAAGGTTTTACAAGTCTGACACAAACCAGCCCTGCCACGGCACACGCCCCGGCCAGCCAGTGCCGGGCGGCCAGCGGCAGAGCCTGGCTGCCGATATAACTGACGAGGCTGCCGCCGCTCATCCCTAAGGCAATAAACCCGTAGTTCACCCCCGCGTGGGGCAGGCCGAAGAGGTCGGTATTGAACGCAGGCTGCACCGCCGCCCCGCCGGAGTAGAAAAACGTCAGCACCGCATAGGCCGCCAGCACCCACCACTCGGCGGCAAAAGCAAACCATACCGACCCCGCCGCCAGGCCCAGATACACCGCATACAGCACCGGCTTGCGGCCCAGCTTGTCGCTGCAGGCGGGCAGCAGCAGGCGCCCCGCCGCACTGGCGGCGGAACCTAACACGATGCTGCAGGGCGCAGCGGCTTCGGGCAGACCGCGCTCGGTGGCAATTTTGAAGATCTCCGGGCTGAACAACAGCACCGCCGGGGCGGACAGCGCCACCGCCGCCACGCACAGCTTATATTGGGTCGTACGCACCATCCGGGGCCAATCCAACCCGGGCTGGGGGTTGCCGGACGTTGCCGGGGCGGGCGGGTCTTGCAAAATCAGCGCTCCCGCGCCGCAGATTACCAGCATCACGGCTCCCAGGGCCGCAAAGCAGACGCGGATGCCCCAGGCACCGCCCACACCCTTCACAAACAGCGTAAAAAACGCGCCGGACAAGCCCATCGCCACCCCGGCCACGCCGGTGGCCCAGCCTTTTTTGTCCTTGTACCACTTTTGCGCGCAGGCCAGCACCGCCGGGGCTAAAAACGCACCGCCCAGCCCCGCGGGCAGGCTGTACACCAGCAAAAACAACACCGCGTTGGCAACCGGTACCAGCGAAGCCGCAAAGAATCCCCCCGCCAGCAGCGCCGTACCCCAAAGCCCGGCAAAGCGCGGGCCGTGGGCGTCCTGCAATAAGCCGCCCATCGCGCAGCCCACACCGTAGGCCGCCACCAGCACCGCAAAGGCCAGCATCGCCTGCCCCCGGCTGAACCCATACCCCTGCATGACCGGCTGCTGGAACACGCCCCACGCCGCCGGGATACCGGTAAGCAGCTGTGCCGCCGCCCCCGCCGCCAAAATGTACGGTCCGCGGTTTTGCGCCCGTTTTGCCATGGTGCATCCCTCCCCTACCGCATTAGTATGGGCTATTCAGATTGACAAAATGCGCCGGGCAGGCTATCATTATAAGATAGTATAAAAATAGGGCGTATGCCCCCGCGAACATAAAGGAGTACAACATGAAAACCCAGCCGTTAAAAGGTATGCGCGACCTGCTGCCCCGTGAGCAGGCCCTGCGCGATTATATCCAGGGCCAGATCCTGGCCACCTACCGTGCCGCAGGCTTCCAGCGCATCTCCACCCCCATTCTGGAGGACATGGAGAACCTGGACAAGAGCGACGGCGGCGACAACCTGAACCTGATTTTCAAGGTCCTCAAGCGCGGCGACAAGCTGGAAGCTGCCCTGCGCAGCGGCGACGAAAAGCAGCTGACCGATATGGGCCTGCGCTATGACCTGACCCTGCCCCTCTCCCGCTACTACGCCGCCAACCGCAACGAGCTGCCCAGCCCGTTCAAAGTCATCCAGACCGACCGCGTCTACCGCGCCGAGCGCCCCCAGAAGGGCCGTCTGCGGGAGTTCGTCCAGTGTGACATTGACATTTTGGGCGATTCTTCCCCCAACGCCGAGGTCGAGCTGATCGACGTGACCGCCCGCGCCCTGCTGAAGATCGGCTTCACCGGCTTTACCGTCAACATCAACGACCGCCGTATCCTGCGCGCCATGCTGCAGAAGATGGGCTTTGCCGAGGAGCAGCTGGATTCCGTCTGCATCAGCTTTGACAAGATGGACAAGATCGGCTCCGAGGGCGTGAAGAACGAGCTGACCGAGAAGGGCTTTGCCGCCGAGGCCGTCACTGCGCTGGACGACTTCCTGCGCGCGGGCGATTTCAGTCTGGACACCGTCGCCGCCAAGGTGGACGATGAGGCCCTGACCGCCGACCTGCGCTATGTGATCGCCACCAGCGAAAAGATTGCCAACGGCCGGTACGGCATCGCCTACGCCCCCAGCCTGGTGCGCGGCCAGGGCTACTACACCGGCATGGTGTTCGAGGTCACCTGCCCGCAGTTCAGTGGCGCGGTGGCCGGCGGCGGCCGGTACGACAACATGGTGGGCAAGTTCATCGGCCAGCAGGTGCCCGCCGTGGGCTTCTCCATCGGTTTTGAGCGTGTCTGCGGCATTTTGCTGGAGCAGGGCTACCAGATCCCCGGTGCCAAGCCGCACCTGGCGCTGCTCTACCTGAAAGACGCCGACTTTGCCGCCGTGCTGGCCAAGGCCGAGACCCTGCGTGCCGACTATGATGTGACCGTGCTGCCCCAGGCCAAGAAGCTAGGCAAGCAGTTCGGCACGCTGGAAGCCGCCGGCTACAACGCCGTTGCCTTTGCCGACAACGATGACATCAAAGTTCTTGGGCAGAAAGCCGAATAATCACCTGTAAATTTGTGGGAAGTACCAAAAATCATGGCACTTCCCACTTTTTGTAAATGCGCACGTAACATTTCAGCCCCGATGTCGTGTTTAGGGGTGAGAGGACGCAACACGGCTGAATCCGTGAAAAAGAAAGGAGCATCCCCCATGAAAAAACATTTCCGCGTATCCACTGCCCTGCTGGCGGCTGTATTGCTGGCAGGCTGCGGCAGCATCAGCAGTAAGGACGGCGGCTATTACGCCACCGAATCCCCCAGCGCAGAGGGCGCCTACGATACCGCCGCCGGGGCAGCCAAAAGCAGCATCGTGCCCGAGGAGCTGCCCGATTCCACCGACGAGACCGCGCAGAAAATCATTTACAACGCCGACATCAACATGGAATCCACCGATTTCGACGCCGCGCGGGACACCCTGCTGGCGGCGGTGGACGATTGCGGCGCGTGGATGGAATACTCCAGCCTGAGCGGCGACGCGAAGGACCACGACCGCTACGCCTACTACACGGTGCGGGTGCCGGTGGAAAACTACCGCACGTTTTTGGCCGCCGTGGGCGAGGCGGGCAGTGTGCTGGACCTCAGCGAGACCGCCGAGAACATCACCAGCAGCTACATTGATGTGCAGGCCCGGCTGAGTGCGCTGGAGGCCCAGCGCGAGCGGCTGAACGCCCTGGCCGACCAGGCCGAGACCACCGCCGACCTGCTGGAGATCGAGAGCCAGCTTTCCGACGTGCAGTACCAGCTGGAAAACTACACCCGACAGCTGAAAAACATGGACCAGCAGGTCAGCTATTCCACCGTGGACATCCGCTTAAGCGAGGTTGCCACCCTGACCCCCACCGGCACCACCTTTGGTGAGCGCGTGGCCGATGCCTTTGCGGGCGGCTGGCACGGCTTTGTGGCGTTCCTGCAGGGGTTTGTGCTGGCGGTTATTTACCTGTGGCCGGTGCTGGTGGTGGTTGGCATCATCGTGGCTTTAGCCGTCACCCTGACGAAGCGCCGCCGCAAGAATCATCCCAAACCGGTGAAACCGGCAGCGCCTGCAAAGCCCGCAGAGTACACCCCGCAATCGACCAACGACGAACCGAAACCCAAATATTAACGTATAAAGGTTCCACATTACTGTGGGGGCGAACATTGTTCGCCCCTACATGCTCTACTCGATAAAGGCATCCTTTTTATCCATTACATAAAAGCGGCTCCCCACTACGCATGGGGAGCCGCTTCTATTATACTATCAATCCTTCAGCGTCAGGGCGATGTTCAGATCCTTAAGCTGCTGGGCGTCGACCACGTCGGGGGCGCCGCTCATCGGCTCGCCGGCGTTCTGCACCTTCGGGAAGGCGATGACGTCACGGATGGAGTCCTTCTTCAGCATCAGCATGACCATGCGGTCCAGGCCGTAGGCCATACCACCATGCGGAGGCGCACCGAACTTGTAGGCATCCATCAGGAAGCCGAAGCTCTCGCGGGCTTTCTCCTCGGTAAAGCCGAGGGCATGGAACATACGATCCTGCAGGGCGGGGTCGTTGATACGCATCGAGCCGCCGCCCATCTCAACACCGTTCAGCACAATGTCGTAGGCCACAGCGTGGCAGGCACCGGGGTCGCTCTCCACCTTGTCCAGGTCCTCGGCCTTGGGCAGGGTGAACGGATGGTGCATGGCCATCCAGCGGCCTTCCTGCTCGCTGTACTCAAACAGCGGGAAGTCCACGACCCACAGGAAGTTGAACTTGTCGGGGTCGATCAGGCCGTGCTTGCGGGCGATGTCCAGGCGGACCTGGCCCAGGGCGGTGCAGGCCTTGACCCAATCGGTGTCGCTGACCAGCAGCAGCACGTCGCCGGTCTCGGCGTTCAGGGCGGCGTACAGGGCGGTCTTCTCGGCATCGGTCAGGAACTTCTCGAAGCTGGAGGAAGTGCCATCGGCGGTCAGGCGGCTGTAAGCCAGGCCCTTGGCACCGTAGGTCTTGGCGACCTCGCCCAGCTTGTCAATATTCTTGCGGGACAGCTTGTCGGCCAGGCCCTTGGCGTTGATGGCGCGGATGGTACCGCCAGCTTCCAGCACAGCGGCAAAGGGCTTGAACTCGGTGCCCTTGAACACCTCGGTCACGTCCTGGATCTCCAGGCCAAAGCGGGTATCCGGCTTATCGGAGCCGAAGCGGCCCATGGCCTCGTCCCAGGGCATGCGGACGAAGGGGGTCTGCACGTCGATGTTCAGCATCTCTTTCCACAGGCGCTTGATCAGACCCTCGTTGATGGTCATGATGTCGTCCTCGGAGACGAAGCTCATCTCCTCGTCCACCTGGGTGAACTCGGGCTGGCGGTCAGCGCGCAGGTCCTCGTCGCGGTAGCAGCGGGCGATCTGGAAGTAGCGGTCGAAGCCGGACAGCATCAGGATCTGCTTGTAAAGCTGCGGGCTCTGGGGCAGGGCGTAGAAGTGACCGGGCTGCACACGGCTGGGCACCAGATAGTCACGGGCACCCTCCGGGGTAGACTTGATGAGGGTCGGGGTCTCGATCTCGCAGAAGTGATTCTCGCAGAAATAATTGCGGATGATCTGCATGATCTTGCTGCGCAGCACGATCGGCTCATGCATCGAGGGGCGACGCAGGTCCAGGTAGCGGTAGCGCAGGCGCAGGTCATCGTTGACGTTGATCTCATCGCGCAGCTCAAACGGCGTGGTCTGGGCCTCGCTCAGGATACGCAGTTCGCTGACGTACAGTTCCACATCACCGGTGGCGATCTTGTCGGTCTTGGCGGCGCGCTCACGCAGTTTGCCGCGGCAGATCACCACGTATTCACTTTTCAGGCTTTCGGCTTTGGCGAAAACGTCTTTTGGCGTATCCTCGTCAAAAACCAGCTGCAGGATGCCGGTGGTATCGCGCAGATCGGCAAAGATGATGCCGCCCTTATCGCGGGCACGGGCGATCGAACCGCAGACGGTCATCTCCTGCCCGGCATTGGCCAGGCTGACCTCGCCGCAGTAATTGGTACGGCGCAGGGTCCCCATCGTTTCCATAGTTCCAGTCCCCTTTACATTATCAGGCAGCGCGCCGGGGCGGGCCGCCGTATTCTTTCAGACATATTATTATACCGCGCCCCGCCGCATTTGGCAAGAGGGGTACACCGAGATTTACCTGATAAGACAAAAAACCGCTTGAAGCGTAATGCTTCAAGCGGTTTTTGGTGCGCCCGCAGGAACTCGAATCCTGGACCCTCTGATTAAAAGTCAGATGCTCTACCAACTGAGCTACGGGCACATCTATCTTGCTGTTTCACAGCCCTAATAGTATAGCAGGTGCGGCGGGGCTTGTCAATATCTGGCGGCAATTTTTTTGCCGTAGCATACAAAAAAGCCCGCAGCGCAGCGGCCACGGGCATTAAAACCTATATTAGGGGGCAGGATTACTGACCAACCTTCTCCTTCAGACGGCCGCTGGCCTTGAAGCCGGGGATGGCGGTGGGCTCCAGCTTGCTGGTGACCTTGGTCTTGGGGTTGGTGAAGTTCTTGGTCTGGCGCTCACGCATCTCGAAACGGCCGAAGCCTGCGATAGTGACTTTGTCACCGCTCTTGAGCACGTCACCGATGGTGCCGAAGATGCCGTCCATGACCTTCTCGACTTCTGCGCTGGTCATATTGGTGTCGTTGGCAACCTTGGTAATCAACTGAGATCTAGTCATAATTCCTTTTACTCCCTATTGTTCAGGCCAGAGCCTGTTACTATTTACGGGCTTTATTATAGAGAAAATTCCGCGCAGAATCAAGGGTTTTTTCCCAAATCGGTCGAATTTTCTCAAAAATCGGCAAATAACATAAAATTTGCTTTGTAAAAGGCCGCAAATTTCGTCACATGGCGGAAATTTGACCTGTTACAGCAGTTTATTACCACCAAACGTGCATATTTTGCGGACTTATACGCCCATCTGGGCCGCCATGGGGTAGCTGGCAATGGCGCCGTAGCGCTGCACGCTCTCGCCGCAATAGCGGTTGGAGAATGCCAGCCACTGCTCCAGCTGGGCCGGGGCGGCGGAGGGCAGGCTGTCCACGGTTACGCCGTCGCGGCAAAGCTGCCACAGGAAAGACCCGATGAAGCCGTCCCCCGCGCCGGTAGTGTCCACGGCCTTGACCGGCTTGACGGCGGCAAACCCCTGGGCCGTGCGGGTGTAGGCGTAGGCCCCGGCGCTGCCGCAGGTGTAGACCACCAGCTGCACATGCCCGGTGAACAGTTTGGGCAGGGCTTTTTCAATATCTGTCGTGCCGGTCAGGAATTCCAGTTCCTCATCGGACACCTTTAAAATATCCGCCTGGGGCAGGAACTCCCACACGGTGCGGTACAGGGCCTCGCGGTCGGGCCAGAGCGGGAAGCGCAGGTTGGGATCGAAGCTGACCAGCGCCCCAGCCTGGCGGGCGGCGGCAATGGCAGCCTTGTGGGCCTCCCGCATCGGGCTTTCCACCAGCGACACACTGCAAAAATGCAGGGCAAAGGCGGTGGTGAACAGCGCCGGGTCCACCTGCTCCGGGCTGTAGAGAAGGTCCGCCGAGGGCTTGCGGTAGAAGCTGAAGGTACGGTTGCCGTCCGCCTGCAGCGAGACAAAGGCCAGCGCGGTGTTGGCGCGGTCGGTGGTGGCAATGTGGCTCACGTCCACACCCGCCCCGGCCAACTCGGCGGTGATCTTCGCGCCGAAGGGGTCATCCCCCAGTTGGGTCAGCAGGGCGCTGCGGCCGCCCAGCCGTGCAAAGGCCGCTGCCACATTGGCGGGGGCGCCGCCCACCCGGGGCGCAAAGGAGGAGACCGCACCGAAATCGCAGCCGGTCTCGGCCGGGATCATATCGATCAGCGCCTCGCCGATCGCATACAAAGTGTCATGAGCCATCGCAAATTTCTCCTTACAGCGTGATTTCGTACAGCGTACCGCAGCAGCCCGTCAGGCACAGGGCTGCTGGGCCGGGGGCCGGGTAATAGCGGGTGGACAGCACCGCTGCACCGTCATTCAGGAACACTTCCAGCGAGGAGGCGTCCCCCACCACCCGCAGGCGGCGGCAGGGCGCGTTCAGCACTACATGACGGCTGGTGCGGCCATAGGCCATGGCGGCATTGGTAAAGTAGAGGGTACAGCTGCGTTCGGCTTCGCAATAAGCCAACTGCACGCCGTCAGCCACCGTGAGGGTAAAGTCCCCCGCCGGGGCAGCCAGCAGGTCAAAGCAGGGTGCGGCGGAAACGGTCTCACCGTCGGGCAGGTCGTGGGCTGCGCCGCGCAGGGCGGCCAGCTCGGCCACGGGGTTCTGCAGCAGGCGGTCGCCGTCGCGGGTCAGCTGGCGGGGCACCGTCAGGCAGTGCTGCCAGCCAAAGTCGACGGGGTTGGTGTAGTCGGCGTCGGGCATGCCCATCCAGCCAATTTGCACACGGCGACCGCCGTCGGCAAAGCTTTGGGGAGCGTAGTAGTCAAAGCCGAAGTCCGCGTGGCGGAACTCGCCCAGCGTGCAGGCACCGCGCCAATCGCCATAAACCGGGAAGTAGCCGCAGCCGTAGACATTCTGGCACTCGATGCCCTGGGGGGACACGGCCAGGAACCACCGGCCGTCCAGCTCGAACAGGTCCGGGCACTCCCACATAAAGCCGAAAGGCTCCGGGGTGGTCAGGGTGTTGATGCAGGTCCAGTGGAGCTTGTCGGCGCTCTCCCAGACAAGGACCTCGCCCCTGTCCTCCACCGTGCGGGCACCCAGCACCATATAGTAGCGGCCGTCGCAGGCAAACACCTTGGGGTCGCGCACATGGCAGGTCAGACCGGTTGGATAATCCTTATTATAAAGCAGGCACTGCTTGCTATCCAGGTGGATGCCGTCCCGGCTGGTGGCCAGGCAGACGTTATGCCCGCGGCCCTGCTTGATGTAGTCATAGTCACCGGGGTGCTTGACGTTGCCGGTGTAGTACAGGTACATCGTGCCGTCCTCGACGATGGCGGAACCGGAGTAGACACCGTGGCAGTCGAAGGGTTCATCCGGGTAAAGCATGACGGGCTGGCGCTCCCAGTGCATGAGGTCGCGGCTGGTAACGTGCCCCCAGTGCTTAACGCCGCCGGTCGCATCGAAGGGGCCGTACTGGTAGAAGACGTGGTAAGTATCGCCGATCCTGCACAGGCCGTTGGGATCATTGAGCCAGCCCACGGTGGGCTGCACATGGAAGCGCTGGCGGTGGGGGTCGCTCTCGACCCTTTCCGCGCCGAGAGATTCCACCAGCGGAACAAGTTTTTTCAGGTCGCGCTGTAAGGCGTTCATGGGGGTGCTCCTTTTCTATATAAAAGGCTCCCTCTGTGAGACAGACTCCCCCGATACGGGGGAGGTGGCACGAAGTGCCAGAGGGGAAGCGCTGTCAGCGAAGCTGACTGAGGGAGAGGCAATATCCTTAGCTGCTGCTAATCGCAGGTTCTCTCCCCCACCGCCTGCCGGCGAAGCCCCCTTCCTGAGGGCGGCCTTTCGCTGTTTTTATGCGTTTTCTTCTTCCGGCTTCCAGATCACCCAGGTCACAGCGAATGCGACACCGAAAGCAATGAGCATGGCGATGATGTACTGCAGCGGCATATGCAGGTGCAGCAGGATACCGAAGATGCCGGTCACGCCGGTGCCGGTGGCACCCAGGCCCACGATGCTGGCGTACAGCGCGCCGCAGGCACCGCCCGCCAGGCCGCCGATAAAGGGCTTGAAGTAGCGCAGGTTGACGCCGAAGATGGCGGGCTCGGTGATGCCCATGCAGGCAGACAATGCGGAGGGCAGAGCCATGGACTTGACCTTGGCGTTCTTGCTCTTGAGGGCGACGGCCAGAGCGGCACCGCCCTGGGCCACGTTGGCAGCGCTGGCCAGGGGCAGCCAGTAGGTGTAGCCGAACTTAGCCAGCTGGCCGACATCGATCAGGGTGTACATGTGGTGGATACCGGCCACAACGGTGATGGCATACAGACCGCCCATAACAAAGGAACCAATGCCGTAGGGCAGCTGGATCAGAGCCTGCACGCCGTTGATGATGCCGTCCTCCACAGTGGTGAAGATGGGTCCGATGACAGCCAGGGTCAGGTAGCCGGTGACAAAGACCGAGACCAGCGGGGTGACGAACAGATCAAACATGGCGGGCACGACCTTGTGCAGCCGCTTTTCGATCTGGGACATGAGCCAGACAGCGATGATGACCGGGATGACGTGGCCCTGATAGCCCACCAGCGGGATGGAATACAGCCCGCCGAACACCGGCTGGTAGGTCTGCACGCCCTCGGACGCAACGGTCCAGGCGTTTTGCAGGTTGGGGTGGATCATGATCATGCCGATGACCGCGCCCAGGAACGGGTTGCCGCCGAAGACTTTCGCGGCGGAGAAGGCAATGAGGATGGGCAGGAAAGTGTACGCCGTGTTGGAGAACAGCTGGGCGAACACGTAGAGGGAGCCGGAAGTATCGATGTTGACGAAGCCGTTGTTGACCATGAAGTTCAGCGCTTCCATGATGCCCATCAGGAAGCCGGAGGCCACGATGGCGGGGATGATGGGCACGAAGATGTCGCCCAGTGTCTTGATGGCCTGCTGGTACCAAGGGGCTTTGGCTGCGGCTGCCTGCTTGACTTCCTCTTTGGTAGCAGCGCCGATGCCGGCCAGAGCGGTGAACTCATCGTAGACTTTGTTTACCGTGCCGGTGCCGAAGATGATCTGCAGCTGACCCTGGGCCTCAAAGACGCCCTTGGCCCCCTCGGCGTTCTCGAGGGCCTTTTTGTCCACCTTGTCGTTGTCCGCAATGACCAGGCGCAGGCGGGTTGCGCAGTGGGCTGCCGATACGATGTTGGACGCGCCGCCGATGGCATCCAGTACCTGTTGTGCCGCGTGTTTGTAATCCATGAAAATCGCTCCTTCTATAAGATGTGAGGCAGAGGACTGTGAAATCAATTTCATCTGACGAGTATATTATAGTTGATGGGACGGTAGATTTCTATTCGCCAAGTGACACAATTTAGCTTGGATGTGTTATCGATTTCACACAGTTTCACATGGGTATTTGGTACTTTGCACAAAAACGGGGTACATCTTTTTACAGCGCCCAAATATTTTCATCGGCGTTTTCATCACCGGTGGAAGCGCGGCATTTCAGCTCCCAGCCCAGTTCCAGCTCCCGCGGGCGGGCATGGGGATCGGCCAGCTGGTCCAGCAGCAGGCGGGCGGCCTTGTCCCCTGCCGTGCGGTAATGCAGGTGTGCACTGGTCAGCGGCACGTAGGCCACCCGGCCCGCACGGCTGTCGCCGACGGAGGCCACCATCACATCCTCGGGCACACGCAGGCCCTGGCTGCGGCAGTACTGGATGGCACCGATGGCGATGGTATCCGTGGCGCAGAACAGCGCGTTGATCTCCCCCGCCCGCTCGAACAGCTGGCGGGCCTGCTCGTAGCCGGACTCCATGTTGAACTTGGCCACACTGATGCGCTGGGCGCGGGGCATTAAGCCGGCATCCCGCAGGGCGGCTTCGTACCCGGCGCGGCGGGCCTGGCCTACGGCCTTATCCAACATGGTAGCGCCCAAAAAGCCCGGCAGGCGGCGGCCTTTTTCCAACATGCGAGCGGTGGCGGCGCGGGCCGCACCGAAATCATCGTGATACACGCAGCTGTAGCCGGGGTGCTGCTGCCCCAGGATGACCACAGGAATTTTTAAGCTTTCCAGCACAGCTTCGTGCTCCGGCGTAAAGATGGACGCAATCAAAATAATGCCGTCCACCGCGTCGTGGCGCAGCATGTCCATGGCCCGCACCTCGCGGGTGTTGTCGTTGGCGGTGTTCACCAGCAGCAGCTGGTAGCCCTGCTCGTCCAGCACACGGCTGATGCCCTCGACCATGCGGGCACAGCTTTCACTGCTGAGTTTGGGCAGGATGACACCAATCTGTTTGGTGCGGCGGGTGCGCATCATCTGGGCCTGCATGCTGGGGCGGTAGCCGGTCTCCTCCACCGCTTTGGCGATGGCGGCTTTTTTCTCGGCGCTGAGGTAGCCGCCGTTGAAAAACCGGCTGACCGCCGCCTTGGACACACCTGCGTAGGCAGCAAATTCGGTGATATTCATGGGTAAGCCCCCTTTGTGGTATTGATTTCAGTATAGTGCGGGCAGGGATCTTTGTAAAGCCTGCCGCTCTTTCCGGCTCCCTCTGCGAGACAGACTCCCCCGATACAGGGGAGGTGGCACGAAGTGCCAGAGGGGGAGCGCGATCACCGAAGGTGACTGAGGGAGAGACAAACAAATTAGCACCTACTAAATCGAAGGATCTCTCCCCCTCCTGCTTCGCGGAAGCCCCCTCTCAAAGGGGGGCATTCCTGCAACACAAAAAACCGCACCCCTGCGGATGCGGTTTGCGGATCTATTTTATTCCCCTTTGGCGGCTTCACGGTGGAGGTGGGCGATGTCCACCAGTTCCATCTGGCTGATGTCATGGTCGCCGCGCAGGGCGTCCACCAGCACGCGGGCGGTATCCATGGCGGTGATGCAGGGGATGGACAGCTCGGTGGCCTTGCGGCGGAACTTGACCGAATCACGGTGCGGGTCGCGGCCATGGGGGCTGGTGGAGATGATGTAATCCACCAGGCCGCTTTCCAGCAGGTCGATCATATTCGGGCGGGCGCCGCTCATCTGGCGCACCACACTGCAGGGGATCATCTGGCTGTTCAGATAGCGGGCCGTCTCGGCGGTGCCGTAAATCTTGTAGCCGTAGTCATGCAGCTTCCAGGCCAGTTCGGCAGCTTCGGGCTTGTCGCTGTCCTTGACGGACACGATGCAGCAGGAGCCGGGACCGGGCACCTTGAACTGATAACCGGCAGCCACCAGGCCCTTCATCATGGCCTCGTGGAAGGTGGGGGCAATGCCCAGCACCTCGCCGGTGGACTTCATCTCGGGGCCCAGCATGGTGTCCACGCCGTGCAGCTTCAGGAAGCTGTAGACGGGCACCTTGACAGCGTAGTAGGGGCTCTTGCCGTTACGCCACAGGCCGGTGCCGTAGCCCATATCCTTCAGCTTTTCTCCCAGGGTGCAGCGCACGGCCAGATCGACCATCGGCACACCGGTGACTTTGGAGATGTAGGGCACGGTACGGGAGGAACGGGGGTTGACCTCGATAACATAGACATGGTCGTTCTGCACAGCGTACTGCACGTTGACCAGGCCGACGACTTTCAGCTCGCGGGCAAAGCGGCCGGTGTAATCCACCAGCGTATCAATGACCTTCTGGCTGAAGGTGTAGGGCGGGTAGACGCAGATGGAGTCGCCGGAGTGTACACCGGTGCGCTCGACCTGCTGCATGATACCGGGCACGAGGTAATCGGTGCCGTCGCAGATAGCGTCGACCTCGCACTCGGTGCCCAGGATGTACTTATCCATCAGCACCGGGTGGCTCATGTCCACATGCTTGGTGATAACGCCCATGTACTCGGTGACGTCGGCAGAGTTGTAGGCCACGATCATGTTCTGGCCGCCCAGCACGTAGGAGGGGCGCATCAGTACGGGGTAGCCGACTTCCTGCGCGGCCTGCAGGGCTTCTTCCAGCGTAAAGACGGTGCGGCCCTCGGGGCGGGGGATGCCGCAGCGCTCCAGCAGTTCATCAAAGCGTTCGCGGTCCTCGGCTTCGTCGATGGCGTCCGCCGGGGTGCCCAGGATAGGCAGGCCGATCTCGTCCATATGCTTGGCAAGCTTGATGGCGGTCTGGCCGCCGAACTGCACCAGGCAGCCGTCCGGCTTCTCGGTCTCAATGATCTGGTCGACGCTCTCGGGGTTCAGCGGGTCAAAGTAGAGGCGGTCGCCGGTGTCAAAATCGGTGGAAACGGTCTCGGGGTTGTTGTTGACCAGTACTGCCTCACAGCCGTGGTTTTTCAGCGTCCAGACGGCGTGGACCGAGCAGTAGTCAAACTCAATGCCCTGGCCGATACGGATGGGGCCAGAGCCAAAGACCAGCACCTTCTTCTTTTTGGGGTCGCTGCGCTCAGCAATAAACTGCTTGGCTTCGTTGTCCTCGTCGAAGGTGGAGTAGAAATAGGGCGTCTTGGCGGCAAATTCCGCAGCGCAGGTATCGACCATCTTGAACGCTGCAGCGGGGTGTTCGGGCAGGGTGTCCACACCGGCCAGGCGCTTGATGGTCTTATCCAGGAAGCCGAACTTCTTGGCGCTCAGGTACTTTTCAGTCGTCAGTTCGCCGTTTTTCAGGCCCATCTCGATGTCAGCCAAATGCTGCATCTTATCCAGGAACCACCAGTCGATCTTGGTGATGTCGTAGATAGTCTCGTGGGGCACGCCGCGCTTGAGGGCCTCGTAGACGCAGAAAGCGCGCTCGGAATCCTGCACGTGCAGATGCTCGATAACTTCCTCGGTGGAGAGCTTCTCGAAGTCGGGCAGGGTCAGGGTGTCCAGGCCCAGCTCGGTGGAGGAGACTGCCTTCATCATGGCGTGCTCGAAGTTGTTGCCGATGGCCATGACCTCGCCGGTCGCCATCATCTGGGTGCCTAGGGACTTATCAGCATAGACGAACTTATCAAAGGGCCACTTCGGGTATTTGACGACGACATAGTCCAGCGCGGGCTCAAAGCAGGCGCAGGTCTCGCCGGTAACATCGTTGGTGATCTCGTCCAGGGTGTATCCCAGGGCGATCTTGGTAGCTACCTTGGCAATGGGATAGCCGGTGGCCTTGGATGCCAGCGCCGAGGAACGGGACACACGGGGGTTGACCTCGATGACGGCGTACTCAAAGCTGTCGGGCTTTAAGGCAAACTGGCAGTTGCAGCCGCCCTCGATACCCAGCTCGGTAATAATATCCAGCGCGGCGGTACGCAGCATCTGGTACTCTTTATCGGAGAGGGTCTGGCTGGGGGCCACGACGATGGAGTCGCCGGTGTGGATGCCGACGGGGTCCAGGTTCTCCATGTTGCAGACGGTGATGACGTTGCCCTTGGAGTCACGCATGACCTCGTACTCGATCTCCTTCCAGCCGGAGATGCACTTTTCCACCAGAATCTGGTGAATGGGGGAAAGACGCAGGCCGTTCGTGGCGATCTCATGCAGTTTTTCCCGGTCCTCGCAGATGCCGCCGCCGGTGCCGCCCATGGTAAAGGCGGGGCGCACGATGACGGGGTAGCCGATGACCTCGGCAAAGTCCAGCGCGTCGTCCAGGTCCTCTACGACCTTGGAGGGGATGATGGGCTGGTGCAGCTTTTCCATCGTATCCTTGAACAGCTGGCGGTCCTCGGCGCGGTCGATGGTATCGGGCTTGCAGGCCAGCAGGCGCACGCCGCTGCGGTCCAAAAAGCCGTTGCGGGCCAGTTCCATGCTGAGGTTCAGGCCCATCTGGCCGCCCAGGTTGGGCAGGATGGCATCGGGCTTTTCCTTTTCGATGATGCGCTCCACGACCTCGGCGGTCAGCGGCTCGATATAGACATGATCGGCAATGTCGGGGTCGGTCATGATGGTAGCGGGGTTCGAGTTGACCAGCACGGTCTCGACACCCTCGGATTTCAGGGCACGGCAGGCCTGGGTGCCGGAATAGTCAAACTCCGCCGCCTGGCCGATGATGATGGGGCCGGAACCGATGACCAGCACCTTTTTGATACGCGGGTCCTTAGGCATCGGCGATCACTCCTTTCGCTGCCAGCATACGGCTGACAAATTCATCAAACAGAAATTCGGTATCCTTGGGGCCGCCGTTGGCTTCGGGGTGGAACTGGACGGTGAAGCAGTTCCACTGGAAGTAGTCCACGCCCTCGCAGGTGCCGTCGTTGGCATTCACATAGCTGACCTGTCCCACATCGGCGGGCAGGGTCTCGCTTTCCACGGCGTAACCGTGGTTCTGGCTGGTGATGAAGGTGCGGGCTTTGCCGGCATGGGTAACAGGCTGGTTCGCGCCGCGGTGGCCATACTTCAGCTTGCAGGTGTGGGCACCGGCAGCCAGAGCGGTGAGCTGGTGGCCCAGGCAGATGCCGAAGGTGGGGATGCCGGTGGAGAGCATTTTGCGGATGTTGGCGATGATCTCCACATTCTCGGCCGGGTCGCCGGGGCCGTTGGAGAGCATCAGGCCGTCCGGGTGCAGCTCGGCCAGCTGGGCGGCGGTGGTGGTGCCAGGCAGCACGGTCACGCGGCAGCCACGCTTTTGCAGGCAGCGCACGATGTTATTTTTGCAGCCCAGGTCCAGCAGGGCCACATGCAGCGGGGTATCACCCCACTCCCCTGCCTCGGTGGGTTCGTAAGTCTTGGCCTCCCGGCAAGTAACGGTCTTAACCGCGTCGACCACCGCGTAGGCGGCGATCTGAGGCAGCAGGGCGGCTTTCTTCTCCGGCTCGGCATCGGGGTCGAACTCGGTGGTGATAGCACCGTTCATAACGCCGCTTTCCCGCAGGGTGCGGGTCAGGCTGCGGGTATCGATGCCCTCAATGCCGATGATGCCGTTTTCTTTTAAGAAAGTATCCAGCGTTTTTTCGCTGCGGAAGTTGGAGGGAGTCTTGCATGCTTCGCGCACGATGTAACCCTTGGCCCAGATCTTGCCGCTCTCGACATCCTGGCTGTTCATGCCGTAGTTGCCGATGAGGGGGTAGGTCTGGGTGATGATCTGGCCGTAGTAGCTGGGGTCGGTAAGGGTCTCCTCAAAGCCGACCATGCCGGTGGCGAAGACTACCTCGCCGATGGTGGTGCCGGGGCAGCCCACGCTGACGCCGCGGAACACCCGGCCGTTTGCCAATATCAGATATGCCTGCATAATTAGCCTCTCTTTTTTACAGCGTCTGCTTTGCCTGCTCTTTCATTTTGCGGCTGCCCAGGTGTACCAGGGGCAGCTTGCCCTCCTTGCAGATGGGGCACTCTTCAGGGGCGTAGTTGGGCAGATCCAGCTTGAGGGCGCTGGCCACGATGTGGATCGGGGACGGAGCCTCGGCGCGGGTACGGTCGACCACGCAGGCGATGCCCAGGCAGACGCCGCCGGCCTCCTCGATGACGCGCTTGGTCTCCAGGCTGGAGACGCCGGTGGTGACAACGTCCTCGGCGATGACGCAGCGCTCACCGGGATGGATGCGGAACCGCTTCAGGGTCATGACGTTATCCACACGCTCGGTGAAGATGGCGCGCTTGCCCAGCTGGCGGCCCAGCTCGTAAGCGTAGACAATGCCGCCCATGGCAGGGCCGACCACAACGTCGACATTCAGCTCCTTCAGCTTCTCGGCGACCGGGGCCATGACCTCGGCAGCCTTATCGGGATACTGCTGCAGGAATGCCATCTGGCAATATGCGCCGGAATGGCGGCCGGACGACAGCAGGAAGTGCCCCTCCAAAAATGCTTCACATTCCTTTAAAACTTCCAGTGCTTCTCTTGCCATGATACTTTCCTCCTGTATAATTTTCAGCTTATTGTAGCATATTATGTATATTTTTGCAATACGGTTGTATATCTATTTTGTATGGCACGATGGGGATACCACGATGTTGTAGGGGCGAATGCGAGCATCGACCCCTACAGCGAGGTTCTTACTTTCCCTTACCCTCTCGCGCACCCTCTGATCTCATCCAGCGTCTTGACGCCGTGTGCGTCCATCCACTGGGCAATCTCGGCGGTGATGCGGGTGCAGGCTTTCGGGTCCAGGAAATTCGCCGTACCCACCTGTACAGCCGCGGCACCAGCCATGATGAACTCCAGCGCATCGCGGCCGGTCAGGATGCCGCCCAGCCCCACCACGGGGATGCTGACAGCACCCACAGCCTGCCACACCATGCGCAGGGCGATGGGCCGCACCGCCGGGCCGGACAGGCCCGCGAAGGTGTTGTTGAACACCGGGCGGCGCTTTTCCAGATCAATGGCGCAGGCCTGGAAGGTATTGCACAGGCTGATGGCATCGGCACCGGCGGCCTCGACCGCCTTGCACATCTCAGGGATGCTCTCGGCCTGGGGGCTGAGCTTGACGATCAGCGGCACGGTGCAGACCTTGCGCACCGCGCTGACCACCTCGCTGGCGTCGGCCGCGCGGATACCGAAGGCAAGACCGCCCTGCTTGACGTTGGGGCAGCTGATATTCAGCTCGATAAAATCCACACCGGCGGCGCAGAGCATGGCCACGCCCTCGATGTTTTCCTCAATGGTATGGCCGCCCAGGTTGGCCCAGACGGTGGTGCCGCACTGGCGCATAGCGGGCAGTTCGTGGTCGATGAAATGCTGCACACCGGGGTTCTGCAGGCCGATGGAGTTCATCAGGCCGGAGGGCGTCTCGTACAGGCGCTCGCCCTCGTTGCCGGGCTGACCGTTCAGGGTCAGGCCCTTGCCGGAGATGCCGCCCAGCAGGCGCAGGTCCTCGATGTCGGCATACTCCGGGCCGAAGCCGAAGGTGCCGGAGGCGGCGACGACCGGGCCGGCCAGCCGCTTGCCGAGGAAATCAACATGCAGGTCTGCCATCAGTCAAACACCTCCTGTGCGTTGAATACCGGGCCGTCCTTGCAGACGGTAACGGGGCCGATTTTCGTGTGGCAGGTGCAGCCCAGGCAGGCGCCCAAACCGCAGGCCATCTTTTTTTCAAGGCTGGCCAGGCAGGGCACATTAGCGGCAGCGCAGAGCTTGGCCACGCCGCGCATCATCACCATAGGGCCGCAGGTCAGCACGATGTCGTAGTTTTTCGCGTCCAGCAGGTCAGTCACAAGACCGTGATGACCCTCATTGCCGGAATCGGTGGCTACAAAAACATCGTGGCACCAGGGCACGAACCTGTCCATGCCGTAGCTGGTATCGCGGAAGCCGACGTACACGTCCGGCCGCACGCCTGCCCGGCAGAGCTGCTTGCAAAGCAGCAGCAGCGGCGCGGTGCCGATGCCGCCGCCCACCACGGCGATGCGCTGATACTTGCCTGCCAGCGCGGCGGCGTCAAAGCCGTTGCCGCAGGGGCCGGTGACGGTCAGCGTCTGACCGGGCTGCAGGGCGGCAATTTTGTGCGTACCCTCGCCTTTGAGCTGATACAAAAAGGTCAGCGCGCCGGTCTGGTTGTCAAAGTCATTCACACTGATGGGGCGGGACAGGATCGGCGTAGCGTCGGCGGCCCAGGCCCGCAGCATGTAGAACTGGCCTGCGTGGGGCTCGTGGCGGGGGTCCTGCCACTGCACCGTCAGGCGGCGGATATCGGGTGCAACCGTTTCTTGTTGCAGCACCGTCAGATTACAGCTTATTGCACTCACCCTGAATGTCCTCCCGCATGCGCACGCACTCGTTGTAGGCGGCCTCGTCAAAGGCTACGCCGGGCTGTTTCTTGTAGGCCAGCAGGATGCCGCGGCTGGAGTTGACCACGCCGCCGTTGCCCTGGGTCAGGTACTGGGCGATGTCGGCAGCCTTGCCGCCCTGGGCACCGTAGCCGGGGATCAGGAAGAAGGTGTTTTTGTAAGCGGCGCGGATGGCGGTGGCTTCCTCGGTATGGGTGCCGCCGATGACCAGGCCGATGCTGGAGTAGCCGTGCTCGCCCATGTAGTCCTTGCCCAGGGCGGTCAGGCTGTCACCCACCAGGTCGTAGACATGGCGGCCGTCGTCCAGCTTTTTGTACTCAAAATCTTTGGCGCCGGGGTTGGAGGTGCGGCACAGAACGAACACGCCCTTGCCCTGCTGCTCGCAGTACGGCAGGTAGGGGCTGATGGAGTCGAGGCCCATGTAGGGGGCCAGCGTGATGATGTCGGCCTCGAAGTCGCCGGTGAAGTGGGCCTTGGCATACATTTCGGCGGTCTTGGCAATGTCGCCGCGCTTGATGTCGGCAATGACCGGCAGGCCGGTGGCGCGGGCCAGCTTGAGGGTCTCGGCGTAGGCGCGCATGCCGTCCAGGCCCAGGGACTCGTAGTAGGCGATCTGCACCTTGTAGCAGCCTGCCACGCCCTTGGTGGCGGCGATCAGCGCGCGGTTGAAGTCCAGCACGTTCTCGCCGGCGGTCTTGGCGGTGTCGGTGGTGGGCAGGTAGCCGATCTCGGTATCCAGGCCGACGCAGACCGGGCCGTTGGCAGCTACGCTCTCGTACAGTTTATCCATGTTCGTCAACATTGTGTGCTCCCCCGTTTATATAATGTAGATTGCTTACTCTTCGATTTGGAACGTGACCTTGCCACCCTTGATGGTGGTGACGACCTTGCCGTACAGCAGGGTGCCATCGTAGGGGCAGTTCTTACTCTTGCTGTGGAGGTCCTCGGCGCTCACCTCGTACATGTGGTCCAGGTCCACCAGCACGACATCGGCGTCGTAACCGGGGGCCAGCATGCCCTTGTGGTCGGCCAGGCCCAGCACGGCGGCGGGGCCGGCACTCATCAAAAAGCTCAGCAGTTCCAGCGGCAGGCGCTGCTCGCGGCAAAGCTTGGTGTAGCATACGCCGAAGGCTGTCTCCAGGCCCACCATACCGGCGGCTCCCTTTTCCTTTTCCTCGGCGGTATGGGGTGCGTGGTCGGTGCCGATACAGGTCACGGTGCCGTCCCTGATGGCTTCGATCAGGGCGGTGACATCGTCGGCCTTACGGATGGGCGGGTTGACCTTGTACTGCAGGCGGCTGTCATCGAACCAGAGGTGATGGGGCGTGACCTCGCAGCTGACACGGGCGCCTTTCAGGCGGCTCATGCGGATGGCGTCGATGGATTCCTTGGTGGAGACGTGGCACATGTGCAGGCGGGTGCCGTAGTACTCGGCCAGGTGGCAGTTGCGCACGGTCTCGATATTCTCAGCCAGGCGGTAGTCCCAGGGGCTGATCTCCCGGTCCTCGGCGTGGGACATGA
Source organism: uncultured Oscillospiraceae bacterium (assembly GCA_900539695.1). Classification (GTDB taxonomy): domain Bacteria; phylum Bacillota; class Clostridia; order Oscillospirales; family Ruminococcaceae; genus Gemmiger. Next base: position 26,549 of record UQDG01000022.1, read on the forward strand.
CGGTCAGGCCGTGCTCGGTGGCGATGGCAAAGACCCTCGCCATAACGGCGTTGTTCATCACGCCGTTGCCGTCCTCGGTGATGAACTTGATGTCCTCCGGCAGGGTAAGCAGATGGTCGATGGTCTTACCGTCAAAGTCTCTGGTGATGGAGACGGTCTGGTTGGCATCGCACAGGCCGATGCGCTTGGCCTCGGCCTCCACCGCGTGGGCGATCTCCGGCGTGGAGCAGACGGGCTTGGTGTTGGGCATCAGGTTCACAAAGGTGTAACCGCCTGCCGCTGCGGCCGCCGAGCCAGTGGCGATGTCCTCTTTATATTCAAAGCCTGGGGTGCGCCAGTGGCAGTGGGTATCGATGAAAGCGGGCAGGATGGTGCGGCCTTTGGCATCCAGCACATCCTCGCCCTCGGGCACCACAAGGCCCTGGCCGATGGCTGCGATCTTGTCGCCGCGCAGCCATACCTCGATGGGTTTGCCGGCGGTGTCTTTTGCGTTGCGGATCAGCATGTTATACCTCCCTGGGTGTGTATTTGGGCAAAAAAAAACTTTTCCCAAAAATGGGAAAAGTCAAAAAGTCACACCATGCACAGCGGCGGGAAAGGACGCTGCGCCGTTAATCTTAAAGTTTGCAAAACCGCTCATCAACATGCAGACGTACTCCTTCCCCACGTATTACATAATTTTACTTATTGTACCATGCCCCGGCGGTGGTGTCAATGCAATGGGGGTTTTTGGGCAGTTAGGGATTTTATAGAGTTTTGGGGCAACTTTTGGACATTTTGACAAAATGTACCGCAAAACCGCCCGGCATTGCCTTTTATCCGCGATTGTGCTATTATGTATACTAAACTTTACTATAGAATAGTGTTTTTATATTAGGGCAATATGGTATGCAATAAGAAACAGAGGGAAACATCATGGGCCTTTGGGAAGACGCCAAAAATATCCGGGATAAGGACCCCGCCGCGCGCAATGTGGCCGAGGTCATCATTCTGTACCCCGGTTTCCACGTACTGGTTACACATAAGATCGCACATTTTTTGTATAACCACAAGTGTTTCTTTTTGGCGCGGTTCGTCAGCCAGCTGGCCCGGCATTTAACAGGCATCGAGATCCACCCCGGCGCGAAGATCGGCCGCAAGCTGTTTATCGACCACGGCATGGGCATCGTGTTTGGCGAGACCACCGAGATCGGTGACAACTGCACGATCTACCACGGCGTAACCCTGGGCGGCACCGGCAAGGACACCGGCAAGCGCCACCCGACCTTAGGCAATAACGTGCTGATCGGCGCAGGCACCAAGGTGCTGGGGCCTGTATATATCGGCGATAACGTGCGCGTGGGCGCCGGCAGTGTGGTGCTGAAAAACCTGCCCGCCAACTGCACCGCCGTGGGCGTGCCCGCCGAGGTAGTGCGCATGCGCAACGAGAAATGCTGCCCGTCGGACGATCTGGACCAACAGGATCTGCCGGATATTGTCAACCAGCGCATCTCCCAACTGGAAGCCCGCCTGAGCCGCCTGGAGGCCGAACACCAGGGAGAGTTCCCGCCGGATAAAAAGTAAAACATACAAGCAGCGCCCCCGTCCAATGGACAGGGGCGTTATTTTTGTGTGCATGTAGGGGTCGATGCTTGTATTGCGAGGTCGCGCAGCGATCAAAGCCCCAGTGGGGCTTTGATCCGAACGAGCGGGCCAGCCATGCTGGCTGGCAGCCCTTGTTGTGGCTGCCAAGCGGTCCCGCGGGCGAATACAAGCATCCGCCCCTACAAACTCAACTATGCTTTCCTCCGGTTAAACGAAATCTGCAGCACCAGCCAGGCGGCGATGAGGCATACCACCGTGATAAGCCCCATCATCTGCCAGGAGTGCATCAGGTTGGCTACCGTGGCATCGTACATAGGGCTGTCGAAGCCCTGCTTCAGCCAAGCCAGGCGACTGTTCAGGTCGGTGGAGGCCCCCAGCGCGCCCATGCCCCAGCGGCAGACGACGACCGCCGCGATCCGGGCGGCCACCCCGGTCAGCGTGAACATAATGCCGCTGAACACCACCTGCCCGATCATCAGCACCAGCACGACCAAAATCGCGCTCTCACCGCTTTTGAAGATGGCGGAGATCAACAGGCCGATAGCGCTGGACGCCACCAGCATGAGCAGAATCGAGACAAAAATCTCCACATCGGTATCCAGCAACAGGTGGTTCTGCGGGATGTTCACGATGCGCACAAAGCCGAAGGTTAAAATGGCGGCTTGGACGTCCTCGATAAGCAGCAGCACGAAGGCCTTGCTCAGCACCACCGCCAGCAGGCTAACGCCTACCGAAGCTTCCCGCAGGATGATCTCCCGCTCCTTACAAATTTCGCGGTAGGAGTTCAGCGTGCCCATAAAGGCGGCCATGGCGCTGATAATGAACAGCGCCGTGCGGCTGCCGATGTTAATAAGGTTGGAGGTAAAGCAATCCGGGTCGACCACCATTTTAATGACCAACACCATGAACGGCGCCTGCAAGATCAGGCTGGCCATCGTGAGCTTATCGTTTAAGATCAGGCGCAGATTGCGCTGCACCAGCACCGTGAACTGGCGCCAGAATTTCATCAATTTTATTGGCTGCATCGCTTATCCGCCTCCTGCGCTGCCTCGGGCCAGGCCGCCACCAGGCGGTTGAACTCCGGCGTGGTAAAGTATTGCTGGCGGTACTGCTCGATGAGCTCGGGCACCCGCAGTTTTTCAAAAATGTCGCTGGTCAGCTCCACATCAAAGTAGCGGTGCAGTTTTTCCGGTGCGCCGTAGTAGCACAGCACGCCGCCCACACCCAAAAAGGCAATTTTATCGCACAGGTTGATGTTGGACATATTGTGGGTGACCATCAGCACCGTGCAGTTTTGGTGGCTGAGCTTGCGGCACAGCTCCATCATGCTGCGGTCAAGGTCCGGCGAAAGGCCGCTGGTGGGCTCGTCCAGAATCAGCAGCCGGGGATTGGCCAGCAGTTCCATGGCGATGGAGACACGCTTTTTCTGCCCGCCGGAAAGCTGGGAGATCAGCGTTTTTTCCCGCCCGGTCAGGTCCACAGCTTCAATCGCATGGGCCACGGCGGCGTTGATCTCGGCCCTGGTGGCGTCGTGGGCGATGCGCAGCTTGGCCGTAAAGGTCAGGCTCTGCTCCACGGTCAGGTTATCGTGCATGATGTCCTTCTGCGGCACGTAGCCCAGCACGGCCTCAAAAGCGTTACGGTTATCGGCGGTGTCCAGGCCGTCGAACCGCACGCTGCCCTTAGTGCAGGGCGCAGTGCCGGTGATGCAGGTAAGCAGGCTGGACTTTCCGGTGCCGGAGCCGCCCACCAGCACCACAAAGCTGTTGGGCTCGATTTCAAAGCTGGTGCCGTCCACGATGTTCAGCGGCTTGCCGGTGTTGCGGTTTTTGACGGTCTTATACACATTGAGCAGCTGCACACTGATGCCGCTTTTATGCTCGTGGTAATGCAGCAGCCCGCCGGAAAAAGCAAATACCTGCGTAGGCACGTTGATGACCGCACCGCTGCGCAGCACTGTGCCGGTCACGCGGGCACCGTCCACATAGGTGCCGTTGGTGGAGCCCAAATCGCGCAGCTCGTAGTGGCCGTCCTTGTACAAAATTTCGCAGTGATGGCGGGATACGCGGTCGCTGACAAGCTTGATGTCGCAGTCATCGCCACGGCCGATGAGCACCCGCTTTTTGCGGCGGACATCCACCTCCCGCAGGACGGCGTTGTCAGTCTGCTCCTGCCGCAGGCCGGTCTCGCCGCTTTGGGCTGTGCGAATTTCCTCAACTCTAAACGTGATTTCCTGCGTAGACGCATTGCCGTCGGTGTTCAGGCCCAGCACATCGCCCTCCTGCAGGGGGCAGGTCTCGCCCTGGTTCAGGTAGCGGTTGTCGTACCAGGTCGCGCACTCGGTGGAGGAATCGGTCACGGTCCAGCCGTCCTTGGTGCAGGCCACCACGAACTGCACCTCGCCCACGTTGTTGCGGCGCAGCACATATTCACACTGAGCACTGCGGCCAAAGCGGTAACTGCCCGCAGGCAGGGTGATGCGCTGTTTGTTGCGCTGCTCGGTAATTAAAAATACGATCTCACTTGCCACGCTGCCACCCCCTTACCAGCTGAAATCCGGGCCGCAGAAGGGCACGAATTTCAGCGTGGCAGTGCCCAGGCGCAGGGTCTCCTCCCCTGCCAGCTCCTGCGGCTCCAGCAGCGCCGTGTCGCCCAGGTAGCACAATTCCTGGGAGGAACCGGGCAGCAGCGTGTAGGTCTTGGCTTCGCCGTCGTAGACAAGCACAGCCTGGCGCAGGCTCAGGGGGGCATCGGCACTTAACGTGACGGGCGTGCCATCCTTGTCCAGTCCCAAAAAGGTCCGGCCCACGCCAAGGCGCAGGTCGCGGCCTTTGGCTTCACCATCCAGCACCACCAGCCAGCCGGCCACAGGGCCGGCGGGGGCAGCCGCCGGAACAGCCGGTTCTACCGGGGTCTCTTCCGGGCTTTCTTCCGCTGCGCCGCTGCGCACGATGGAAGAATCGGTCTGCAGGCCGGTATTGCAGTAGGGGCACTCAGGGTATTTATCAGCGTCATAGAAATGGCCGCTGGCACATTTGGTCAGTTTCATTTTGTTTCCTCCGCTCACAGCACCAGGCGTATCGTCGTGCGTCCCAGACGCAGGGTATCGTTATTCTGCAAACAGTGTTCCCCGGCGATCTTCTCACCGTTGACAAACACCGTTGTATCAGGGCCAAGGGGCTGCACCAGCAGGGCTTCGCCCCGCACGGCCAGCACGGCGTGCTGGGGGCGGATGCGGCTGTCCGGCAGGCAGAGGTCGCATTGGGCGGCGTCGCTGCCCAAGATCAGGCTGCTTTCCACAATGCCCGCCCAGCGGCTCTCGGCAATGGAGCCGCGCGCAGCCCAGAACAGTGTCACCCAACGCTTGGGCAGTGCGCCGGTGCCGTCCAGGCTGTCAGCACCCGCCAGCAGGTGCTCCGCTTCGGCGGTCTGCTCCGAGACACGCTCCCTGCGGCGCAGCACCAGCCAGTTGAGGGCCAGCGCCCCCAGCAGCACCACGGCGATGGTCAGCGGCATGCTGAACCGCCCCATGTAGAACGCCCGGTCCCGGGGCCAGCGGGCAATCATAAAGCTGCAGCTTTGCTGGCGGGCGCTGACGTTAGCGGGTGTCATGCGGCTGGTCACCTTATTTAAGGTGACGTTGTAGCGACCCTGATAGAGTGGTTCGGTGGTCAGCACGGCGGTGCGGCCGTCCTCGCTCAGCTGCACCGACTCAATTTTGACGTACCAGCCCCACACATCGTTGGTGTAAACGCGGTAATACTGGGGGCGATCGGCGTTGGCATTGACTGCCTGGTTGAAGGTCAGCCGCAGTTTGGTGCGGCCCAGCGGCTCCACCTTGGTGACCTGGGGCTTCTCCATTTTAAAGCCCATGTACACGGTGGTGCTGCTTTTCACGGCGCTGCCCAACTTGGGCACCGACAGGGTAAATATCTCCTGCCGCTCGCCGGTCAGGCTGTCCGGCACCTCGGTGCGCAGGGTCAAAGCCTGGGCAAACTTTGTCTGCTTGGCCTGCATTTCGGCGGCCAGGTCGGCGTGGCGGCAGGCGATGACCTTGCCGCCGGACATTTGGGTCGTGGATTCCAGCTGGTCGGGCGCGGCAGTGCAGATGAAAGTGTACATTGCCATGTTTAAGTTGCTCTGGTCGGTACCCAGCGTGCCGCCCAGCAGGGCCAGATTGGTCATGATCTGGGCGGCATCGGTGCAGACAAACGCCACCTTGCGGGGCGCTAAGGATTGGTACTCGGTCTGGATGTCCGCCGCCAGCATGGTCACCGTTCCGGTCAGATCGATGGCACCCTCGCTTTGGCCGATGGTGCGCAGCGTATTAAAAATTTCCGCCTTATCGTTGGTGGCAGGCAGGGCACATTGTGCGCCGCCCGCCAGCGTGTAGACCATGATCTGGTCCTTATCCTGCTTGGTCTGGGCCAGCTTCCAGATGGCCGTGCGCATCTTGTGGAAATCCTCGGCGTCGATGGAGGTACTGTTGTCCAGCGCGATGATGTAGCAGATAGGGTCCTCGGCCACGCCGATCATGCCGGTGTCCAGCTTGCGGTCACCAAGGGTGGCCTCCACCCCCTGCGCCTGCACGACGATGGGGCTGTAAGATTCCCCGTTGGCGTCGGTGGCATAAAAGTAGACGTCCAGCTCCGGCGCATTGACGTAGACCTGCTCCAGCTGGAAGCTGCCCGCCGTGCCGGAGGCAGTGGTGGTCGTATCCTCGGCCGAGACGCCCAGGGTGCACCAGAGGGCGAGCGCCAGCACCAGCAGCGCCGACGCCCAATATGTATGGCTCTTCACAGAAAGCCTCCTGTCTTATTTCGGCAAAACCGCACAATTCCAAACGTGCGGGGCGGGAATTGTGCGGTTTGTTTCAGGCTTTATCCTTCCCCCAGCTTGCGGCGCAGGGCACGCAGGGCAGCTACAGCCTTTTTGCGGCGCGGGCCGCTGGCCGTCACCTTGGCCGGGGTGCCAGCCGCCGGGGCAGCAGGCTGGGGGGCGGGCTGCGCCGGGGCTGCGGGGGCGGTGAGGGGGTCGTCGTCCTCCTCGTCCGCGTCGGTGTCCAGGTTCGGCAGCAGCGGGGTGTGGGGCCCGCGCACCGGCGGTTCCTCGTCCAAAATCGGCTCCCCCTTCTGGCGCAGGATGGGGTAAGAGAAAATGGCGCCCGGAATTTCTACCTCTTCCTTCGGCTTGGCGGCGGCTTCGGCCGGCGGGGTCTGCAGGGTGTGCAGCTCGTTAGCGGTGGGGGTGGTATCGAAATATTCCGGCTGCGGTTGTTTTTCGGGGCCGTCGGGTACCGGGCGGGCCACGCGGGTATCGTTGGCGTGGTCATTCCATCCCGGAGCCACCACGCAGTTGCGGGGCTGGCCGTCCTCGTCGGTCAGCTCCGCGGGGGCCGGGGCAGGCTGCGCGTCGTTGGTATCCTCGGTGCGCAGGGCGCTGGCAGCGGCATCCACCGCCGTGGGCGACAGATCCAGCTGCGGCTCAGCCGAAGGCTCGGTCGTCTCCTTATTTTCCAGTGGCTGCGGGGTGTTTTGCTGGGCGTAGTCCTGGGTCTCCTGCAGTTCTGCAATCATCTTTGCCAGGAAATCCATCAGTTTGGCGCGCTGCTGCTCCATGGCGTCGATACGGCTTTGCAGATCTTGCAGGCGCAGACGGTGGGCGTTTTGAATTTCGCGGGTCTCCTCGGTAGCGGCCTGCACCATCTTGCGGGCCTGGCCGATGGCCTGCTCCCGGGCCAGCTGGTCGATAGCCTCGGCTTTCAGGTTGGTGTCCTTCAGCAGTTGGTCGGCTTCCTCCCGGGCCTGGCTGCGGATGCGGGCGGCTTCTTTCTGCGCCCCGGCCACCACGGAATCCCGCTCGGCCAACACCTGCTGTTTGGCCTGGTCATGCTCCCGCCCTTTGATGCGCAGGGCGGCATCGGCGTTCTCAGCCCGCTCGGTCAGCTCTTTATTTTTCAGTTCCAGATCGGTGTTTTTCAGGCGCAGCATCGCCACCTGGTCAGTCAGCGAGTGGTTGCGCTCCTGCACTTTGGAGTAGCGCGTCTCCATATCGCTCTGCATCCGGGCAATGCGGTCGGCCTTGCCCGCCAGCGAGGCATTCTGCGTGGCCAAATTCTGGTTCTGGCCAATGAGCGTCTGGCAGCGGCGGCGCAGGGCCTCAGCCTCCTGCTGGGCGCCGCGCACCTGCTGGGCAGCGGTGTTCAGCCGTTGTTCGTAATCGCTGCACAGGTCCAGCATGGCCTGGCGCACGTCGTCCGGCTCGTATCCGCCAAACCGCGCCTTGCGCATGCCGCTCTGCTCGATGTATTGGTTAATGTCGATGGTAGCCATAGAGATCCTCCCCAGCCACAAACATATGTATACTTATTTAGTATTATAAAGCACAATGCGCCCTGTGGCAAGCAAATTCGGCAAAATATCGTGTCAAGTTACGCTTGAAACTTGACAAAGTGCCAAATTTTCGACAAGTTTCAACACAGAAATCATTCCTGTGTTGAAAACCCGGACTAAATATGATAGTATGAATACTAAGTAATCATGTTTTGGGGCAGCGGCTTTGCGGAAACTGCCAGCCAGCCCCTTTGTTTGAGGAAGGAACACACACCCGAATGATCACGAAGCGTGAAAAACTACAATATATCTACGTTTTCTTAACGGACCTTGTGGTGCTGCTGCTCAGCACCCTGCTGGCCTGGCTGGTAACGGACGGGCTGTTGAAGCAGCTGGTCCCTTACGCCCCCAGCGATTGGGTGCAGACCATCTGCCTGCTGATGCTGGCCTTTGTGGCGACGTTCATCTGTTTTGACCAAACGGAAAACATCGTCACCCGCACCAGCGGCGAGGAAATCAAGCTTTCCATCAAGTTCAATGTGCTGCTGGCGCTGGTCTACTCCACCGCCATGCTGCTGACGAAAGCCGAGATGCTGGATTCGCGCTACTTCACGCTGGCGGTGCCGCTTATCAACTTTGTTTTGCTGCCCATCGCCCACGGGCTGCTCAAGCGGTCGCTGCTGCAGATCCAGAGCCAATCCGGCCTGGAAAGCCTGGTGGGGCTTATCTCCACCCAGGACCGCGCCGAACTGTTAATTAACGAGTTGCAGCGGGACTGGTCCAAGCGCATCAGCGGCGTGGCGATTCTGGAAGCCCCGGCTTCGGAAATTGGCTCCACGCTGGCCGGTGTTCCGGTAACCGCCAACTACGACAACTTTATGGATTGGATCCGCCAGGCTGCGCTGGATGAGATCTACGTCGACATTCCCATGGACAGCGGCGAATCCTTCATCCCTGTGCTGGAAGAGATGGAGAGCATGGGCCTGACCGTGCATTTCCGCCTGCTGCTGCTGGACCGCATCGAGGAACGCTGCTGCGGTGAGACCAGCGCCGTGCGGTTTTCCCGCATTTTGGGCCGCTGCGCCGGAGGCAACATCGTCACGATGGGCACCCTGGAGCTGAAGCTGCGCGACCGTGTGCTGAAGCGTGCGATGGACATTGTCGGCGGTCTGGTGGGCTGCATCATCAGCGTGCCCATCATCGCCATTACGGCTATCCCGCTGAAGCTGGAAAGCCCCGGCCCACTGATCTTTAAGCAGAAGCGCGTCGGTCTGAACGGCCGTGTGTTCTACATCCACAAGCTGCGCAGCATGTATATGGATGCCGAGGAACGCAAAAAGAGCCTGATGACCCAGAACGAAATGAACGGCCTGATGTTTAAAATGCAGGATGACCCCCGCATCACCAAGGTGGGTAAGTTCATCCGCAAGACCAGCATCGACGAGCTGCCGCAGTTCTTTGACGTGCTGCGCGGCGACATGAGTCTGGTTGGTACCCGACCGCCGACGCTGGACGAATATAAGCAGTACGAGAGCCACCACAAGCGCCGCCTGTCCATGAAGCCCGGCATCACCGGCCTGTGGCAGGTCAGCGGCCGCAGCAACATCGAGGATTTTGAGGAAGTTGTCCGCCTGGATGTAAAATACATCGACAACTGGTCCCTGTGGGGGGATATCAAGATCTTGTTTAAGACAGTGTACGTAGTATTTGCCGGCCGCGGCGCAAAGTAAAAATCAAATAGTAAAAACCGGCATCCCTTTGCGTTGGGGATGCCGGTTTTCTTTATCGTTTGCAGGTACCGTCCTGGCACCAGGACACCGTGCTTACTTTATATTCGTATTCGTCTGCGGTATACAGGGTATCGCCATCCGCCCCTGCGAACAACCACACAGTCACAATTGCGTTTGACAGTTTGTTTGTAGGGGGCGGTGTTGCGGGGTCGCGCAGCGATCAATGCCCCAGTGGGGCATTGAACCGCACGAGCGGGCCCGCTTTGCGGGATGGCGGCGCTCGTTGTGCGCCGCCAAGCGCCGACGCCCCGTGCGGCCTTGCGTTGGTTGCTCAATTTCCCATCGGGAGGTACATTTGCAGTTTCAAGGTATCGTTAAGAATACCTTGAAAACTACCAATGTACTTCCCGGGCATCCCATTACATATTTCATTTTTCCCACTGCCGGGCAGAATGAAATATGAAATATGAAATATTGAAATTATGAGATTCATACGATACTATGCGTTTTTTCAGCTTTTGCATGTTTCAGGCAGAAAAAATGAAACATATAAAAGATATATAGTGTAACATATATTCAGCATAAGCTCCTCTCAGGGTGAGCCTATACTATTGTTATATCTCACTTTTCAAGAAGTGAGATATAACAAATTCAAATAATCAACGTTATACCATTAATATCTCAATATTTCATATTTCTTTTTTCCCCTCCATGGGGCAAAATGAAATATGAAACATATTCTACCAGCCAAAAGAAGACACAAAAGGCGGGCGGATATGGAATCCGCCCCTACGGCTGGCCGGGTGCGTGGTGGATGTAGGGGCGGCCCATTACGTTTCTCAAACGTTTCTCATTGCCAGATAGCGTGAGAAATGAGAAACGAAACGTCTGGTAACAAAAAGCGCCCCCGCCGCTGTTTTCAGCGGAAGGGGCGCGGTGCTTACCTACGATTCAGCAGTTTGCAGCTAAAATCTTTCGATTACAGCTCAGCGAAGTACTTAATGGTGCGGACCATCTGAGAGGTGTAGGAGTTCTCGTTGTCGTACCAAGAAACGACCTGAACCTGATAGGTGTCCCGTCAATTATTATCGCTGTATAGCTGTTTTTTCGTTCTTTGGGTGGCTGTATGCTTTCTTTTTTCGTAGCGAAATTTCACAACAATTGTCGTAGTTGGGAAACTTCTTTATTTCTTTATCTTACAAAATCAATACAGCGGCTTGCTCTCCGGCTCCTGCGCGGGCTCGGTCGGCTCGGCTGCGGGGGCAGCGGCGGGCTGACGGCGCGCGGCGGCGACCTCCTGATGGAAGGTCACGGGGTTCGCGTGGTAGCGCTTCTCGATCTCAGCGTCGTAGCCGATCATCGCATCGGGATAGGTGCTCTGCATCTGGCGCAGAATCTCCTGCGCCTCGTCCTCGTTCTTGACGGAGATGTCATGGCAGGCGTTCTTCTCGGTCGCGCCATAGACGCGCACCATCATCTCCTTGCCAACGGTCAGGATTCCGTAGGCCTTGTGGCGCACGGTGTACTGGTACGCCCAGACCACGTCGTCACCGGCCAGCACCCAGGAATCGCGGCCGTGGACGTACATCAGCCAGCTGCGGCTCATGCGCACCTTGCCGTCCTGCATCGTGTCCTCGTAGAAACGGTCGAGCGCCTGCTCGGTGCCTTCCGGGTCAGCGGTGGCAGCGATATAGCGGCGGATCTGCTTCTGGAAGCCGCCCGTCAGGGAGCGGACGACAAACCAAATCAGCAGTGCCAGCACCAGCAGCATCACAATGCCCATGAAGCCCAGCACAAAGGTATCGCTGCCGTCGATCTCGTCATCGGTCAGCACCAGCGGCAGGAAGGTGCAGCCGTCCTCCAGACCGATGTCGTCATAGCTGAAACCGGCGTCGATGAAGTAGTCCTCCCACAACTGCTTGGTCTCATCGTCCATCCGCTTCAGGGTGCCGCGCACGGTCACGTAAGAGCCGTCCCACTCGTAGCTGCCATCCTCGTCGTCCAGCATGCGCGCGGTGTCGTCGACGACCGCCTCGGCGTCGTCGATTTTGGACGCGGGCACTTCCAGACCGATGTAAATGGTTGCATCCGGCGTGTTGATGGGCATAATGTACTCACGCGCGGAGACTTCATCGCGCTTGCCGCTCTCGCTGCTGACGGTTTCGGCGTAGTAGTCGATCAGGGTATCGACGTCCATCGTGATATATTGTCCCTGCAGGGAGAGGATGTCCTCGTGGTCGTCCAGCGGCTCAAAGTAGGCGGGGCCGGCCAGCATCTTGACGATGCCGGGGCCAAACACCACGCCGAGGGCGGCCGTGACGATGCCCAGCACGATGATGCACCACAAATTGCCGAGCAGGGTTTTCTTTTTCAGGGATTCCAGCATTTTGTTTCCTCCATTCTTTTTGTTAGGGTTCACAAAAAGTGTAACAGTTTGTTCATATATTGTCAACCGGTTACGCATGTTTGCGCAAAAAATCTTTGGGTGTTGCTTCCTAAAGCCGGTCATACACAGCGCGCAAAAAAACGCCCCTTCCGGTCAAACCGAAAGGGGCGGGGTTCAGCTATTTAATTCGCAGTTAAGCTACTTGCAGATTACAGCTCAGCGAAGTACTTAATGGTGCGGACCATCTGAGAGGTGTAGGAGT
>UQDG01000023.1 GCA_900539695.1 uncultured Oscillospiraceae bacterium
GCCTGCAATTCACAGACAGCAAGCCCTTTCGGCTGCTTGAACAATTTTTACTTCAGAATATTGTCTAACTTTTTGGGGTCACTTCAAATACAGTGGTACAGGGGGATTTTGTATGTTGCAGTGCTTTTATCAGAACACGATACGGAAGCTCACGCTGTGGTCGCGGTCGCCGGGGATGTGGTAGGGCTTCTCTACATCGGTGCCCCAGCTGTCGATACCGCCGACACCACGGACTGCGCCAAGCACCGTGATGCTGGTGCGGCCGGTGTTGGGCAATTCCGAAATATGCTGCGCCGCCTCGATTTCCTGGGCCGTGTTGGGCAGGGCGCTGAAGGCGAACGGCTCACCGGTCTGTTCCAGGGTCAGTTCGCTGCCGTCTGCCAGCTGCAAAACCACCTGCTGGGTGTCCATGTGCAGGCCGCAGTCCTGGGGAACCAGCGCCGGGGCGATGTGGGGCACTTCCTCGTGGCAGCCGAATACACCGCCCTTGTAACGGTCGGGATAAGTCTCGCCGGACAGGCCGGTCCACTGGGCGCGGGCCACGGGGGCAAAGGTCTGGAATTTCACGCCGAAGCAAGGCAGCTCCGGCGCGCCGGGCACACCATGGTAGACGGCATCCACCCGCAGGGCGGCCTGGGGCTCTACTGTATAGGTGATCTCCACGCCGGCACCGGGCACCAGCGGCACGCTGTATTTATAGCAAATCTGCACCCGCTGCTCGGATTTTTCCAGCACCGTGCAGCCCTCTTTGCGCAGGAACACGTCTGCCGCCATCCAGGCCGAGGCATGCTGCGGGAAGCCGCAGCCGCGGTCGTTATCGGTGCTGGCACGCCAGAACGCCGGAGTCGGGGCACGCCAGAGCCACTCCTTGCCGTCCTTGCGCAGGGAGACAGGCCCCTGCTCCGGGATGGAGAACAACAACTCAAAGCCGCTGCCTTTTACGCCGATGTTTCCATCGCCGCAGATCACGGTCAGGGGCAATCGGCGGCGCTTATCCCAGGCGGTGCGCAGGGCGGCGGCACTGCGGGCAGCCTCCATTTTGTTGCGGGCATCCTGGGCATTGCGGCGGGCAGGGGTGTTGTACCAGTAGCGTACCTCCTGCATAGCAGGCTTCTCGGTGCCATCGGCATAGACAATGCCGTTGCCGCTGAAGTTGTAATCTGTTGTACGGTCGCCAAAATCGCCGCCATATCCCAGTATACTGTCATTTTGGGTATTTGGGTGCCAAAGGGCCTGGTCCATATAATCCCAGATGAAGCCGCCCTGGTACTTTTTGTACTTTTCGATCAGGGCCACATAGCTTTCCATGCCGCCCAGGGAGTTGCCCATATCGTGCATGTACTCGCACAAAATGAACGGTTTAGCCGGGTGTTCGGCCATGTAGGCGATGATTTCGGACGGCTTGGCGTACATGCGGCTTTCCATATCGCTGATGTCATCGAACTCACGGCAGTGGAAGACGCCCTCGTAATGCACCAGGCGGCCTGGGTCATTGGCGCGGAAGAAGTTCGCCATAGCACGGATGTCCTTGCCAGCGTAGCTCTCGTTGCCGCAGGACCAGATCAGCACAGCTGCGTGGTTTTTGTCCCGTTCAAACATGCTGCGGGCGCGGTCGACCACGCAGTCCCGCCATTCCGGCAGGCTGCCGGGCACGTTCCAGCTGGGTTCCACGGTGCCCAGCTTTTGCCAGCTGCCGTGGCTTTCCAGGTTGGTCTCGTCGATCATGTAGATGCCGTTTTGGTCACACAGGTCATACCACAAACTCTGGTTGGGATAGTGGCAGGTGCGCACGGCATTGATGTTGTTTTTCTTGAACACGGCCATGGCGGCGTGCATGTCGTCCGCATCAATGGCGCGGCCCTTTTTGGGGTTCCACTCGTGGCGGTTGACGCCGTTGAACACGATGCGCTTGCCGTTTAAGCACATGACACCGTTCAGCGTCTCGAACCGGCGGAAACCAATGTCGTAGGGCACGACCTCCTGCACAGCGCCGCTGGCATCCTGCAGGGTCAGCACGGCGTGGTACAAGATCGGCTTTTCGTGGCTCCAGGGGTGGATGCCCTCCAGCGTGATGGCGCTGCCATCGGTAAAGTCATCATACAGGGCATAGCCCTCGCGGTCAGTCAGGCGCAGATGCACCTTGGCACCCTCGGTCTCGCCGTCCAGCTTGATGACAGGTGTCAGCTGGCCGGTGGTGTTGCCGGACAGCAATTCGGCTTTGAGCCAGATGTCCCGGACATGCACCTTGGGCTTAGCGTAGAGATACACTGAGCGGAAGATGCCGGAGAAGCGGAAGAAGTCCTGATCCTCGATCCAAGCGGCACTGCTGCGCTTGTAGACCTCGACACACAGACGGTTGCCGGTCTCTTGAATATAGGGTGTCAGGTCGAATTCAGACGGAGTAAACGTATCCTCGGCATAACCGACGAACCGGCCGTTGCACCAAAGGTACATAGCCTGCTCCACACCCTGGAAGCTGACGCACACCCGCTGGCCGCGCAGGTCCTCGTCCAGGTCGAACTCTTTGACGTAGCTGCCTACGGGGTCATCATCCCAATTGATCTGCGGCGGACGCAGGGCGGCACGGCCATCCCAAGGGTAGAGGGTGTTGGTGTACTGAATCTGCCCGTAGCCCTGCAGTTCAATGTGCCCGGGCACGCGGATGGTGCCAAAGGCGGTCAGGTCGGCATCCGGCTTATAGAAATCCGCCGGGCGTGCGGCGGGGTTAGCACTCCAGGCGAAGCGCCAGGCACCGTCCAGCGACTGCCGCAGCGAGGTCAGGCCGGTTTCGGCCTCCGCCTCGGTTTTATAGCAGACATGGTCAGAGTGGGCATCCAGCCGGTTCACGGCAAACACGGTGGGGTCGGTCAGCCAGTTCAGTTCGGGTGTCATAGTGTCATCCTCTTTTATCGGTCATTGGGCTGTTTTTTGGCCCAGCGGTCTTTAAAGTAGTGGGCGGCCAGCTTGGGGGTGCGCTCCCGCGTAAACAGGCCTTTGCGGTTGCAGCTGCCTACGCGCATGGGGCCCTGCTGGGTGGAGAAATCCGCAAAGTTCCAAGGCCATTCTCCCACAACAAAGGGGCGGCTGTCAAGGCAGGCGTTGATGGTTTTGTAATATTCCACCTGAAATTCCTCGGTGAACATTTCGGGGGCGGTGCCGTGCAGGCCCGCCACCGTATCCGCGCCGTATTCGGAGAGAACCAGCGGCTTATCGATGCCTGCCCAGAAGTCCAGTTCCTGCTGGAACGCATACGCAGCGTTTTCCAGGTCGCCGCTCAGGTTATACCAGCCGTAGTAGCGGTTGATGCAGACTACGTCCATCGTGCGGGTGGTAATATCCCTTGTATAGTCGTTCTGGCAGCAGACCATCGTGACCGGACGGTCCTGCGGGTCTTGGGCGTGGGCCTGCTCATACAGCGGGCGCCAGTAATCGTAGGCGCTTTGGGGGAAGTGTTCGGTGTCCGGCTCGTTGCCAAGGCTCCACAGCACCACGCAGGGGTGGTTTTTGTCGCGGTCGATCATGGCGCGCAGCACGGCGCTGTGGTAGGCTTTGAGTGGGAAGGTCTTGTACGGGTCGCAGGCCGCCCCCGCGCCAATACCTACGGCAGGCGTTTCATCAATGACCACGATGCCCAGTCGGTCGCAGAGATCGTAGACTTCCTCGGCATAGGGGTAGTGACTCATGCGCAGGCAGTTGGCGTTCAGCCACTGGTACAGCTTCAGGTCGGTCACGGTCACACAGGCATCATAGCCGCGGCCGCGGAAAGCCGAATCCTCGTGCTTGCAGGGTCCTTTGAAATAGAACGGTTCACCGTTGATGAGGAACTGGTGGCCGCGCACCTCGACACTGCGAAAGCCGAACTGTTGGCGGTATTCATCCTGACCGAACTTGACTAGGGCGGTGTACAGGTAGGGCGTGCCGGGGCGGGGCTGCCACAGGTGGGGGTCCTCCACATGCAGGGTGCCGTTCTCGCCCTTGCCATCCGCTACCACCTTGCCTTCGTCGTTCAAGATCTCAATGCTGGCAAGTCCGTCTCCAATCGTGTTGATTTTGTAGTCCAGTGTGCCATCCATCGCGGGCGCCAGGGCAATATCCGCAATGTAAGCTGCCGGGGTGGTGTACAGATGCACCGGGCGGGTAATGCCTGCGTAGTTGAAGAAATCGAAGTTGGGCAGGTTGACGCCCTGCATCTGCTGGCGGGCCTTGCCGGCTTCCACCGCCGGGATGCCCGCGTTGTCGGAGCCAAAGAAAGCAGTGCCGCCCTCGTTGCCCACGGGCAGGGTGCTGTGGCCGATACGGTTGTCTACTTCCACTTCCAGCGTCACGGTCTCGCCGGGCTGGGCCAGGGCGGTGATGTCCGCCTCAAAGGGCAGGAATCCGCCGCGATGGGTGGCGATCTCTTCCCCGTTCAGCCGCACCGCGGCGTTGTGGGTCACGGCGTCAAACCGCAGCACACGGCGGGCACCCTCTGGCACAGTAAAGCGGGTACGGTAGTAGGCCATGCCGTAGTGGCGGCGGAACTCCGGGTCCGGGCTTTGGTCGTTATAGGACGCGGGCACGGCGATGGTCTGCCACGGGTCGTTGGCATTGAAGCGGAAATCCCACACGCCGGACAGGTCCCGGACGCTGCGGGCAGCATTGGTTTGCGGATACATAACAAACACCTCTCTATAATTCGGATGCTTCAAAAGATGCGGGGGAGCTTTCCCTCTCCCCCGCGCATGCCTACACATGTTATTGGGCGTGGCTTTCCACGGTGGTGGTCAGGCTGATACTCCCCACCGGGATCTTGTATTTCACGGCAGGGATGACCGTGTTGGGGTCGTACACGTTGGTGTTGGGGTAGGCGTTCACCAAGAAGCCCTCGCCTGCCGCCCCCTGCACGGTGCAGCTGCAGTTGTCATTTTGAGCAGTGGCGTGGCCGCCCTCGGCCGCGGCGGTAAAGCCCGGCGCAAACTTGGGCACAGCAAAGCCGCAATCGTAAGCGGTGCAGGCGATGGTGCTTTCGATCGTATGGCTGCGGACGTGCCCCCACTCGGTGGGGATCAGCTCGGTGGTCACGCGGATGCCGGGGAACGGGCTCCACCGGCTGAGCATACGGTCGCCCATCAGGATGAAGCAATCGCTATGGCGGCGCACAAAGGTCCAGCCGTCAATGACGAAGGCCAGCATGCTGTCCGGAGCGGCCTGCTCCAGCTGCACATAGCTGCGGCTGGCGGAGAAGCCGAATCGAGTGCTGTAGACGAACTTGCCGTACTTTTCCACAAACTGGCCGTGGTCGCCCTTCTCGTAGTTGGCGGGAGAGTAGGCATTCAGCTGGCCGTCCGGCAGGCGCTGCAACAACAGGTCGGAACAGGGCTGGCTGACGACACCCGGCGCAGCCAGCTCCGCGGGCAGAGGCGCGGCCTCGGCAGTCCAGAAGGGGTGATCTTCCGGCAAGGCCAGCAGCAGGAACACCTTCAGTCCCCAGTAAGGGCTGCCGGGGGCGTTGTACTGCTCGGCCATGTACTGCTGCGGGTAGCCGTAACCGATGGTGAGCACACCGTCCCGGTCAAAGATGGGCTTTGCCAGCCACCAGTTCAGGTTGCGCACGATGATGCCTTTCATTACCGGCAGGGGCAGCGGTTCCAGCCCGGCCCAGATGCAGGCAGAATAGAAGGCGCTTTGCCCGATGCGGTAGGTCAGGCTGCGGCCGAAGGGCAGGGCCGCGCCGTTTGCATCAAACCAGCGAGCAAACTGGCGGCCGAACTTGGTGGCACGGTCACGGTAGAGCGCTGCGCGGGCGGGGTCCCGCTTGGCGGCGAACACGCTGTACAGCACCGTGTAATACTGGATGGCCCAGGGGTTGTAGTAGTCCTTCTGGGGCTTGATGCCTGCCGGGCCATCGGAGTACCAACCGTCGCCCACGTACCATTTGTCCACCTCGGCCATATCGGCGGCGGCCTTTTGCATATCGCAGGGCATGCCCACCGAATCCAGCGCCAGATTGACCAGTACGCGGAAGAGCAGCCAGTTGCAGCCGGGCAGTTCGTGGTGGTTGATGGTGTCCAGCCACTTGGCAAGGTTGGCTTTCCGGGCATCGGTCAAGGATGCCCAGACGTTTTCCGGTGTTTCCAGAATGGCACAGGCCAGGGCGGCCATCTCGACAAACAGCTGGTCGTAATCGTTGGGGGCGCCCCAGTATTCGGGGCTTTGCGGGTCG
Organism: uncultured Oscillospiraceae bacterium; assembly: GCA_900539695.1. Classification (GTDB taxonomy): domain Bacteria; phylum Bacillota; class Clostridia; order Oscillospirales; family Ruminococcaceae; genus Gemmiger. The sequence goes on from UQDG01000023.1 coordinate 6,203, forward strand.
GTGCCGTTGGCAAGACCCTTTTGGTAGATGGCCAGAAAGTCATCGGCCCGGCCGCCGCCTGCCCACAGGGGGCCTAACGCCCACAGCGGGCGGGAGAACGCCTCCATCTCAATGGTGCGGGCGGGGTAGGTCACGCCGGTATCACCCAAATGCAGCCGTGCGCCGCCTGCGGAGTACAGGGGCAGCAGCGGGTTTAAGATTTTGCGTGCCAGCGCGGTAAAATCAGATTTTGTATGCAGTTCCATAATATCACCAATACAGTTCCCAATCTTTGGTCAGGCGGGTAAGGGCTTCCATGTAGAAGTAGTCGCCCCAGCTCACGCACTCGTCCACGCCCTCAGGCGTGCAGGTGTTGTAGGGGCTCTTTTTGCTGTAGGTGCCGTGGCGGACAAGACCGATGCCCTGGGGGCCTTCTTTGACGGCGTAGTGCTCCGCCACGCTGCCCAGCATCTGAGTGGCCAGGGTCGTGTACTCGGCAGCTTCCTCTTTGCCCACGTATTTGGCGGCTTCCAGCAGGCCGCAGGCCACGATGGAGGCCGAGGAGGAATCCCGCGGCTCGGTATCGCCGCTGGTAAAGGTCATATCCCAGTAGGGAACCAGATCGTCGGGCAGGCGGTCGAGGTAGTAGGCCAGCACCTTGCGGAATGCATCCAGATATTCCGGCCGCTTGGTGTAGCGGTAGCTGATGGCTGTGCCGTAGACACCCCAGGCCTGGCCGCGGGCCCAGCAACTGTCATCCTTGTAGCCCTGGCAGGTAGCACCGCGCACGGGGGCGCCGGTCTCCGGATCCATAAAGAAGGTGTGGTAGGTGGAGCCGTCGGCGCGAATGGAGTTGCCCAGGCAGGTGGTCACATGCTTGTGGGCCAGGTCGGCGTAATGGGCATCGCCGGTGGTCTCGCTGGCCCAGTAAAGCAGCGGCACATTGAGCAGGCAGTCGATGATATAGCGGTAGTTATCCCGCGCCCCCAAAGCGCCCCAGGCCTGGAAGAACTCACCTTTTTCCTGGAAGCGGGTGCAGAGCTGGTCGGCGGCGAGAATGGCAGCCTTTCTGCCGATCTCGCTGCCGGTCAGCTTATAGGCGGCCACGCAGGACGGGCTGTACAGAAAGCCCATGTCGTGGTGGTCCACTTCGATCTTATGCTCGATGCGGTACATAAAGCTGTCCACCAGCGTGAGGGCAGCCTTTTTAAAGGCTTCATCGCCGGTGCGCTCATAGCTCAGCCAGATTTCGCCGGGCCAAAAGCCGCAGGTCCACTGGTTGTTCTCGCACTGGGGGTAGATGTCGTGGACACTGGAGTGGTTCTGGCAGTGGTCGGTATACAACGGCAGGTTCCGGCGCACCAGAGAGGCGGCGGTGTCCAGGGCCTGTTCGGCCTGTGCCTTGGTCAGGACAGGATTGGGGTAGGTTTTCAACATAAGGAACCTCTTTCAAAAACAAGGGCGGGGCACAGGGCTTTTCGCCTTGTGCCCCGCCGGATTGGGTGTTCGTTTTTACTTTCAGCTTAGCCCTTCAGGCCGGAGGATGCAACGCCCTGCACGAAATATTTCTGCAAGGACAGGAACACGATCAGCACCGGGATCAGCGCGATGACAGATGCCGCCATGATGAGGCCGTACTCAGCCGAATACTGGCTGATGAACATACGCAGGCCGATCTGGATGGTCTTAAGTTCGGTCTTGGTCAGGTAGATCAGGGGGCCGAGGAAGTCATTCCACGTATTGACGAAGGTGAAGATGACCAGCGTGGAGACAGCGGGCAGAGACAGCGGCAGCATAATGCGGGCGTAGATGCCGTACTCAGACAGGCCGTCAATACGGGCAGCTTCACACAATTCGGTGGGGACGCCCTCGTAGAACTGCTTCATCATGAACACACCGAAGGCGCTGAACGCCTGCAGGCAGATGATGGCCAGATGGGTGTTGTTCAGGTGCCAGGAGCGCATCATCATGAACTGGGGCACCATGTAAGCCTGCCAGGGCACTGCGATGGTGGCGATGTAGCCCAGGAACAGCACGTTCTTGCCCTTGAAGTTCAGCTTGGCGAAGGCATAGGCAGCAAAGGAGGAAGTAAGCACCTGCAGAATCGTGACAACGATGGTCAGGAATGCGGTGTTCTTCACGAAGGTCAGCAGGGGGATCTTGGTCCAGATGTCAATGTAGTTCTGCGGACGCGGGTTGGAGGGGATCCACTCAATGGGGAAGGTGAAAACGTCCTTGTTCATCTTAAAGGATGCAGACAGCATCCACAGGAACGGGACAAGCATCAGTGCCGCCACGATGATGAGCAGCGCATAGATCAGCACACGGCTGACGACATGCTGCACTTTCATCGAGCCAGTCTTTTTCTTAACAGCGGTAGTAGCCATTTTGTGTTCCTCCTTTCCTTAGTCGTTGTTGGACGAGCCCTTGAACTGGACGATGGTCACGGCCAGCACCAGCACGAACAGCACCATAGCCACGGCACTTGCATAACCGTACTTGGGCGTGTTGACAAAGGCAACATTGTAGATGTAGTAAACAAGGGTCATGGTCGCATTGCCGGGGCCGCCCTGGGTGATCATGTACATCTGGTCATACACCTTGAAAGAGGCGATGGTCAGCATAATGACCACAAAGAAGGTGGTGGGCTTCAGCTGGGGCAGCGTTACATTCCAGAAGATCTGCCACTTGCTGGCGCCGTCCAGTTCGGCGGCTTCTTCCAGCTCGGGGTTGGTCCCCTGCAGGCCTGCCAGGTAGATGACCATGTAGTAGCCCATGTTCTTCCACACACTGAACAGGATGACCGTGAACATGGCGGTGTCTTTACCGGCGGCCCACTTGGGCAGGTTCTCAACGCCCAGGGATGCCAGGATTTGGTTGACCGGACCCATCGAGGGGCTGAAGATCATGTTCCACACCGCAGCAACGGCGACCAGCGAAGCAACATAGGGGAAGAACGAAACGGTGCGGAAGAAGTTGCGGCATTTAACTTTCTGGTTCAGCAGCATGGCCAGGCCAAGGCTGCATACCAGCGTAAGGGGCACGGTGCCGATGGCGTAGACCAGTGTGTTTACAAAAGCGGCTTTGAACGTCTTATCGCTGAGCAGCGCAGCAAAGTTGCTGATGCCTGCAAACTCGACCGGGTGAACACCGTCCCAGTTGCAGAAGGAAAGCGCGATGGCGAAGATCATAGGTACCAGCGTGAACACGCAGAACCCGATGAAGTTCGGGGCGATAAAGCTGTAGGCGATCAGGCTGTCCCGCGTGGATTTTTTCATCCCGCGTTTGGGGTTTGCCTGCACAGCCTGCGTAGTTTCAGCCATGGGTCATACCTCCTTGGGGTCAATGGCAGATTTTTGGCAATAAGATAGGGGCAGGCGCGCCCGCCCGCCCCTTATCGGAAGAAGGAAAACTTATGAAAAAGTGTAGCTGGTGAATCAGCCCAGCAGAGCGGCGACCTGCTCGTTCATGTTGGCGATGCCTTCGTCAACGGTCTCGCTCTCGGTCATGATAGCGTCATGCTCGGTGTTCAGGATGGTCTCGATCTCGGAAGCCTTATCGGACAGAGGCATCTCGAGGTAGATAGCGGTGGTGTTCAGAGCTTCGAGAGAAGCGTCGTCAGAGGGGAAGCCTTCGGTGCTGGAGATGATGGCGTTGGTCTCGTCGCTGGCAACGGCGGGGAAGGTGCCGACAGCGGCCACGCACTTGGCGCCATCCTCAGATGCGCACCAGTTCACGAAGTCGAGGGCAGCATCTTTCTTCTCGGAGTTAGCGTTGACAGCCAGGCTGGTCACAGTGCCCAGGGTGGAGCCGGCAGGTGCGCCGTCCGGATGAGGATACTTGACGATGCCGAAGTTGACAGGCTCAACACCGTTGCCCTCAGCCTCTTCGTTGTACTTCTGCATAGTAGCGATGAACCAGGAGCCCATGTTGCACATAGCAGCCTGACCGTTCTGGAAAGCGCCGGAGTAGTGCAGACCAGAGGTCTTCTGCTCACCGTAGTTGGGGATAACGCCGTCAGCCTGCTCAGACAGGACCTGCTCGTAGTAAGGCTTCAGGAAGTCGTAGTTGCCGTCAATAACGGTGTGCTCACCATCCAGGATGCCAAACAGAGTGGTGGTGGAGCGCCAGGTGTGGTAAATGTTGCCGTAAACGCCGGTCTTTTCGTAGACTTCGCGGATCTTAGCATCGAAGTCCTCCATCGTCATATCGTTGGTGGGATACTCAATGCCGGCCTGATCGAAAATGTCCTTGTTGTAGTAGACGACCCAGAAGTCAGAGCGGAACGGAACTGCGTAGTAGTTGCCGTCTTCAGCAGTCAGCTGGTCGAGAACGCCGTTGAACTTGCTCTCATCGGTGGTCAGCTTGCCGCTCAGGGGCTCCAGCAGACCCAGGTTGATCAGGTTGGAGTAACCGGGGATGTCCTTGATGGACAGGACATCCAGCTCGCCGTTGCCGCCGGCCAGCTGGGTAGCCAGCTGGGTCATGTAATCGGTAGAACCCAGGTCAGTCATCTCGATGGTGACGTTGGGGTGGCTCTCCATGTAGCCATCGGCCAGGGCCTGCCAGTAGGCGGTGGAATCCTTATCCCACAGGGCCCAGTTCAGGGTGACGGCCTCGTCGCCGGAAGCAGTGCTCTCGGCAGTAGCCTCGCCGGAAACGGGGGCGCTGTCGGCAGCAGCCTCACTGCTGGAAGCAGCGGAACCGCCGCAGGCGGCCAGGCTCAGAGCCATGGAACCAGCCAGACCAAGGGCTGCGAGTTTTTGCAATTTACGCATAATGTTTCTCCTCCTAAGTAGAAATCATTTTTCGGGAAGGCGTTTCGTTCTGTAGAGGGCCTGTCCCTTTCGTTGCCATTATCATACACCTTTGCGATGGTGAAATGGATGGTTTATTTTGGGTTGAGTCTGCACTTTTTACGGCAGTTCTCAAAAAGCTGCACAAAAAACATGTACTATTTTACGAAACCTGTAATTTTTATCTTTCCTACAGTTACGACGCTCGAAAAGCACATTCTTTTGTCGAATTTATACAGTTTTCTTCTTGACAGAACCGAATGGATACGGTATCTTTTTAATAAGAAAAGCGCGGTGCGCCTCTCCCCCACCCGCTTCGCGGGGCTCTCGCGCAGAGGGGGCCTTACATAGCATTTCTTTAAAATTTTATCACAAGGAGCCTTTATGGGCAAATATAAATTACGCCATGGCAGTATCCAGGTGCGCGTGCTGGCGCTGACGCTGCTGTTTACTTTGGGCGTTTCCCTCGTTATCGCCATTGGCAACATGCGCCAGATGGCAGCTGAGTGGGAGCGCACCACCTTATTGAATGCCGAGTATGCCTTACAGACCGCCGCTGCTGCCATCCACCGGGATATTGAGGAAGTGGACGACCTGGCCAGCTGGTGCGCCTACAATCCCAGTATGCGTACCTATTTATTAACGGATGTCAGCAGCAACAACCAGGCACTTTCGATGTACCCCACTATATCGGCCAAGTACAGCACACTGCGCACCATGCAGTATGTACAGCGGTTTGTGCTCATCAATGCCAAAGGCCGCCAGATGGTTTTTGGTACAGCCGTTACCAACACCGTAGCCATGACGCCGAAGGTACTGGCCCGCATCCCCGGTTATGACGAGGAATATTCCGGCTGGTCCTGTATCATGCGGGACCCGATGGCCCTGACCTCCCAGGCGTTGGACACCATCCCCCTTACCCGCAAGCTGACCCTGAGCGGCACCGGCCGCGAGGCCCACATCTGCGCCTTTGTCTCCCCTGCCCTGATCACGGCCGCGCTGAAAGGCTTTACGATGCCGGAGGGCAGCAGCCTTTTGTGGCAGATGGGCGGGCGGTACTACGGCATCAACGGCAATATCCTGACCGAGGAGCCCCTGTCCGATATCCCGGCCGAGCAGCTGGATGTGGACATGCTGGATGACAGCACCGAGGTTTATTCCATTGCAGCCGGATACGATGCCCAGTTGATGGTGCGGTATCCCATCGGTGTACACGATCTGTACTTGATCGAGATCATCCCCAACGGGCCGCTGCAGCGGCAAATCCCCTACCTGTCGGATTCGCTGGTCATCAGTCTGCTGGCTATTCTGGTATTGGGCTTGCTGCTGGCATTTTTGCTGCACCGCATGATCACACCGCCCATCACGGCACTGCAGAACCGCATAACCAAAATCAGCAGCGGCGACTTTTCCTTTGACCCTGCCATTGAGTGGAACAACGAACTGGGCGACATTGGCCGGGGCATTAACAGCATGTCGGCCAGCGTCACCGCCCTGATGGACCACCGCCTGGAGGACGAAAAGCAGAAGCAGGATTTGGAATACCGCATGCTGCAAAACCAGATCAATCCCCACTTTATTTATAATACGCTGAACAGCATCAAGTGGATGGCCACCATCCAGCATGCCCCCGGCATCGCCGAGATGGTCACGGCGCTGTCCCGCCTGCTGAAAAGCGTCTCCAAAAGCAACGAACGGCTGGTGCCCCTGTATGAGGAGTTTGCCCTGCTGAACGACTACTTCACGATCCAGCAGTACCGCTACGGCGGCACCATCACGCTTGATGTCAGCTATATCGAGGATGAAAAGCTGAACCACAGCTGCCTGATTCCCCGCTTCACCTTGCAGCCGCTGGTGGAGAACGCCATCTTCCACGGTATTGAGCCGAAGGGCAGCGCCGGGGAGGTCACCCTGCGGGTCGAGCGGGATACTGCCAACGGCGATGTGCTGATCCGCTTAACGGACGACGGCATCGGCATGACGGCGGAACAGGCTGCCAAGGCTCTGCAGGAACCGGGCCCCGAGGAAGCCGCCGCCAAATACCGCCACGTGGGCATGTGGAACGTCCACAAGCGCCTGCAATACAGCTTTGGCGAAGCCTATGGGTTAAGTATCGAAAGCGAGCCTGGCGTAGGCACTACCGTCATGGTGCGCCTGCCAGGGCCGCCCGCACAGCAATGAGGTGATCTTTTGACACGGATATTCTTAGTGGATGATGAACCGCTGGTGCTGATCGGCATGCAGGGCATGCTAAACTGGAGCGAACTGGGCTACGAGGTAGCCGGCACCGCCCGCAACGGGGCCGAAGCGCTGAAAGCCATTGAGGAAAAGCGCCCGGACATTGTGGTATCGGACATCCGCATGCCGGTGATGGACGGCTTTACCTTGGCGGAAAGCTGCCACAAGGATGGCTCAGCCCTGCCGGTGTTCATTATGCTGACCAGCTATGAAGAATTTGATTACGTGAAACGCAGCATGCGGCTGGGTGTGGTGGACTATCTGGTCAAAATCGACCTGACCGCTGAGGGCCTTGCCGCCGCGCTGGACAAAGCCCGCACGGTGGTAGAGAAAGAGCGCCGCCTGCAGGAGCCTTCCGCCCCGGCGGTAAGCATGGACAGTTACCGCGACCGGCTGTTTTTGCAGCTGTACAGTGGGTCATTGACCGACCGCGCGCGGTTTGACCGCCAGTGCGCCGAGCTGGATCTGCACTTTGACGCACCGCAGTACGTGGTAGCGCTGGGCAGTTTGCAGGTGCCGGAACAGGCCACCGACCAGTTGCTGACCTTGAGCACCGGTGTGACCCGCATGGCCGCCGAGACCTTGCCCAAGTACCACCCCTGCCGTGTAACCGGCATGGACCTGCGGCACTTCTCGGTATTGCTGCCCTTGCAGGAGGGCGAGGACCCCGAAGCCACCCTGGCCCCTGCCCTGCAGGCCACCGGGCAGATTTTGTACAACTATTTCAGTTCGCCCATCTACTGGGCCGTGGGGCGGCCGGTGAAGGACATTTTGCAGGTGGCCCAAAGCCAGAAGGATGCTTTTGCCACCCTGCAATTGCTGCGCAGCGATGCGCCGGTGGTGTTCTACCATGAGCGGCCCAACACACCGCTGGACCACCGCGCCCAGGTAGTGGCCCAGGTGCAGCAGTACATCCGCGAACATCTGGCCGAGCGCCTGACGCTGAACGAGGTGGCCGCAGTGTTCAACTTCAGCCCCAACTACCTAAGCCAGCTGTTTGCACAAAACAGCGAGAGCGGCTTTGTGGAATTTGTCACCGCCACCCGCATTGCCGCCGCCAAGGAGACGATGGCCTCCACCGACATGAAGATCTACGAGATCAGTAATGAAGTCGGGTTTGAGAGTGCCTTCTATTTCAGCAAGGTGTTCAAAAAATTGGAGGGTGTCAGCCCCCGCGAGTATATCCAGAGAATGAAGGGTTCCTATGTTGACGCAAAAGATGATGCCGGGATCTGAGTTTACCACCGTGTACCCGGTTTTGTACCCGCCTTACGCTGACCGTGCCGCTTGGGCCGCGTTGCCCGGCGCGGCGCGGTGGAAAGCGGCGGGCGACGCGGCTTTGCGGGATGCGGATACACTACCGCGCTTGCCGCTCTCCCTTTGGCTGCGTTTTACCCAAAATGGGGACCGCACCGTCTGGGAGCATGCCTACTTTGCCCGCCGCCGCACCCTGTGCGCACTGGTGATGGCCGAGGCTGTGACCGGGGCGGGCTCCTACCTGCCCGCTATCGCGGATTTAGCCTGGGCCATCTGCGAGGAAAGCGCCTGGCAGCTGCCCGCCCACAACAGCTATATCCGGGATACGCCCCAGCTGCCGCTGCCGGACGTAACCCGGCCCATCGTGGACCTGTTTGCCGCCGAGACCGGTGCGCTGATTGCCACCGTGTATGGCCTGTTAGGCGCTGCATTGGATGGTTACGCTCCCGGATTTTCCGTCCGTTTGAAAGGCGAAGTGGAACGCCGGGTGCTGACCCCCTACCGCACCGCGCATTTCTGGTGGATGGGCAACGGTGAGGAGCCAATGTGCAACTGGACCCCCTGGTGTACCCAGAACGTGCTGCTGGCCGCCGCCCAGTGCGCCCCGGCGGAGACACTGCCCGTTTACGTAAAGCAGGCTGCCTACAGTATTGACTGCTTTTTGAAGGACTACGGCGAGGACGGCTGTTGCAGCGAGGGTGCACAGTATTACCGCCACGCCGCGCTGACGATGTTCAACGCGCTGGACCTGTTGTGCCGGATTGCCCCCGGCGTATTTGATGATGTGTGGGCCGAGCCGAAGATACGCAACATGGCCGAGTACATTGTCAATATGCACATTGCCGGGCCCTATTATTTGAACTTTGCCGATTGCAGCCCCCTGGCGGGAGCTCGCGGCGTGCGGGAGTTTCTGTTTGGTCAGCGCGTAGCCAGTGCCCCGCTGATGACGCTGGCCGCCCGGGATTGGGCGGACGCATTGCAGCAGCCTGATCCCGACCGACTGCACCACCCGGACGACAGCGAGGGCATCAACCTGTATTACCACATCCAGACCGCATTGGCCGAGCAGAAAGTGCTGGCCTTTGCCCAAAGCGCCACCCCTGCCCTGCCCCGCGATATGTGGTACCCCAGCGTGGGCATTTTGGTCTGCCGCCGCGGGGCCTACGCCCTGGGGGCCAAAGCGGGCAATAACGCCGACAGCCACAACCACAACGATGTGGGCAGCGTGACGCTGTACAAAAATGGTGCGCCGCTGCTGATCGACGTGGGGGTGGAGACCTACAGCAAAAAGACCTTCAGCCCCCAGCGATACGAGATCTGGACGATGCAATCCAGCTGGCACAACCTGCCGGAGTTTGAGCCGGAGAGTGCCCAACACCAGCAGCAACCCGGTTTAGAGTTTGCCGCCCGGGATGTGGCTGTGAGTGATGCACTGGATGCTATCACGATGGACATTGCCCCCGCCTACGGCGCTGTGCCGGGGCTGGGCTTCTACCGCCGCCGGGTACAGCTTAGTGCGAACGGCCTGACTCTGCAGGAGGAAACCGACTACCCCGGCACCACAGCCCTGACGCTGATGAGCGCGGAGAAGCCCACTATAGTGGGGCATAACGTGCAGTTTGGGGCATTGGCGACTGCACACATAAATGGCACTGTACGCATTGCCGCTGAAGCCGTATCAATTACGGATTCCCGTCTGCGTCAAGCCTGGCCGGATACCTTGTACCGCACGCGGGTGTATTTTCGTAGCACACTGACCGTGGAGGTGCGTTGATGGTACTGGCCTTGCAGGGCGGTATGGCCGTGGGCAAAACAACCGCTGCCCGCTATACAGCGGCCCATGCCTCCGCTGTGACTGTATTTTTTGAGGACAACGCCCCCGCCCTTGCTGCTTTGCGGGGACGCGGGCTGGACAAGCACAAATTTGCGGACTACTGCGAAATCCAGCGGGCGTTCATCCAGCAAGAACTGGACCGTTATGCCCTCGCCGCCCACTGCCCCTGCGCACTGCTGGATCTAGGCCCGCAGGAAATCGAATTTTACACCCTGTACTATCCCCACACCCTTGGGCAGGACTGGCCCGTGGAACAGGCACTGGCGGCAGAGTTGGCCTCCCTGCGCCGTTGTCGCATCAACCGCACGCTGTTTTTGCATGCGTCCGTTCCTGTTCTACGGCAGCGCAAAGAAGCCGACGCCACCCGCGACCGCGGATTTTTTGACTACACCGTACAACACCTGCTGCCCGCGAAAGAACGGTGGTTTGCCGCACAACCCCTCGTGGATTTTTTGCAGACCGACCGTCTGACACAGGCCGAGACTGCCGCCGCCGTGCTGGCGTGGGTGCAGCAATGCCAAAAGGAGAATTTGTAAATGGAACTGTTGAAGCTGAAAATTCTGGACACCGATGGTCAAACCCTGATGACTGCCCCCGGCGCAGCGCAGGTAAGTCTTGTATACATGAATGCCTACAAGCCCGGCGACCGCGTGGCGCTGGAGATCGGCACACCGGGGCAGTATGTGGTCATCCAGTTTGAGGACACGATGGCCCCCGTGCTGGTGTATGTGGTCAAGCGGGAGATCAACTTCCACATCCCGTTCAACGAACAGGCCATCACCTACAGCCCCAAGAGTTTTGCCGGGACCTGCCACATCATCCGCGCCCGCTTTGCCACCAAAGAGGAGATCGCCGCGCGCCGCAACCTGGCCTTTAACCCTTACGATGAACATGGCGACACCGGTTTTTATCCGCATGCTTCGGCCAATGTGGAGACCCGCGGCGAGGCTGTGTTTGCTGCCCGCAACGCCATTGACGGTGTATACGAGAACGATGCCCACGGCACCTGGCCCTACCAGAGCTGGGGCATCAACCGCGACCCCAACGCCGCCCTGACGCTGGATTTTGGCCGCACTGTGCTACTGGATGAACTGCGGCTGACCCTGCGGGCGGATTTCCCCCACGACAGCTGGTGGACCCAGGCCACCGTGGAGTTTGACGACGGCAGCCGCGAGGTACTGGACCTGCAAAAGACCGCCGCCTCGCAGACCTTTGCCATTGAGCCCCGCACCGTAAAGAGCCTGAAACTGTTTGAGCTGAAAAAGGCCGATGACCCCAGCCCCTTCCCGGCCCTGACCCAGATCGAAGCCTGGGGCACCGAAGCGTAATCCGCATACAAATAAAAGCGTCCTGCATGTCTGTTACGATATGCGGGACGCTTTTTTGCCTTGCCGGGGATACAGCAAGCCCCCGCTCGTTGCCGGGCGGGGGCTGCTGCAAACAGGATCCTGTTCAGATCCGTTGGGGATTACTTGTGCTTTTGCTCGCGCTTGCGCAGGATCAGCACGATCAGGCCATTTAGGCTGAGCAGGGCCACAGCGGCAAGCGGCACGATGGGGAAGCTGTCCGACGTCTGCGGGACGCGGGTAGTGCTGGCCGGTGCGGGCGTTGCCTGGCTGGGTTTGGCGGTGCCGGCTGCGCCGTTGGAAGTGGAATTGCTGTTGTTGCTATTGCTGCTATTGGGTTTGCTGGTGGGCGCGGGGGTTGCAGTGGGCTTTTCCGTCGGGGCCGGGGTGGGTTTCTCGGTCGGGGCGGGCTGTTCCTTGGCCTTCCAGCTTACGGCGAAGGGCGACAGACTATGGACGGTCACGACCAGCTTGCCATCCTTAAGGGCGGGCTTCAGCAGTTCGGTATTGCCGTCGTTCTTCAGGTGGGCGATAAGGAAGTCGTAGTTGTCTGCCTCCTCGGCCTTGATGTCGTTGGGCAGGTCGAAAGCGACCTCCAGGCCTTCCTGCGGGAAGTTCTCCTTGGTAACTTCCTCGCCGATGGTGCCGTCCTCGTTCTTGATCCTCAGCGTAACTTCGTAGAATTCGGTCTTACCATCCTCGGCGGGCTGTTCCTTGGCGATCTCCTCTTTCAGGGCGGACTTGACCTTCTCGGAAGTGGTGAAGCCCTTATCCTGCAGTTCCTGAGAGATATTGTCGGCGGTCAGTTCCTCCTTGATGACCTCGGTCTTGACAGGTGCAGCCGTGGGGGCGGGGGTTGCGGTGGGCTTGACTGTCGGGGCCGGGGTGGCCGTGGGAGCTGTCGTAGGCGCAGGCGTCTCCGTAGGTTTAGCGGTGGGGGCAGGTGTCTCGGTCGGCTTCACGGTCGGGGCCGGGGTCTCCGTCGGTTTCACAGTCGGCTCGGGCGTTGCTGTGGGCTCGGTCGTGGGAGCCGGGGTTGCGGTAGGTTTAGCAGTAGGCTCCGGGGTGGCGGTAGGCGCCGTGGTGGGGGCCGGGGTCGCGGTAGGTTTAGCAGTAGGCTCCGGGGTCGCGGTAGGCTTGGTGGTCGGGGCCGGGGTGGGATCAGGTTTCGTAGTCGGATTCGGGGTCACGGTGGGTTCCGGCTTGGTCTTTTCGGTGCCAGCCACCATGATGAAGCTGACCTGCACGGCCGAGGTGGTGTTGGCGTTGGCGGCGATCTCCACCGTCAGGGTGCCGTTTTCATCGGCGCTCAGGCCGGTGAAGGCCAGGGTATCGCCCTTACCGGTGCAGCTGGTGTTGTAGTTGTAGCCGGTCTGCACGGTCTCACCGTTGATCTTGATGTCGGCCAGGCGAACTTTGCCGTTTTCCACCCAGCCGGTGGGGTTGAACATGCCAACGTAGACAGTGTAGCCGCTGCCGGTCAGATTGTCAAAGCGGTAGGTGATGCTGTCCTTATTGGCAGCGTAACGCATGCTTTCGTAAATGTCGGCGTTGGTGTTGCGCAGGGTACCGGCGGTGCCGGTGTAGCCGAAGCCGTTCTCGGCATTATAGGCGCCATCGTTGACAGCCGAATTCTTAAGGGTTTCGGCGCTGGCGTTTACAATGGCAGTATAGTCGCTACTGACAGGGGTCTTGGTGGGGTTGGCAAAGTAGAGCAGGTTCTTCGGAACCACGGTAGCGGTGGTGCTGATGGAAATGTTGTTGCACTCCGTCAGCGTACCAGTGATGGAAACCGTGCCAAAGTTCTTCAGGCTATCGGTATCCCACTCGACCTTGCTGGTCACGTCCTTGCCCTGGGTGGTCACATTGACGGTTTTGGGCAGGTTGCTGCCGTCGGACCAGACGACCTTGGGCAGTTCGGTATTAACAGTGGTAGGCAGCAGCTGATCCAGACGGTCCAGCGTCCAGTTCTTCTCGCCCAGGACGGAGAGGGTGCTGTCGGTGTTCATCTGGATCGGCAGCCAGATGGTGCGGCTGTCGGTCAGATTGCTGCCGTTCCAGCGGTCAGCCATGTAGATGAACTTGCCGTTCTCGGCATCTACAGGCAGCACGTAGGTGACCTGGGTGTTGAACATCTTGCCGGTATCGTTCTTGGCGGGGTTGCCGATCTTTTCCCAGCCGGAAAGCACATTTTTACTGCGATAATAGATGTGGGCGGTGCTGTTCCAGCCATCGGTACCGCTGGTGATCAGGTAATAATAGCCACCGTACTTGAACATGGCCGGGGCTTCGCGGCTGTTGTCGGTGACAATGCGAGCGGCGAACTGGGTGTCATCGGCCTGGTCAGCCTCAGCAGCAAGGCCGGTGTAGTCCTTGTTCAGCAGCGAGACATAGAGCTTGGCGTTCATCTCACTGGAGTAGATAACATAAGCGTCATCGGCACCATCGTTGTTCTTGTCCACGCCGGTATCCACAAAGACAGTCATGTCGCGGGCTTCACCCAGGCGGTTGGCGTTCAGCGTGGCGTCATAGTTCATGCGGGTGACGTTCTGCACCGTGAAGGGGCCGAACGGGCTGTCGCTGGTGGCGATTCCGACCATGGCGCGGCTGTAGCGGCTGGCGGGGCAGTTGCCAACGCAGCCGCCGGCCACCCAACCGCTCAGGTCTTTGCTGTTGTACAGCGGGCCATCGGCGTGCCATAAGAGCACGAACTGTTTGGTGCTCTCGTTGTAGATCATCTTGGGGCGCTCGGTAATGCAGTAACTGCCGTACAGGGTTTCGAAAGCCAGCTGCAGTCGGGTGGTGGTCACGTTACGCACGGATCCATCGGTGCTGTCCGGGTAGAGCAGGCTGGTGGCTGTGATGGGTTCCTCACCGTAGGTCTTAGCGGTCCAGCTGATGTCGTTCAGATCCGTGGGTGCCTTTTCGTACTCGGTCACGTAGGCGCGCAGGAAGTTCTTGACGTTGCGGAACTCGCTCTCGGTCACACCCTCGGGTGCGGTGGACAGCTTACCCCAGGCTTTCAAGGTTTCCAGGTTCGTCTTGCTGCACTGCATGACGTTGTATTTCTGGGTGGTGCCGGTCCCGTTGGCACCCACGCTGGAGGTGATGGCCTTTTCGGTGCCTTCCTCAATGGGCAGGATGGTGCTCTGGGTGTAGAGGATGGTGCCGTGGTCGGTCCAGTTATACAGGTCGGTGGAGCTGTAGCAGCGCACACCGTCCACAGGGCGGGTGTTGTTGGTCTTATCCTCGCCGAACCAGAGGTAAACGGTCTTACCCTCGGTGATGGAGCCATCGCCATCCAGATCGTAGTTGACGCAGCCGTCGCCGGTGCCCTCTTTCAGAGTCATGGCAGAGCCGCCGTGGGCCTGCATGGGCAGACCTGTGTCGGCCTTGATGACAGTGGCAGCGGTACCGGGGATGTCGGTATAGGTTTCTGGCAGGGTGCGCAGGGCTTTGTACTGGGCATCCAGCGCCTTGACGCAGCTGTTCAGTTCATCGGTCGCCGCCGTTTCATCAGCGGCCAGGGTGTCGGCTTTGGTGAGGGCCTCGTTCATTTCGGGCAAGGTGTCGGCCGTGCCTGCCTTGTTTCCGGTGTACTGCCAGTTTTCCAGTTTTTCGGTTGCGTAGGTGATGCCGTTTGCCTCGTCGGCTGCCAGGGCTGCGCGGATCTCCTCGATCTTGGCGGCCAGCGCTGCGCGGGCTGCATCGGAGGGGTTCTTGGCATCATAGCGGGCAGCGGTCTCCTTGACGGCAGCGCTCTCGCTCAGGGCATTGCGCTTGACCACGATGTTATCGTACTGGCCGGTCAGCAGGTAATTGGTGCCGACGTTGCGGGCCACTGTAGCGGCAATGTCTTTGGATTCGCTGAGTTTGAAGCCGATGTCGGCGATTTCGCCAGCCTTTTTACCATTGAGGTAAACGGTCAGCGAACCATTGCCGCCGTTGGGCTCATTGTAGACGAAGGCTACAGAGTTCCACGTACCAACGGCCACATTGCCAAGGCTGATCTCGTTCTTGCTGATGCCGGCGTTAGAGCCATCAACGCCGTAGCCCACCTTGCCGTCATAGGTCAGCAGGTGCAGGCGGTTGCTTCCGGTGCTGATAGTGAAAGCGGAGCGCATAGCGGTCTTGCTCGCATCACTGCCGGGTTTTTCGATCATCACATCGGCCAGCAGGGTGAACTGGGTACGGCCGAACAGATTCTGACCATCGGTGATGGCGGCGTGGTATTCATTCTTATTGTTCCACTGGGTGGATACCTTCAGAATGGTGCCCCAGGTCTCATCGGTCAGGGTTGCGGCGTTGGCCGCCAGGGTCAGGCCGCCGTTATCCTCCAGCACCTGGTCAAAGAACTTGGAGCCGCTCTGCGCGGTCTTGCCGTTGACAGCCAGCCAGCTGATAACAGGGGCTTGGGTGCCGGTGGCGGTAACGGTGTAGTAGACGACCTGCTCTTTATCCAGGGTGAAGTCTGCCTTATTGATGATATCGCCGCTGCTGCCGGAGAGGTTCAAGTCAGCGGTATCGCTCAAGGCGGTTCCCTCCGTATCGGTGACAACAGCGGTCATCGGGCGGGTCATACTCCACCACTCACGGTGGGCACTGGTCAGGGTGTAGGTACCGGCGGGCAGGGTCAGGGCATAGGTCAGGGTCTCGCCCGCCTTGTTGTCGTGGCCGTAGATGCCGGTAGCGGTCTTATCGGCAGTGCTGCTGTAGCCCTTGGTACCTGCATCGGTATCCACCAAGCCCCAGGTAGTGGCATCGGTCTTAAACTGGTCGAACGCATCGTTCATCAGCAGGCCGCCCAGTGCCTTTTTGTAGAGTTTGTAGGTCTCGGTGGTGCCGCCAGCCACATCGGTGATCTTGCCGGAAACAGAATCAATGAAGTAAAGAGTATCGCCGGGGATGACTTCGTTGATGTTGACGCTGACAGTGAGCTGCTCCCCCAGAGAGTTGACAGCGTCCTTTACATTGCCGTTGATGGAGCCGGAGCTGTAGGCGTTGGCTGCCAGGGCATCCTCGTCCACATTCCATTCGACATCCCTGGTATCGGTGGTACCGTCAGCCAGCTTGACCTCGACTTCATCAGGCAGGCCGGACACACCGCTGCCGGTCACGTAGTAGTCCATGGTAGGCAGTTCGGTCAGCACTTCGGTCACAGAACCGCTGACGGATTCCAGGCGGGCACCGATGGTGTTCAGTGCGTCGACCTTGAGGGTGCCGGATTTGAGCACGACCTTGATGGTGTGGTTCCCGGCCGCCAGGTCAGACAGGATGTAGGTTTCGCCGCGGGTGGGGGCTGCCTTGGTGGCTGCGTTTTCAGCTTTCAGCTGGCCGTCCACGTAGACATCGATGACAGCAGAGCCATCGTTACCGCCCATGATGGCAAAACCATTGCCGTTGGCGGTAAAGGTAAAGCTTGCATCGGCGGTGCTGGAAGAAGAAATGGTGCGGTACCAGTTATCGGCACTGCCGCCGCCGGGATTGTTTATGGTCCAGTTGCCCTCGTACTTGACACCGTCGTCCTGGCCGTCGATCATGGCGGTGGCATAGGGGATGCCGCCCTTGACGGTCTTGACTTCCAGGTTGTCGGCGTAGACCTGCTTCCAGTTGGAGCTGATTTTGACACGGCCGGAGAGCATCGGGTTGGCATCATTGTACTTGGCAACACGAACATCATTGATGTAAGCATAGACGGTGCTGCCCAGACCAGTCAGCTTCAGGTTGTACTTGCCCTCGGCGTTCTTAGCCACAGTGCCGTTGGCCACCTGGGTGCCGATGCGGAACAACTTCCAGCTGCCGGCGCCGTTGATCTCCAGCGTGTAGCCGCTGTTGTTCCAGTTCATGCCGGTCTGGGCACGGATAGTCAGGCGTTCGTAACGGCCTGCCTCGGCGTTGGGCAGGGTGACATCGATGGAAGCGCTGTAATCCATCCAGCGCCAGTCACCCACGATGGTGGCAGGGTCGCCGCTGTTCCACTGGTTGACGCCGGACTCATTTTCCTGCTTGAGCCGGCCGCCCTCGACGATCCAGGCGCCATGGGTATCCAGCATGTAGCGGGGCTCGTTGCCGCGGGAAACGATGTAATCCTGCAGGGTTTCCTCGCCAGTGGTAACGTTATATCCGGCCACCTGGCCTTCCTCGACATACTCGAAGTTATCGGCATAGAGGTACTCGTCGGTTGTATCGGCGTTTTTGCCGGTGGAATCGGTATCCAGCACACTGCGGGTCCCGGTCTGGATGTAATCGCCGTCATCCTTCTCGGTGGGGAAGCGGGCGGGCGTGGTATCCAGCGTGGTAGCGGTCACAACGCTGTAGGCAGGCACGGTGATGGTGGCGATGCCGTTTTCGATGGCGGCATCCTCGCCTTTTTGCAGGTAGCTGTCGGTCACGGTGGTCCAGACGTGCAGGGCCATCACGGAGATGTCCATATCGTCTGCGACCTTAATAGCGAAGGTCTTTTCGTTCTGGGTGTTGTTGATGAACACCGTGGAGAAGTCCTTTTTATCCGGGGCAGCCAGGGTCATGTAGCTGGCGCTGCCATCGATACCGGCGGTAGCGTGTTCGTTATCGCTGGCGCCAAAGGACGCAAAGGTAGCATTGGGCAGCACGCGCCAGATGCCGTTGGTGTTGGTATCGTTCTCCCAGCCGGTCTTGGCAAACTGGGTGATGTGAGCCAGCATGTAGAGGGCGGGGTCATAGTGGATGTAGCCGCTCCAGGGGTCGCGGGCAGAGAGCAGTTCCTTGTGGCCGTACTGGATGCCCTCGTAGAAAGAACCGATGGCAGGCTGGAACATGTACATGGTGCGGCGGGAACCCACAAAGGCGTTGGGGATGCTGTCCAGCAGGGCCAGGGGACTCTGGTAGCCACCGATGGTGTTTGCGCCGTACTCGGTGGTCTTATTCTCCTGCAGTTCGGAGTAACCGAAGGTGGCGCAGCCCTCGCTGTACCAGACTTCCTTGTCGTTCACATCGGCCATCTTGATGTAGTCATCGGTGGCGTTGGTGCGGTAGTGGAAGCCGATGGCATCCACTGCATCATACACAGCAGAATCGCGAAGCATCAAGGGAACAATGTTCAAGGTCTTGTTCTCGTCCGAGGCAACGATCTTGATGTTGTGATAAGCGGCAATGGCTTCCTCAGTGAAGTAAACGGGGAAATCGCCCTCGTTCTTCAGCGCGTTGGCAAAGTACTTGATGATCTCGCCATCGGGATTTTGGGTCTCGTTCTTATCGGGGTCGATATAGTCGATGACATAGCCGTACTTTTCGTAGGCATCAAAGATGGTCTCTTTGTACCACTTATAAATAGCGGCGTACTTTTCATCGCCGTCGGCTTTGGCCTTGACCCAGTTGGGATACTCCCACCGCAGGATGGAGACCTTGACGTTGGGGTTGATCTTTTTGGCATCGGCCGCCATGACGAAGCCGGGGGAACGGGAAGCGTCGGCTTCCTCGTTCTCGTAACGCATGGTGCAGGCCTCGGCGCCGGTGGAGTTGTTGCCGTCGTTGCCCATCTCCATCTTGATGTTGGAGAACAGCGGGTAACCGTCCGCGCTGCCAAAGAGATACTGCATCATGGCCCAGTAGGCCTGCGGGTTTTCGGCTTTGTAGTCCAGCAGCAGGTTGCTGGTGGCGTTGCCGTTGAGCATACCCAGGCCCTTGTAGGTCCAGCCGTTGACGTTCTTGGCGGCAGCCTCGACTTCAGAGCCGTTTAGGGTAACGATACCATCCACATCAACGATACCGTCAAAGGCCTCCTTGCGGGAGGCGGTCTCGATCTTGGCTGCGTCGGCGTCAGCCTTGCCGGTCACGACGATGTTATCGTACAGGCCGGTGCGCATAAAGCCGGTGCCAAAGGTAGCGCCAAACGCACCGATGATGCCGGTCTTTTCGCTGAGCTTGAAGCCCACGCCGGTAGCGGGCAGGACCTCCTCGCCGTTCAGGTAGACGGCAACGGTGCCCTCGGTGTCGTTCTCGTTATACACAAGGGCGAGGGCGTTCCACTCCCCTGCTTCCAGGCTTTGGGAGAGTTCGTATTCTTGGTTGTTGTTGACTTTCAGCACAGCGGTGCCATCGGTCTTGCGGGGGATGATGCGGAAATGGGCATCCGCTGCCGGGCCAACCAGAATGGCCGAAGTATTGTCGTGGGCATCGTTGAACTTGATGTCTGCATACAGGGTGAAGCTGCTGCGCTTAAAGAAGCTGTCGGCCTCCTTAACGGCTGCGCCGCCGTCCATGGCGGAGTTGCCGCCGTTGATCCAGCCTGAGGTAACACTGACCTGCTTGCCGCCGGTGATGGTATCCGTCAGGGAGGCGCCGTTGCGGACGGTGACAAGTTCGTCATCCTCCAGCGCTTTGCCGAAGTTTTCGTTCTCATCAGGGGTGTCCGGGGTCTCCACGTCACCGGTGCGCTCCACGGCCAGCCAGCTGACAGCGGGGGCATGCTGACCCGTGGCGGTGGCAGTCCAGGTCACGACCTGTTCGGTGGTGATAGTGAACTCGCCGGTCTTGGTGGTGACCTTGCCATTGTCCTGCTTGGGCACAGAAGCATAGACGCTCGCGCCGTCGCTTGTGGTCAGGCTCAGGTCCATGGCGCGGTTCTGGCCTTTCCACCACTCGCGGTGGGCGGTGGTAATGCTGTACTTACCGGCAGGCAGGGTGAACTTGTAGGAGATGGTCTCGCCTTTTTCATTCTTTTGGCCGTATACGCCGGTGTAGGTCTTGTCGCTGGTAATGCCGTTATAGCCCTTGGTCTGGGCGTCGTTATCCACCAGGCCCCAGGTCGCATCGCCCTGGTAGAACTGGTCGGACTTGCCATTCAGCAGCCGATCGCCCAGCAGAGCCTTGGCGGCGGCGTAGGCTTCGGTAGACTTCACGCTGTCCATGGCACCGTTGTTGCCGCTGGCAGCGACGCTGTCAATAAAGTAGACAGTATCCGCCGGGATGACCTCGACGGTGTAGGTGACATCACCCTTTTGGACCTTCACGGTCTCAAAGGCGGTCTTGAAGGTATCGGCGGTAACGCCGTCCACATCTGCCAGCACGGCGGGCACTTCGCCCACCTTGGTGGCGATATGGGTAGTGGTCACCGTGGAATCGGCGTCGCCACTCTCCTGGATGGTGGTAGCCGGTGCGGGAGTCTCGTCTGCAGCGGGTGCCTCGGTGGGGGCCGGAGTCTCGGTTTCAGCAGGCGTTTCCGTAGGTGTCGGGGTTTCCTCCGCGTCAGGCGCTTCATCGGGAGTTTTCCCGGCCGGGGTCTCGGTTTCAGATGCGGCCGGGGCTTCCGTGGGAGCAGGGGTCTGCCCGGCGTTCGTGTCCTCGGCCGGAGCGTCTGCATCAGCAGGGGTATCCTCCTGCTGGACGATGGCCGTTATCGGCTCATCGTTGGCAAACGCTTGGGCAGGGACCATGCTTGCCAGCATGCCGACACACAGGGCGGCCGCCAGAACGCGTTGACCCTTGCGTTTTGCTTTTCTCATGGTTTTTCATCCTCTCTTTAGATTTCAGCGGGTAATGGGTACATTTGCAGTGGTTTACCTAAATAATAACGTACCCCCGCCGCGCCGACCATGTCATTTTTCCTGTACAATCTGCACTTTTTCAAGTTGTGTTTGACAGATTTTCCCCGCCCAAAGAGCCGGAATTTTTGCATGCTGTTCTTGAAAAAATCCATGGAAAGCAAAGCTGCAATCTGTGATAATGTTATTTAAGTATATCCATCAACCGCAAAAGGCCGCCCTCCCCTGCTTGTGGGGAGAGCGGCCTTGCCGTTTTGGGTTATAAGGTCTCGCCGTTGGTGGCAATGACCTGCTTGTACCAGTTGAAGGACTTTTTCTTATAGCGGTTGCCGGTGCCGTCATCGTTGCGGTAGCTGTCGTCCACAGTGTGGTCGGGCTTTTCTATGCGGTTGTGCGGCAACACACAGCTCCCCTGCACGGTCGGCACAGGGGCGCTGGTTTTATGCAGCTGTTATTCGGTTACAGTGGCATGGTCCGCGGTGGTTTCTGCAGTAGGTGCAGAGGCCTGCGGGGTTTGCAAATTTTCTAACCCGGTCACGTTGATGTTGCGGTCGGTCTTGGCCTGGATGCTGTTGGCGCGGACGATCTCTTTCATGTCAATGCCGGTGGCTTCCTTCATGGCCTCCATGGTCTGGGCCATCAGCACGGGCACGTTGCCGGACACGCCCGACACACCGGAGGCATCGCCGCCGATGATGGACACCTTGTCGATGCTGGCAAGGGGCTGGGCCACGCTCTTGGCGATTTCGGGCAGCACCTTTATCATCATCTCGGCCACGGCGGCATCGTTGTACTGCTTGTAGGCTTCGGCTTTCTGCTTCATCGCTTCGGCTTCGGCCAGGCCTTTCCGGCGGATGGCCTCGGCTTCGGCTTTACCGACCAGTTCGATGCCTTCGGCCTCCTGCTGCTTGGCAAACTTGGCGGCCTCGGCAGCGCGCTCGGCCTCGTACTTCTGGGCTTCGGCTTCTTTCTGGCGGCGGTACAGCTCAGCGTCGGCCTGCTTGCGCACCTCGGCATCCAGCTTGCGCTGCTGCACTTCGGCTTCCTGGGCGGCCAGGTCGACCATCTTCTTCTGGCGGGCGATCTCGGCGTCGGCTTCGGATTCCTTGACCTCCTTGGCACGCAGGTTGGTCTGGATCATACCGGCGGCCTGGGCGTCAGCGGCGGCCTTGTCGGCCTCGGCTTTCAGCTTAGACTTGGCCAGTTCCAGCTCGTTGTTGCGCTGGGCGATGGCCGTCTGGGCTTCGATCTCCTTCTCGTTGGCGGCCATGGCGGCGGCAGCCTTCGCGCAGGAGACATCGCGCTCGGCTTCGGCCTTGGCAATGGAGGCACGCTTTTTCACAAGCTCCTCCTGCTCCACGCCGATGGCTTCGATGACACCGTGGTTGTGGCCCTGGGCATCGATGGCGTCCTTGACATCCTGCACGTTGAAGGTGACAACCTCCAGGCCCATCTTGGCCAGATCCGGGCGGGCATTTTCCACCACGCTGACGGCCATCTGCTTGCGGTTGGTCAAAATCTGGTCGACCGTCATCTCGCTGACGATCTCACGCAGGTTGCCTTGCAGCACATCGTTGATCTTCTCGTTGATGTGGGCTTCGTCCATGCCCAAAAAGTTGGAGATGGCGGCCTGCTGGCGGCTGTTGATGTACTTTTTGATGTCATCATACCCGGCGTTACGGACTTCCTCGTCCGAGACGGTGGAGTTCTCGCTGTAGACCTGCACGGTGACGACGCTGTCCAGCCAGAGGGAGACGCCCTCTTTGGTTTTTACGCCAGTTTCCGGCGTTTTTACGTCGATTTTCAGCAGGCGCATGTTCAGCCGGTCGGCACGCTGTACAACGGGCAGTACAAACACGCCGCGGCCGCACACCACCTTGGGGCGGGACAGGCCAAAGCCCGTTACCACGATAGCCTGGGTAGGCGGGGCTTTTTTGTAGCAGAGAAGCGAGAACACGACCAGTGCCACCACAATGGCGGCGATAAGAATAGCGATCATCATTGATACATTCCTCCTTCGCTGATGATGGCTTTATTATACCGGCCGCGGGGGAAGGAATACAGGATGATTTTAGCAGAATAAGGCGGTCTATTTCTCTTTTGGGGGAGAAATAGGGGATGAGGGAAGTGGTCGTCAAGCTTCCTATATTATAATAACTTGACTACTTGAATAGTGGTTTTCACCTGGCCGGGAGAAAGCAAACAACATATATACGTTATTTATTATACCATATTTCTTAATATACCTTTTGTTATGTTTTATAACTAAATGTATATTTACGTATATACTTTATTTTTTGCGCCAAGCAGAAAGTACAAACCAGTATTCAAGTAATCAAGTATATATAAGGAACCTGACAAGTAGTTGCCAACAAAAAAGGCTCCCTCTGTGAGACAGACTTCCCCGATACGGGGGAGGTGGCACGAAGTGCCAGAAAGTGAGCGCTGTCAGCGAAGCTGACTGAGGGAGAGAGAAATAAATCAGCTGCTGCTAAATTCCAGGCTCTCTCCCCCACCGCCTGCGGCGGAGCCCCTTCCCAAGGGGAACCTTTTGCCTTATTTATGCAGCTGCTGTATCAAAAGCCCGGGGGCTTTTACAGGCTCCCAGGCACACAGCAAACGATGTTGTACAGTTACACTTTAAACATCGACAAAGCACAAGCAAGACGAATGTGCCCGGCCATACGGATATGCCTGGGAGCAAAACATTCGACAACTCATGCGGACGGCGGCGATGGCATGGATGGTATACATGGCACATTTCTCCTTTCGTCTTTGTTCGTGCTTCCTGTTCGGATTCATTGGCTGTATCATACACCAATTTACCTACTATGTCAATATGTTAGTAGGTAAATAATGCAAAAATATTTGCAGAAATTTACAAAAATACGGCAGCACGTTTGTTTATTGTGCTGCCGTTGGATGGTTTTATTCGTGTAAAATGGCCTTCAGGTCGGTTTTGGGGTCGCTGGTTGGGGTCAGATGGTAGTTTTCCACCAGAAATTGTAATACATTTGGTGAGACAAACGCCGGGACGGTGGGGCCTAAATAGATGTGCTGCAGACCCAGATAGAGCAGCGTCAACAGGATGCAGACGGCTTTCTGCTCGTACCAGGAGAGCACCAGCGTCAGCGGCAGGTCGTTGACCCCGCAGCCGAAGGCCTCGGCCAGGGCCATGGCAATGCGGATCGCGCTGTAGGCATCGTTGCACTGGCCGCAATCCAAGATGCGCGGGATGCCCCCGATGCTGCCCAGGTCCATATCGTTCAGCCGGTATTTACCGCAGGCCAAGGTCAAAATCAGCGTATCTGCGGGGGTCATGCGGGCAAAGTCAGTGTAATAACTGCGGCTGGGAGCCGCGCCGTCGCACCCGCCGATGAGGAAGATGTGGCGAATTTTGCCGCTTTTCACCAGCTGCACGATCTCCCCCGCATGGGCCAGCACGGCGTTGCGGGCAAAGCCGGTGGTGACGGTGTGACCGCCGTTCATGCCGGTCATGGGATGGTCATCCGGGTAGCCGCCGCACTCCAGCGCCTTTTCAATGACCGGCGTAAAATCCTTGTCCGCGCCGATGTGGGGGATCTCCGGGTAGGAGACCACCGAGGTGGTGAACACCCGGTCGCAGTAGCTTTGCCGCACCGGCATCAGGCAGTTGGTGGTAAACAGAATGGGCGCCGGGATATTGTGGAACTCGGTCTGCTGGTTCTGCCATCCGGTGCCAAAGTTGCCCTTTAAGTGGGGGTACTTTTTCAGCTCCGGGTAGCCGTGGGCAGGCAGCATCTCGCTGTGGGTGTAGATGTTGATGCCCTTGCCCTCGGTCTGCTCCAGCAGCAGCTTTAAATCGTGCAGGTCGTGGCCGCTTACCACGATGAACGGTCCTTTTTCAATCGTCAGCGGCACGGTGACGGGCACCGGGTCGCCGTAGGCTTCGGTGTTGGCGGCGTCCAACAGGGCCATGCAGGCCAGGTTGACCTCGCCGGTTTTCAGCACCAGTTTTAGCAGGTCATCAGCTGATTTTTCCTCGCCCAGGGCGGCCAGTGCCTCGTAGAAATAGCGGTTCACGGCGGGGTCGGTCTTGCCCAGGGCACGGGCGTGGTAGGCATAGGCTGCCATGCCCTTGAGGCCGAACAAGATCAGCGATTTCAGCGACCGCACATCCTCCCCTGCCCGCCAAAGCTCGGCCATATCATAATCCGCAAAGTGGGTGGTGCTGACGGCGGCTTTCTCTTTCTCTATATCGTTTTTGATTTGCAGGATCGTCTCGTTATTGAAGTTCACGTTGGTGATGGTGGTAAACAGCCCTTTCAGCATCAGCTCGTCGGTGCGGTCGGTGGCTGTCCCCGCCTGCACCGCCTGCGCAAGGCCGATCAGCGCGCCGATGACTTCATCCTGATAGTTGGCGGTATCAGCCTTTTTGCCGCACACCCCGGCCTTACCATCGCACCCGGTATTGTGCGCCGTCTGCTGGCACTGGAAACAAAACATCTCTTGCATGTGGTTGCCCCCCTTACAGAATATCACTATAAGGGTGGGCAGGCTGCGGGGATTTTATGCAGACACAAAAACAGCGCCACCCCGCCGGTAACAAGGCGGGGTGGCGCCGCTTTGGAATCATGCTTATATCGGTTTTGCTATGTGGTGGTGTTTGCCTCTTGCCACTATGTATAGGTACGCGGCACCTGTTTTTCCACCAGTTTGTGGGGTTTTACAGGGCTGCTATTTTTTATTTCGGTCTATTTTATTTTAATAACATGCCGCGATTTTTTCAAGGTTTGTATCGACTTTTGTCGCGCTGTGTCGACCGTTTTCTACATACTTTGCAAAGGAAATTTTTACGAAAATGTTTGTATTTTTTCTCGTACAACAGATTTTGTGAAATTGTCAGGATTTTTGGGGCACAACAAAACGCCCCCGCAGCCGGTAAGTTCCGGCCGCAGGAGCGCTGTGGGGCATGGTTCAATTTTCCATGGCTTTATACAGTTGTCGAATGTTGGGTAAACTTGGCGATGGTCGCCTTGACCAGCGGCATATTCAGCGGCTTAGCCAGGTAGACGTTCATGCCCGCATCCAGGCATTTGCGGGCATCCTCGGCAAAGGCGTTAGCCGTCAGGGCCAGGATGGGCACAGTCTCGACATCGGGGCGGTCCAATGCACGGATGATGCGAGCAGTGGTCAAGCCGTCCACGTTGGGCATCATCACGTCCATCAGGATGGCATCGTACTCGCCGGGGGCGGATTGCTCAAACAGGTCGATGGCCTGCCGGCCGCTGTCTTTGGCCAGGGTGGTGTTTTTGCCGCGCTCCTCGTCATGGATAAGGTCGAGGCCGACGGCCTGCTCGTTGTTAGCCAGCGGATAGACCTGCTCGACCACACCGTCGGGGGCTAGCTCAATGGCCTGGATGATGCCGTCGCTGTTCAACATGTAGCGGTAGAGGTCGTCGTAGCTGGATTCGTCTATATCAACGCCGGACTCGATGATATTTTTGAGCAGGTCCGAACGGGAAAGGTAGCGGTTGAGCTGCGCCTCAATGCGGCGGGCGGTGGCTTCGGCCGTATAGGTAGCGGCGAGCTGCTCCTCGTTTTTATAATGCCGGATCTGCAGATGGACGATGCTGTTGAGCACCAGGAACGCCGCCAGGCACAGCAGCACCGCCAGCACGCGGACCTGTTGGATCGTGCGTTTATATTTCATAACTGCTTTCCTTTGCGCAGAAACCGCAGGCATTTTATGCCGTAACAATATCTGGCACTATTATATACGCGGCGGCGGGGGATCGTCAATTTTTGTCGAAAGGCAATTTTCCCATGTAGGCCCATACATGAAACAGCGTCCCCAGCGCTGCACATGGCAGTCATCGGGGACGCTGTTTTGCGTTTTCCCTTATGGGAATTATTTAATGCAGTTCAGGCCAGTAATTCTTATTGGCGACGATCAGGTCATCCAGAATCTTTTTGGCGACCGTGGCGCTGGGCACCGTCTTGGACAGCGTCAGGGCCTGCCACAGTTTCTGGTAGCTGTGCTCGACATAGGCTTCGACGACCAGGCGTTCAACTGCCAGCTGCTCCTCCATCATGCCTTTTTCAAAGGTGGGAATGTAGCCCTGGCATATGGGCTCGGCACCGCGGCTGCCGATCACGCAGGGGACCTCGACCATGGCGGTGGGGTCAAAGTTGCAGATCGCACCCTTATTCTCCACAATGCAGAGCATAATCTCATGGGTGTTATAGGAAATTGCCGTAGCCAGGTCAACGATGAAAGATGCATGCACATCGATCTCGAACCCACCGTTGACAGCCGTGCCCGCTGCGATAATGTCACGTGCGGCACCGAAGATGCGCTTCTCACGACCGTTCATAACCTCGTTGGCACGGGTATAGTTGGGGTCAGAGTGCTCCACAACGTAGTCAGGGAAGATGTAGTATTTCAGGTAGGTGTTGGGTAGGAAGCGAGGATCAACTTCCATCAGGTCGGCCGCCTTGCGGTGTGTGGCCTGCCAGCTGGGCTCCATATGCTGCTTTTCAATGGCCTTGGGGGTCAGGTAGCCGTTTTTGGAGACATAATCCTGAATCTGCGGCATCAGGTCGTTGCCCAGTTCATCCGTAACGCTGGTCCACCAGCCGAAGTGGTTCAGGCCGAAGTAGCGCACATCCAGATCCTTGGGGTCCTTATTCACAATGTAGGACATGCGGGTCTTGGTGGCGATGGGCATATCGCAAATATTGATGATGCGTGCTTTGGGACGCATAACGCGGCAGGCTTCGGCTACGATGGAAGCAGGGTTGGAGTAATTCAGAATCCAGCCGTCAGGAGAATACTTATCCATGTAATCGATGATCTCCATCATGCCGGTAATGCTGCGCATGCCATAAGCGATGCCGCCGGGGCCGCAGGTCTCCTGGCCGACCACGCCGTAACGCAGGGGTATCTTTTCGTCCTGCTCACGCATGGCAAACTTGCCTACGCGGATGTGCGCCATGCAGAAGTCCTTGCCCGTAAAGGCTACCACGGGGTCAACCGTGTACTCGTAACGGATCTGGGGAGCCTGCTCATGCATCAGAATCTTGATTGCCTCACCAAGAACGGCCTGGCGCTCGGCATCGTTATCATACAGCGTCAGCGATTCCAGCGGAAAACGATCCTGGTTGCTAAGTAGCATCATAACGATGCCAGGGGTATAGGTGCTGCCACCACCGGCAATAACTACGTTAAACTTTTTGTTCTTCTTGTCCATCATAATAAGTCATTCCTGTTCTGTAAATTTATTCTTATTTGGAAAGTTCTTCATCAACCGCTCTGCGTACGGCGTTGATCTTCAGGCCGTAGATGACCTGCACGATTTGGCCTTTGATCATGACACCCGAAGCGCCGGTCTGGTTTTTCAGTGTTGCCTGGTCTATTTTGGTGTTGTCTTTAACTTTCAGGCGCAGGCGGGTGAAGCAGTTATCCACTTCCAGCAGGTTGTCCTTGCCGCCGAGCGCGGCTACGATGGTAGCAGCGTCGATTTTGCCAGACGGAGCAGCGGCGTTTGCATGGGCCTGCTTTTCTTTAGCCTGCTTTTCCTTGTACTCTTTCTTGCTGTACAGCTTCATCTCTCCACCTTCATCCTCACGGCCGAGAGTATGCAGGTTCAGCTTGGTGATGAGGAAGTAGAACACCACATAGTAGACCACGAACATGATGACGCCAGCCAGCAGGAAGGCAAGCCAATGGGTTTTGTTGATACCGGCAGGAACATTATAAAGAATGAAGTCAATAATGCCATTGTAAGCAATGGTGCGAGCGCCCAGCAGGTTTGCCAATACCAGGCCAGCGCCACTGAGGATAGCATGGACCACGTACAGGACCGGTGCCACAAAAAGGAAGGAGAATTCGATAGGCTCGGTGATACCGGCAATGCAGGAAGTCAGCACAACGGGCACCAGGATGGATTTAACACGCTGTTTGTTTTCGGGGCGAGCCGCCTGATACATAGCCAGAGCAGCGCCGGTCAGGCCGAAGATCTTGGTAACGCCGCGGCACTCGAAGATCGCAGCAGTAGAAAGGGTAGCCACATTGGGGCTAGCCAGTTCGGCCAGGGTAATGTTGCGGGCACCCTCGACCAAGACGCCATCGATCATAGCACTGCCGCCCAGCGAGGTGTAGAGGATCATCGGGTTCAGGACGTTGTGCAGACCAACGGGGATCAGCAGCCGTTCCGAAGCACCAAAGAGGAAGTAGCCCAAGTTACCGGATTCACCAATGATCGTGCCGAACTTGGAGATCACGCTCTGGATTGGCGGCCAAACATGGGTGCAGACGACCGCAAGAAGGATGGTAACCGGAATCATGACGATGAACACGAAACGTGCACTACCGTAGATCTGGAACGCACCCTTGAATTCGGTGTTGATAAAGCGGTTGTGCATCGCGGCCACCACAAGGCCCAGGATAATACCCAGGAAGGCACCCATTTCCAGCACCTGCACGCCCAGAATAATGGACTGACCTGTACCGCGCAGTGCATCCGCCGGGGCCAGCAGGCCGCGCAGATTCATGTACTTGTTCATCGCGTTCAGGAACACAACGTAGGTCAACACACTGATGAACGCGGCATCCGACTTTTTCTCTTTCGCCAGGCCAATCGAAACGCCAACTGCGAAGATCAGACCCAGATTGCTCAAAATTGGCTGCATGCAGCCGGATAAGATTGTGCCAAACCCGATCGTTACCGGGTTATTCAAGAAGGGGACGTCTTGGATCAGACTTGCGTTCGTGAATAGATTGGCGACCGCGATCAGCAGACCCACGATCGGCAGGATCAGCACTGGCATGAACATTGCGCGGGCAAAATTTTGCATGGATGACATTGCCCTGTCTTTAAATTTCATCTCGTTTTCCTCCTGTTTTTTACATGTCTCTTTGCGTAACAGGCAGTGGACTGTTTTTTGCAAAGAGGGATATAAAATTCTCCATTTTATTTCTTCCTAGCCACGGAAGATTCGCACGTGCCTTTGACGATTCTTATTTTAGCACAGCGTTTTGCGTTTGTACATATTCCACAGTTAAAAAGAAAAATGTTACTGAAAACAGTAACATTTTTACAATAGTCTATCCGGTTTTGATTTTTTTAGTTGTGACTATCCCTCTTTTTTAGCATCGCCTATTTTTTGTTTTTCTTCGTTTTTTCGTTCTTTTTTATGCGCTGCATTTCTAAAATGACCTGTTCCATTTTTAAAAGGATGCCAGCAAAGAAAAAACACGGCTTCAGGTTGCGGTCATCATTAAGATCTTCATCCTCCATCTTGATGAGGATGTCGCTCGCTTTTGCCAATGTACTTTTGGCGTTTCCCGTAAAAGCTGCAATACGGATATTACCCGCCTGGGCACGACGCACACGCTCCACGATTTTAGGCGTTTCGCCCGATTTGGAAACGGCGATAAACAAGTTAATAGAGGCAAGATTATTTTCAAAAATCCCGCTGCTCTCCTCCGCCCCGGAGAAAATGCAGGTCACGCCTTGCACCAACAGTTTTTTGCAGAAATAGTCCGCCGGGAAACTGGAAAATCCCATGCCGCAGATATACACAATGCCTTTGCACTGGCACAACGTTTCGGCCAAAGATGTAAGCTGCGCATAGTCGTTCTCGCTCTCCCGCATATTCTCGGTAAAGCGTTCCAGGAACGGAACTGCCTCCCACTGTTCCTGGCGGCCGTTTTCCGCTTCCTTCATCAGCGCATAGTACATATCGGTAAAGCCCTGATAGCCAAGTTTTTTTGCCAGGCGGATGATCGTAGTGGTGGAAGTAAAGTTGCGAGCTGCCATTTCGCGGATGCCAACCTTTTTACCCTGGTGGATCTGCGCTTCAATATCTGCAAGGATGGTGCCCTCCAACGCCGTCAATGAGCCATTTTTGATTGCTTTCGTAACGTCAGCCACAAAAGGTTCCCCCTCTCTGTTTTCTTTTTCAAACACTGGTGCTTTCCTTTATTATAGTAAGCGCGCCTGAACTTTGCAAGCATCCGCTGCGCAGCAAGATAACAACTACAAAAAGCCGGGCGCGGCGGGGCGCTCGGCTTTCTGGGTAGATGTAGTTTAGATGATGATACCGTTACAATGGTCGACTTCGTGCTGGATGATCTGGGCGGTCCAGCCGGTGAAGTTTTTGATGTGAGTGTGCATTTCGCGGTCCTGCCACTGCACCTTGATGGTTTTGTGGCGCTTGGTCTTGCGTTGGCCCTGCAGGGAGAGGCAGCCTTCCTCGGTAAGATAGAGGCCCTTGCGGTAGACGATCTCGGGGTTGAACATCTCCCTCAGGGTGCCCTCGTCATCAAACACGATGATAGCTTTGTTGACGCCGATCATGTTGGCAGCCATGCCTACGCAGCCATCGGCGTGGGCACGCAGGGTGTCCAGCAGGTCGTCCGCCGTGGGGATGTCATCAGCCGTGGCGGGCTGGGCTTTTTGGGCCAGGAATACCGTATCTTTCATCAGTTCGCGTACCATGGGGTTCTCCTTTGCCTATTATATAAGGGCAACACCGCACAATTCCCGCCTTGCGGCTTAAGCACCGCTCCGGCAGCTGCGGCACGGCATCTGCGTTGCCAAAATGCT
>UQDG01000024.1 GCA_900539695.1 uncultured Oscillospiraceae bacterium
ACAGGCGGGCCAGCTTGGCGATGGTGGTGGTCTTGCCCACGCCGTTGACGCCGATGACCAAAATCACGGCAGGTTTACCGTCCAGCTCCATCGGGTAGCGGGGGGTCAATTCCTGGCAGATGATCTGGCGCAGTTCGTCCAATGCCTGCTGGCCGTTCTTGAGGTGCTTTTCCTCCACGGCATCCCGCAGCTCGTCCACCAGGCGCACAGCGCACATGGGGCCGACATCGGCCAAAATCAGCTGTTCTTCCAGTGTGTCATACAGGTCATCGTCGATCTGGGCGTGGGTCAACGTGTTGACAATGTTCTGGAAAAAGCCCGTGCGGGTCTTTTCCAGGCCGTACTTCATTTTCTGCTGCTCCTGGAACTCCTGCTCCGAGATGTTGCGCTTGAAAAAGTTGAAAAATCCCATGGGAAGCCTCCCTTATATATCAGGTAATTAGGTCTGCGCTGACCTTGTCCAGGTCAAGGCGCAGGATCTTGGAAACGCCGTCCTCCTGCATGGTGACGCCGTACAGCACGTCGGCGGCCTCCATCGTGCCGCGGCGGTGGGTAATGACGATGAACTGGGTGTGGTCGGTCATGCGGCGCAGATATTGCGCATAGCGGGCCACGTTGACGTCGTCCAGCGCAGCTTCGATCTCATCCAGGAAGCAGAAGGGCGCGGGATTGACGTTGAGGATGGCGAAGTAGATCGAGATGGCGACCAGCGCCTGCTCGCCGCCGGAAAGGGCGCTTAGGTTCTTGATGACCTTGCCCGGGGGCGAGACCTCGATCTCGATGCCGGATTCCAGCACGTTGCTTTCGTCGGAGAGGTACAGGCGTGCGTGGCCGCCGCCGAACAGCTCTTTGAAAATCTGCTGGAAGTGGGTGTTGATCTGCTTGAAGCTCGTCGTAAACAGCTCTTCCATCTCGCTGCACAGCTCGGCGATCATACGGGTCAGCTCGCTCTTGGCCTTTTCCACGTCGGTGACCTGGGCTTTCAGGAAGTCGTAGCGTTCCTTGACCTCCTTATATTCCTCGATGGCGCCGACGTTGACGTTGCCCAAGCCGCGAATTTTGCCGCGCACCTCGGCCACGCTGCGGCGCAGCTCGGTCAGGGACTCAAACTCAACGCAGAGCTCCTTTGCCTCGCCGGCGGTGAGCTGGTACTCCTCCCACAGTTTGGTGTTGGTGTCGTTCAGCTCGTTTTCGGCGGCAGTGCGGCGTTCGGCCAGGCGGGCCATCTCGCCGCTCATCCGCTCGCGCTCATCGGTCAGGGCGCGGTTTTCCTGTCCTAAGCGGGCCACGGCGGCTTCCTTTTCCATGCGGGCGGCGTTGGCCGTGCGGATGGTCTCCTCGGCGGCGGCGATCTTCTCTTTGTTCTCGCCGCGGGTGCGCTCGATCTCGGCGATCTTTAAGGCGTTGGCTTCGATCTTAGCCTTGGCGGCCTCGATGGCGGCGTTCAGCTCGCGGGCGCGGGCTTCGGCCTCGCCGGTGCGGCTTTGCAGGCCTTCCAAAGCGGCCTCATGCAGGCTGACGTCCTTCTCGTTGGCCAGGCGCTGCATCTGGTTTTCGCTCAATTCGTTGGTGATGCACTCCCGCTCGGCGGTCAAACTGCCTGTGCTCTCGCCCAGTTCGGCCAGTTCGGCATTGTAGGTGTTCAGCTCGGCCTCGGCCTTGCCCTGGGCGGCTTTGGCTTCGGCGCAGGCGGTCTCGTTCTGGGTCACGGCGGCCTGCTGGGCCTCAATTTCGGCGGCCAAACTGCGGGTATTTTCCTCATGCTGGGCTACGGCGGCGGTCAGTCGATCGAGCTCCAGCGAGGCGCGCAGCCGTTCGGAGGAAGCATTCATGCCCTCGGCCTCGGCGCCGGAGAGCTGGGCGGTAAGGTTATCCACCTCGGCCTTGCGGGCTTCCAGCTCTTTTTCAGCATCGGCACGCTTTTTCTCCAGCTTGACCAGACGGGTGCGCAGTTCATCCAGCTCCTGCTTGCGGCTGAATACACCCACGCTGCGGGCGGTGGAGCCGCCGGTAAACGAACCGCCGGCGTTGATGACCTGGCCGTCCAACGTGACGATGCGGTTGCGGTAGCCCAGGTTTTTGGCCACAGTGGAGGCTTCGGACAGATCCTCGACCACGATGATGCGGCCGAGCAGGTTATCGATGATGTGCTGGTAGCGCGGGTCGCACTTGACCAGATCGGCGGCGACCTCGGCGGTGCCGGTGAGGCGGCCGGTGAAGCGGGAGCCCTGCACGGTATCCAGCGGCAGGAAGGTGGCGCGGCCTGCGCGCTCGTCCTTCAAAAAGCCGATGGCCGCACGGGCGCAGCCCTGGTCCTCGACCACGATGTTCTGCAAAGCAAAGCCGAGGGCCGTCTCGATGGCGGTTTCATAGCCTTTTTCGACGGTGAGGATGCCCGCCACAGGGCCGATGATACCCCGCAGACGACGGCCCGCAGCGGCGCGCATGACGGCCTTGACGCTTTGCTGGTAGCCGTCCATGTTGCGCTCCAGGTCTTCCAGAATGTGGATGCGCTGGGAGGTGTTGGACCGCTCTTTGTCGGCCTTTTGCAGCGCGTCGGCAGCTTCAGCCTGCTGGCGGCGGCGGCTTTCCAGTTTCAGCTTTAGGCCCGCCTTGATGTTATCGTTGCGGGTGACGGCCTCCTCGGTATCCTTCAAGCGGCGCTCGGCGCGGCGC
This sequence comes from uncultured Oscillospiraceae bacterium, assembly GCA_900539695.1. GTDB lineage: Bacteria > Bacillota > Clostridia > Oscillospirales > Ruminococcaceae > Gemmiger. The sequence continues at coordinate 2,677 of UQDG01000024.1, forward strand.
TTTTCTTCCTCGGCAGCGGCGGCGGAGTTTTCCAGCTCTACGGCCTGCTGCTTTGCTTCATCCAAACGCTGGGCGGCGGCTTCTTTTGCCGATTGGGCCGAGGCGGCGCGCACTTTCGCGGCAGTGGCGGTGTCCTGCAGGCGGGCAATAGCGGCGTCGATAACGTCCCGGCGCTGGCCGCTGGCGGCAGCTTTTTCTTCCAGCGCACGGAGTTCGGTGCGCAGTTCTGCCACGCGGGCGTCCAGCGCAGCGACCTCGCCGTGCAGTTTTTCGATGGCGGCTTTGTGGCCGGCGGCCTCGGTCTCGATGGACTGGCGGCCCTGCCCGGCGCGCTCCAACTCGCCGGTGGCTTCGTCGATGCGGAAGCGGCTGTGCTCACTCTCGTTTTTCAAAACGGCGATCTCGCTCTCACTGCCCGCGTTGGCCTCGGTCACGGCGCGGATGTCGGCGTTGGCTTGCTCGACCTGCAGGACAAGCTGCTGGGCTTCCTCCCGCAGGGCGGCGCTTTTTTCGTCGAACTCGTCCAACTGGCGGCTCAGGCGTTCGTAATCTGCCTGGGCGGCTTCAAACTTGCGCTGCTGGTCGCGCACGGTATCGTTGGCGCGGCGGATGGCATCGACCCAGAGAGTGACTTCCAGGCTCTTGCGGCGCTCGGAGAGTTCCAAAAACTGCTGGGCCTTTTCACTGTCCCGCTTCAGGGGGCCGACACGCTTTTCCAGTTCGCCCAAAATATCCCGCAGGCGTTCGAGGTTTCCCTCGGCGGCTTCGAGACGGCGTTCCGCCTCGTTTTTGCGGTAGCGGTACTTGGCGATGCCGGAGGCTTCCTCGAAAATTTCGCGGCGCTCGGCGGACTTGGCGCCGACGATCTCGGCAATGCGGCCCTGGCCGACGATGGCGTAACCGTCGCGGCCGATGCCGGTGTCCAGCAGCAGTTCGTAGACATCCTTCAAACGGACGTTCTGGCCGTTGATAGAGTACTCGCTCTCACCGCTGCGGTAGTAGCGGCGGCCGATGGTGACCTCGTCGGCATCCATGTCCAGGCCGTGGTCTCTGTTATCGATGGTCAGCGCGACCGAGGCAAAGCCCATGGCACCGCGGCTTTGGGTGCCGCCGAAGATAACGTCCTCCATCTTTCCGGAGCCGCGCAGCTGCTTGGAGCTGGTCTCGCCCAAAACCCAGCGGATCGAGTCCGAAATATTCGATTTGCCGGAGCCGTTCGGCCCGACCACGCCGGTGATACCCTCGCCGATGGTGATCTTGGTCTTATCGGGGAAGGATTTGAAACCTTGGATTTCCAGTTCTTTCAGGCGCATGTATGGTTAAAACCTTTCGCGTAGGTTGGTTGAATTCGTATTTTTACCGCAGTTTCTCCAATGCCAATTTGGCGGCGTGCTGCTCGGCGGCTTTTTTGCTGCGGCCGGGGGCTTCGGCCAGCTTTTCGCCGTTGCGCCATACGCAAACGGTAAACTTCTTGGCGTGGTCGGGGCCGCTCTCGCCGGTGACCTCATAGCGCAGCACGGCGCTGGGGTCCTGCTGGACTACCTCCTGCAGCTGGGTCTTGTAGTCTTCCTCGGCGGTCTTGCCCTCGGTGATAAAGGGCAGGATGAAGTTGCGGGCGGCCTCCATGCCGCCGTCCAGATACAGCGCAGCGATGACAGCCTCAAACGCATCGGACACCACGCTGGGGCGGTTGCGGCCGCCGCCCAGATCCTCGCCGTGGCCCAGGCGCAGGTACTCGCCCAGGTGGATCTCCTGGGCAAACTGGAACAGCGCATCCTCACTGACGAGGCTGGCGCGCATGCGGGTCAGCTCGCCCTCGGGCCGGCCGGACTGGTGGAACAGGTAGTCCGCCACCACAACGGACAGCACGCTGTCGCCCAAAAACTCCAGGCGCTCGTTGTGGGTGGTGGCGACCTTGCTCTCGTTGGCAAAGCTGGTGTGGGTCAATGCAATGCGCAGCAGTGCGGGATTTTTAAAGGTATAATGCAGTACTTGCTGCAGTTCTTCCGGTTTTTTTGCCATCTGTCTCATGCCTTTCTTAAAACAACAGTACGATAGCGTTTACTCTTTTACAGGCTCAGCTTTCTCGGCTTCAGCCTTTTCAGCCACAGCGGCCAGGGCGGTCTGCATGGTGCCGCACAGGTCGTTAGCGACGCACAGCTTGGCCTGGCGGATGGCGTTTTTGATGCCTTTGGCGTGGCTGGAACCGTGGGCCTTGATGACCGGCTTGGCAGCGCCCAGCAGCGGCGCACCGCCCACTTCCTCAGAGTCCATCATCCGTTTCAGCTCGCCCAGGCCGCCTTTGATGCCCAGGTAGCTGAGCTTGGTGATGAGGTTTTGCAGGAAAATTTTCTTCAGCATGCCCAGCAGCGTTTTGGCGACGCCCTCGGTCAGCTTGAGGACCACGTTGCCGACGAAACCGTCGCAGACGACGACGTCCACCTCGCCATCCATGATGTAGCGCGGCTCGATGTTGCCGGCGAAATGGATACAAGGGTTAGCTTTGAGCAGCTGGTGGGCCTCGCGGTAGATGGGCGTGCCCTTGGTCTCCTCGGCGCCGTTATTGACCAGCGCGACTTTGGGGGCGGTGCGGCCCATGACCTTCTCGGCGTAGACGCTGCCCATGGTGCCGAAGGCGTTCAGCATTTCGGAGCGGCACTCGACGTTGGCGCCGCAATCCAGCAGCAGAAAGTTCTGCTTCGCGCCGGGCATCGGGGTAGCCAGCGCCGGGCGCTTGACACCTTTGATCGTCCGCACGATCAGGCTGGTGCCCACATGCAGTGCACCGGTGGAACCGGCGCTGACAAAGGCGTCCGCCTCGTCGTTTTTCAGCATCGTCAGGCCCTTGACCAGGCTGGAATCCTTTTTGTGGCGCACAGCCTTGACGGGGTCGTCGTGCATGTCGATATTCTCGGTGCAGTTGATAATGGTGAATGGTGCCAGGTCAATTTTGTTCTGGGCGGCGCAATCCTTGATAGCGTCTTCTTCGCCCAGCAGCACCAGCTCCATGCCGTCGCCAAACTCGGCCGCAGCCTGAGAAGCGCCCTGCAAAACGCACAGCGGGGCGTTATCGCCGCCCATGGCATCTACTAAAATTTTCATTTGTATTCCTCCACCCATGCGTGCATGGCGTTTTGTGCGTTCTGCGAAAGAGCGGCGTAGCGCTCGCGCTTATCGCGGATGGTGTTGATTTCTTCGGTGCGGGGCAAGATGCCCATGTTCGCGCCCATGGGCTGGAAGTCCTTGTTGGGCGTGGTGATATAATCCAGCAGCGCACCACACATCGTGCTGGCGGGCGGCGGGGGCAGCTCACGGCCCTGCAGGCGGGCCAAGATCTGGCGGGCAGCCAGCAAGCCGCTGGCGGCGCTTTCCATATAGCCCTCAAAGCCGGTGATCTGGCCCGCAAAAAACACGTTGGGGTGTTCTTTCAGAAATTGCTGCCCGGTCAGCACGCTGGGGCTTTCCAAAAACGTGTTGCGGTGCATGACGCCGTAACGCACGAACTCGGCATGCTCGAGGCCCGGGATCATACTGAACACCCGCTTCTGCTCACCCCATTTGAGGTTCGTCTGGAAGCCGACGAGGTTGTACAGCGTGCGGGCGGTGTTCTCGGCGCGCAGCTGCACAGCCGCCCAGGGTCGGTGCCCGGTGCGGGGGTCCCGCAGGCCCACCGGGCGCAGCGGGCCAAAGCGGATCGTATCAGCTCCGCGGGCAGCCATGACCTCGATGGGCATGCAGCCCTCATAGACGGTGAGATCGCCGTCAAAATCGTGGAGCGGCGCGCGCTCGGCGGCGATCAGCTCGGCGTGGAAAGCCTCGTACTCTTCCTTGTTAAAGGGGCAGTTAAGGTAATCGGCCTCGCCGCGGCCATAGCGGGAAGCAGCGAAGACCTTCTCGTAGTCCAGGCTTTCGGCGGTAACGATGGGCGCTACCGCGTCAAAAAAGCTCAAGCGGTGGTCACCGGTCAGGCCGGCCACGGCGTCCGCCAGGGCTCCCTCGGTCAGCGGGCCGGAGGCTACCAGCACGGGGGCGCTTTCGTCGAGAGCGGTCACTTCCTCACGATGCACTGTGATATTCGGGTGCTTTTCCACCATCTCAGTAACGGCGGCGGAGAAGACATCCCGGTCCACTGCCAGCGCACCGCCGGCCGCCACGCGGGCGGTCTCGGCCGCCTTCAGCAGGTGGCTGCCCATCATCTTCATTTCCAGCTTGAGCAGGCCGGAGGCAGAGTCCGGGCGCTCGGCTTTCAGCGAATTAGAGCAGATCAGCTCGGCAAAGCCGGCACTTTTATGGGCGGGCGAAAACTTGCCCGGTTTTTGTTCGTACAGGTCTACCTGCACACCGGCGTCCGCCAGCCACAGCGCGGCTTCGCACCCCGCCAGACCGGCACCGATCACGTTTACTTGCATAGTCACTCCGTTATGGTTTCGGCGTTATTCCGCCATTTTTCACTTCTTTTCGATAGGCTTCGTAAAGCCGCAGCCCTCTTTGGCGCAGTAGAGCTGGCCTTTTTTCTTAAACAAGGTCTGGCCGCACTGGGGGCATTTTTCAGGCACAGGCTCGTCCCAGGTCATAAAGTTGCACTTGGGGTAGTTGCTGCAGCCGTAATAAATGCGCCCTTTCGCGCTTTTGCGCACCAGCATGTGGCCGCCGCACTCCGGGCAGATGCCGCCGGTATCTTTGACCAGCGGGTGGGCGTTGCGGCACTCCGGGAAGCCGGAGCAAGCCACGAACTTGCCGTACCGGCCGGATTTGATGACCATGGGGCGGCCGCACTTTTCGCAGATCTCGTCGGTGGGGATGTCCTCGACCTTAACGCGCTTGCCCTCCATGTTCTTCTCGGCGTCCTCCAGGCTCTTGGCAAAGCCTTTGTAGAAGTCATCGATGGTCTGGACCCAGTCAGCCTTGCCAGCCTCGATAATATCCAGCTTTTTCTCCATATCTGCGCTGAATTTCACATCTACAATGTTGGGGAACTGCTCCATCATCACAGTGTTGACGGCCTGACCCAGCGGGGTGGTTTTCAGCTTTTTCTGGTCTTTTTCCACATAGCCGCGGTCGACGATGGTGGTGATGATGGGCGCGTAGGTGGAAGGGCGGCCGATGCCGTTTTCTTCCAGTGCGTGGATCAGCGTGGCTTCGGTGTAGAGCGGCGGCGGCTGGGTGAACTTCTGGTCTGCCGTCAGGCTGCGCAGTTTGAGGGTCTGGCCCTCCTCCAGCGGGGGCAGGGCGGTCTCCTTTTTCTGCTTGTCGTCGGTGGATTCCTCGTACAGGGCGGTGAAGCCGTCAAAAGACACGCGGAAGCCAGATGCACGGAAGAGGTAATCCCCTGCCGTGATGGACACCGAGACGGTATCCTGGATGCAGTCGGCCATCTGGCTGGCCATAAAGCGGCTCCAGATCAGGCGGTACAGTTTGGCGGTGTCGCCGCTGATGCTCTGCTCCACTTCATCGGGGGTCAGTTCCGGCATAGACGGGCGGATCGCTTCGTGGGCGTCCTGGGCGGCCGTGGCCGAGCGGGACTTCCACTTGCGCTGGGTGTTGCAGACGTAGTTGTCGCCCCAGCGGCCCGCGATGAACTGTTTGGCGGCGGCGCTGGCCTCGGCGGCGATGCGCAGCGAGTCGGTACGCATGTAGGTGATCAGACCCACGGTGCCGTGGCCTGCAATGTCCATGCCTTCGTACAATGTCTGGGCAGCGCGCATCGTGCGGGTGGCCGAGAAGCCAAAGGCACGGCTGGCGTCCTGCTGCAGGGTGGAGGTGATAAAGGGCGGCGCGGGCTGGCGGCGGCGCTTGCCTTTTTCCAGCTTGGAGATGGTGTAGCTTTTACCATCCAGCGCGGCCACGATGGTATCGGCCTGCTCTTTGTTGGTGACGGTCAGCTTTTTGCCGTCAGCGGTAGCGGCCAGGCGGGCCGTAAAGCCGTTTTTGCTGTTGCTCTGGGGGTACAGCGCGGCGTCGATGTTCCAATATTCATCGGGCTTGAAGTTTTCAATTTCCAGCTCGCGGTCGCGGATCAGGCGCACCGCCACGCTCTGCACACGGCCGGCGGAGAGGCCGCGGCGGACCTTGCGCCATAGGAACGGGCTGAGCTTGTAGCCCACCAGACGGTCCAGTTCGCGCCGGGCCTGCTGGGCGTTGAACAGATCAATGTTGATGGCACGGGGATGGGCCATACCCTCCTTGACGCCCTTTTTGGTGATCTCGTCAAAGGTCACGCGGTTGGGGGCGGCGGGGTCCAGGCCCAAAATGTTGGCCAGATGCCAGCTGATGGCTTCGCCTTCGCGGTCCGGGTCGGTTGCAAGCAGGACGCCGTCGCACTTTTTAGCCTCGGCTTTCAGCTCTTTGACCAGTTTCTGCTTGCCCTTGATGGTGATATACTTCGGCGCAAAGCCATTGTCCACATCAATGCCCAGCTGGCTGGCGGGCAGGTCACGCACATGGCCCATGCTGGCCGTAACTTTATAGCCCCGGCCCAGGTATTTGCTGATGGTCTTTGCTTTGGCGGGGGACTCCACTATGACTAATTTCGGCATAGGTTACCTCAACTTAACTCTATATTTTACAGGGCGACATAGCGCCGTCCCGGCTGACTTTGTGCACCGCCGTACAACTCCAATTCGGTACAGGCGGCCAGCACCCGGCTGGCGGACAGGCCGGTGGCAGCGGCCAACTCGTCCACGCCTTTGGGCGTGGGGCCCAGTACCGCATAGACGGCCTGGGCGTCGGGGCTGGTTTGTTCCACCACAAAGGCCGATTGCTCCGGCGCGGCGCTTTCACTTTCCACGCCCATACAGGCCAGCACGTCCGCTGCCTGGCACAGTACCCCGGCCCGGCCGGAGCGCAGCAGCTCGTTGGTGCCCTGGCTTTGGGCGCTGTAAATACTGCCCGGCACGGCCAGCACCGGGCGGCCCAGGCTTTCGGCGTGGGACACGGTGTTCAGCGTGCCGCTGCGGATGCGAGCCTCGGCCACACAAAGCACCTCCGACAGGCCGGCGATCAGCCGGTTGCGGGCCAGAAAGGTGCCCTTTTGCTTACCCTGGTAGCCGGGCGGGTACTCGCTGCAGACGGCGCCGCCGCCTTTCTCGATGCGCTGGCGCAACTTGACATTGGCGGCGGGGTAGGTCGTATCGATGGCCGTTCCGAGGAACGCCACGGTGGGTGTGCCAGCTTCCACCGCCGCGCGGTGGCCCTCACTGTCGAGACCGTCCGCCAGACCGCTGACAATGACGGCTCCCTGTTTGGCCATCTCCAACGAAAGGTCAAACGCCGCCTGCCGCCCGTAAGCGCTGGGGCGGCGGGTGCCCACCATGCCCACATAGCGGTGGCCGTTCAGGCAGGCGGACTCGCCGGTGACGTACAGCACCAGCGGCATATCCGGCAGGTCCCGCAAGCGATCCGGGTAGGCGGCATCATCGGGAGTGATGATCTCCACACCGGTCAGCAGACAGTGGTCCAGCCGCTCCTCATAATCAAAGGGGGTGGTGTCGCACAGCTGGGCGACGGCGTGGTCGCTCAAAAAGTAGGGCGGTGCTTCCCGCCCGGCGCACAGGGCTTCGTATAAAGCTTCTGGGTCGGGGTAGAGCGCCAGCAGATCGCGGGCGTTCTGGCAGGCAGAACCAACGGCATCCGCCAGCCAAAGCCAGGCCAGTGTCTTATCCACGCGCGTCTCCCCTTCTCTTATTATACTATGTTTTTACACATTGCGGAACTGCCACAGCAGCACGCTGCCGGCCACACCGGCGTTCAGGCTTTCCACCTGGTCTGTCATCGGGATACGCACAGCCAGGTCACAGGCAGCCACGGTGGCATCCGTCAGGCCCTGGCCCTCGCTGCCAATGACTACGCAGAGTCCCTGCGGGAACTCCTGCCCGGCTTCACCCAGCGGGCGGGAGTTGTACAGAGCGGTGGCCAGGCAGGCCACACCCCGGGCGCGCAGGCCTTGCAGGGTAGCGGGCAGGTCGTCCACATGCAGTACCGGCAGCCGCCCGGCCGCGCCCATCGAGGAGCGCAGTGTTTTGGGCGAAAACGGTGCGGCGCACCCCGGTCCCAACAGGACCAGGTCGTACCCAAAGGCCGCGGCGCTGCGCAGCAGGGTGCCCACATTGCCGGGGTCCTGCACGCCTTCCAGCGCCAGGATGTGGGTGGCGGTGTCCAGCCGCTCTACCGGGGGCGCGGGCTGTTCAAACAGCACAAACACGCCCTGGCTCGTCTTGGTGCCCGCCAGCTTTTCGGCCACGTGAGGCGCGATCAGCGTGGGGCGCAAGCTTTCCAACGCGGGCGTCTTTTCCATAGCCGCCTCGGTGGCATAAGCCGTGCGCGGGGTGCAGCTTTTGGCCAGTTCCAGGCAAAGCTTCGGCCCCTCGGCAAAAAACAGCCCCTCTGCCGCGCGCTGTTTCTCACTATCGCGCAGTGTGCAGGCATACTTTACGCCTGCGTTGTCGCGGCTGGTGATTATATCCATTGTAGCGCCCCTCTCCCGTAAAATCAATGTTGTTTTATGAACGATAGGGATTCCCTATGCAGGAAAGCCACCCACAGTAAGCCGTAAAACGGCTGTGCTATAGCTTTCCCCTTTAAACACAAAAGGACTCACGCGTGCGCGTGAGTCTTTTTGCAAGAATTATTACAGAGCCTTCTTGGCGGTCTCGACCAGAGCGTTGAAGCTGGCGGGATCGTGGATAGCCATTTCAGACAGCATCTTGCGGTTCAGCTCGACGCCAGCCTTCTTCAGGCCGTTCATGAAGCTGGAGTAGTTCATGCCCTGAGCGCGAACAGCGTTGTTGATGCGGGTGATCCACAGGTTGCGGAACTGACGCTTCTTCTGCTTACGGCCAACGAAAGCGTAGTTGCCGGACTTCATGACGGCCTGCTTGGCCATGCGGAAGTGCTTGGACTTAGCACCGTAGTAGCCCTTTGCGAGTTTGAGAGTTTTAGCACGACGCTTGTGCGTCATGGTAGCGCCTTTAATACGAGCCATGGTTTATATCTCCTTTATACACTCTTAAGTTAACTGACCTTGCCGCGGGGCGATTAGCCGCCGTAGGGCATCATTTTCTTGACAGCAGCCTCGTTGGTCTTGTCGACATACTTGGGCATGCGCAGGCCGCGGGTGAGCTTGGTGGTCTTCTTGGTCAGGATGTGGCGGCGCTTGGTCGCATTGCGCTTGATCTTACCGGAAGCAGTCATCTTGAAGCGCTTCTTTGCGCCGGAAAGGGTCTTGAGCTTCATTTTAGCCATTGTTGTTTCCTCCTAAAGAGTTACTTCTTACTTGTTGGGTGCGGGGGACATGAACATCATCATGCTGCGGCCCTCAAGCTTGGGCTGCTTGTCGATGACGGCCTTGCCTGCCAACGCATCGGCAAACCGCTTGTGCACTTCCAGACCCAGGCTGGTATGTGCCATTTCACGGCCGCGGAACCGGATGCTCACCTTGAGCTTGTGACCCTGCTGCAGGAATTTGGCAGCCTGGTTCACCTTGGTGTTGAAGTCGTTGGTGTCGATATTCAGGGAAAGGCGGATCTCCTTGAGTTCAACCACTTTCTGGTTCTTCTTGGCTTCCTTTTCCTTTTTCTGCATCTCGAAACGGTACTTGCCGTAATCCAGGATCTTGCACACCGGCGGCTTGGCCTGCGGCGCAACCTTGACCAGGTCAAGATCTTTGTCGATAGCCATACGCAGTGCGTCGCGCGGGCTCATAATGCCCATCTGCGCGCCGTCTGCCCCGATCAGGCGGATCTCTTTATCGCGGATCTGCTCATTGATTTCCAGTTCCTTGGAATTGCTGTTGCTGGCGATTGGAACACACCTCCCACAAGTGTATGATAAATGATAAAAGCGGCTGCCATAAAAGCAGCCGCCGAACATACGTAGTTGCGCACCAAGTGCGTATCTGGTATGACCCGGGGCTTTGCGCCCGCAAGGTGAGCCGACGGCCTACTGCCGGTTGCTGCTTTTTTTACAGGCAATAGTTTACCATAGAAACCGTGCCTTGTCAAGGGATTTTTTCACACTTTTACATTGTTTCCGGCACGCTGACTTTGAACATGGTCAGGATGTTGCGGATAACGCCGCGCACGGCGAGACACAGGGCAATGCGGCCCTGCTGGACAGCACCCTCGGTGCCCATGATGCGGCAGGCATTATAAAAGCGGTGGTAAGCCGAGGCCACATCGATGCAGTAGCGGGTGATGCGGGCGGGGTCGTACTTATCGGCCGCGGCCACGATCTCTGCCGGGAAGGCGGCCAGCAGGCGGATCAGGGCCTGCTCGGCGGGGTCGGTCAGCACGGAGGCATCAACACCGTCCACACCGTTGAAGGCGATGCCCTCGCTCTCCAGCTTTTTCAGCACGGAGCAGATGCGGGCGTGGGCATACTGCACATAGTAGACGGGGTTCTCACTGTCGTTGCGCACGGCCAGGTCGAGGTCAAAGTCCAGGGTGGAGGAACTTTCGCGCTGGTTGAAGAAGAAACGGGCGGAATCGATAGGCACCTCGTCCAGCAGGTCGGTCAGGGTGATGGCCTTGCCGGTACGCTTGCTCATACGCACGGGCTTGCCGTCGCGCATGAGGTTGACCATCTGCATCAGCACGATGTCCAGGCGATTGCCGTCCAGGCCGATGGCATCCATAGCACCCTTCATGCGGGCCACGTGGCCGTGGTGGTCGGCGCCCCAGACGTCGATGGCCTTGTCAAAGCCGCGGACGGCCAGCTTATTATAATGGTAGGCGATGTCGGCGGCAAAGTAGGTGGGGATGCCGTTGGCACGGACGAGGACCTCGTCCTTGGCCTCTTCCTCGCTGCCGTCGTCAGCCTTTTTCTTGTTGACGACGCCGTACTTGGCGGCGTACTGGGCGCTGCGGTACATGATAGCGCCATCTTCGGCCTTGTAGCAGGCACCGATCTCCAGCAGCTTATCCACAACCGCCTGGACCGCACCGGACTTGTGCAGGTCGCTCTCGTGGAACCAGACATCATAATCGATACGATACTTGCCCAGGTCGCGCTGCAGGCCGGCAATGTTCTTGGGCAGGGCGTCGGCAATGAGAGCCTCTTTCAGCTCCTCGAAGTCGGCATTGACATAGCTGTCGCCATGGACCTCAGCAAACTCCTTGGCGCGCTGAATGATGTCAGCGCCCTGGTAGCACTCCTCGGGCAGCGGGCAGGCTTCCTCGCCCTTGTACAGCTGCAGGTAGCGGATGGCCAGGCTCTTGCCGAACTTCTGGATCTGGTTGCCGGCGTCGTTGATATAGAACTCGCGGGTGACATCGCAGCCGGCCCAATCCAGGCAGGCGGCCAGACCGTCACCCAGGGCACCGCCGCGGGCGTTACCCATGTGCATGGGGCCGGTGGGGTTGGCGGAAACGAACTCCACGTTATACTTTTTGCCGGCACCGGCGTCGGTGCGGCCGTATTCCGGGTTGGCGCAGGCGGCGCGGACAACGCTGGTGAACCAATCCTGACCCAGGAACAGGTTGATGAAGCCGGGGCCTGCAATGTCCACGCCGGAGAACAGCGTGCCGTTCAGGTCCAGCTTGGCGGTGATAGCCTCAGCGATCTGGCGGGGTGCCTTATGGAAAGCACGCGCACCGGCCATGGCAATGTTGGATGCTACGTCACCGTTTTTGACGTCCGCCGGGATCTCGACGATGAAATCGGGCAGTTCCGCGGCGGGCAGGGCGCCATCGGCCACGGCGGCCTTGGCGGCATCGGTCAGCAGGGCGCGGGCTTCGGTCAGCGCGGCCTGGCGGGGGTTGTAGTTTTTATAGTCCATAGGTTACCTCCTGTGGGAGTTATGCTTTTGTACGACTTAAGGCAGCACCGCACAATTCCCGCCTTACGGCTTAAGCACCGCTCCGGCGGCTACGGCACGGCACCTGCGTTGCCAAAATGCTCGATAATACACAAAGTATTATCTGCGCTTTTGGCTTAGCATCTGCCGCACCTCGCTCGCCGTATCGGCACTTAGAATTATGCGGTATTGCCTTAGTTTTCGGCGTTTTCGGGCAGGGCTTCCACCGTGATGTCCACGAGGTTGCGGCTGATGAAATTCTCGGCGCCGGAATCCAGCGTATAGCTGAATTTCAGCTTGCCGCCCTCCTCGGTCAGTTCATGCTCGATGACATCGGCGGCGACGCCCAGGCTGATGGCACCGTAGCCGGTCTCGTAATGGCAGAGATGGCGGGTGCCTTTCTCAACGATAAGCTGGCTGGGCACCTTGCCGTAACGCAGCATTGATACTTTACGGGCATCTTCGGCCACCTTGACGGTGGTGGTGCATCCTTCGTAGCCGGTGGCTTCGGTTTCTTTATAAACGATATAATAGGCACCCTCTTTGTGGACGAGGGAGCCGCGGGTCATCAATTCGACGGTGTCGCTGTCGCCGCGCTGCTCCATGGTGCCTTTGATGGTGATGAGAAAATTTTCCTGCATGGTTTTTCCTTATACAAATATAAGTTTGTGCTTAAGGGTAGCTCTCTCCCCCACCCGCTTCGCGGGGCCGCTTACGCGGCCGGACCTCTCTGTCGCTACGCGACATCTCCCCACGCTGTGGGGAGTCACCCTCCCAGAGGGGGCCTTTGGGCAGAAGATGCTTATTTAGGGCAATACCGCATAATTCTAAGTGCCGATACGGCGAGCGAGGTGCGGCAGATGCTAAGCCAAAAGCGCAGATAATACTTTGTGTATTATCGAGCATTTTGGCAACGCAGATGCCGTGCCGCAGCCGCCGGAGCGGTGCTTAAGCCGTTAGGCGGGAATTGTGCGGTGTTGCCTTAGTAAGTTTCAATCGCGATCTGCTCAACAGGGCCGCCGGCGTATTCGCCGAGGAAGCGATGTTCCAGTTCGTCGAAGTTATCCGGCGTGTCGCTGACGTAGTAATGGGCGTTGCCGCCCTCGGTGCGGCCGTTCAGCAGGCCCAGATCCGCCAGCGCCGCCGCGGCCGCCTGGGCCGTGACCTTTCCGGAATCGATCAGGGTGACATCGCTGCCCATGAAATCGCCGATCATCTTTTTCAACAGCGGATAGTGGGTGCAGCCCAGGATCAGGGTGTCGACCCCGGCATCCTTTACCTCCTGCAGATACTCGGCGATGATGAGCTTGGTGACGGGGTTGCCGTCGTTCACATAGCCGTTTTCCACCAGCGGCACGAACATGGGGCAGGCGCGGGCGACGATCTCCATCTCCGGCTTCATGTCCTTGATGACCGCCGCGTAGGAACCGCTGCGCACCGTGGCCGCCGTGCCGATGATGCCCACCTTGCCGTTGCGGGTGGCATCCACCGCCGCACGGGCCGTAGCACCCACCACGCCGGTAAAAGGCACCGGCAGACGGGCGGCTTCCTCGGGCGGGTAGGTGGAAGACACTGTGCCGCAGGCAGCAATAATGAACTTTACATCGTGGGAAAGCAGAAAGCGGATGTCCTGCCGGGCATACTGGCAGATGATCTCCCGCCCGCGGGAGCCGTAGGGCACGCGGCCGGTATCACCAAAATAAATGATGTCCTCGCCGGGCAGCACGCGGCGCAGCTGGCGCACAGCGGTCAAGCCGCCCAGACCGCTGTCAAACACTCCGATAGGGCGGGTGTCCATCAGTATGCCCCCTTCCGGCGGTGCAGGGCCAGCTGCAGCAGGCGGTCCACCAGCTGGGCGTAGCTCAGGCCCTCGTGCTCCATCAGTTTCGGGTACATGCTGATGGAGGTAAAGCCCGGCAGGGTGTTCAGCTCGTTGCAAAGCACACGGCCGGTGCCGCGCTCCACAAAGAAGTCGCAGCGGGACAGGCCGGCGCAGCCCAGGGCCAGGTACGCGCGGCGGGCCTCTGTGCGGACTTCGTCCAACTTTTCCTCGCTCAGATGGGCGGGGATGACAGTCTGAGAGACACCGTTTTTGTACTTGTCATCGTAGGTGTAGAACTCCGCACCGGCCAGAATTTCGCCGGGGCGGGTGGTGGAGACGGTGGCGGGGTCGTCGGGGTTGCCGATGGCGGCGCACTCGACCTCCTGGCCGTCGATGAACTCCTCAAAGACGACCTTGTCATCCTCTTTCAGGGCGGTCACGACGGCCTGCTCCAGCACAGCACGGTCGGTAGCTTTGGTAATACCAACGCTGGAACCGGCGTTGGCGGGTTTGACGAAGATGGGGTAGCCCAGGCGCTGTTCAATGCTGTCCAGCAGGGTCTTGTGGTCGCCCTCCAGCTCGGCGCGGATGGCGCTGGCCCACTTGCAGTGGGGCACACCGGCGGCATCCATGATGGTGTTGGCAACGGCTTTGTCCATGCAGACAGCGCTGCCCAGCACGCCGCAGCCCACGTAAGGGATGCGGGCCAGTTCAAACAGGCCCTGGATGGTGCCATCCTCGCCGTTTTTGCCGTGCATGACGGGAGCGCAGATGTCGATGTGGACCAGCTCGGCCTTGCCGTCCTTCAGCAGCCAGATGCCGTGGTCGGTGCGGTCGGGGCTGAGGACGCAGGGGGTGCAGTCCGCACCCTTCTCCCAGCTGCCGTCGGCCATGGCCTCAGGCGTGGGACTGCAGGCCAGCCAGCGGCCCTGCTTGGTGATGCCCACGGGGAACACCTCGTATCGATCGGCACAGGGGGCCTGTGCCAGGGCGCGCAGCCAGGTCGAGGCCGAAACACAGCTGACCTCGTGCTCACTGGATACGCCGCCGAAAAACAGCGCAACGCGCAGTTTTTTAGTTTCGTTCATAGTAGAAAGACTCCTCAACAATTATATACAGACACACTACAAGTCTTCAGTTTATTATAATACCATATTATGCAGGGGTTTGCCATAGCATTTGCAAAAACTTTTTGGAGAATTGGCGCAAGCTGCGCGATTCCACAGAAAAGGCTCCCTCTGTGAGGGAGCCTTTTCTGTGTTGCCGCCTATTTGCAGGGGCATATTACTTTTTCTGTTTTTTCGTCTCGATCAAATGCCGTATCGCCAGAACGGGGTGGTGGAAGATCATCCGCGGGCCGCTCCAGCGCATGACCTGTCGGATGGCCTCCCGCATCTGGGGCTTGTAGCAATGAGTCTTGCAGGCACTGCAGAAGGTCTTGGTCTCCATGTGCGGGCAGTGGTCCACCCGGGCATCGGCATAGCTGCGCAAAGCCTCACAGTCCGGGCAGAGGGTATGCCCCCTGGTACCGTGGTGGCCATGGCAGTACAGCTCGATCATCAGGCCCACGGTCTGTTTTTCCTGCTCGCGCTTTTGGGCGGGTGTTTTGGCGGCCATCAGCTCATCCTCCCGTTCTCTACCGAGTAGGTGCGGTCCGCAATGCGCATGGTGGAGGCGCGGTGACTGACCAGCACCACCGTCTTGTCCTTGCGCTCCTCGGCCAGGCTCTTTAGAATTACCGCTTCGTTCAGGCTGTCCAGGTTGCTGGTGGGTTCATCCAGCAGGATATACGGCGCATCGTGCAAAAAAGCCCGTGCCACGCCCAAACGCTGGCGCTCGCCGCCCGAAAGGGTACTGCCCAGCTCCCCTACCGGCGTATCGTAGCCCTGGGGCAGGGTCATGATAAAATCGTGGATGGACGCTTTTTTGCAAGCCCCCACCACCTGCTCGTGGGTGGCGTTCTGGTTGGCTATGCGCAGATTTTCCTCAATGCTGTCGTGGAACAGTACGGTGTCCTGCTCGACGAAGCTCTCGGCGCTGCGCAGGCTGGCGGTGTTGATCTTTTTAATGTTCACGCCGGACAGTTCGACTTTGCCCAGATCCGTATCCCAGAAGCGCATCATCAGCTTGAGCAGCGTGGATTTGCCGCTGCCACTGCGGCCGGTGATGCCGATGACGGAGTTCTGCGGCACTTCCAGTGATACGTCGTTCAAAATCACGTCACTGCCATAGCCAAAGGTCACACGGCGGCAGGCAGCGCCGGTAAAGGCGATGTCCTCGCCGCCGGTCACTTCCCGCACGGTGGGCTGCTCGTCCAGCACGTCCAGCACACGGTTGCCCGCCGCAAAGGTGTTTTGCAGTCCAGTGCCCAGGTTGGCCAGGGCGATGACCGGGCCGAAGCTGCTCATCAGCGCCACCACGGCGATCAGGCAGCCGTCAAAGCCGATGGTGCCGCTTTGGGCAAGGCCCGCCGCCAGCGCCAGCATGCCGGCGTCCAGCAGCAAAATGATGCCGCCGGTGACAGCCTGGGCCGTGCCCCCCGCCAGCTTTAAGCGGCGCTCCTGCGACGAAAGTTTATCGGTGCGGGCGTTGATCTGAGCCAGACGATGGGGGCCGTCGCCATACTGCAGACTTTCCCGCACGCCGCGCAGACTGTCCAGCACAAAGCCGTTCAGCGCGCCGAAGGACGCGCGGAATTCCTCGCCGCTGCGGCGGGCGGACTTGGCCGCCGCCACCGGCACCAGCAGGCCGATGACCAGGTAGGCCCCCAGGGCATACAGCCCCAGCAGCCAGTGATAACCCGCCAAAAAGGCCGCCATAATGGCGCTGACGATGACCGCGATGCAGATGGGTGAAATGGTGTGAGCGTAGAACACTTCCAGCAGCTCGATGTCCGCCGTCAGCACGGCGATCAGGTCGCCGCGGTCGCGGCCCTCCAGTTTAGCCGGGGCCAGCCGGCGCAGCGCACCGAAGACCTTATCCCGGATGAGGGCCAGCAGCTTAAAGGCGATAAAATGATTGCAGCCCTGCTCGGCATAGTGCAGCACGCCGCGGGCGATGGCCAGCACCGGCAGCAGCAGGCAAACGGTGCCAAGGCTGATGGGCATGCCGGGCAGAATGCTGTCCAGCAGCGCGTAGGCGCCCAGCACGGTGATAAAAATGGCGCAGAGGAAGCCTGCCACGCCCAGCAGCACGGCGGACACCATCACGGGGGCCAGCGGCTTGACCAGCCCCACCAGACGCCCCATAACGGCCAGATTGCCGCGGGTCTTTTTCTTATTCTCAGGCATGGGATGCTTCCGCCTTTCCGTAATTTTCCAGTTCTTGCTGCTGGGTCCACAGGCGGGCGTAGGTGCCGCCCGCCGCCAGCAGGGCTTCGTGGGTACCCTGTTCCGCCAGGCTGCCATGGTCCAGCACGTAGATGTTGTCCGCCGCCGTAACGTTGGCCAGGCGGTGGGAGATCAGGATGACAGTCTTTTTGCCTGCCAATGCCTGGATCTGGGCCATGATGTCGTTCTCGCTCTCCACGTCGATATTGGACGTAGCTTCATCAAAGATATAGACCGGGCTGTCATGCAGCAGGGCGCGGGCCAGGGCCAGGCGCTGCCGCTGGCCGCCGGAAAGATTGCTGCCGCCCTCGTTCAGCTGGGTGTCCAGCCCGTTTTCGCTGCGCAGGAAGTCCGCCAGCCGCACCTGCTTCAGCACAGCCCACAGGGCGTTGTCGTCCGCCATGGGCGCGGCCATGCGCAGGTTCTCGGCCACCGTGCCTTTGAACAAGTGGCTGCCCAGGCTGACCAGCGTTACATTTCTGAGCAGGGCGGATTCTTTCACGGCGGAAAGCTCCTGCCCGCCCAGGGTCACGCTGCCGGTGTAGCCCGCGGCGCGGCCGGTCAGCACGGCGGCGATGGTAGATTTGCCGCAGCCGCTCTCGCCCACCAGGGCGGTGAAACTGCCGCGGGAGAAGTCGAGATTCAGGCCGTGCAGCGTCTCTTTTTCGGCAGCATAGCCAAAGTGCAGGTCACGGCAGTGGATGGCACAATCGGCATCCGGCTCGGCGGTCTTGCCGGCGGCTTCGGGCAGATCCAGCAGCTTAAAGATCTTATCGCTGGCGGCCATGCCGTTCATGGCCACATGGAAGTAGGACCCCAGCGCGCGCATGGGCAGGAAGAAATCCGCCGACAGCAGCAGGATGCAGAGCGCGCCGCTCAGGCTGACATGACCGACCGCCAGCTCCCGCGCAGCGATACCGATGCCCAGCGCCGCACCGCCGTAGGCGATGATGTCCATCACGATGATGGAGTTCAGCTGCATGGTCAGCACCTTCATCGTCACTTTGCGGAAGTGCTCGGCCTCGCGGTTCATGGCCTGGTGGCGGGCTTCGTCGGCCTGGTAGATCTTCAGGGTGGTCAGGCCCTGCAGGTTTTCAAGGAAGCTATCGCCCAGGGCGGCATACTGGCCCCAGTATTTTCCCAGCAGCCGCTTGGCAAATTTCTGCACAGCCACGATGGAAACCGGGATCAGCGGCACGCAGATCATCAGGATGACCGCTGCCTTTACGCTGACCGGGGCCAGCACCACAAACAGGGTGACAGGCGCCAGCATGGCGTAGAAAAACTGCGGCAGGTACGCGCCAAAGTAGGTCTCCAGCTGCTCGACGCCTTCGCCTGCCAGCTGCAATACCTCGGCGGTGGGCACAGCTTGGGTGTAGCTGCCGCCCAGGCGCAGCAGTTTTTCGTAAATCGCACTGCGCAGCGTCTTTTTTACAGTGCGGCTGGCGTTGTAGCTGGCCGCAGCCGCGCCGCGGGTGCAGGCGGCACGCACCAGCAGCGCCGCCGCCACGATGCCCAGCGTCAAGGGCAGGTTGGGGGCACCGGCCATCGTGTCGCCGATGGTCAGCTGGTCGTACAAGGCTCCTAAATAACGGCTGACCGCAAAGATCATGGCCACATTGGCGGCCAGAGCCAGCCATTGCAGCGCCACGTTTTTGGCGATGTACCGTTTCGAGTCTCCCATCATCCCGATGAGGCGTTTGTCGATCATCATAAGCAGTTCCTTTTATCGTAAACACAAAAATGCCGCCATCGTTTTCGGCGGCGGCGCAGGTACAATGTTGCAGCCTTACACTTTGCTGGTGGTGCGCAGCGGCAGGTAACCGGCATCGCGGATGGCCTGGCGGATGGCGTCCTCGTCAGCCTCGTCCTTGGTCAGAATGGTGACGTTCTGGGCGGCCAGGTCCACGGCGGCCCAGGTGCCGGGCATCACGTTCAGCGCGTTTTCCACATGGCGCTGGCAGTTCTGGCAGGTCATGCCGTCCACGCCCATCACAAGGGTGTGGGGGTAGTGGGCCTTGTTGTGGTCCTCGACCTTGACCTTTTTAGCGGCGGCGTCACGCTCGCCGCAGCAGCCGCCGCCGTGGGTCAGGTGATGTACATAGCTGTAAATGCCATAGCCGACCAGGGCGACCAAAATCAATACAATAATAATATTTGCCATAGGTATACTTCCCTCCAAGTTAGCACTTGCTAATTCTGTGTTTAGAATACACTAACCTCATGGTTTTGTCAAGCAGGCACTTTGGGGATACCGCCCACTCCCCTGCCCTGCCACAACAAAACCGGCGCGCTGCTGCCACAGTGCGCCGGTTTTGTATATGGGATCAATGTTCAGGAGAAAGGCAATGGTTGGAAAATTTAAACTTGAGGCAATACCGACAATTTTAAGTGCCGATACGGCGAGCGAGGTGCGGCGGCTGCTAAGCAAAAAGCGCAGATAATACTTTGTGCTGCAAAGGTGAGCGCCGCCGGTGGCGGATACAGCGAACCGAAGCAGGGGCAGCGGTCGCAGAGTGCGAGGGGCTTTTGTCCCCGAAGCACGATGCGGGTACCGCAACCCGACATTCTCGAGCATTTTTGCAACGCAGACGGTGCGCCGCAGCCGCTGGAGCGGTGCTTAAGCCGTCAGGCGGAAATTGTGCGGTGTTGCCTCGGCTGCTTTGCGTATCAGGCGTTGGCCAGGGCAGTGCCCAGGGCGTTGCAGGCATCAGTGGCATCGCCATCGGGTGCGCCGTTGGCCATAACGGGGTCAGCCACCAGCCGGGCGCCGGCAGCCTGAGCATCCTCAGCCCAAGTGCGGATCCACTCGCCGTCGCCCCAGCCGTAGCTGCCGAACAGGCCGACCGGCTTGCCGGACAGGGAGCCGCGCAGATCCTGATACATCGGCTCGAACTCGCTCTCCTCGAGCTGCTCAGCGCCCATAGCGGGGCAGCCCAGGGCGAAGCCGTCATAATTAGCAGCGTCAGCCGCATTGAACTCAGCGCTGGTCATCTTGTCCACAGTTGCACCTGCGGACTGTGCAGCGTTTGCCACCAGGTCAGCCATAGCCTCGGTATTGCCGGTGCCGCTCCAATAAACTACTGCGATCTTGCTCATAATCGTTTCTTCCTTTCGTTGCTACTATACATTTAATAGTATGTCCACGTTCAGGCAGCCACAGTCAGCTGCCGGATCGGGGTGCCGTTGTGATAACAGCGGGCGTAGATTCGCTCGCACTTTTTATAGCGGTCAAAGGCTTTTTGGGCAGCGGCGGGGTCGGTGTAGACCTTCCAGTAGCCGCAGGCCGTAAAGTTTTTGCCGCGATTCTGAATGAAGCCGATGACATCTGCCAGCGGGTAGCCCAAGAACACGCCGATCTCGTGGGGAAAGTCCTCCTCACAGCAAAGCCGCTGGGAGAGCTGTGCCAGCATCGATTCAGCATCGCCGGGGGTGTAGCCCTCGCTTTGCAGAAAGTCCTGCACGTCGCCGCGCTGCAAGATGGCAGCCACCTGGGTGGGGCGGTACACATAGACCAGCACCGCGCCGGTTACGGGGCAGGCTTTCAGCACACGGACGGTCACACCGCGGGGTGCCAGCAGGGCGTGCCAGGCCACCGCCATAGCCGTACCATCCTGGCCGGAGGCCGGCTGGTAACGGAAGAGACTGGCGGGCTTGAGGCCTGCCAGGGTAGGCGCGCAGATCGTGGCAAGATCGCAGGCAAAGCTGCGGGGGCTGACCGTGACGTGAGTGGGGGCAGGCATAGGCTCGGCTCCTTTAAAACGCATTGGTTAGTTTCTGCTAACTGCAACCCCCATAAAACCGCACAGCACGGGGAGAGAGCCGCACTGTGCGGGCTATGGTTGCAGGAGATTCATTGTAGGGGGTCATAGGTTAGTTTTAACTAACGATGATACTATACCATGCCGCTAGGGTTTTGTCAACAGGTTTGGGAAAGATTTTTTCCGCATTTTTTGCAGCATAAAAACAGGAAAGAGGAGCCTTTCATCAGGCTCCTCTTTTGCTCTAAGTTCGACTAAAATTCTTTTCGCTTACCTTTTCTCATAAGAAAAGGTAAGTTATTCGATGACCAGCCCAAACCCGTTCAGCAGTGCGATCACATCCGGGAAGCTGAACCGCGCACCTTTCATCTGGTTGTCACTGGGATCGATGCGGTAGCCGGTGGCCTCGCGGAAATCCGCCTTTTGCAGGTCGCATCGGCTGAACGCCGTGCTGCTCAGGGCCACGCCGCGGAAATCCGCGCCCGCCAGCTTGCAATCGTCAAACACGCAGTCGCCAAAGGTACATTTACTAAAATCAAACTGCTTCAGCGCCATGCCGGAAAACTCATTGTAGCGGAACTCGCACTGCTCGGCCCTGCCAAAGGGCTGCACCAGGGCACTGCGTCCCTGCAGGCCGCCCCAGGCAATGGACCGGAAGGCACAGTGCAGCAGCCAGGCGTCGCTCATCTGGCAAAAGCTGAACACCACGTCGCTCCAGGCACAGCGGTCGAAGGTGCAGCCGAGAAAGCTGCACGCCGTAATGCGCGCACCGCTCCAGCGGCAGTTGATAAACGTGCAGTCGTTGAACTCGGCATCATGCAGAAAATCCGGCGCTACATTGTCAAAGGTTTCGCCCTGGTAATACTGCTTAGCCACGGCGCACCGCCTTTTTCAGGCGGACCCACACCGCGTAAGCCAGCAGCGGCAGCGCAAGGCCGGCCGCCGTGTAGGCCACCCACCAGGCCCCGCCGGTAAAGTAGATGGGGAATGCCGCCAGCAGATAGCTCTCGCCGCCAGTGGCCAGCAGGCCCAGCCAGGTAACGGGCTTGAACGCCAGGAAATGCAAGATCACAATGGGCATCGTGGCGCGCCCCAGTGCGCTGAAAGCGCCGCTCACCGCGGGCACGCGCGCCAGCAGGTGGGCACCCTCATACACCAGCATCCAACCCGCCAGGCTGGCCGCCAGCAGGTAGAGCGGGCCGGGGTAGCTGTTGCCCGCCAGGCCTACGCTGCCGAACTGCCCCAGCACCAGCAGCACCACAAAGGCCCCGGCGCAGCACAGCGCTCCGCGCGCCGGGCCATGGGGATGCTGCACCCGGTGCAGTACAACACCCAAGTAAAACAGGCAGTAGCAGCTGGCCGCAATGCCCAGGCCCCAGACGTTCCAGCCAATGCGCTGGGCCTGCCAGCCGAGCCAGAGCAGCACGCCGGCAAGCAGTCCTTGCGGGATCAGCGTATCGCCGCTGCGCAGCAGTTTTTTCAACAAAAACTCTACGCCCGCATACAATAGAGATATCTGGAACAGCGCCTGAATGAACCACATAGCGCCGCCCAGCTGGGTGCCGCCGTCAAAAACGCTCCAGTGGGCTGTGCGGCCGATAATGTCCTTGATGGTCACCGGCGTGGTGATAAGGTTGCCGGGCAGATCGAGGATACGCTCGTCCCCTGTCAGGATGTTTACTTTTAAAAACAGGTTGGTCAGCAGGGTGTACACCGTGTTGGCCGCCACAAAGGGCAGCCACAGCGTGACCACCTTGCGCTTGGCAAAACGGGCCAGCCGATGGGCGCTTTCGCCCGTGTAGGGAGAGAAAAACCACCCGCTGAGCATAAAAAAGAGCGCCATGTGGAATAAATAGATAAAGCTGGAACCGGGGAACCCCGCGTGCCCCAGCACCATCAGCACAATGCCGATGCCGCGCATACTGTCCAGCACAGGGTCGCGCTGTTTGGCCATAGCAAAGCCTTCTTTCTTGTTATTCATCCGCAGGCTTGGCCGCGCGGCACTTGGGGCACAGGTAGTGGATGGTCAATGTATAGCCGCGCACCTCGGTGCCGATGGCCGACTCCACCTCCCGCATCAGGCCCACTACCGGCAGGTCCGCCAGGTGACCGCAGCCGTCGCACAGCAGGTGACCGTGGGGGCTGGGGTTGTAATCGTACCGGTCGGGGCCGCCGGGCATTTCCAGGTGGCCGATCTCACCGTCCAGCTCCATCATCTTTAAGTTGCGGTACACCGTGCCACGGGCAATGTGGGGCATCCGCAGCCGGGCCTCATTAAACAGCTCGTCCGCCGTCAGGTGCTGGGGGCTTTTCTCGCGCATGATGTCTAAGATCAGGGCGCGTTGACGGGTCATGGAAAGCACTCCTTTCAAATTAAGATTTTATCTTAAATATACAATACACGAAAGCCGCGCCGCTGTCAAGCTTTGTACAAAGCAACCAATAATTATTCCTGAAATTTGGCTTGACAAGCCCAGAAAATGCAGTATAATAGAAGCAAATCAAGACAAATTCCTAAAAATTAAAAAATATTATAAACGGAGGCAATACTATGGAACTGAGAGGCAGCAAGACAGAGAAAAACCTGTGGGAGGCTTTCGCTGGTGAAAGCCAGGCCCGCAACAAGTACACCTTCTTCGCATCCAAGGCAAAGAAAGAGGGCTATGAGCAGCTGGCCGCGATCTTTACCGAAACCGCCAACAACGAGAAAGAGCACGCCAAGATCTGGTTCAAACTGCTGATGGAAAACGGTGAGATCCCCGACACCCTGACCTGCCTGAAGATGGCCGCCGCTGGCGAGAACGAGGAGCATACCTCGATGTACCCGCGCATGGCAGCCGAAGCCAAGGAAGAGGGCTTTACCCAGATCGCCGCGCTGTTCACGATGGTGGCCGCTATCGAGAAGGACCACGAGGAACGCTACAAGCAGCTGGCCGCCAATATCGAGGCCGGCAAGGTCTACGCCCGCGAGACCGAGCAGGTTTGGCAGTGCCGCAACTGCGGTTACACCTATATCGGCCAGCACGCCCCACTCAAGTGCCCGGTATGCGCCCATCCCCAGAGCTATTTTGAGCTGAAGAGCAAGAACTACTAAGCTATCCCCTGCCCGCAAACAGAAAGAGGAGCCTGACAGCAGGCTCCTCTTTTTTTGC
This sequence comes from uncultured Oscillospiraceae bacterium, assembly GCA_900539695.1. Taxonomy (GTDB): domain Bacteria; phylum Bacillota; class Clostridia; order Oscillospirales; family Ruminococcaceae; genus Gemmiger. Next base: position 26,532 of record UQDG01000024.1, read on the forward strand.
ATGCAATGTTTCAGCGTTCCTCGCGGAAGTAAGGCAGACCCAGGTGTGCGGGGGGCTGGTCCTCTTTCTTTTTGCGCATGGAAACGGCGATCAGCACCAGCACGGTGACGACGTAGGGCAGCATCTGCACCAGGTCGGTCATGTAGCTGGCCAGCGTGATGCCCAGCAGCGTGGGCAGGAACTGATACAGCCAGTACAGCATGCCGAACAGGTAGGCACCCCAGATGGCGTTGAGCGGCTTCCAGGTAGTAAAGATGACCAGCGCCACGGCCAGCCAGCCCAAAGCTTCGATCTGGCCGGTGGTAGCCCAGATGCCCTGGTTGTAGTCCAGCACATAGTACAGGCCGCCGATGCCGCAGATGCCTGCGCCGATGCAGGTGGACAGATACTTGTACAGTGTAACGTTGATGCCGGCGGCGTCCGCGGTGGCGGGGTTCTCGCCCACAGCGCGCAGGTTCAGACCCGCGCGGGTGCGGGTGAGGAACCAGTGCATGGCCACCGCCAGCACGATGGCGGCGTACACCAGAAAGCCGTAAGAGAAGATGACCTGCCCCACGGTGCCCAGACCCGACAGCACCGGGATCTTGGCGGCGAAGGCCTTGTTGGCAACAGGGGCAGCAGAGTAGCTGGCACCGTCCAGGATAAAGACACCGAAGAAGTTGGCCACGCCCTTGCCGAAAGTGGTCAGCGCCAGGCCGGTGACGTTCTGGTTGGCGCGCAGGGAGATGGTCAGGAAGGCGTAGATCAGGCCGCCCAGCATCGAGGCTGCAATGGCGCAGAGCGTGGCGATCAGGATGCTGACCAGCCCGTTAGGGTTGGCGGCGGTGTTCTCATAGGCCCAGGCGCTGGCAAAACCGGCAAAGCCGCCCAAATACATGATGCCGGGCACGCCCAGATTCAGGTTGCCGGATTTCTCGGTCACGGTCTCGCCCAATGCGCCGTACATAATGATGGTGCCAAAGGGGATAGCGCGCATGATCCATGCAATTAAACTGCTGTGCATATCACTTGCCCTCCTTATGTGCGCCGCGCAGGATGAGGCGGTAGTTGATGAAGAATTCACTGCCCAAAATGAAGAACAGGATGATGCCGGTGATGATGTCGGCGGCATACTCATTCAGCGAGTAGGCCGAAGCGATCTCGGATGCGCCGCGCTCCAAAAAGACGAGCAGGAAGGAGATCAGCGCCATATAGAAGGTGTTGAACTTGGCCAGCCAGGCCACGATGATGGCCGTAAAGCCACGGCCGCCTGCCGAGGTGGTGGCAATGGTCTGGTCCTTACCGGCGACGATGAGGAAGCCGCACAGGCCGCAGACCGCGCCGGAGATGAGCATGGTGCGCACCGTAACGCGGCGGACATTGATGCCGGCATAGCGGGCAGTATTCTCGCTTTCGCCCACAACGCTGATCTCATAGCCCTGCTTGGAGAATTTGAGGTAGGCATACATGGCAAAGGTCAGCACGATGACGACGATGATATTAATGGTGTAGCGCTGGCCCATAATGATGGGGAACCAGCCTGCCTTGGTAGCCTTGTTCAGGGTGCCCAGGCTGGAGGCCTGGCCGCGCATGATGTTGGTCATGCAGGCAACAATGCTCGTGGCAACGTAGTTCATCATCAGGGTGAACAACGTCTCGTTGGTACCCCAGCGGGACTTGAACCAGGCGGGCACAAAGCCCCACAGCGCACCGGCGGCCATACTGCCGATGGTCATAGCCGCAAACAACACCGGCGTGGGCAGGTTGTTGCCCTGGTAGACCATGACCAGCGCGGCGATCAGGCCGCCGATCAGGATCTGACCTTCGCCGCCGCAGTTCCAAAAGCGCATCTTAAAGGCAGGCGCCAGCGCGATGCCGACGCACAGCAGGATGGACAGGTCGCGCAGCATCCAGCTGAAGCGGGTCATGTTGGCAAAGGTGCCGCCCCACATAACGCCGTAGACGGCCAGCGGGTTCAGACCGGTGACGAAGTAGATAAACAGCGCATCTACGACCAATGCCAGCAAAATGGCAATGGCACGCACCGCGATCTTCTGGGGCATCGTGGTGCCCTCGCGCTTGGCAATACGCAGCAGCGGTTCACGCACTGCGGTACTGGACTGACTCATGCCTTAACCTCCTTTACCAGATTGGTCATGCGGTTGCCGACTTCCTCCTTGGTGGTCTTGCGGCCATCCAGGATGCCGTTGACCTTACCGCCGCAAAGCACAACGATGCGGTCGCACAGCTCCAGCAGCACGTCCAGGTCCTCGCCCACATAGATGACGGCGACGCCTTTTTTCTTCTGCTCGTTCAGCAGGCGGTAGATCGTGTAGGAGGTGTTGATGTCCAGGCCGCGCACGGCGTAGGCGGTCATCAGCACAATGGGGTCGGCGGCCAGCTCACGGCCGACCAGCACCTTCTGCACGTTGCCGCCGGACAGGCGGGAGACCGGGGTGTTCAAATCCGGCGTTACAACGTTCAGCTCTTTTTTAATAGTCTCGGCCAGGTCGTGGGGAGCCTTACGGTCCACGATGGGCGAATGGCCCTTGCCGTAGCTTTTCAGCATCATGTTATCGGTCATGCCCATGGAGCCGACCAGGCCCATGCCCAGGCGGTCCTCCGGCACGAAGGACAGGTGGATGCCTGCCTCCCGGATGGCCTTGGGGCTTTTGCCGATGAGCTGCACCGGGGCGGAAGTGTCGGGAGCGTAATACTCAACGCTGGCGCCGCGCTGGGTGGGCTGCAATCCGGCGATGGCCTCCAGCAGTTCCTTCTGACCGTTGCCGGAGATACCGGCAATGCCCAAAATTTCGCCGCCGTACACATCAAAGCTGGCGTCGTCCAGCACGGTGATGCCGTCGGCGCTGCGGACGGTCAGGTGCTGGATGTCCAGGCGCTTGACCTGGTTCACGGGTTCGGGGCGCTCGATGTTCAGTTCCACTTTTTCACCCACCATCATGGCGGTCAGGGTGGCTTCGTCAGCGTCCCTGGTGGCAATATCGCCCACATACTCACCCTTGCGCAGGATAGCCACGCGGTCGCTGATGCCCAGCACCTCGTGCAGTTTGTGGGTGATGATGATGACGGCCTTGCCGTCGGCTTTCATGTTGCGGATGACCGTGAAGAGGCGCTCGGTCTCCTGGGGGGTCAGCACGGCGGTAGGCTCGTCCAGGATCAGGATGTCCGCACCGCGGTACAGCACCTTGACGATCTCCAGCGTCTGCTTCTGGCTGACGCTCATCTCGTAGACTTTCTGGTCCAGATCCAGGGCAAACTGGTATTTTTCGCAGATGGCGCGGGCTTTTTCGTGGACCTTTTTCAGGTCGAAGCTGCCGCCGCCCATGGAAAGGGCGATGTTTTCGGTGGCGGTAAACACATCCACCAGTTTGAAGTGCTGGTGGATCATGCCGATGCCCAGATCCAGCGCATCGCGGGGGGAGCGGATGGTAACAGCCTTGTCCCCCACGTAGATCTCGCCCTCATCGGGGTAGTAGATGCCGGCGATCATGTTCATCAGGGTCGTCTTGCCGCTGCCGTTTTCCCCCAGCAGGGCCAGGATCTCGCCCCGGCGCACGCTCAGCGAGACATCCTTGTTAGCCACCACAGGGCCAAAGGTCTTGGTGACGTGCTGCAAACGCACGGCGTATTCGGTCTGCGCCATTCTGCAGGCTCCTCTCACAGGTTATTTTTTTAGGGTTATTTAAAGGAAGAAACATTTTATAAAACCACCAAAAGGGAAGGCTGCGGATTTGCCGCAGTCTTCCCTCTTGGGTACCTGTCAGCGATCAGGCAACAGGGTCAGCATCTTCGATGATGCCGTCAATGCGCAGGGAGAAAGTGGGGGCTGCGCGCAGCTCGCCCTCATGGAAGTAACCGTCGGAGATAGCCTCCTTGGTCTCGCCCTGGTAGACAGCAACGGGAGAACCGGTGCTGTAATCATAGTAGGTCAGGTCAACAGGAGCGGTGGTAACAGTCTCGCCGCCAACGGTGAACTTGCTGGTGTCGAAGACATGCAGGCTGCCGTCTTTCAGAGCAGCCTCGACCTCAGCGACCTTCTCGGCGGTGCCGTCAGCGCACTCGGGGCCAAGGTCGGTGATGGCAACAGCGCCATCCTCGTAGCCCTTGCACCAATCCTGCGGGATGCTGCCAGCCTGGGCGCCCTCGAACAGCTCTTTGTAGTAGACCTTCCAGACGTTGGTGGCGGAGGTCAGGGCAGCGGTGGGAGCGGTGGCCAGCATATCGATGTTGTAACCGACAGAGTAGCAGATCTTGCCGGAATCCTTCAGCTTCTGGGTAGCGGCGGGAGCACCGGTGGAGTCAGCGTGCTGGCCGATGATGACAGCGCCGTTGGCGATCAGAGCCTCAGCGGCAGCGCCCTCCTTGTCGATGTCGAACCAGGAGTTGGTGTACATGACTTCCATCTCAACATCGGGGTAAACGCTCTGGACACCCAGGAAGAAAGCGGTGTAGCCGGAGACGACCTCGGCGTAGTTGTAAGCGCCGACGTAGCCGATCTTGACCTTGCCGTCAGCGGTGAAGCTGTCGGGCTGGGTCTCGGGGGTCAGGGTGCCGGACTCGACCAGCTCCTTAACCTTCATGCCAGCGACAACGCCGGAGACATAGCGGCTCTGGTAAACAGCGGTGAACGCATTGTAGAAGTTATCGAGGTCGGAGTTGGCGGCGAAGTCGCCGGTCATGGCCACGAAGTTGACATCGGGATACTTCTCGGCTTCCTCGACCATGTAGGTCTGGTGGCCGTAGGAGTTGGAGATGATCAGGTTGCAGCCCTGGCCGACCAGGTCCTCGGCGGCGTCAGCAGTCTTGCCGCCCTCAGGAATCTTGTACTTCCAGACGATCTGGTCGTCGCTCATGCCCAGCTCAGCAGCGGCTTCCTTGATACCATTGATGTGCGCGGCGCTGTAGCCCTCGGTCTCATCACCCAGGATGATGGCGCCGACTTTGACGTCGGGTGCCTGGTTATCGCTGCTGCCCTCAGCAGTAGCGGTGGTACCGGCGGCGCTGCTGGCAGCAGTGTCAGCGGTGGAACCACAGGCAGCCAGGCTGAACACCATAGAGGCGGCCAGCAGAATACCCATCAGTTTCTTCATGTGTGTTGTTCCTCCCTGTTATGTGTGCATAAAAACGGCAAAAATGCGTCGATTCTTCCTGACTTTTGCCGGGGAGTGACGCATTTCGTTACTTTGCAAGACCCATTGTAACCACTTTACAAACGCTTTGCAATGATTTTTAAATTTTTGTAAAAACTTTGGCGAAAGGCGTAAATGTTTTACCCACACGCACACGCCAATAGGCAGGACGCACAAACAAAAAAAGCAAAAGTCATACTTTACCTGTGCAAAAAGTATGACTTTTGCTGTTTGCTTGCAGTTTGATCTTTTGCTTTGTTTTACGGCTGCTCCGGGGCCGGGTGTGCTGCTTAGCGTTTGTGGATGTACTTGCGGTCCAGCCCGTAGTTGACGGCGGCGTTGAGCACCGCCCACATCAAAAAGACTTCCACCGGCAGCATCAGCGTGTTTTTGATGGCGCCGGAGGTCAGGTAGTAGAGATAGCCCTTGCCGTAGAGCATGGCTTTCCACACGCTGCCCAACAGCACGTTGCTGCCGTAATTGATAATAAGCCGCACCACAATAATGCGCAGCAGCGTTGGTTTGCGCTTGTACAGCAGCACGCCGTAGATGAAGCCCGACAGCACCGCCGTGACGAGGTAGCCGGGGAAATACGGCTCGCCGTAGCTGGAGAGCAGAAACCCTACCGAGTCGATGATGGCACCGGCCATCATGCCCACGCAGGGGCCGTAGCACATGCAGCCCAGGCCGACCACCAGAAAGCTGAAGTAAATTTTAAGGCTTGGCCCCAGCAGGTAGATGGGCAGACCCTCCAGCACGATGGCCATGGCGCAGACCAGGCCCGCAAAAGCCAGCACGCGGACGTTGCGGAACTCCGCCCGGGCGGTGCGCCAGTAGGCTGGTGAAAAGACGGACAATTTTGCTTCCTGCATACAAAAAACCTCCTTGCGTATGCGGATGCCGCACAAGCAAGGAGGCAATAATAAGGTGTGCCGGGCACACCCGCCGTTGCACACCGTTTATGCAGCAGTGGGATGCGGGACCCGCACCGCAGGCCGCTTCGGCCTTTCGTCCTGCCACAACTCCCCGTTGGTCAGGCACTTTACGCGCGTGTCCCTACTCTGCGAAAAAATATTGGGTTACAAGCCTATTATACACGGAATGGATAGAAATGCAAGCACGCCTTTGCAAAAACAGGCTGCACGGGCGCTGCCCTACCCCTGTAGGGGGAGCATTCTATACGCTCCCGCGGGCGGATGCAAGCATCCGCCCCTACGCATTCCGCATAGGTTCGCATTGCCCGCCCCTACCCTTTCTTTACACGCCGCTGGCACCGTAGTTGGACAGCACGCGGGCGCTGGGGTCGTCGACGTTGCAGCCGGGCCAGGCCTTGTTGGGCATCCAGTAATCCACGATCATCTCCGCCTGGCCGGGATAGTACTTTTCAAAAATTTCACGGTACAGCAGGCTTTCCTTGGTAAAGGGGCGGCAATAGGTATACTGGCCGCACTTCTCGGCAAATTCGCGGTCGGTATACACGGTCTCGGCGTATTCTTTCAGGTCGTCCACCATCGAGTGGCCCACAGCGTCGCTGAAGGCAGCCTTTTCACGCCAGAGGATGCTCTCGGGCAGCCAATCACCCTCAAAGGCCTTGCGCAGCAGGTACTTGCCCATGCCATAAGTGTTCAGCTTCTTTTCGGGGTCGATGGCCATAACGTACTTGACGAAATCCAGGTCACCGAAGGGCACGCGGGCCTCCAGGCTGTTGACGCTGATGGAACGGTCGGCGCGCAGCACATCGTACATATACAGCTCGCGGATGCGCTTCTGGCTCTCGGTCTGGAAGGCGGCGGCGCTGGGGGCGAAGTCGGTGTACTTGTAGCCGAACAACTCGTCGGAGATCTCGCCTGTCAGCAGCACGCGGATGTCGGTGTGCTCATGGATGTACTTGCAGACGAGGTACATCCCCACCGAAGCGCGGATGGTGGTGATGTCCCAGGTGCCCAGCATGGCGATGACTTTTTCCAGCGCTTCAAGAACGATTTGCTTGTTGATGATGACCTCGGTGTGGTCGGCATGGAGGTAATCGGCCACCTGCTTGGCGTATTTCAGGTCGATGGCGTCCTCGCTCATGCCGATGGCGAAGGTGCGGATGGGCTTGCCCAGCTTTTTAGCTGCAATGGCGCAAACCAGGCTGGAGTCCAGGCCGCCGGAAAGCAGGAAGCCCACGGGGGTGTCGGCATCCAGCCGCTTATCCACGCCAGCCACCAGCTTTTCGCGGATGTTCGTCAAAATTTCAGGCAGTTCATCCTGGCTGTAGGCCGGGGTATCGGCGATGTCGCAGTAGCGCACAAACTGGCCGTTGCAGTAGCAGCTGCCGATGGGGAACGGATAGATCTTTTTGCACAGTCCAATGAGGTTTTTGGCCTCGGAGGCAAAGGCGATATGGCCGCTCTCGCTGTAGCCGTAGAACAGCGGGCGGATGCCGATGGGGTCGCGGGCAGCGATAAGCAGCTTTTTGCGGCTGTCGTACAGAATCATGGCAAACTCGGCGTCCAGATGCTTGAACATGTCCAGGCCGTACTTGTAGTACAGCGGCAGGATGATCTCGCAGTCGGAGTCCGACTCAAAGGTGTAGCCTTCAGCTTCCAGCTCAGCCTTGACGGGGCGGAAGCCGTACAGCTCGCCGTTGCAGGCAACGCAATCGGTACCGCGGAAGAAGGGCTGCATGCCCTCCGGCGTAAGGCCCATAATGGCCAGGCGGCCGAAGCCCAGCAGGCCGAACTCGGTCTCGGCGACGCGCTGGTCGTCCGGGCCGCGGCTGGTGGTGCGCAGCAGATACTCAGTAAACGTTTCCTTGGGCAGATCATGCCCGGCATAACCCATGATACAGCACATTTTGGTGACACTCCTTTAGATTTCCAACACCTGTTATTTCCCCGAACGGCAATAAAAAAAGACAGCCCATTCGCCCTGCATTAGGACGAATCGCTGTCTTGGATCCGCGGTGCCACCTAAATTACCGCAGCCGAAATAATGGCATACGGTCACTTTTTCCGTACACGTTCACCTTTGAAACGCTGCCGCTGTAACGCACGGCCTGCGGCATCCCCTACTCCCCTGCGGTTTCAGTTTGCAGCTGTCGGGTGTTCTTTCGCGCCCCGTCCCCGTCCCGGCTTACACCAGATGTCGGGCTCTCTGTGCGGATGTTGGGCGGTACTTTTCCCTGTCATCGCTTTTATCAGCTAAAGCATAGCACCATTTTAGGGCCGTGTCAAGCGTTTTTGGGTAGTTTTAGCTAACAGACCGTTTGGATTTTATTTTGCCTAAAATCCACCTTTTTATAGGGTTTTATCTTGTTTTGGGCGTTTTGGCATGGTACAATAAACCGCAGAGCATTATTTATTAACGGAGGAATCACCTTTTTATGTTAGAGCTTCGTCATGTCGGCTTTGAGACCGACGACAATAAAGAGATTCTGCGGGATGTCAGCCTGACTGTGCAGGACCGTTTTGTGGCCATCACCGGCCCCAACGGCGGCGGCAAATCCACGCTGGCCAAAGTCATTGCCGGTATCTACCAGCCCACCAGCGGCCAAATTTTGCTGGACGGCGTGGACATTACCTACATGTCCATCACCGACCGCGCCAACCTGGGCCTGAGTTACGCCTTCCAGCAGCCGGTGCGCTTCAAGGGGCTGCGGGTCAAGGACCTGCTGAGCCTGGCCGCCGGCAAAAATACCAGCGTCAACGAGGCCTGCAGCTATCTGAGCGAGGTCGGTCTGTGCGCCCGTGATTATGTGGACCGTGAACTAAACGACAGCCTGTCCGGCGGTGAGCTGAAGCGCATCGAAATCGCCATGGTGCTGGCCCGCGGCACCAAGCTGTCCATCTTCGATGAGCCGGAGGCAGGCATCGACCTGTGGAGCTTCCAGAACCTCATCCGCGTGTTTGAAAAGATGTACGAGCAGACCCGCGGCAGCATCCTGATCATCAGCCATCAGGAGCGCATTTTGAACATTGCCGACAAAATTGTCGTTATTAAAAACGGCCAGGTGGAAAAAGAGGGCGCCCGTGCGGACATCCTGCCCGCCCTGCTGGGCAGTGCCGACGCCGGCAGCCCGGCCTGCAGTGTGCTGGCCGACAAAGTGGAAGGGGTGCGCAAATGATCGACGCAATTGAACAAAACCTGCTGCGGGAGGTCGCCGACCTGGACAGCCTGCCCGTAGGCGCTTACAACATCCGCGCCAATGGCCAGCTGGCGGGCCGCAACACCACCGCCAACATTGACATCGTGACCAAGGACGACAAGCCCGGCATCGACATTTACATCCGCCCGTTCACCAAAAACGAGAGCGTGCACATTCCCGTTATCCTGAGCCAGACCGGCCTGACCGATCTGGTGTACAACGATTTCCACATCGGCGAGGGCGCGGACGTGACCATCATCGCCGGCTGCGGCATCCACAACTGCGGCGGCGGCAACGCCCAGCACGACGGCATCCACACCTTCTATCTGGCCAAAAACGCCAAGCTGCGCTACGTGGAAAAGCACTACGGCGAGGGCGACGGCCGCGGCAAGCAGGTGATGAACCCTACCACCATCGTGCACCTGGCCGAGGGTGCGCAGATGGAGATGGAGACCACCCAGATCGCCGGTATCGACGATACCATGCGCAAAACCAGCGGTGATCTGGCCGAGGGCGCCAGCCTGGTCATCCACGAGAAGATCATGACCACCGGCGACCAGCACGCTGTGACCGATTTTGACGTGGACCTGAACGGCGAGGGCTGCTCGGCCAACGTGGTAAGCCGCAGCGTGGCCAAGGACGTGAGCAAGCAGGAGTTTATCAGCCACATCAACGGCAACTGCGCCTGCGCGGGCCACTCCGAGTGCGACGCCATCATCATGGACCATGCCTCGGTCATTGCCAGCCCGGCCCTGACCGCCAACAGTGTGGACGCCAGCCTGATCCACGAAGCCGCCATCGGCAAGATTGCCGGTGAACAGCTCATCAAGCTGATGACCCTTGGCCTGACCGAAAAGGAAGCCGAGGATCAGATCGTGAACGGATTTTTGAAGTAAGTTTTCACAACAAAAACAGCCGCCCGGCGCAGAACTGAAGTGACCCCCAAAAGTTAGACAATATTTTGAAGTAAAAATTGTTCAAGC
>UQDG01000025.1 GCA_900539695.1 uncultured Oscillospiraceae bacterium
TCAAGTATGGCTACCTGACCAACTTCAAGATCGAGAACATGCACGAGCAGTTCCTGGCCCGCCAGAAGCAGGCCAAGGGCTTGGAGAAGCAGGCCGAGGCCGAAGAAAAGAAGGACAGTGAGTTCACCTACGCTGCCGTTGACCCCGAGCGCGAGTACGGCTTTGTGGCTGTGGCCGCCGGCGAGGGCCTGAAGAATGTGTTTGCCGACCTGGGCGTTGACGCTGTCGTCAGCGGCGGCCAGACGATGAACCCCTCCACCGAGGACATCCTGGCGGCGATCCAGAGCGTACCGGCCAAGACTGTGCTGGTCCTGCCCAACAACAAGAATATCATCATGGCGTCCGAGCAGGCACAGAAGCTGGCCGACCGTAAGGTCATCGTGCTGCCCACCCGCACCGTGCCCCAGGGCATGACCGCCATGCTGAACTTTGACCCCGAGCTGAAGCCCGAGGAGAACGCCGTTGGCATGATGCAGGCTGCTGACCATGTGAGCACCGGCCTGATCACCTATGCCGCCCGTGACAGCGAGTTTGACGGCAAGCCCATCAAGAAGGGTGAGATCATGGCGCTGGAGAACGGCAAGATCGTAGCCACCGGCACCGACATCGTCAAGATGACCTATCGTCTGGCCCGTTCGATGAAGAAGAAGGACAGCCAGTTCATCACCGTGATCTCCGGCTGCGATGTCAGCGACGAGGACGCTGAAAAGACCACCGAGATGGTGCGCACCAAGTGCGGCAGCAGTGTCGAGGTCAGCCACATCAGCGGCGGCCAGCCGGTTTACTACTACATGATCAGTGTGGAGTAATTGACGTTATAACATTGGAAAAAGGCGAATTTGGGGTGAGACCGAGTTCGCCTTTTTTGGTATATCTTTGTTATTGATTTTTGCTTGCGGCTGCTGTTCCGCGCCACCCTGCGGCGCTCACTCGCTTTAACGGCATATTGCCTTTATGTGTTCCGTTTGGAGACCCAAAAGGAACCGAAAAGATCCCCGCTACTTCCGATAGCGCGGGAGGTCCGGCTTAGGGGCTGCTTGCCCCTAAGTACCGGCGGCGACTGCTGCGGTTTCCATTTTTTCAAAAAGCAATCCACAGAAAATCGTTGGTCCTATGTATCAAATAGTAAGGAGCGAGCCGAATGGAAAAGCGATACGGCATCTTGATACTTGGCACTTTTGCCTGTGCCGCATGTTTCCTGTTATCCGACTGCGCAGGGCCAGCTGCGGAACAGTCATCCGTTCAGCCACCCTATGACGGGCAGACCCAGGATGCCGATGTCTTTATCGACATGCCGAACCTGCGCCAGTATGGCGGCTACACCTGCGGGACCACCTGCGTGCAGATGGTGATGAACTGGCTGGACCCATACCAGGCCGATTGGAACCTTACCGCCTATGAGGAAGAACTTGGCACCAACGAGGAAGCCGGAACCCCGCCAGGCAGCATTGTCAGCTTTTTTGAGGAAAACAGCGTAACCGTCACGGCAAAGGAGAACCGAACCACGCCAGAACTGGCTTCGGCTCTGTACCAGGGGCACCCTGTGCTGCTCTGCATTCAGGCATGGGCCGCGGCAGAGGATGGCTACAACACCCAAAATTCCGATGATGCGGACACCTATTTGGCCGAGGGGCACTGGGTCATCTGTGTCGGCTACCAGAAGCAGGAGCTGGGTTATGTATTTTACTTTAACGATCCGGCGTGCGTTGGCTATTGCATGATGAGTGAGCAGGATTTGAACAACCGCTGGATCGATATGGATACTGAGGGAAATGTTTACGACCACTACGGCATTGAAATCACTGCGGACGGAACGAGTTATAACCCCGATGGGGTGTTTTATCTGGAATAGGAAGTATTTTCAATATGAAACCATCATCTAAAGCAGTCATGATTGGATGTATCAGCTTTTTTGTTTTCTTATATGGAAATCTTCTATTCGGTGGACTTGTTGGGTCACTGATTCCTAGTGGAGATGACTTTATAAACTCTTATTTTTACCCACTTTATACAGCAGTCACACTGTTAATCTCTCTCATTATTTCCTGCACATACTTGATTCTCAAAAAAATCAATCTGCTTTTAGACAAAATAGAAGAAAAATAAACTTGTGTTTCGAAAATCGGAAGTTGTGAGGAAAAGGTGAATGAAAAGGCGAATGGAGCAAAAAAAGTAAAAATCCGATTTTGATTAAAAGTTCTTTGCCCCGCTTTCTTTCAAGAAAGCGGGAAGAAAGGAGGTCCCGTATGGCGATGATCGACAGTTCTATCCAATATTTAAAGGGCGTCGGCCCGGCGTTTGCTAAAAAGTTTGAAAAGCTCGGCGTTACCACCATCCGGGAGCTGCTTTTGTGCTACCCCCGCAAATACATTGACTACACCAAGCCCTACACCGTAGTCAGCGCACCTTACGACGTGGACAGCTGTGTCCGTGCCACCGTGCTGCAAAAAGAACCGGTCCGCCGCATCAAGGGCGGGCGGGCGCTGGTGCGGGTGCTGGCCGCGGATGACTCCGGCGTACTGGGGCTGTCCTGGTTCAACACGCCCTACGTGGCCGATAAACTCATCATCGGCCAGACCTACTACTTCGAGGGCCGTATCGGCGGCACCATGACCCGCCGTGAACTGTTGCACCCGCTGGTGCGCACCGAGGCGCAAGTGGCTACCAGCCCCTTTGTGGCCGTCTACCCCGGCACCGAGGGCCTGCCCGCCGCACGGCAAGCCGCCTACGCCCACGCGGCGCTGCAATACGTGGACGAGCTGGCCGACCCGCTGCCGCCGGAGCTGCTGACCCGCTACCGCATGCCCACCAAGGCCCAGGCCGTGCGCAGTATCCACGCCCCGCAAAGCGCCGAGGACCTGGCCGGGGCGCGCCGCCGCCTGATCTTTGAAGAGCTGTACATGCTCCAGATCGGCATCTTTTTGCTGCGCAGCCACGGTCGGCGCAAGACCAGCGCACCAATGCACGAGATGGACCTTGCCCCGTTCTGGGGCAGCCTGCCCTATGCGCCCACCGGCGCACAAAAGCGCTCTGCCGAGGAAATTGTGCACGACCTGTGCGGTGAGGTGCCGATGAACCGCCTGCTGCAGGGTGATGTCGGCAGCGGCAAAACGCTGGTGGCTGCGGCGGCCATCTGGTTTGCCGCGCAAAACGGCTGGCAGAGCGCCATGCTGGCTCCCACCGAAATCCTGGCCCGGCAGCATGCCGCTACACTGGCCGACCGGCTGGAACCCTTCGGCGTCAACGTCACGCTGCTGGTGGGCGGCATGAAAGCCAAAGAGAAAAAGGTCGCGCTGGAAGCCATTGCCGACGGCCGCGCCGGGCTGGTGGTAGGCACCCACGCGGTGCTGACCGATTCGGTCGAGTTCAAAAACCTGGGCCTGGCCATCGTGGACGAGCAGCACCGCTTCGGCGTGCGGCAGCGCGGCCTGCTGGCAGGCAAGGCGCAAAGCCCCCACCTGCTGGTGATGAGCGCCACGCCCATCCCGCGCACGCTGGGCCTGCTGATGTACGGCGATTTGGACATCTCGGTGCTGGACGAACTGCCGCCCGGCCGCAAGCCCATCAAGACCTGGTTCATCACCGGCAAAAAGCGGCGGGACATGTACGGCTTTATTGAAAAGCAGCTTGCCGCGGGGCATCAGGCCTACGTGGTCTGCCCGGCCATCGAGGAAAACGAGATGGCCGCAGATATGCAGGCCGTCAAAAAATATTACACCGAGACCGTCTGCCCGCTGCTGCCCAACCGGCGCATCGGCCTGCTGCACGGCAAGATGAAGCCTAAAGAAAAAGACGAAGTGATGCTGAAATTTAAGGCGGGGGAACTGGACGTGCTGGTCTCCACCACTGTTATCGAGGTCGGCGTCGATGTGCCCAACGCTACAGTTATGGTCATCGAAAACGCCGAGCGGTTCGGTCTGTCGGCGCTGCATCAGCTCCGCGGACGTGTCGGGCGCGGAGCGGCGGATTCCTGCTGCATCCTGATTTCCGACAACGAGAACGACGCCGTTAAAGAGCGGCTACGTTTCCTGTGCCACACGTCAGACGGTTTTGCCGTGGCAAAATATGATCTTGAAAACCGCGGCCCCGGTGATTTCTTCGGCTCGGCCCAGCACGGCCTGCCCACGCTGCGGGTGGCGGACCTGGTGCAGGATACCCGCACGCTGAAAGTGGCCCAGGAGGAAGCCAAAGCCCTGCTGGCGGTTGACCCAAATCTCGCCATGCCGCAGCACCGCGCCCTGTCCGATGAGGTGGACCGCCTGTTTGCCACCGCTGGTGCGATGAACTGATTGTAAAAATCCCGGTTCACACCCTTTTATTTTCCCTTTCAATTTGCTATACTAATACCGTATATCAACCAAAAGGAAACCATGCCTATGAAAAGATTCTGCGCGGTGCTGTGCGCCTTTGTGCTGGTGATCGTGCTGGGACTGCCGGTGGCGGCTGAGGGAATCAACGGCTCGGCGGCGGATATTGCGCCCGACATCATGGCCCCTGCGGCCTACGTGGTCAACCTGGATACCAATATCGTGGTCTACGAGAAAAACAGCGAGACCCCGCTGCAGGCCGCAAGCCTGACCAAGATGATGACCACCCTGCTGCTGCTGGAGAACTATCAGGACCAGCTGGACACCATCAGCGTGACGGCCCCCAGTTATATCTACGACCTGATTTGGGAGAAGACGACCAACGCCTCCACGGCGGACATCCGTAAGGGTGAGACCCAGACCCTGCGCAACCTGATGTACGCCATGATGCTGCCCAGCGCCAACGAGGCCGCCTACATTGTGGCCGACTATATGGGCGGCGGCAGCATTGATAACTTTGTGGCGATGATGAACGAGGAAGCCGCCCGCATCGGCTGCACCGGCACTACCTTTGCCGACCCCTGCGGTCTGGATACCAACAACGTCACCACTGCCCGCGATGCCTACCTGATCCTGCGGGCACTGACATCCTACGACATCTTTGCCACGGTCGTGTCCACCCCCAGCTACGATATGGGCACCAACGACCGCTACACTACCCCCGGGACCTATGTGATCCAGAACACGGACAAAATGCTGAACGAAGGCAGCGCCTACTACCGCAGCTATGTGCGCGGCGGCAAGACCGGCAGCCTGGGCGAGTGGCAGAACTTCGCGGGCTGGCACACCCAGGACGGCATCAGCTACATCAGCGTGGTACTCAACGTGCCCTATGAGGCCGACCCCGATCAGGCCCGCCCGGCTCTGTACGAGACCGCCCAGCTGATGGACGTCATCTTCGATTCCTTCACCATCGCGGCGGCGCTGGACCCCACCCAGCCCATCACCGAGATCCCGGTGGATTACGCCACCCAGTCCGATACGGTCATGCTTTACCCCACGGACAATATGATGACCCTGCTGCCCAAGGAGGGCGGCGCTGCCCTGACCGAGCAGACCTTCAACCTGCCCAAAAGCATTGCGGCCCCCGTCAGGCAGGGGGATGTGGTCGGCACCGTTACGCTGACCATTGAGGGCGAAGTCATCGGTACGACGGACCTGATCGCCGGCAGCGATGTGGCCCGCAACCAGGTGCTGTACACCATCGCCCGCGTGGGCGAGTTCTTCTCCAGCACCTATTTTAAAGTTGTTGTTATGCTTACGATGATCGTCGTGGCTGTGTACGCCTTCCTGTTCGTTCTGGCAGCATTGGGCGTGCTGAAGCCAATTGAAAAATCATCGAAGAAGCGTACAAATAAGTAAAAACCTCAGGAGGAGTTATCCATGTTAGACGTAAAGCGCAACCTTACGACCATGACAGATTTCTACGAGCTGACCATGTCAGCCGGCTACCTGGATGAGGGGTATGTGGACAAGATCGCCGTCTTTGATATGTTCTTCCGCCGCGTGCCCGATGGCGGCGGCTACGCCATTATGGCTGGTCTGCAGCAGTTCATCGACGCCGTGGACCACCTGAAATTCACCCAGGAGGACATCGACTATCTGCGCACCACCGGCGCATTCAATGAGAAATTCCTGAACTACCTGGCCAACTTCAAGCTGCACTGCAACATCTGGGCCATCGAGGAAGGCATGCCGATCTTCCCGCAGGAGCCTATCGTTACCGTGGAAGGCCCGGCTATTGAGTGCCAGCTGCTGGAGACCCTGCTGCTGGTCACCTTCAACCACCAGTGCCTGATCGCCACCAAAGCCAACCGCATCGTGCGTTCTGCCGCCGGCCGCCCGGTCATGGAGTTCGGCGCCCGCCGTGCCCAGGGCTATGACGCCGCCTACTTCGGCGCCCGCGCCTCCTACATCGGTGGCTGCGGCTCCACCTCCTGCGTGATGGCCGCCCGCGACTTCGGCATCCCGGCCTCCGGCACCATGGCCCACAGCTGGGTGCAGATGTTCCCCACCGAGTACGATGCCTTCAAGAAATACGCCGAGATGTACCCCGATGCCTGCGTGCTGCTGGTGGATACCTACAACGTGCTGCGCCACGGTGTGCCCGATGCCATCAAGGTGTTCGACGAGGTCCTCAAGCCCATGGGCAAGCGCCCCAAGGGCATCCGCATCGACAGCGGCGATATTGCCTACCTGTCCAAGAAGGCCCGCAAGATGCTGGATGAGGCCGGTTACCCCGACTGCACCATCTGCGCCTCCAACAGCCTGGATGAGTACATTGTCCGCGATCTGATCCTGCAGGGTGCCCGCGTGGACAGCTTCGGCATCGGCGAGAACATGATCACCGCCAAGAGCGACCCCGTCTTTGGCGGCGTGTACAAGCTGGCCGCTGTGAAAGAGGACGACGGCAGCTACACCCCCAAGATGAAGCTGTCTGAATCTGCTGAGAAGATGACCATTCCCTGCCTGAAGAAAGTCTGGCGTATCTACGACCAGGACGGCAAGGCCATGGCTGACCTCATCACGACGGCTGACGAGCAGGTCGAGACCCAGCACGGTATCACCCTGTTTGACCCCATCGAGACCTGGAAAGAGTGCACCTACGTCAACTGCACTGCCCGCTGCCTGTCCACCCCGATTTATGAGAACGGCAAGCGCGTCTACCAGTCCCCGAGTCTGAACGACATCAAGAAGTTCTGCAAGGCTCAGGTCAACACCCTGTGGGACGAGGTCAAGCGCTTCGAGAATCCGCACCGCTACTACGTTGACCTCAGCCAAAAGCTGTGGGATACCCGCAGCGCCCTGCTGAAGAAACTGTCCAAGTAAAACATTACAAATTGGTTACAACGCACCCCTTCCGCACATACTATGGCGGGAGGGGTGTTTTTATGTTAGAGTCGATCATATTGTTTGCCCTGGGCGGGGCCGGGTATCAGGCCATCGAGCTTGCCTGGCGGGGCACCACCCATTGGACAATGTTTGCCGCAGGCGGGGCATGCCTTTGCCTTTTGCAGCAATTGGCCCGGCGGCGCAGCCTGCCGTTGGGGGCAGCGGCGTTATGCGGCGCTGCAGCCGCCAGCGGGGTAGAGCTGGGCGTGGGCCTGGCCTGCCGCTACCTTTTGCACCTGGCCGTGTGGGACTACAGCGCCCTGTGGGGCAACGTAGCCGGGTTGGTCTGTCCGCTGTACAGCTTTTACTGGTTCTTGCTTTGCTTTTGGGTGCTGCTGGTGCTGCGCGGGGCCGAAAATTTGACTGAAAGACCGCTTTATCGTATCACAAAATGGGCTGCCGAGCCTTAAAGTCCAAATTATGGTACTTGCCATCCTGTATAATGGAAGCATAACAAAGCTCAACCAAACAGGAAAGGCGGTACACATCATGACGCAGCAGTTTCGTTACGTAGCAGGCCACATCGAGGTCTATTCTGAGTACGGCGAGTTCCTTTTCTCGGCCGATACCATGCAGGAAGCATGGGAGGAACTGTCCGCGTAATGCGTACAGATGCAACCCAAAAATATACAACATGCCGAAATAGTTTAAAATATACAAATAACTTTTGTAAGTTTGTACAAAATGCAACTTGCAAAAGACGGACGTATCGCATATAATAAAGACAGAAAAAGAAAAGCGATACCGCCAAGGCGAACAGCCCGCAGCAGCGGCATCGCCCCCCAAAAAGACCCGCCAATAACGGAAAGGAGATGGGTTGTATGTTGAAGCTGCATACGTTAGCCGAGTGGATGTATGGTTTTCTGGAGCCTGCCCCGCCGTATGGCCTGCCGGAGGAAATGTATAATGACGTGATGCCGTCTGGCGTCCACCGTTATAACCGTTATAATGACGGATTGTAAGGCAGCCTCTTAAAACACGGTCTCCCCCCCAAGGCCGCGGTGTAAGAAAAGACCTCCCAGCAAGCAACCGCCCGGTGCCGACATGCAAATGTTCGGCACCGGGCGCTTTTTGTCGTTCCGCTTGCATTTTGGGCCTAAAGAGCGTATGATATATACTGTCCTTTTATGACCTGGCGCGGCAGTTTGCCGCAGCGGTGCACAAAAGCCTGCACTGCCCCCAGGCAAACCACACAAGGGGAGACTATTTATGAAACTTATCACCTTTACCGTGCCGTGCTACAATTCGGCCGCTTATATGGACCACTGCATCGAGACACTGCTGCCCGCCGGCGAGGAAGCCGAAATCATCTTGGTGGATGACGGCTCCAAGGATGACACCGGCAAGATCGCCGATGCCTACGCCGAAAAGTACCCCACCATCGTCCGCGTGATCCATCAGGAGAACGGCGGCCACGGCGAGGGTGTCAACCAGGGTATCCGCAACGCCACCGGCATGTACTTTAAGGTGGTCGATTCTGACGACTGGCTGGACGATGACGCCCTGGCCAAGGTTATGGACGTGCTGCGCGCCCAAGCTGCCGCCGAAAAGCCGGTCGATCTGGTCATGGCCAACTATGTGTACGAGCATGTGGCTGATAACACACGCAATATCGTGGATTATACCGGCATCCTGCCCGAGGGCCGCGTCTTTAAGTGGAGCGAGATCGGCCACTTTCCGCCGAACAAGAACATCCTGATGCACAGCGTCATCTACCGCACCGAGGTGCTGCGTAAGTCCGGCATGGTGCTGCCCAAGCACACCTTCTATGTGGATAACATCTTCGTCTACCAGCCTCTGCCCGAGGTCGAGACCATCTACTACCTCAACCTGGACCTCTACCGCTACTTCATCGGCCGCGATGACCAGAGTGTCAACGAGAAGAACATGATCAAGCGCGTCGACCAGCAGCTGCGCGTCACCCGCATTATGATGGAGGCCGTGGATGTCTACGCCCTGCCTGTCACCCAGGACAAACTGCGGGCCTATATGCTCAACTATTTCTCGATGATGATGGCCATCTCCAGCATCTTCCTGACACTGGACGGCAGCCCCGAAGCCATGGAAAAGCGCAAGCAGCTGTGGGCCGACCTGAAAGCCCATGATCCGCGCCTTTGCCGCCGCTGCCGCCTCTCGGTAGCCGAAGCCTGCAACCTGCCCGGCTGGCTGGGCTGCAAGCTCAGCATCGGCGGCTACCGCATTGCCCAGAAGCTGTTCAAGTTCAACTAAGGGGTGCCCATGCAGTATAAAACAATTCTATTTGATCTCGACGGCACCCTGACTGATTCCGCCCCCGGCATCCTCAACTCGGTGCGGTACGGCTGCCGCAGGATCGGCATCCCCGTGCCCGACGAAGCCACCCTGCGCCGCTTCCTCGGCCCGCCGCTGATCGATTCGTTCCACAATCTCTGCGGCTTGAACGATGCCGACACCGACCGCGCCGTGGCGGCCTTCCGGGAGTATTTCCCAGACAAGGGCCTGTTTGAGAATGAGGTCTACCCCGGCATCCCCGCGCTGCTGGCCGACCTGCACGCCCGCGGCTGCCAGCTGGTGCTGGCCACCAGCAAGCCCGAGGAGTACGCCCGCCGCATCATGGAGCATTTTGATCTGGCGCAGTACTTTACCGCCATCTGCGGTGCGACTTTGGACGAGACCCGCACCGACAAGGCCGAGGTCATCGCCTACGCGCTGGACACCATCGGCCTGACCGATAAGACCGGCGTTGTCATGGTCGGTGACCGTGAGCACGATGTCATCGGCGCGAAGAAAAACGCCCTGCCCTGCATCGGCGCCCTCTACGGCTACGGCACCCGCGAAGAACTCCACTCTGCCGGTGCCGCCGCCATCGCGGATACCGTGGACGACCTGCATAAACTGCTGCTGGGATAAATCAAATGGGAGACAGCCCGCGCTGTCTCCCATTTTTTATTGGTCCCGATCGTTGTAGTAGAGATACCACCCGCGGAAGCCGTACCCGATGCCAAGAGCGCCCAGCACCAGCAGCATAGCCGCCTTGTCGGGCCAAAGCGGCATATTCCGGGTGCAGACCCAGACCACCGCCAATGCAAGGCATACAAGCACCGGCAGACCGTAGTGCAGAAATCTCTGCACCCGCAGCCGCTTCGGGTCGCCCTCTACCGCCAGCGCCGATGGATCGCACACCTCACACCGCACCCGCAGTATCGGGATATTGCGCACATGGCTCGAATACCGCACGGCCCTGTACTCAATGCCGTCAAGCATAAAATGCGGGGTCATGCTCTCCCGGGTCATGTTCACATCCACGCCGTTTTCGTCTGCCCAAGCCAGCAGTGCCGCCGTAAATTCCTGCGGGGTTGCAATGGCGGTGTCCGGCGTAAAGGTAAACTGCCGCTTATGCTCGGCAGCCGCCATTTTCCGGTAGTCCTGCACCCAGCCGGTAAACCAGCCGCCCGCCTGGGCAGGGGAGTCCATCCGAGCCAGGCAGTCGTCCACATCCAGCTCTGCCGCCGTTCGGTCGCCGGCGGCCAGCTCCGTGCAGAAGGCTGCGGCCGCTGCCAGCTTTTGCTGCTCGGCCTCCAGCTGTCGGCGCTGGCGTTCAGCAGCCTCGGTCAGCGGCAGTGTACCGCTCAGTACCGCGCGGATATCCTCCACTGGCATATCCAGTGTGCGCAGCACGCGAATCAGTTTCAACGTCCGCACATCGGCATCCGTATAGATACGGTAGTCGTTCTCTGGGTTGCGTGCCGGGGTCAGCAACCCCGCCTGCTCATAGTAGCGAATGTTCCGCGCCGATACGCCCGACGCATCCGCTGTCTGCTTGATGTTCATAACATCACGCTCCTTTCCCGGTTATCGTACACCCTGCACCCACTGGAAGGTCAAGGCTTTTCCTGAAAATAAGCGACAACTTATAATATTTTGATTTCTACAGTTCGCCCGCCCAGGTTCTCATAAATTCTGTGGGACACTGACAGTACCGTGCGACCCTCGGACGCCCGCCGCAGGGCCTCCAGCACGCGGGCTTCGGTTTCGGCGTCCAGGTTGGCGGTGATCTCGTCCAGCAGCAGCACAGCGGGGTCCGCCGCGGCGGCGCGGGCGATGGACAACAGCTGCCACTCGCCCTGAGAAAACATCCCTTCACTGCACGGGGTGTCGTAGCCGTCGGGCAGCGCTTCGATGGCCCCGTCAATGCCCGCCAGCTGGGCCGCATGTTTGGCCATCTCGGCGGTGATCTGCGGATCGCCCAGTGTGATCTGGTCCAGCACGGTGCCGGGCACGCGGGCAAAATGCTGCTCCACACAGCTGATGCAGGTGCGGCGCTCCCGGTCGGTGATGTCCGCCACCGGTACGCCGCCAATGGTGACGGTGCCGCTTTCGGCCGGGTACAGCCCCAGCAGCAGCTTGAACACGGTACTCTTGCCCGCGCCGGTGCGGCCGATCAGCGTGACCTGTTCGCCCTGTTTCACGGTCATCGAGAAGTCATTCAGCACATGTTTCTCGCCGTAGCCAAAGGTGACGTGGGAAAGTTCCACATCGCCCCGGGCCGCCCTGGTACGCTGTGCGGAAATTTCCCGTTCCGGCTGGGCCAAAAACGCATCAATGCGTTTCACGCCCGCCATGGCAGACTGGATGGTCTGAACCTCCATGCCCAGGCTTTCAATGGGGGCGAAAATGCGCGATATGTAGTTGATAACGGCTACCGAGGTGCCGACGGACATGCCGAACAGCTCCAGCGCCACCGCGTTGCCCGAGGCCGACAGCAGCATAACGATGCCCACCACCACGGCGTTCAGCAGCAGCACAACGGGGGAGTAGACGGCATCGTAAAAGTTAGTGCGCTCCATGGCGGCGTAGCCCGCGCCGATGCACCGGTCGTAGCGGCGCTCCATGTACTGCTCCATGCCCAGCGCGCGGATGGTGCGGATGTTGTGCAGCGTCTCGGGCACCTGGCCGGAGACGGCAGCCACAGCCCGGCGGTTGTCCAGCTGAGCGGCCAGCATGCGGCGCTGTACACGGCGGGTAAACGCCGCGAACAGCGGCAGTGCCAGCAGTAAAATCAGCGCCAGACCGGGATTCTTCGCGGCGATGACCGCCACAATGGAAAAGATGCGGCAGGCGTCCGCCACCATGCTGATGATGCCGGAGGTGAACAGCGCCTCCACCGTGTCCACATCGCCGGAGAACCGCGCGGCCACCTCGCCGGGGTTCTGGTCCACCAGCGTGCGTGCAGGCAGCTGCGTCAATTTGTGGGACATCTCGGACCGCAGCGCGTGGGTCATCTTTTGCCCAAACAGCACCAGCAGACTTTCCTGCGCCGAGGACAGCACCCCCTCCAGCGCCAGGCTGGCAAAGTAGATAAGCACCGCCCAGATCGTCAGCGGCAGGCCCGCCGCCAGCCCATCAATGATGCGTGCCAGCAGCAGCGGCGGCAGCAGCGAGGTGATAACTGACGCCGCCACGCATAAAAGTGTGCCAATAGTCAGCGGGTAGTGTGCCCGGGCCGCCATGCGGAGGGCTGCAAACACGCCGCTTTTATTGTTCGTTTTCATGCTGCTGCCCTCCTGTCTGGCTTTCGTACAGCTGGCGGTAGGCCGGTACCGCCGCCAGCAGTTCCTCGTGGGTGCCCACGGTGGTCTTGCCATCCTCCATAAAAATTA
This sequence comes from uncultured Oscillospiraceae bacterium, assembly GCA_900539695.1. GTDB lineage: Bacteria > Bacillota > Clostridia > Oscillospirales > Ruminococcaceae > Gemmiger. Next base: position 12,899 of record UQDG01000025.1, read on the forward strand.
CACGCTGCGTCTGGGGAAAATGGTACAGCCGGTGGGAGATGAGAAAGACGACCTTATCCTTGGCGTACTCCTGCAGGTTAACAAACACGGTATCCTCGGTGCTGCGGTCCAGCGCCGAGAATGGGTCGTCCAGTACCAGCACCGGCCGGGGATGCGCCAGCGTGCGGGCCAGCGCCAGCCGCTGGGCCTGCCCGCCGGAAAGCCGTGTGCCGCTGGGACCGATCACGGTGTCCACACCGTTCTCCATGGCCTGCACTTCGTCTTTCAGCGCCACAGCAGCCAACCAGGGCATCGGGTCCTGCTTGCTGCCGCACAGCACGTTGTTCTGCACGGTGTCGGCGCTCAGCTCCGGGTCATGCCCCAGGTAGCCGACGGTGGATGCAATTTCCCGCGGCGTCAGCGCAGAGAATTCTTTGCCGCCGAACCGGGCCGAGCCGCCATAGGAAGCTTCACACAAAAATACACGCCCCAAAGTGGATTTTCCGCAGGCCACCGGCCCCGTAATGCCGATGATCTCCCCCGGGTGGGCTGTCAGATCCAGCCCCGCAAAAATCGGCTCCTCGGTATACCCAAAGGACAGATCCTCTAGCGTCACATCGGCTGGGACGGGCACAACCAGCTCGTCCAGCGCCTCCGGCAGTTTCATCAGCGGTTTGATGCGCTTCCAGGAGACTTCGGCTTTCTGCACCGCGTTGAACAGCTTCGCTGCTTTCGACGATTTTACCGTCAGCTTGGTAAAGCAGGAGAGGAACGTAGTAAACGCCGCAATGTCCCAGGCCTGCCAACCGGTGCCCAGCACGTTTTTGGCACCGAACCACAAAATGAACAGCACGCCCGCTTCGGACACCGCCAGATACAGCGGCGGCAGGGCCGATTGCCACACGTTGCTGTGCACGGCGGTCTTTTCGTAGGTGGCCAGCACGTCCTCGTACCGGGCCTCGCGGGCGGTCTCGCAGCCGTAAATGCGGTAGGTGGCGGCGTTCTGGGCACGGTCCAGCGTGGCGGCGCTTAACGCACCGGCGGCCTTTTTGCAGGCGGCGCCTTCGCGCTGCACCGGCTTTTTCATCCACGCCGCGCATAGGTAGGAGACCGGTGTAAACAGCAAACTCAACAGCGCCAGCCGCCAATCATACACCAGCAGCATCACGATGTAACCTACCAGCGCTACGCCGGTATCAAAAATTTCGGTGGTGAATTTTCGCATGCCCTCCACGCAGTCGTCCACGTCAGAGATGGCCTTGGTCATCAGCTCGCCCGCACCCTCTTTTTCCAGCGCGGCGCGGCTCTGGCGCACCAGGTTGGCGTACAGAATGCCCTTCATCCGGCGGTTGATGTTATTGGCAAAGCGGCGCACGTAAAAGCGCTTGATGAACCGCGCCGCCTGCACCACCAGCGTAACCAGCACATAGGTCAGCACCAGTATGGCCATGGCCGCGGCGGTGGCGCTGCCGTCCAAAATATCGGCCAGGCATTGGGCCAGCTGCCCCTCAAACCAGGGCGTGGCCAGCAGACCGATGTTGTAGATCAGGCCCGAAACGGTGACCAGCGCCAGCGGCAGCCATTCGATGCGGAAGTAGGCGCCGATGTGGTCCGGGCGGAAGTTCTTGTCATTCTGCATGTTCCGCTTCGCCCTCTGTGGCTTGTTTAAAGTGCGGGAACCCCGCACGGCTTTCGGTCTTGGAGGCCGTGTACAGCTTGTGCAGCGTAGCCGCAAAGGCGGCGGCCTCGTCGGCGGGCAGGGCACTGGTCAGGTACTCGTAAAATTCGGCCTCGATCTCCGCCTTGGAAGATTTCAGGCTTTCGGCTTTCTCGGTGGGGTACAAAAGCTGGCTGCGGCGGTCATTGGGGCTGGCTTTGCGCACCAAATAGCCTTTCGCTTCCAGGTTTTTGGTGCGCCGGGCGATGGCCGCCTTGTCGGCGTGCAGCAGCTCGGCCAGCGCCGCCTGGGTACAGCCGGGGTGATGGCGCAGCGCGTGGATCAGGTCGATCTCCGCCGTGCCAACGCCCTTTTCCCGCAGGGTAAGCAGTACCAGCTTCTCTGCCTCGCGGGCAATTTTGGTAATTTTGCGTTCGGTAATATCCATAGCCGCCTCCGTATCCGGGCAAACTGGTTGCACCTACATCGTTGTACATACAACAATTATAGCCTGCTTTCCGCCTTTGTCAACAAAAGCAGAAAATTTATCCCCGCCGCGCAGTACAAAAAACAAAATAGGCATACCCAACCGTCCCATTTTGTGCTATACTTATTTTATATTATGGTTTAAGGAAGGGTTCCTGTTATGTATCAGATGGGTGACAGTAAATTGGAAGTCCGCGAACTGCTGGTCAAGGCGTTCGCCAGTGCGTGGGAGGCCGGAGATAAAACGGTCGACCGCGATACGTATATCAATAGCAGCATCAACGTGATCGACTCTCTGCAGGTCGGCCCCGAGATGATTTATGGCGAGGAAGGCCAGGGCCTGCTGGAGGGCGAGCTGGACCACCTGCCCGACCTGCTGCGCGCCGACGGCGCCTGGGTCTACTACGAGGTCCCGGCCGAGAACTTCTTCATCCTGACCTGGATGATCGACGCCGACAAGGCCGCCGAGAAGGTCGCTTCGCTGAAAGATGAGGAAGGCAGCCTGGCCTGCATCGTTGATCTTTCGCAGGAGTGGCACCGCGCCTAATACACCACCAAACCAGGGAAAGGGGGACAGCACCATGAACCGGGACAGCATCTATCTGCCGCGGGATGTCATCGGCCTGTTGCAAACGCTGCAAAGCGCCGGGCACACTGCCTATGTGGTGGGCGGCTGCGTGCGTGACAGCCTGCTGGGCCGCACCCCCGGGGACTGGGACATCTGTACCTCGGCCCGGCCGGAGGAGATGCGCCGCCTGTTTGCCGACCATCAGCTGATTTTGACCGGCGAAAAGCACGGCACGGTGGCGGTGGTGCTCCACGGCAAACCCTACGAGATAACCACCTACCGCCTGGACGGCAACTACCACGACCACCGCCATCCCGACGCGGTGCAGTTCGTGGACGACCTGCCCAGGGACCTGGCCCGGCGGGATTTTACCATCAACGCCATGGCCTACGCCCCGGGCAAAGGCATTATTGATCTGTACGGTGGGCGGGATGACCTGGCGGCGGGCATGATCCGCTGTGTGGGTGACCCGGCCCAGCGCTTTGCCGAGGATGCCCTGCGCATCCTGCGGGCGCTGCGCTTCTCGGCCCGGCTGGGCTTTGCTTTGGACGAAGCCACCGCCGCCGCGGCCCTGCAGGCGCGGGATACGCTGCAAAGCGTGAGCGCCGAGCGCATTTATACCGAGATCGACGGTCTGCTCGGCGCCCCCAACGCGGGGCCGACACTGGCCAAATACGGCGAGATCCTGGCTGGTGCGGTGCCCGAAGTGCAGGCCTGCATCGGCTGCACCCAGCCCGGCCGCTGGCATTGCTACGATGTGTGGCAGCACTCGGCCGTGGCGGTGGAAAAGCTGGACCTGCGCGGCCAGGATACCCGCGGCGCGCGGGTGCTGTGCTGGGCAGCGTTTCTGCACGATATTGCTAAACCCCAGTGCCGCAGCGTGGGTGCGGACGGTGCGGCCCACTTTAAGGGCCACAACCAGCGGGGCGCGGCGATGGCCCGCACGATTTTGCGCCGCCTGAAAGCCCCCGGCTATCTGATCGAGGGGACTGCCGGGCTGATCGCCATCCATGATGCCCCGGTCCCGGCGGGGGACACCGCCATTTTAAAAAGTCTCAACCGCTACGGTGCGGTGTTTTTGCACCGGCTCTGCGCGCTGAAATATGCCGACCTGGACGCCCACGCCGACACGCCGGAGGTCAAAGCCCGGCGGAACGAGGTGGCCGCCTTTGAGGCCCGGATGACCGAGCTTTCCAAGACCGCCTGCTACACCATGCGCCAGCTGGCCGTAAACGGCGGCGACCTGATGGAAGCCGGCCTGCCCGCCGGCCCCGCCGTGGGTGCTACCCTGCAGCGACTGCTGACCGCCGTTATGGAGGGCCGCGTGCTGAACGAAAGAGCCGCACTGTTGGAGTTTGCGTTGAGTTGAAACGAAAAGGATGAAAGTATGATCTTCGGCATCGGCACCGACCTTTGCGCGGCAGATCGCATGGCGGAAAAGCTGCAAAAGCCCGCCTTTGTGCAGCGTGTTTTTTCCCCGGCGGAGCAGGCCCTGTTGAACGAGCGGGGCGGCACCCACCGTGCCGAGACTGCCGCTGCCAACTTTGCCGCCAAGGAGGCTTTTTTAAAGGCCGCAGGCACCGGCCTGGGCGGCTTTGCACTGACAGATTTAACGGTATTGCGTAAAGAAAGCGGCGCGCCTTATTTTGCCCTGACCGGCCCCGCCGCCGAATGGACCGCCGCCAACGCCCTGACCCCGCACCTGAGCCTGACCCACGAAAACGGCCTGGCCTGCGCGTTTGTAATTCTGGAACAAAACAAATAACTGCCTTTTACGGGCGGCCATGGGCCGCCTTATTTTGTAACAATCAGAAAGGAGGTCCGCCGTGCCGACAAAAGCCCCCCGCGCCAGCAATCTGGAACTGCTGCGCATCCTTTGCATGCTGCTCATCATCGGCGACCACCTCACCGGCCAGGGCGGCATTGCGGATTATTCCACGCTGCCGTCCTCCTTCGTGTTCTGCCTCATCGGCTGCGGCTCCCGCATTGCCTGCACCGTGTTTGTGCTGGTGGGCAGCTGGTTTATGTGCGAACAGCCGTTCAAAACCCGCCGCCCGTTGTCGCTGTGGCTGTCGCTGTGGCTGTACACCGTGCCGGTTACGCTGCTGTGCAGGCTGGCCGGGCTGGATGTCTCCCTCGGCGCACTGCGCTGGGCGGCGTTTCCCGCCGGTACGCGCCAGCTGTGGTTCATCTCGGACTATCTGGTGCTGCTGCTCTGCGTGCCGCTGCTCAACCGGCTGCTACACGGGCTGCCCCGCCGCGCCCACAAAGGCGTGCTGCTGGTGCTGGCTGTGCCGCTGGTCGTTTACCCCACGGTGTTTGGCCAGGACGGAATTTTGGGCGATACGGCGTGGATGTTCCTCTACGATTACCTGCTGGCTGCCTACCTGCGCCGCTGGCCGGATAACCGCCTGTCCTGCCTGCTGAACCGCCCCGCCGCGGCGCTTGCCCTCGGCCTGGGCCTGCCGCTGGCCAACACCGCCATCCGCGCGGTGCTGGAATACCGGGACGCGACCGACAGCAAGGCGTTCCAGTACATTGCCTACTACCGCACGGCGCTGGGCGCACTGCCCGGCCTGCTGGCGGCGCTGGCGCTGTTCCACTTCTTCAAAAATCTGGACCTCGGCAGCAACCGGTTCATCAACGGGCTGGCGGGCACGACGCTGGGCGTTTACATCCTGCACCAGGTCCCCGTGCTGCGAGACTTTTTGTGGAACGGCATCTTCCGCGCCCAGGCGCACCACGGCTCGGCGGCGTACACGCTGCTGGTCATCGTGCTGACTTTCGCGGGCTGCGCGGCCATCGACACGCTGCGTACCAGGTTTATCATACAGCCCTTGCAGCGCAGCCGTGCGTTTACGGCTTTTTGCGTCAAAGGCGACGCGCTGGCCGCAGAAATCGAAAAACAGAGTGATTAAAAAAACCTCCTCTCGCTTATACTCTAGGTAAGCAAACGAGAGGAGGCTTTTTCTATGGAAGTGCACAGAGGCGAGGTTTTTTACGCCGACCTAAGCCCCGTCGTGGGCAGCGAGCAGGGCGGGATACGGCCGGTACTTATCATCCAGAATGAGATCGGCAACCGGCACAGCCCCACGGTGATCGCGGCGGCCATCACCAGCCGGCAAGATAAAAACCGCCTGCCTACGCATATCAGCGTGCGGGCCGACCGCTGCGGCCTGGCCAAGGACAGCATTATTTTGACCGAGCAGATCCGTACCCTGGATAAGCGCCGCCTGCGGGAGCGCGCGGGCCGCATCCCCGAGGATGACATGCGCCGCGTGGATGAAGCCCTGGGCGTATCCATGGGGCTGGAAAGCCAGAGCACCCACCAGGACGGCGGTTATTTCTGAGGATCGGCGGCATCTTCCTCCACACTGACGGGCACGCCGCGGTGCTCCACGGGTGTGGAGAACACGATTTGCGTGCGGGTGCGGCCAAACTGTTGCAAATGGTTGATGAACTGGTCCAGCTCCTGCGTGGTGGCAAACAGCACCTCGATCAGCATGCTGTAATCGCCGGTCACGCAGTTGCACTCCACCACATGGGGGCAGCTTTCAATGTAGGGGTAAAATTCCGGCTTGCGCTGGGGGTCCATGTCCAGGTTGATGAACGCCTTGACCATGTACCCCAGCATCGGCGCGGCCACCTGGGCCTGATAGCTCATGATCGCGCCGGAGCTTTCCAGCCGGGCCATGCGGGCCGACACCGCAGGGCTGGATAAAAATACACGGTCGGCAATTTCTTTCAGCGGTGCGCGGGCGTCCTTTTGCAGGATGTCCAAGATTTTTCGATCGATACGGTCCATAGCTTCCCCCTAAAAATACCCTCTAAAAAACAGACACGACCCCCACCAACGGCGCGTCATTGCACCGCAAGCAGGGGTCGCTTTACTATGTAAAGTATTCTAGCACACAAAACCAAAAAAGTAAAGTGCCGGCTGAAAAAAATAAAATGGGTGAGAGGATGCGCCACCTCCCTCCCAGAGGGAGGCTTTTAGCGGTTCCACTCCGGCATATCCGGGAACACATCCCTTGCACTGAACAACCGCTCGTTATAATACATCTCAAAATGGCAGTGGTTCCCGAAGGAGTTGCCGGTATTGCCCACATAGCCTATGACCTGCCCCTGCTCCACCACGTCGCCTACGTGCACCGCCTGGGCCGACATGTGGGCGTACAGCGTTTGGTACCCGTTGCCGTGGTCGATCTTCACGTAGTTGCCCCAGCTCCAATGGCGGGTACATTCCACCACGGTTCCGGCGTCGGCGGCGTAAATTTCGGTGCCGTAGGGTGCGGCAATGTCCGCGCCACGGTGATAGTTGATTCCGGGAGTAAAGTTCGCCCAGCGGGAAATGTGCCGGTAGGCGGGCACGGGCCAGATGAAACTGCCGGTGCCCAGCTTGCCGATCATCCCGCTTTGCAGCCGGGTGCCCCGGCGGATGACCTCCGGCACCGGCTCGGCAGTGCGGGCTACATCCAACACGCGGCTGTCCACCTCGGCGCCGTTTTCGTACACTACCTCGTAGGTCACGGTCTCGCGGCCCGGCACGCCGGTCTGCACGGTCTCGCTTTTGCCAAAATCCAGCGTGTCGTCTTCCACAATTTGGGTATCGTAGGCAAGCTCCTGCTCGTACCGCTCCCGGCGGCGGATCTGTACCCGCAGCAGCTCGCCGTCATTGGCCTGCAGGGCGGATACAACCTCGGTATAGGGGCTGACCGACCCGGTCAGGTAAATGCCGTCTGCCAGCGTCAACTCGTGGGCAAACACCACGCGGCTGTCGGCGTCGGCGGGGTCCATGTAGGGACGGCGCACCGCGGCCAGCAGGGTGCGCAGGTGGTCGCCCTCGGTGGTCACAAAGCGCAGGGCGCCGTCCACGTAGACGGCGGTGCCCGCAGTGATTTCACTGCCGCTGGCCTGCAAAATGGCGTTGGCCACCTCGCCGGGGGTCATCGTGTCGGCGCTGACGGCCAGCGTAAAGGCCGGGTCCAGGTCCCAGTTGGGCACGTCGGCCCCTGCCGCTTCCAGAAGGGCGCGGGCGGTGTTCACGCGGGCCTGCACATCGGCACGGGCGGTGTCAAAGTCCTGCTCGCTGGCCACATAGCCCACCACGGTGCCATTTACTTCCACCCGCAGGGCAAAGGGCTGGCCAAGCCAGGTGCGCACCAGCCACGCAAAGGCCAGCACTCCCGCCAACGGGACCGCCAGCCCCAGCCATGCTTTGGGGCGGCGCAAGGCCTGCCGCAGCTGGATGCACCCCAGCGCGACGGGGCGCAGCACCGCCGTCAGCAGCGCACCCAGTACCCGGACAAACCAGCGGGTAAAGGCGGCCAGTCCGCGTGCAAGGCAGAGCAGCCGATACTCTACATAAAAGCCAAACCAATACAAAAAGTCGTTACTCATTGCGGTACGTAAGCCAGCGGGTTCACGCGGGCGCGGTTGACCCGCAGTTCCAGGTGCAGGTGATAGCCGCCGCCCCCGGTGCTGTACACGTTGCCGGTGTTGCCCACGTAGCCGATGACCTGCCCCTTGGTCACAGCGCTGCCCTGGCTGACGGCAATGCTGCTCAGGTGGGCATACAGGCTATCGTAGGTGTTGCCGTCGTCGGCCGTGCCGTGGCTGATCTGCACACAGTTGCCGTAGCTGTACACGGCGGCGGCCGCGCTCACGATGCCATCAGCAATGGCGTAGACCGGCGTGCCGCCCGGCGCGGCAAAGTCGGTGCCCCGGTGGGGGATGCCCCAGGGGTCGGCCTCGCCAAACTGGGTGGTGATGCGCCCGTAGCTGTCCAGCGGGCAGCGGAAGGCAAGGCTGGTCAGGTGCAGGTCGGCGGTGGTGTACTTGCTGCTTTGGGCGCGGGCGTAGGCGTCCAGATCCGCCGTGGCCTGCAGATAGGCTTTGCGGGCGGCCTCGGTCACCACAGCTTGTGCCTGTTCGGCGGCCTGCTGCTCGGTCAGGGCGGTGTTGGCGGCTTGTAAGGCGCTGCCCAGCTCGTTTTGTGTAGCTTCCAGGGCGGTCTGCTGGGCATCCAGCGCCGCGCGGGCGGCCTCGGCTTCGTCAGCAGCGGCTTGGGCCTCGGCGCGGGCGGTGTCCAGGGCTTCGGCCTCGGCGTTCAACTGCGCCAGGGCGGCGCTGTTGTGGTCGGCCAGCTCCCGCAGGGTCTCGGCAAAGGTCAGTATCTCGTACAGGCTGCGGGCCTGCATCAAAAGGGTAATGCTGCCGCCGCCGTCCAAAAGCTGCATCGCGCCCATCTGGCTTTTGTAGCGGGCCAGGCTGGCGTCGTACTCGGCCTGCTTGTCCGCCAGCGCCTGGGCGGCCTGCTCGGCGGCCGCGGTGCGCTCGTCCAGGGTGCGCTGGGCCTCCTGCAAGGCTGTGTATATGCCGCTCAACTGGGCGGCGACCTCGGCGCTCTGCCCCTGCAATTGGTCGATCTGGCTCTGGGTCTCGCTTTGCTGGTTTTGCAGTTCTTCCAGTTCTTGCTGGGCTTCGTTGTAGGCCTGCTGGGCTTGATTCTGTTTTGCCGATAATTCGTCCTTTTTGCTGTCAGCATACGCGCCAAACGGCGCAAAAAGGGTGCAAAAAAGCAGCCCCGCCGCCAACAGGGCGGGGCCGAGGGAAGAATATTTCATAGGAATGTTACCTTATTATAGGGTAGACAGGAGTTCGCAAACCGTCTGCGGGTCTACGGGTTCGCTGTTTTTCAGCACTTCCCAATGCAGGTGGGGGCCGGTGCTGGCCCCGGTGCTGCCACAGGCGGCGATCTCCTGGCCTTGCACGACCTGCTGCCCGACCTGCACCTTCACGCTGCCCAGGTGGCTGTATCGCGTCTGCCACGAGGCACCGTCGTCCATGCTGTGGTACAGCACCAGATAGTAGCCGTCGTCCTCATTATAGTCGTACTCGGTCACGGTGCCGTCGGCGGCGGCCAGTACGGTGGTGCCCTCCGGGGCCGCCAAGTCTACGCCGGTGCGGTTTTGGGCGAAAGTGCTGCTCATCCGCACATCCTCAGAAGGGAAGAGCGGCAGCGAAAAGGCAATGGCCTGCGCCCCTTGGCCGCCCAGGGCGGTATCCAGTGCACTAAAGGCATTATCCGCCTTGGCGGCAACGCAGCGGTCGATCAGCTCCTGCCGCTCCTCGTCGGTCGGCTCGGCGTGGTCGCCCTCGCCATGGTAGGCAGTAAACCAGCGCGGCGAGGTCAGGGTGTTGTCCACATACACTTCAAAATGACACCCGTTGCCGGTGGTTTGGCCGGTGCTGCCTACGTAGCCGATCAGCTGCCCCTGCACAACGCTTTGCCCGGTTTGCACGGTGGAACTTTGCAGGTGGGCGTACAGGGTGCGCCAGCTGTAACCCTCGCCGTTCGTGCCGTGGTCAATGACCACAAAGTTGCCCCAGCTGTAATGCTCGGCAGCCTGCACGACAACACCGTCAGCCGCAGCCAGTACATCGGTGCCGGGGTCTGCGCACAGATCATCACCACGATGGCCGTTGTTCTTAAAGCGGGAGATATACTTGTAATCCGGTACAGGATCGATAAACAGCGGGCTGTTGTCGGGGTCCTCCAGCAGCGGCATCTGGGCGGTGTTGACCACAGCGGTAGGTGCCTGCGTCGGTGCGGGGGTAGGCGTGGCCTCCGGCTCAGCGGCTTCGGCGGTCTCCGGCGTGGCGGCGGGGGCGTTTTCCAAAGTAGGGCGAACCATGCAGGCCGTCATGCTGGCGGCGATGACCACGGCGCAGACCACCATGGCCCCGGCCCCCAGGCGGCGGTAATGCAGCAGATGCACGATGCGGGTCTTAGCGCTGCCCTGACCAAAGGCCAGGCTGCCGGGCACGCCGCGCCCCTGCATGGCAAACCGCAGAATGCTCTCGCAGTAGGCGCTGCAGGCGGCGGAAGATTGGCCTCGCACGGCAGCTTCGTCGCAGGCGGCCTCCATGTCGCGCTCAAACTCGCGGAAGGCCAGCCACGCCAGCGGGTTGAACCAGTGCAGGCAGGCCACGGCGTAAAACAGCGGCTTGGTCAGCGGGTCGCCCCGGCGGATGTGGGTGCGCTCGTGCAAGATGACGGCGTCCCGGGCGGGGCCGGCCAGCCCGGCGGGCAGGTAGATGCGGGGCCGCAGCAGGCCCAGGGTAAAAGGCGTGGGCACACAGGGGCCGCTGAAGCAGCCATCCGGCGTTTTGCAGGCCAGCGCCACCTGGCGGGACAGGCGCAGGTAGCCCCACACGGCACGCACGGCCAGCAGTGCCGCGCCCATAGCCCATACCGCCGCCAGCAGATGCCACACGGTCAGTGTGGTGTACCAGGGCGCAGGCGCGGCGGGGGCGGCGGGAACCATGGCAGGCAGGTCCGGGGCGGTAAGCTCCGGCTGGGTCAGGGCCTGCACAGTGTCGGCGGCCTCGGCCAGTTGGATATTTTGCGGGCGGGGCAGGGCAAGCGGAATGCCAAAGGGCAGCACGAACCGCAGTCCCACGGCCAGCCACAGCCAGCACAAAAACCGGCTGGGCGCATGGGCACGGCGCAACAGGCGGCAGACGACCCAGGCCGCCAGCGCCGCCGCGCCGCCCCACAGGCTGAGCAGCAAAAACGAAAGCACGGTGCTGCGCATAATAGTCACCCCTCTTTCGATTGGGCCGCATCCAACAGGGCGCGGATCTCGGCCACTTCGGCGGCACTGATGGGCTTCGAGTTCAAAAATGCGGCCACGAAGCGCGGCAGGCTGCCGTCAAAGGTCTTGTCCACCACGGCGGCGCTCTCGGCGCACTGCACTTCCTCCTTTTTTACCAGGCTGGTCACAGTGCCGCCCTCGTTTTGCAGAATGCCGCGCTCGCACAGCTTTTTCAGCACGGTATAGGTGGTGCTTTTTTTCCAACCCAGCTCGGCGGCGGAAAGTTTGACCAGCTGGCCGCTGGGCAGGGGTTCGGTGTCCCACACCAGGCAGGCAAACCGGTATTCGGCTTCGGCTAAATGGTTCATGGTTTTCTCCTTTGGTCTACATGGATAGACTCCTTCTATTGGTAGTCTATCACAGTAGACCAAAATTGTCAATAAAAAATGCTTTCCCCCACCTAGGGTGTATCTGATAAGTCAAAAGTGCTGGAAAATTCGCTGAAAAGCAACAGCTGCAAGGCGCGAATCCGCTGCAATACTGGATGTATTGCAAGGATGAGCAACGCAGCAGATGTGCTTTTTAGTAGAATTGAACAGCGCTGAGGACTTTTCAGATACACCCTAAGCAGGGGAAAGCAGAAATTAAATTACCTTATGCTCCATCCATTTGCCGCTATAAAACCGTACCCCAAACAAAATACTCCGGCAGATCCAATCCACAAACATGCCAAACCATACGCCGGTCAGCCCCATGTGCATCTGCAGCACAAAGAAATAGCTTAAAATCACGCGGAACACCCACATGCTGGCGATACTGACGAGCATTGTAAACTTGGCATCGCCGCCGCTGCGCAGGGCGTTGGGCAGGGTAAAGCTGGGGGCCCAGAACACCACGCAGAACACGCTGAACCAGTGCACCACCACCGTGCACATGCTGGCCGCCTCGGCCGACAGGTGGAACCAGGTGATAATCTCCGGCAGCAGCAAAAACATGGCCAAATTGGCCAGCCCCAGGCCCACGATGGCAATACCGGTCAGCTGCAGGGAGTACTTTTTCGCCTGTTCCTTGTCCCCGGCACCCAGACAGCGGCCCACCACTGGGATCATGGCCAGGTTCATCGTAGCGCCGGGCACGTTGGCCGCCGTGCAAACGCTGTTGGCCACGGCATTGGCCGCAATGGCGGCGGTGCCCAGGGTCGAGGTCAGGCTGCTGACGCACAGCTTGCCGATTTGGAACATGCCGTTCTCCAAACCCGATGGCACACCGATGGCCAGCACCTTCATGATTGGCTCCTTGCGGGGGCGCAGGTCGGCAAAACCGGCCACCCGCAGCGGGTTGTGGATGTTCTGGTTCTGCCACAAGATCCACACTGCCGCAAACACGCGGCCGATCAGCGTAGCCAGCGCCGCGCCCACAACGCCCATGCCAAAGCCATAAATCAACAGCGCGTTGCCGCCGATGTTGATGACATTCATCACCAAACTGGCCAGCATGCTGATGCGGCTGTTGCCCTGGGCACGGAACAGCGCTGCACCGCCGTTGTACAGCCCAATGAACGGGTAGGAGATGGCGCTGATGATGAAATACTGCTGCGCATAGTGCATGACCTCGTCGTCAATGCTGCCAAACACCCCGCGCAGAATGGGGCGGGACAGCGCCAGGCACAGCACGCCCACCGCAACCGTGGAGATGGCCAGCACGCTGTACAGCTGGGCCGCGCTGCGCTGGGCGCTCTCCTGGTCGCGGCGGCCCATGTACTGGCTGGCGACCACCGCGCCGCCGGTGGCCAGTGCCGCCAGGATTTGGATAATCAGAATGTTCAGGCTGTCCACCAGCGACACGCTGGACACAGCCGCCTCGCCCACACCGGCCACCATCAGGGTGTCAGCCATGCCCATCGTCACGCTTAGGGTCTGCTCCAAAAACAGCGGCCAGATCAGCGCCACCAGCGCAGACCGCGTAAAAAGCGGCGCCTTTGCTTGCGTTGCGGTACCCATACCGGGAGTTCCTCCTTCATTTTCCTAAACCAAAAGGGCACAATATCTGCACGAATTATGTATTATTATAGCCCAACATCCGCGGTGATGCAATTGATAAAAAGCAAGACAAACAGGCAAAAATTGCGCAAATTTGCTGTCCGGCTGCCGATGGCACAAAATTTGCAATCGGATGGATATTGCCCGGTTTGGGGCAGCAAAAAAACCGGGCCCCGCAGCGGGGACCCGGTTTTTTGGTATAAAGTTTAGAAGTCGACCTCGGTGTCGTAGTAGCAGCACTTCAGCAGCTTTTCCATTTCTTCCTGGCTGGGCTGGCGCGGGTTGGAGCCCGTGCAGGCGTCGGCGATGGCGTTCTTGGCGATCTCAGGCAGTCTCTCCAGGAACACATTCTCCGGAACAAAGCCCTGCTCGCAGGGGTAAGAGTCGGGGCCGTAGTGGCCGATGCAGTGCGGGATGTTCAGGTCGTCGTTCATGCCGCGCAGGTACTTGATAAGCAGGGCGACCTTCTCGTCGTCGTTGGCGCCGCCCAGGTTCATCTTGTCGGCGATCACACCGTAGCGGGCTTTGGCGGAGGGGTCTTTGGCGTTGAAGGCGATGACCTTGGGCAGGTACATGGCGTTGGCGGCACCGTGGATGATGTGGGCACCGTAATCCGCAAAGGCCGCGCCGGTCTTGTGGGCCATGCTGTGCACGATGCCCAGCAGCGCGTTGGAGAAGGCCATACCGGCCAGGCACTGTGCGTTGTGCATGGCGTCGCGCTTATCCATATCGCCGTTGTAGCTGCCAATGAGGTTGGCCTGGATCATCTCGATAGCATGCAGGGCCAGCGGGTCGGTAAAGTCGCAGTTGGCAGTGGAAACGTAAGCCTCGATGGCGTGGGTCATGGCGTCCATACCGGTGTGGGCCACCAGCTTTTTGGGCATGGTGTGGGCCAGCTCGGGGTCGACGATGGCGACATCGGGGGTGATCTCAAAGTCAGCGATAGGATACTTGATGCCCTTCTCATAATCGGTAATGATGGAGAAGGCAGTCACCTCGGTAGCAGTGCCGGAGGTGGAGGAGATGGCGCAGAAGTGTGCCTTGCGGCGCAGCGGCGGGATGCCAAAGACCTTGCACATATCCTCAAAGGTGATGTCAGGATACTCGTACTTGATCCACATGGCCTTGGCGGCATCGATGGGGGAACCGCCGCCGATGGCAACGATCCAGTCCGGCTGGAATTTCTCCATTGCAGCCGCGCCCTTCATGACGGTCTCAACGGACGGGTCAGGCTCGATACCCTCGAACAGCTCCACTTCCATGCTGGCTTCTTTTAAGTAAGCCTCGGCACGATCCAGGAAGCCGAACCGCTTCATGGAGCCGCCGCCGACGCAGATCATTGCGCGCTTGCCGGGCAGGGTCTTTAATGCCTCCAGGGATTTGGGGCCGTGATACAGGTCACGAGGGAGAGTAAATCTTGCCATAAAATTGCCTCCTTTATAGCTTGACAAATTATTGTCAAATTCATTACTTAACATTTTACGCTGATTCCGTTTAAAGGTCAATTGACGTTTGAACGAATTTGCGGCCCAAATTTCGGCATTTTGCCAGATTGCGTTTCATAGCTTGAAAAGAACTGAACCACGCTGAAAAGGGGGCTTTTCTCATGCGTCACCTTTCACCTTTGCAAACCAAGGGGATGCGGCTGCGCATCCGGCTGCTGGCAGGTGTGCTGGCTGTGGGGTGCCTGGGCGGGCTGGTAGGGCGGCTGGCCGTGCTGCAATTGGTGGACGCCGACGGTTATGCCGCCCGCGCCTCCGACCAGCAGCTGCGCGGGGCCACACTGCCCGCCGCCCGCGGGGAGATTACCTCGGCTGATGGCACGCTGCTGGCTGCCAGCGAGACCTGCTGGACCATCCGTGCCGCCCCGCGGGAGCTGGCCGACGAGCTGGTGGAGCCTGCCGCCAAAGCATTGAGCGGGATCCTGGAACTAGACTATGCGGAAACGCTGGAAAAATTCTCGGTCCGCACCTCCAACGACTGCCTGCTGCGCCGCCGCGCCAACCGGGAGATGGCCGACGCCGTGCGTGCCTGGTGTCAGGAGCACAATGCCCAGGGCATCCAGATCCGGCAGGATACCCGCCGCGTCTACCCGCAGGGAGATTTTATGGGCGGCCTGCTGGGCTTTACCGATGTAGACAACGCGGGCCTGTGGGGGCTGGAACTTTACTATAATAAGGAGTTGACCGGCCGGAACGGGCAGATCTTAACGGCCAAAAACGCCTGGGGCTACGACATGCCCACCCACTACCAGACCCTGCAGGAGGCCGTGCCCGGCAACAGCCTGACGCTGACCATCGACGCAGAAATTCAGCACTGGCTGGAAAGCGCCCTCTCCGCCGCCGTGCAGGAGCACCATGTGGCCGAGCGGGGCGTGGGCATTGTGATGGATGTGCAGACGGGGGCTGTGCTGGCGATGAGCTGCCAGCCGGACTACGACCCCAACACGCCCCGGCGGCTCATCGATGACGATGCCCGCGCGGCGGTGGATGCCCTGACCGGTGAGGAGCGCAGCGCCGCCCTGCAAAAGGCCCAGCAGGCCCAATGGCGCAACAAGGCCATCAGCGACCTGTACGAGCCCGGCAGTGTATTCAAGCTCATCACAGCGGCCGCCGCGCTGGACAGCGGTGCCTGTAAGCCCACCGATTACTTTGTATGCGCGGGCAAGATCAGCGTGGCAGGCACACGGTTCCGCTGCGCCAACGGCCACGTCCACGGAGCCGAGACTTTCGCACAAGGGCTGGCTGTCAGCTGCAACCCCTGCTTTATCCAGATCGGCGCACGGCTTGGGAAAGAACGATTCTGCGATTATTTTGCCGCCTTTGGCTTGCGGGAGGCTACTGGCATCGACCTGCCCGGCGAGATCAAGCGCAGCGAATATTATACAGCCGACCGGATGGGTCCGGTAAACGATTTTGTATAAGAAAAAGAACGCGAATTTATTTGATTTTTTGGCTAAAATGCAGTATCATGAAAGCAAAAAAGATGGGACATGGAGGCGACTATGAAATCACCTGAGGTGCAGTTCACGCCGGAAGATCGGCTGATATTGGATTCCTACTGCCAGATGCTGGACGGTCTGGCACAATATTTGGGCACAGGCTATGAACTGGTGCTGCATAGTTTGGAAGACCTGGAACATTCGGCAATTCGGGTGATGAATAGTCACACTGGCCGCAGCGAGGGCGCACCTATCACAGAATTGGCCCTTACGATGCTGGGACGTATCCACGCACAGACCCAGGGGGATACGGTCTGCTATTCCAGCACAAACCGCGATGGAAAACCGCTGCGCTCTTGTACGATCGCAATCCGGGGCAGTGAACAGCGAATCATCGGGTTACTGTGTATCAATTTTTATATGGACACCCCGCTTTCGCAGCTTCTGGAAACGATTTCCCCCGCACAGAGTCAGCCTGTAGCGGAAACCTATGTACAGAATTCTACAGAAATGGTGCAGGCTGCCGTACAGCGTGCGGCAGCAGAAACCGATGCAGAAGGGCTGGCGGGAAGTGTACTGCGTAACAGAGAAATTGTCAGTAAGTTGTATGCCTCGGGCATTTTCAATATCAAGGACGCAGTGATTCAGGTGGCAGACTGCCTGAACATTTCAAAAAACACCGTGTATCTTCATTTGCGCCACTGCAAGGGACTTGAATAAAAAAGTTAAGCTTTTGCAATAAAATACTTTTCATTCTTAGTTGCGATTTGCACGGAGAATGTGTATACTATAGACAGTTCAGTAAGGCAAAGATGCCAGCCGGGCAGACAACCTGGCTGGCATCTTTTTTGCGTAACAGCATAAATATGACGACTTTTGCTGCAGAATCCGTGACTCGTCAGACTAAACAAAAGAAAGAAGAAACTTTCCTACAACTTGCCAATAGACTGAAAAATAGTTTATTGATATAATGAGGACAACGAGCAATGAAATATATTTCATTGCAAAAAGAATGAATTTTTTAAGGAGGACTATCTTATGAAAATCATTGCAACGAACAACGCACCCGCAGCCATTGGCCCGTATTCTCAGGGCATCGTTTCTGGAGGTTTCGCTTACTGCTCCGGCCAGATTCCCGTAAACCCTGCTGATGGTACGATTGCTGATGGAATCGAGGCACAGGCTCACCAAAGCTGCAAAAATGTAGCAGCTGTGCTGGCCGCTGGCGGCACCGGCATCGATAAAGTAGTAAAGACCACCTGCTTCTTGGCAGACATGGCAGATTTTGCAACCTTCAATAGTGTTTATGCGCAGTACTTTACCAGCAACCCGGCCCGCAGCTGCTGTGCTGTTAAGGACCTGCCCAAGGGTGTGCGCTGCGAAATCGAGGCAGTTGCAGAAGTATAAAGGGGGACAACATGGAAAACTTCACCAACAAACAGATCAATTTCGATATTTTAAAGGAACGTGCCCATAACCTTCGCTGGGCCGAAGTCCCCGATGGTGTCATTCCTCTCACGGCAGCTGACCATGATTTCCCCTGTGCACCTGAAGTGGTAGAAGCCCTGACGGATTACATTAAGGATGGTTACTTCCCATACATCGAAAACCGCGGCATGGAACGATTTAAAGAGGATCTCGCAAAAAGTTTCCGTGAGCGTAAGAACGAGCCGGTGGAAGCTAAATATGTGTTGCCCATTGACAGTGCTGCCCGTGGTATGCAGGTGATTGCGGATGCGTTCCTGCAGCCGGGGGATGAGTGCCTTGTGTTTGACCCCGTGGATTTCCTGTTCCGTACCTCGATGTCGAACGCCGGTGCAACCATCAAACTGTTCCCCTCGAATCTGAAAGAGGACCGTATCAGCCTGGAAGGGCTGGAAAATTACATCACCCCAAAAACCAAAATGATCGGTTTCTGCAACCCGCATAACCCGATGGGGATGCTGTATACAAAAGAGGATCTGGATTATCTGCTGACCCTGTCCGAAAAGTATGGATTCTACATCATGAACGATGAGATCTGGTCGGATATGATCTACCCGGAGGCTCACTTCAACAGCCTGCTGGAGTTTGGACCGGAGCGCAATAAACGCACCCTTACCGTGTATGGCTTCTCCAAGACTTTCGGTGTGGCCGGCCTGCGTATTGGCTGCGTATATGCGACCAACCAGGAAAACTACGATAAACTTGTAGAAGCCTCTATGGTGGATTCTACCATCGGCGGCATCAATCTGCTTTCTCAGGTGGCTGGTATTGCCTGCCTGGAAAAGGGCTTTTATCGTGTGGATCAATTCGTGCAGCAAATCACAGAAAACCGCAATTATGCCCTGCAGCGGATTGCCGCAATGCCGGGAATTAAGTGCCACAAGCCGCAGGCAACCTTCGTAATCTTCCCAGATATCACTGAAACAGGAATGGACCCGGTGGAACTTGTAGAGCTTTTGAAAACCAAGTATAAGCTGGCGATCGTTCCCGGTGGTGAGCGCTTCTTTGGTCCCGGATCGGAGGGGCATGTGCGCATCTGCCTTGCCACCAGCCATGAAGTGCTGGAAGAAGGGTTGAACCGCTTGGAAGCCTGCCTGAAAGATCTTATGTCCGCTAAATAAGAGGTAAGCCCTGCAGCAATAAGGGGCTTGATATAAAGAGAGGTAAAAAATGGCACGCATTATTATTGCGGTCGTTTACATTGCTGCCATTCTTGTAATCGGTATTCTGGCAGGACGCAATGTAAAGACTTCGGAAGAATTTGCAACCGCGAACCGCGGTATCCCTTTTTGGACCAATGTGTTTTCCATGTCCAGCGCCTGGATCGGCGCGGGTTCTACTCTGGGCTGCGCCAGTATGTGTTATGCGTACGGTGTTTCTGGTTTTTATCTGGCTATCGGCGTAGGCATTGGCGCTATGTTGTCCAGCCTGCTGTTTGCTCGTAAGATTCGCGATGAAAACGTCAGCACCATTCCGGAACTGATCCGTAAACATCTGGGCAACAAGTGCGCCGATGCGATCGCACTGCTCAGCATCTTCTCGGTGTTCTCTGTGGTGGCATCGCAGATCCGTTCACTGGGTACGATCCTGAACATGTTTGTGCCGCAGCTCAGCCTGTTGACCGCCATGATCATTATGACGGCTGTTATGCTGGTCTATACGGTTATTGGCGGTATGGTGGCTGCAACCAAGACGGACAAGGTCAACATCATCCTGATGGTGTTCGCTGTTGTTATGGTGTTGCCGCTGGTCGCGCTGATCCAGGCAAATGGTATGGCCGGTGTGACTGCTGCCTTGCAGGAAAGCCGTCCCGAGATGCTCAAAGTCGGCGCTACGGTTGGTTGGGGCACGATGATTTCCTCTGCGCTCTACTTTGGCACCAGCAACATGATCAACAACGAGAACTTCCTGCGTATATGCGGTGCCAAGAGCGGCAGTGAGGCGCGGAACGCCTCCCTTACCGCAACTCTGCTGATCTATGTACCGTATCTGCTGTTTGCCAGCCTGATTGGTTTGGTTGGCGCTGCGCTGATCCCGGAACTGGGCACTTCGGACTCCATCCTGCCCGCTATGATCAATAATTACACGGGTACATTCCTGGGTGCCATCCTGCTGGCAGCATTGTTGGCAGCTGTTATGGGGACCGCAGCATCGGTTACGATGGTTTGCTCCATCATGCTGTCCCGCGATGTGGTCGGCCGCTTCAAAAAGATGGATGACAAACAAACGCTTACCCTGCAGCGCATCTTTATGATCCTTGTCGCAATCGCGGGCCTGATCGTTGGCTATTTCGGATCTTCGATCGTGTCGATCATGGAAGATGTTGGTGCACCGGCTGGTGCGGCATTGGTTCCGATTTTCTGTGGTATTTTCTACTGGCGTAAAAAGATGAATGAGAAGGGAACCCTGATCACAATCGTTGTTGCCATCGTATCGACGCTGGGCTACTGGGCGCTGGGTTCGCCCCTGGGAATCAGCCATTTCCTGTTTGGCCTGATTTGTGCGGCAATCACAATGTTCGTTGCAAACAGCGCATGCTATGTTCCCAAGCAAGAGACAGAAAAAGCAGACTGAACGCTTTATAGAGGTGAATACTATGGGAATTATTGATTACCTGATTATTCTGGCTGGCTGGGGTATTGGAGCAGCCGTGCTATTCAACATGATCAAGGAGACCATCAAAAAGTAACTTACTCCATCTATACAAGGATTTCTCCCACCAGAGTTCCGTTTGGTCCTGTGACCAAGCGGAACTTTGGAGTGCCATTTTAAATCTATCAAAAAAGCAGCCCTGCGCCATTCTCTGAACTGCACCCCATTTGTTAGACAGTATGGTATACTATCTAATAAGTGGGGTGT
>UQDG01000026.1 GCA_900539695.1 uncultured Oscillospiraceae bacterium
TGGGCAAGGTGTATATTGTGGTGTTGTGCAAATGCGGCACCAAGTGTAGGGGTAAAGGGTTATACCGTAAGTTCTCTCCCCACCCGCTTCGCCCCCTCGCAGAGGGGGCCTTTAGGGGGCTATACCGGAAACTTTGTTGATAAAGTAGCCACTTCTCAGTCCGCTGCGCGGACAGCTCCCCTCTAGGGACGCCGCCCCCTACATACCATAAATGAAGTTCGCGCCAAGCGGGCCGATGCTAGCATCAGCCCCTACAGAATGGGTGGTGTAAGAGGGACAGCATATAGAAAGATACTTGCGCTTTTATCTTGCAGGCTTTATACTGGTATTATTATAATGTATGGATGGTCAACTGCCATGATGAAGATTTACCGTACCCAGGACAAGCAGCTTACCCGCGTTGATGAGATCGGCGAGGGGTGCTGGGTCTGCCTGAACAGCCCGGATGAAAACGAGGCCCGCCTGGTGGCCTCTACCTTAGATATAGAGCCTGCCGACCTGATGGCCGCTACCGACCCGGAAGAGTCGGCCCGTATCAGCCTGGAGGATGGCTACACTCTCATCATCGTGGACATTCCCATCAAGGTGCCTGACTCCGGCGAGGGCATCTACACCACCATCCCGTTGGGCATCATCCTGACGCAGGAGCTGATCGTCACGGTCTGCTCGGTGGACACACCTGTTATTGGCGACTTCACCGCCTGCCGGGTCAAGGGCTTTTCCACCCGCAAAAAAATGCGGTTCGTCTACCAGCTGCTCTACCGTGCGGCCTCGATGTACCAGCAGGAGCTGCGGCTCATTGACCGCCGCCGCCAGGCCATTGAGAAAAACCTGTCCGGCGACTTGAAGGACAGCGACCTGATGGAATTGCACGGCTTAGAGTCCACGTTGGTCTACTTTGCCACCAGCTTACGGGCCAATGCCACGGTTCTGGACCGCCTGACCCGCTACAAACGGCTGGAGCAGTACCCCGACGACCGCGAACTGCTGGACGACGTTATCGTTGAGATCCGCCAGGCCATCGAGATGACCAGCATCTACCGCGACGATATAAAAGGTACGCGGGAGCTGTTCAGCTCGATTTTGGACAACCGCCTGAATAACGCCATGAAATATCTGACCAGCATCACCCTGCTGATGGCCGTGCCAACCGTCATCAGCGGCCTGTACGGCATGAACGTGCGGGCGGACGGCATGCCTTTTGCCAACTCCACCGCCGGTTTCGCCATCGTGCTGGGGCTGACGCTGGCACTGTGCATCCTGTCGGCCTGGGTGCTGCACAAAAAACACATGTTGTAAAACCAAAGCCTGCCCAAAAAAGCAGGCTTTTGCTGTAACATTTCCGCCCGCTTTCCTTATATAAAGGTATAAAGGAGGTTTAAGCATGGAGGATTCTGCCATCGTGGCCCTGTACTGGGCCCGGGACGAGCAGGCACTGGCCGAGACCGCCACTAAGTTCGGCGCGTACTGCCGCAAAATTGCCGACAATATCCTGCACAGCGCCCACGACGTGGAAGAATGTGAAAACGATACCTGGCTGGCCGCCTGGAACAGTATGCCGCACAACCGGCCCGCACGGCTGGCCCCCTACCTGGGGCGCATCACCCGCAACCTGGCGCTGGACCGCCTGGACAAAGCCACGGCCCAAAAGCGCGGCAGTGGGCAGACCTTTGCACCGCTGGACGAATTGGCCGAGTGCGTGGCCGCCCCCGGCAGCGTGGAGGATACCTTCGACGCCGCCGAGACCGGGCGGCTCATCAGCGAGTTTTTGCGCACCCTGCCCGAGGAGACCCGCAATATTTTTCTGCGGCGGTACTGGTACTGCGATGCCATCGCCGACATTGCGGCGCGTTACGGCTTGACCGAGAGCAAGGTCCGCGTGACGCTGCACCGCACCCGCGGCAAGCTGGCCGCATACTTACAAAAGAAAGGGGTGGCCGTATGAACGAACGCCAGTTATTTGAGGCCATCGGCCGGGTGGACGATGACCTGATCCTGGCGGCCGACCGCCCCGCCGTGCGCCGCCGCAAGAAACCTGTATACTGGATGCCCGCGCTCTCGGTGGCCGCCTGCGCCGGGCTGCTGATGATCGGCGTGGCCGGTTGGCGCGCCGGAAGCAGCAAGAACGACTTTATGGAAAGCGCCGCTGCTGCCGCCGAAACCGCCCCCGAAGCAGCAGCCGCCCCTGATGAACCGCTGATGAGCGCTGCCAGCCCTTACGCGGACGAGGGCAGTTCCCCCGTGGAGGGCAGCACCGACGGTACCTACAAGGCCGAGGACAGCACCGAATCCAGCATTGCCATCGCCCCGGCGCACGCCGTGATGCTGGAAGGTGTTATCTACTACGACACCTGCACGGTCAGCGGTACCGACGCCAAGGCCGCCCCCGACGGCACCATTACCTCCACCGTGGACAGTGACTCCTTCCCCACCGAAGATGGGCAATCCAACTTCGGCACCGGCTACGCCTACCGCTACGGCAGTGAGAACGGCACACTGGAGGTGCAGATCGACGGCGAATGGTGGATCTTTGCCGCCAACCAATAAGCAAACAGCATTTAGCAAAACGCCCAAAACTGTGGAATCGGTTTTGGGCGTTTTGCAGATTCAGCTACTATACCCTGCTTTTTGCTTGCAGTTTTTGGTGGTTATGCTACAATAATTTTAATCATCGCAAATACCCGCCAAAGGAAGTGCCTTATGAAAAAGTACATTATGGCGCTTGACGCCGGAACGACCTCGAACCGCTGCATCCTGTTTGACCACGACGGCAAAATTTGCAGCGTGGCCCAGAAAGAATTCACCCAGTATTTTCCCAAACCGGGCTGGGTCGAGCATGATGCCAACGAGATCTGGACCACCCAGCTGGGCGTGGCCCTCTCTGCCATGAACAAGATTGGTGCCACCGCCGAGGATATCGCCGCCATCGGCATTGCCAACCAACGCGAGACCACCATCGTGTGGGACCGCGACACCGGCGAGCCGATCTGCCATGCCATTGTGTGGCAGTGCCGCCGCACCAGCGAATACTGCGATACGCTGAAAGCCGAAGGCTACACCGAGATGATCCGGGAAAAGACCGGTCTGATCATTGATGCTTACTTCTCCGCCACCAAATTAAAGTGGATCCTGGACAACGTAGAGGGTGCGCGGGAAAAGGCCGAGGCCGGGCAGCTGATGTTCGGCACCGTGGAGACCTGGCTGATCTGGAAGCTGACCTGCGGCAAGGTGCATGTGACCGACTACTCCAACGCCAGCCGGACGATGCTGTTCAACATCCACACGCTGGATTGGGACGACGACATCCTGAAGCTGCTGGACATCCCCCGCAGCGTGCTGCCCAAGCCCGTTTCCAACAGCGAATTTTACGAGTATGCCGACCCGATGCACTTCTGCGGTGCCATCAAAATCGCCGGTGCAGCAGGCGACCAGCAGGCCGCGCTGTTCGGCCAGACCTGCTTTAACAAGGGCGAGGCCAAAAACACCTACGGCACCGGCGGCTTTTTGCTGATGAACACCGGCGACCACCCCGTGCGCAGCAAAAACGGTCTGCTGACTACCATCGCCTGGGGGCTGAACGGCCAGGTGAACTATGCGCTGGAAGGTTCCATTTTCGTCGCCGGTGCAGCCATTCAATGGCTTCGGGACGAGCTGAAGATTTTGGAGGACAGCCGCGACTCCGAGTACATGGCCCGCAAGGTGCCGGACACCAACGGCTGCTACGTGGTGCCCGCCTTCACCGGTCTGGGCGCCCCCCACTGGGACCAGTACGCCCGCGGCACCATCGTAGGCCTGACCCGCGGCTGCAACAAAAACCATATCATCCGCGCCACACTGGACAGCCTGTGCTATCAGGTCAACGACGTGCTGGACGCCATGAGTGCCGACTCCGGCATCCGCCTGTCCACGCTGAAAGTGGACGGCGGCGCGGCGGCCAACAACTACCTGCTGCAGACCCAGGCCGACATCAGCAACGCGCCGGTGGAGCGGCCTTCCTCGGTGGAGACCACCGCCCTGGGTGCGGCGTACCTGGCAGGTCTGGCCGTCGGATTCTGGTCCGGGCCGGAGGAACTGGCGAAAAAACACGCTATCGACAAAATGTTTGTGCCTGACATCTCCGAGGAAGAGCGCCGCAAGCGGCTGCGCGGCTGGCACAAGGCCGTGCGCTGCGCCTACAACTGGGCGCGGGACGACGACGAGGACGAATAATGCACACCCCATGGCTGCCCCTTTTGCCAGGAGCAGCCATTTTTCTATTGAAAAAGCAGCCTTATAATGTTATTATAAAATGAATGGTTGTATCCCTGTAACCGACAGCCTGGACAACGGAGGTCCTGCATGCATTATCACAAATCCAAATTTCTGCGGTTTGCAAACGCCGCTTTCGAGTTTCTGCTGCTGATCCTTACTTTCATCTTTGCCGGCTGGCTGCGCAGCTACACACCCATGGGCAGCCAGTTCTTTATGTGGGACATCTGGACGTTCCTGCCCATTTCGGCCCTGTATGCGCTGGTGATCGTAGGCTGTAACGCCGTGCTGGGCAGCTACCGCACACTGCACCTGCGCAACAGCATCAAGCAGCTTTTTCTTATCGCGCTGACCAGCCTGATGGGCCTGGCGCTGATGGCTACTGCGTTTTACGTGTTCCGCGTCAGCCAGCTTTCCCGCCTGCTGCTGGTATATTATTACCTGCTGTCGGTCATTATGATCTACCTCAAGCGGCTGGTGTTTGACAGGCTGGCGGATGTTTACGTGCGTAAGCACGACATCGTGCCCCGGGCGCTGCTCATCGGCGGCGGGCAGCTGGCCCACCGCTTCTTCCGCGATGTGATCGAGGGCCGCGGAAGCACCGCCATGCAGTATGTGGGCTACCTGGACGCCGCCCCCCGCGAGGGTCTGCCCGCTTATCTGGGTACCGTGGACAGCCTGTATGAACTGCTGCAGACCCACAAGGTCGATATGATCGTACTGGCCCAGGATGTGCAGGATGTAGCTACTACCCAGCGCATTATGATGCTGGCCGACAACTTCCACCTGCGGGTAGCCGCAGTGCCGGTGTACAATGATTACGTCAGCTCCCGCACCGAGATCAGCACCCTGGGCGGCATGCGGTTCGTGGACCTGCGCCTGCTGAACACCTGCGAGATCATGGGCGTAAATATCGTTGTCACCGACATGGAAAAGACCGTCCGTCTACTGGAGGAAAAGCTGGAGGATTGGCGCGGCAAATACATCTGCGTGGCCAACGTCCACACCACTGTGACCGCCCACGACGACCCCACCTACCAGGCCGTGCAGAACGGCGCCGTGATGGCCCTGCCGGACGGCGGCCCGCTGTCCAAATTCAGCCGCGAGCAGGGCTATGTGGACGCCGCCCGCGTGACCGGCCCCGACCTGATGAAAGAGATGCTGAAAGAGAGCGCGGGCAAGCACTACCGTCACTATTTCTACGGCTCTACGCAGGAAACGCTGGATATTTTAAAAGCAACTATTGAGAAGAATTACCCCGGCGCGGTGATTGCCGGCATGTACTCGCCGCCGTTCCGTCCCCTCACGCCTGAGGAGGACGCCGCCGTCATCCGCCGCATCAACGAGACAAAGCCGGATTTCGTCTGGGTCGGCCTGGGTGCCCCCAAGCAGGAGCGCTGGATGGCCGCCCACGAGGACAAGGTACAGGCCGTGATGGTGGGTGTGGGTGCCGCTTTCGACTACGAAGCCGGCAACATCCGCCGCGCCCCCATGTGGATGCAGCGCCACAACCTGGAATGGCTGTACCGCCTGATGCAGGACCCCAAGCGCCTGTTTAAGCGCTACCTGACCACCAACATCAAATACCTGTGGTGGACCTGGAAACAATGACCCTATCGCCATCGCACACCGCGGTGGCGTTTTTTGTCCCACACAAAAGCCGCCCTCTGCGAGACAGCCTCCCCCGATACGGGGGAGGTGGCGCGAAGCGTCAGAAGGGGAGCGGTGGCTGCGCGACAGCGCAGACGGAGGGAGAGAGACTTCGATAAAGCTCTCATTCAGGATTGCAGAAAGTTTTTCTCTAAGGAGTTTGTATAAATGAAACGACTCGTCATCGGTCTGCTGGCCCACGTGGACAGCGGCAAAACCACCCTGGCCGAGGGTCTGCTCTACCGTGCCGGTGTGCTGCGCAAGCTGGGCCGGGTGGACCATAAGGATGCCTTTCTGGACACCGACGCCCAGGAGCGCGCCCGGGGCATTACCATTTTCTCCAAGCAGGCCATGCTGACGCTGCCTGCCCTGCCGGACGCCGAGGAGACCACCCTGACCCTGCTGGACACCCCCGGCCACGTGGATTTTTCCGCCGAGGCCGAGCGCGCTTTGCAAGTGCTGGATTACGCGGTGCTGGTCATCAGCGGCACCGACGGCGTGCAGGCCCACACCGAAACGCTGTGGAAGCTGCTGGCACGTTACCGCGTACCTACCTTTATCTTCGTCAACAAGATGGACCTGCCCGGGGCGGATGCCGCCGTGCGCCTACGGGAGCTGCGTGGGCGGTTCGGGGATGGCTGTGTGGATTTCACCACCGCGCCGGACCCCGAGGCCCTGGCCCTGTGCAGCGAACCACTGATGGAGGAAGTGCTGGCCAGCGGTATTCCCAGCCGCGAGACTCTGCTGATGGCTATTGCGCGGCGGCAGGTGTTCCCCTGCTTTTTTGGCGCAGCCCTGCGGCTGGACGGCCTGGATGGCCTGCTGCATGGTCTGCAATCCCTGACCCGGATGCCCCCCGCCTGGGGCGAATTCGGCGCACGGGTGTTCAAAGTCAGCGAGGATGCCGGCACCCGCCTGAGCTGGCTGAAAGTAACCGGCGGCGTGCTGCACGTAAAAGATACGCTGCCGGGCAGCGAAAAGGCCGACACCCTTCGCCTGTACAGCGGCGGCAAGTTCCGGCTGGTCAGCGAGTGCCTGCCCGGCACCGTGGTGGCCGTGACCGGCCCCGCCAACACCCGCCCCGGCCAAGGCCTGGGGGCCGAGGCCGACGCCAGCGCCCCACTGCTGGAGCCGGTGCTGAACTACCGGGTGGATTGCCCCGACACCGACCCCCACACCGTGTTAAGAGCGCTGCAAACCCTGGAGGACGAGGACCCGCAGCTGCATGTGGCCTGGCGCGCCGATCTGGCCGAGGTGCATGTCCAGCTGATGGGCGAAGTGCAGCTGGAAATTTTGCAGAACATCCTGCAGGAGCGGTTCAAGCTGACCGTCACCTTCAGCGAGGGCGGCATTTTGTACAAAGAGACCCTCACCGCTGCCGTCGAGGGCATCGGCCACTACGAGCCTCTGCGCCATTATGCCGAGGTGCACCTGCTGCTGGAGCCCGGCCTCCGGGGCAGCGGCGTACAGCTGGCGGCGGACTGCCCGCCGGATAGTCTGGCCGAAAACTGGCAGCGCCTGGTGCTGACCCATCTGGCCGAGCGCACCCATCCCGGCGTGCTGATCGGTGCGCCGCTGACCGATGTGAAGATCACGCTCGCTGCAGGCCGCGCCCACCAAAAACACACCGAGGGCGGGGACTTCCGCCAGGCCACCTACCGCGCCGTGCGCCAGGGCCTGCGGATGGCCGAAGCAAAAAACGCCCTGCAATTGTTGGAGCCGTGGTATGAGTTCACGCTGGAGCTGCCCGCCGATTGCCTGGGCCGCGCCATGGCCGATGTGCAGCGGATGTGCGGCAGCTTTGAGCCTCCCCTCGCCCAGGGCGACACCGTGACCCTGACCGGCCGCCTGCCGGTAGCCACTGCCCGGGGCTATGCCCGGGAAATTGCCGCCTACACCCACGGCCTGGGCCGCTGGTCTGTGCTGCCCGCCGGGTACGATGCCTGCCACAACGCCGACGAAGTGCTGGCTGACTTTGGCTACGACCCGGAAGCCGACGTGGAGAACCCGGCCGACTCGGTCTTTTGCAGCCACGGCGCGGGGTATCTCGTCCGCTGGGATGAGGTGCCTGCCAAAGCCCATGTGGACAGCGGGCTTGCCCGCCGCCTGGACAGCCCCGCCGGGGTGGACACCGATGCCGCCGATGAGGACGAGGAAGTACAGGCCAACAACGCCCGCCGCCGCGCGGCCGCCTACCGGGGCACGCTGGAGCAGGACAAGGAACTGCTGGCGATTTTTGAGCGCACCTATGGCAAGATCAAGCGCCGTGGCCAGCCCGCCGGGGCGGATAACGACGACAAAGCCGCCCGCACCGCCATGCACACCCGCCCGGCCCCGGTGGTGACTTCTTCCGCCCCTGCCAAGCCCCAACCCACCGGGCCGGACTACCTGCTGGTGGACGGCTACAACGTGATTTTTGCCTGGGATGAATTGCGCAAAATGGCCGAGACGAATCTGGATGCCGCCCGCCGCCGCCTGATGGACATTTTGTGCAACTACGCCGGGTACAAGCGCTGCGTGCCCATCTTGGTATTTGACGCTTACAAAGTACGCGGCGGCACGCGGGAAGTAGAAAAGCACCACAACCTGTACGTAGTCTACACCCAGGAGGCCGAGACCGCCGACATGTACATCGAGCGCACCACCCACGAGCTGGCCAAGGACCACCGCACCCGCGTGGTGAGCAGCGACGGTGCCGAGCAGATCATCGTGCTGGGCAACGGTGCCCTGCGCGTCTCCGCCCGCGCTTTCGCCGAGGAAGTAGCCGCAGTAGAAAAGGAAATACGAGAGTTTTTGCAGAATTGACGCACCGCTTAAAGGCTCCCTTGTGCAAAGGGATATGTCACCGACGGTGACTGAGGGATCGTTCCGTTTACCTGGCAAGTCGGTTTGCCCCGCAAGGTCACAATCCCCCAGTCTGCGCTTGCGCGCAGGCAGCCCCCCTTACACAAGGGGGGCTTTTTGTTTGCACTATTTCTCATTTAGAAATGATTTTGAAAAACGCCTGTGCTATACTGGTGTCAAATCCAAAGGAAGGAGATGCCCGCCATGCGGCCTATCTTAATTGTCGAGGACGAGCCCGCCATTGCCGACTTAATTGAAATGACGCTGGAACCCCTGGGCCAGCCGCTCATCAAGGCACACACCGGCAACGAAGCCGCCAACCTGCTGGAGTCCACGCTGTTCGACCTTATTCTTCTGGACGTGATGCTGCCCGGCGTGGACGGCTTTACCCTGATGGACTACATTGCCCCTACGGGCACGCCGGTCATCTTTTTAACGGCCAAAGCCACGGTGGAGGACCGGGTGCGCGGGCTGCGGCTGGGCGCGTACGACTACATCGTCAAGCCCTTTGCCCCGCCGGAGCTGCTGGCCCGGGTGGAAGGCCTGCTGCGCCACACCGGCCGCCGGGCCGCCACACTGCAAGCTTTCGATGCCGTCATCGACCCGGACAACCACATCGTCACCCAAAACGGCACCCGCGTAGAGCTGACGCCCCGGGAGTTTGATCTGCTGCTGGCCCTTGTCCGTGCCCGGGGGCAGCTGCTCTACCGCGAGGCCCTGTATGAGCGAGTCTGGGGTCTGGACAGCAATGCCGGGCCGCGCACGGTAGACATTCATATCCATCGTCTGCGCAAAAAACTGCACTGGGATCATAAGATCGTGACCGTACCCAAAGTAGGGTACAAGTTATTGCCGTAACCCCTAAAAGGCGCCCTCCCAGAGGAGGCCGTCAAAACCCTCTACCACCTTAGAAAGGAGGCCCCCATGAAACGCTCCCTCGCCCTTGCTGTCTGCGGCTTTTCGCTGGTGCTGGCACTGGTGGGCGGGTGGCTGGCGGACCGCCAGTTCACCGCCGCGCTGGATACCCTGGCGGATCAGGCTGTACTGCAGCACCAGCGCAATCTGTTCGGCTATGCCGACACCCTGCAGGAAGTCAAGGCCGACGACTCGCCCCACATGATCCTGGCGGACGACAGCGGTACCCGCTATGTCAACGCCAGCGACAAAGCCTTTGCCGGGCAGCTGTATTTTGACCGCCAGCGGCTGATCGTGGGGTCGGTCCCCTGCACCTTTGCCCTGCTGGACCAGACCGGCCGGGTCATCTACTCCAAGCTGCCCGACACCATCCCCGAAAGTGAATTGGCCGCACTGAAAGACGCCGACACAACCACGATGCGCCTTTGCGGGCAAACATTACTGCTCTGCGATCAAGTCGCCGGGGCCAGCGGTCAGCGCGTCTGGGTCTGGATGGTCACAGCGCTGGATGCCGGTTCAGCCTACGCGGTCCGCACCGTCACACTGCGCCAGTGGTTCTTGCTGCAGGCCGTACTGACGCTGGCGGCACTGTTGATGGTCCACCACACCACTGCCCTGCAGCAGCTGAACGACCGCCAAAGCCGCTTTGTGGCCGACCTGACCCATGAGCTGAAAACGCCCCTGACCAGCATGATAGGCTACGCCGACTTACTGCGCGGCGGCGAACTCCCACCGGAAAAGCAGCGCCGCGCCGCCGATGCCATCTACCATGAATCCACCCGGCTGGAAAGCCTGAGCCAACAGCTGCTCAGCCTGCAGGACCTGCGGCAGGAAGCCCTGACCCTGACCGCCGTGCCGGTGGCCGCCGCCTTTGAGGATGTGGCCCGCAGCCTGCCCGATTGCCCCGTGACCCTCGAAAAGACCTGCCCAGAGGACGCCGCCGTGCGGGCCGACCGGGTACTGCTGGCAGACCTGCTGCGTAACCTTGTGTTGAACGCCGCCCACGCCAGCGCACCGGGCAGCACGGTTACGCTGCGTTGCCTGCCCGCCGAGGACCGCTGGCGGCTGGAGGTAGCCGACACCGGCTGCGGCATCCCGCCCGAGGCCCTGCCCCACCTGACCGAGCCGTTCTACCGGGTGGACAAGGCCCGGGCCCGGGCCAACGGCGGCAGCGGCGTGGGGCTGGCCCTTTGCGCCGACATTGCCGCCGCCTTTGGCGCCAAGCTGGAATTTACCAGCACCGTGGGCGAAGGCACCACCGTCGCCCTGACCCTGCCCAAGGAGGTGTACGCCCATGAAGAAGCTGACGATTGACCCCCGTTTTTGGCTGACGGCCGCCTTTTGCGCCGCCCTGTTGGCTGCGCCGCCGCTGCTGACCCAGGCGCGGGACCGGCAGGCCGACACCACGGCCCTCACCCGCCCTGCCGTAGCCGGTGTAATGACCGATGAAGAGCGGCTGGACCCCACCATAAGTGCCCTCTATAGTCAGAAGATTTTGAGTGCATCCGATAATTTTCTGGTCGGTGAGGGAAATTCCCAAAAGTATTCACGAATGTCTGGCAAGCTGCGGCAGGCGAACCGCCGTGGTCTGCTGAGCGATGAACAGCTGAACGCACTTCTCGCCTTGGTCGATGTCACGGAAGCCGCTGAAACTGCTGAACGAGGCGACTATCATTATACTGGTCTGCATACCTGTATTTTTTACTCTGATGCGGCCGGTGTAGAGCAACTGCAACTGACCTATTGCAGTGCCACGCCGGAGGAAGTTGCCTCACCGGAGAACGCTCTTACACTGGACGCCACCATCTTTATCAGTTACCTGCCCAACAATGGCCCCATCCTGAGCATGACGATCTCCTACGATGACCTGCCCGAAAGCACCGTTGACCTCGAGACCCTGCAGGACCGCTTCTGCGACCAATTGAAGCTGACAGTTCCCGGTGAATGGACTGACATCGGCGGCGGCCAGCGCAATTATTCGTCCAGTAATCTGGTCACTCTCGTGGACGCCTGCACCGCCACCAATCGAGGTGTTATGATGTCGGCTTTTCTCAATCCCTTTGTCTAAGAGTAAAAGAATAAAGCAGATACAAAAAGGCCCGCCGTGTTTCCACGGCGGGCCTTTGAATTATGCGGTTTTACAGGTTATCAGACAATACCCTGGCTCATCATAGCGGAGGCGATCTTCTCGAAACCGGCGATGTTGGCACCGGCGACCAAGTTACCCTTCATGCCGTACTTTTCGGCAGTGGCGGCAGCACTGTGATAGATGTTGACCATGATGTTGTGCAAGCGCTCATCCACTTCCTCGAAAGTCCAGGACAGACGCAGGCTGTTCTGGCTCATCTCCAGGCCGGAGGTAGCAACACCACCGGCGTTGGAAGCCTTGGCGGGGGCAAACAGGATGCCGTGGCTCTGCAGGTAAGCAATTGCCTCGGGGGTAGAAGGCATGTTGGCACCCTCGGCTACTGCATAGCAGCCGTTGGTAACCAGAGCCTCGGCACCGGCCAGGGGCAGTTCGTTCTGGGTGGCGCAGGGCAGGGCGATGTCGCAGGGGACGGTCCAGATACCCTGGCTGCCCTCGACGTACTTAGCGGTGGGGACATAGTCCAGGTAGGTCTTGATGCGGGCGCGCTTGACCTCTTTGATTTCCTTCATGACCTTGTAGTCGATGCCATTCTCGTCCACGATGTAACCGTTGGAGTCAGACATGGCAATGACCTTGCCGCCCAGCTGGGTAGCCTTCTGGTTGGCGTAGATGGCCACGTTGCCGGAGCCGGAGATGACCACGCGCTGGCCCTCGAAGCTCTTGCCGGCATCAGCCAGCATTTCCTTGGCAAAGTAGCACAGGCCGTAGCCGGTAGCCTCGGTACGGGCGAGAGAACCGCCGAAGGGGATGCCCTTACCTGTCAGCACGCCGGTGTACTCGTTCTTCAGGCGCTTATACTGGCCAAACAGGTAGCCGACCTCACGGCCGCCAACGCCAATATCACCGGCGGGCACGTCGGTGTCGGGGCCGATGTGGCGGTACAGCTCGGTCATAAAGCTCTGGCAGAAACGCATGACCTCGGCATCAGACTTGCCGTGGGGGTCAAAGTCAGCGCCGCCTTTGCCGCCGCCCATGGGCAGGCTGGTCAGGCTGTTCTTGAAGCACTGCTCAAAGCCCAGGAACTTCAGGATAGACAGGTTGACAGAAGGATGGAAACGCAGGCCGCCCTTGTAGGGACCGATGGCAGAGTTGAACTGCACACGGTAACCGCGGTTGACCTGAACCTTGCCCTCGTCATCGACCCAGGGCACACGGAACATGATGATGCGCTCGGGCTCGACAAGGCGCTCGATCAGGCCGGCCTTCTCGTACTCGGGGTGGGCAGCCACAACGGGCTCCAGGCTCTCGAGGACTTCCTCAACAGCCTGCAGGAATTCTTTCTGTTCGGGGTTACGCTTTGCCAGGTCGTCATAGACGCGCTGGAGATACGGATTGGTAAATGCCATAGTGGTAACACTCCTTTATATAATTCTTTCACCGAGTTTATAGTATCACCATGTGCATAATTTTGCAAGGTTTTTACAGGCATTTTTAAAAATATTGTTTGCAGCAGATGCCCGTGTGTTTACCACAGAACGACAGACTTTATTTTCTTAATCCCACATCTGCACAGGAGTATAATTTTCGCCGCCGTTCCAAAATTCCTGCGGGTCGATGAAGCCGTAATCGCAGCGGTCGTTATGCGTATTGCTATGGGGTTTATACCCTACCATCCAACGGCCGTCGTTGGTCTGGGCCATCAGGCTTACGCCCATGTACATGCCGTCCCGGTACTGGGTCTGGGTCATGGTGTGCATTTCGCCGGTATCCAGGTCAATTAAATAATTGATCTCGCCATTGCCGGTATAATCCTGGGCCCAGATCCAGCCGCGCTCCTCGCTGCCAAACATCGGCATAAAGCCATTGTCTGTGGAGGGCAGATACAGGTTCATGGGCAGCGTATCGATCAGCACCGTGTGCTGGTGGTCTTTGCTGTAGCAGCTCAGGCTGTAGCTGGTGCCGTACTCGCTGCGTTCCTGGGGGTTATCCTGCACATAGACGCGGTCCTTGTACATTTTCACATAGATCGTGCCACCGTCAAGGCGTTCCATTTCGCAGATCTTTTCCCGCTGCATGGTCGCGGGGTCCAGCCAGACAAGCTCGCTCCGAG
Source organism: uncultured Oscillospiraceae bacterium (assembly GCA_900539695.1). Lineage (GTDB taxonomy): Bacteria > Bacillota > Clostridia > Oscillospirales > Ruminococcaceae > Gemmiger. The sequence goes on from UQDG01000026.1 coordinate 13,857, forward strand.
CGTTCTGCAGGGCGGCATTATAGGCTTCGTAGTCGTTATAGTCCGGCAGCGGGGCATCTGTCAGCAGGCGCGAGGTCAAAAAGCGGTGTCCGTTCACGCCCCGCACCTGTTCACCCAGATTCAGTGGGAGGGTGCTCCATTCGCCGGTGGTCAGGTCCAGCCGGAGGATGCGGCTGTTGTTTGCGTCAGAATATTCTTTTGCGTACAGCGCATTCTCATCACAGTAAGCAAAGTAACCGCTGCCCAGCAGGGACGGGTCAAAGGTCAGCACCGTTTCGCGGGCGGTCAGATCGTCGTTCAGCTTTTCGATGCTGGAGGGGCGGCTGCTCAGCTCATAGTTATGGCGGCAGTAGTCGATGTAGGCTTCCTCATCGGCAAAATTTTTCACATTGCCCTGCTCGAAATCATCCCGGCACGCTTTTTCCACCTGCTCCCAGGGGGAAGTATCATCCAGCCCCGCGTAAGACAGGTAGATGCCGCTTGGCATCACCAGCACGTCGGTGCGTGCCCAATCCTCCAGCCAGGCGGGACAGGCGGCATTGTCATGGGTGCAGCCGGGTACGTTGCACAGCACGGTCTGCCGGGCGGTGGCGTAGTCGGTCTTCAGCAGCAGGGCGTGCATGCTTTCCTGGTCATTTTCATCATCCAGCCGTGCAATCTCATAATAGGCGTCGCCGGTGTTCCAGCCCCAGTAGCCGCCGCAGGTGTTGGGGACCTCGCTCAGGTTGCCCACAGTAAATCCGACCGGCGGGGCAGCAGTTTCTTCGGTCTCCGTCGCAGTCATCTCGGCGGTCTCGGCGGCAGGCAGTGCATCCGCCGGGGCGGCGGCACAGCCGGTCAGGGCCAGGGCGGCCAGCAAAAAGCTCCACATTTTACGCATCGGGGTTTGCCTCCTTTTCCAAGTTCGTTGTGTTATCCTGCATGCGCAGCGGCAGGTTCGCCTCGGCGCACAGCGAAAGTTCAATGCTGACATACCAGCGGTCCGACGTAGCGCCGCTGTAGGTAAAGTAATCATTGACGGTGTAGGCGCCCGACGCAGCGGCCACCAGCGCCTGTCCGTTCAGGCTGTAGATGGCCCGTGGGTAGGTCAGGTCCTCCCGCCAGGTCCAATCCCCCAGGCTGGTCAGCCCGGCCTGGTCGGCAAAGGCGCGCAAGGCGGCTTCCTTGGGCAGAGACTCCGGGTCGTGGGCGGCGGCAGAATCCGCCGGGGTGGACAGCCAAAAAGAATACACCTGCCCGGTGCGGCTGTCCATTTTCAGGGCCATCAGGGTGGTGGGCACGCCGTTTTGCACAGCAAACCGCTTAAAGGTCACAAGGCCCAGGCTGTCGACGCTGTAATAGGGCACGGTCAGGCTGTATTGCCTCTCATCGTAGGTCGTCAGGGTGGTCTCCTCGGTGCTGTACCAATCGGCGGCATAGTCGGCCCACGCCTGAGAGATTGCCCCGGCATCGGCCAGGCTTTGCAGGGCGGTGTTCACGGTATCCACATAGTCCCAGCCGTTTGTCATATCGGTCAGGTCATTGGCCTGATTGTTGTAGTAGATCAACGGCTTGCGCTCCTGCCCGGTATCGCCGGGCTGGAAGGTGTATTTGCTTTGGGTCAGCTGCCGGGCGCTGAGCTGCCGCAGCAGGTAGTAGTCGTCCGCCGTGGGGGTGGGTGCCGTGTAGGGGTCGGCCACGGCCTGGCTGTGCCCCAGGCTGGCGGCATCCACTACCGAGAGGAACACCGCCGGGGCGGCGGCGCAGACCAGCACCACCACCGCGCAGAGGGCCGCCGCAAGGCGGGGTTTCTTCCACAGTTTCATGGCTGCACCTCCTTGGGCAGGGTAACGGTAACGGCAGTGCCCACGCCCACCTGGCTGCTGATTTGCAGCGTCCCGCCATGCACGGCGGCAATGCGCTGGCAAAGGGCCAGGCCCATGCCGCTGCCGCCCTGCTTGCGGGCGCGGGATTTATCCACCATGTAAAACGGCTCGGTCACGCGGGCCAGCTTATCCGCCGGGATGCCGCAGCCGTGGTCCTGCACGGTCAGCGCCACGGTGTCCCCCGCATCGGCCAGCAGCACCGTGACGGGCATTCCTGCCGGGCTGGCCTTGGCGGCATTTTGCACCAGGTTGCACAGCAGGTCCAGCAGCAAGTCCGCATCGCCGTGCACCACAGCCCCGCCCTGGGGCGTCAGCAGCGGCACCTGGGGGCAGGCCATCCGCAGCCGCGGCCACAGGTCGGTCAGGTCCACAGGGGCAAGCTCCAGCCGTTCATCGCTCAACGAAAGCAGCGACAGCAGCTTGTAGCTCAGCGCCTCCAGGCGGCGGCTCTCGTGGTAGATGGCCCCGGCGGCCTCGTGCTGCTCGGCGGGGTCTATCTGCAAGGTGCGCAGCATATCAGCGTAGCCGATGATCGAGGTCATCGGCGTCTTCAGCTCGTGGGCGAACGCGCCCATAAAGTCCTCCCGCCGCTGGACATCCACCTGCAGATCCGCGATCTTTTCCTGCACAGCATCGGCCATTTTGTCAAAGCTCTGGCTGACGTTTTCCAGCTCGTCGCCGGTATGCAGGGCGGTGCGGCGGTCGTAGTCGCCGCCTGCGATCTCCGCGCTGGCGGCCCGCAAAATTTGCAGCGGGCGGGTCATCTGGCGGGCCAGCAGTGCTGTGACCAGGGCAGCCGCCGCCAGCACCACAGCCTCCAGCCCCAAAAAGCGCCGCACCGCCGCGTTGCGGGATGTATACAGCGCGGTCAGATCGTAGGCCGTCACAATGCGGTAGCCGCCCTGCAGCTCGCTGGCAAACAGGGCGTAGGTACCCCCGCCGGACCGCACCGTCGTCATGGTGCCGTCCGCCAGCGGGGCGTTTACGTCTACCGGGATGTTGCTGCTGACCAGCTCCTCCCCCTGCCACAGGGCGGCGGGTTGCTGGTGCAGGGCCAGCCGCGCGGCCGCCACGGCGCCGCCCATCTCCAGCCCGCGGCGCTGGCGGTCCAGCAGGTCGGTCTGCACGTCGGTGCAGATCTGGCTGTGCAGGGCGGCGTCAGCGGTCAGAACGGTACGGCGCTGCACGGCAAAATCGCTGTACAGCAGCCAGCACCCGCCCAGCCCAAAGGACGCACTAAGCACCAGCACCAGCAGGCAGATCATCTTGTGGGCAAATTTCATCATGTACCTCCCGGCCCCGCAGTGGGGCGGTCGTCGGGCCTCATTCTTGCTTTAACCGGTAGCCGATCTGGTAAACGGTCTCGATCTTATCGCCCCAGTTCAGCTTTTTGCGCAATCTGGTGATATAGGTATCCACCGCGCGGGTGGTCTCGGCGTCGCCGCCCCAGGCGCGCTCCATCAGGGTATCGCGGTAAATGGCCGCCCCGCGGTTGCGCATCAGCTGCTCCAGCAGGGCAAACTCCCGCGGGGTCAGCTCCACGGGCTGGCCGTGCTGCAAAACCATGTGGGCGGCGCTGTCCAGCGTCACATCAAAGGCCTGCAGCTGGTGGCCGCCCTTGCCGGCGCGGCGCAGCACCATCTCCATGCGGGCCATCAGCTCGTCCATGGCAAAGGGTTTTACAATGTAATCATCCGCACCCAGCCGCAAGCCCAGCACGCGGTCCTTCACGGCGGCCTTGGCGGTCAAAAATATCACGGGCACACCCTGGGGGCGCAGGTAATCCAGCAGGGCGTAGCCGTCCAGGCCGGGCAGCATGATGTCCAGCAGGGCCAGGTCGTAGTCGTTTTTCTCGATCAGATCGGCGGCGGTCAGGCCGTCGGGCGCCAGGGTGCATACGTACCCGGCGCGGGTCAGGTTCATTTCCAGCAGGCGGGCGATGGGCCGCTCGTCTTCAGCGATCAGCACTTTTGTCATGTTTATCCCCTTTCCACCCCCAGTGTAGCGGGCAGTTGTGTACGACTTGTTACAATTCGGCTTTTTCCCTTTATTTTACCATGTTTTGTGTGCTATAATGAACAATATTCCAAAAAAAGGAGCGTTATTTCTATGTCCGTTCAGCAAAACGCGGGTGTGGTGCTGCCGGCGGCGTGTGCCGTGGCGGCCAGCTTTGACCCTGCCCTGGCGCGCAGCGTGGGCGCGGCGCAGGGGCAGGCGGAGGTCGACCCCAACATCAAGCGCAGCCCGCTGTGCGGCCGCAATTTTGCCATGTTCAGTGAGGACCCGCACCTGACCGCCGCGCTGGCGGCAGCGGTTGTGGGCGGCGCGCAAAATGCCGTGGTGGGGCCGCTGCTGTGCTGCAGCCAGGTCACCGACGCCCCGGACCGCCGCGTAGATGAGCGCACACTGCAGGAGATCTACCTGCCGCCCGCCGCAGCGTCCCTGCAGGCCGGGCCGCAGGGGGTGCGGTACGGCAGCGGCACGCTGAACGGCGTACCCCTGGCCGAAGCCGCTGCCGCGCTTTTGCCGCAGCCCGCCGCCAAAACCAACGATACACCGTCCACCGCACCCACCCACGCGCTGGCGGTGCAGCTGGCCGCACAGTGCGGCGTGCTGGTGCAGAATTTGGGCGCACTGCCGCTCAGGGCCGGGCAGCGGGTGGCGTACATCGGCGCGTTTGCCGAGACCCCGCGCTATTATGGCGAGGGTCAGCCCACCCCTGCGGCCATCGGTGCGCTGGACGCCGCGCTGCTGAAAGGCCGCCGCGTGGGGTATGTGACGGGCTTTCCCGCTAACAGGGACGAGCGGGACGAGAGCGAATTCCTGCGGGCGGTATCGGCGGCGGAGCACGCCGATGTAGCCGTAGTGTTTGCGGGCCTGCCGGAAAGTTTCGTCAGCCCCGATGCCGACCGCCGCACCCTGCGCCTGCCGGACTGCCAGAACAACCTGATTGCCCGCATTGCGGCGGTGCAGAAAAACACCGTAGTGGTGCTGCATACCGGCACCCCCGTAGAGTGCCCGTGGGCGGGGGATGTTTCGGCGGTGCTATGTATGTATTTGGCGGGCGAGGGCGTGGGCGAAGCCACTGACGCCCTGCTGTGGGGGGACGCCAACCCCAGCGGCCGCCTGCCCGAGACCTGGCCCCTGCGGCTGGAGGACACCCCCTGCTACCTGGACTACCCCGGCGACGGCCGCACGGCCGACTACCGCGAGGGCGTATACGTGGGCTACCGCTGGTACGATGCCCGCCGTATGCCGGTGCGCTGGCCCTTTGGCCACGGCATGAGCTACACCGGGTTTGTGTACCGCAATGCCCGGTTAAGCGCTAACACGCTGGCCGAGGGCGGCGAGGTAAAAGTATGTGTCACCGTGAAAAACAGCGGCGCCGTGCGCGGGGCCGAGGTGGTGCAGCTTTATATTAGTGACGAGACCGGCGCCCCCATTACGGGCGGCCGGGTGCCGCAGGTTTTGCGGGGTTTCAGCAAGGTTTGGCTGGACCCCGGCGAGGAGCGGGACGTGGAATTTGTGCTGACGGCGCGGGACCTGGCCCACTACGACCCCACCCGCCACGCCTGGCACACAGCCCCCGGCCGCTATCTCCTCCGCCTGGGCCACACCAGCCGGGATATTAGGGCAAGTTTGGGGCTGAATTTTGGATGATTCAAATGGCCCCCCTCTAGGGGAGCCTTTATAACGACAACACCCCCGCACGGTATGAATCCGTGCGGGGGTGTTTTTGTGTTGAATCGCATCGGGTTTGGTGGATGCTAGCGCGCCCACCCAGGAGCGGCAGCATTGGGTACCGCTACCCTATGGGGAAACCACACAATTTTAGGTAAACCAATATCCGTTACGCCCAAAGGGCGCGGGGGGACAAAGGTTTATCTTAGTCCTTCTTGCGCAGAACGAGGCTGTAAACGCCGTAGCCCATCAGCAGGGCAACAACTGCCAGGCTGCCGCCGAGCAGCGGAGCAACATTAGAAGCACCGGTCTTGGGCAGAACCTTGGTGGTGTTAGCCGGGGCAGCGGCAGCCTTGACGACCTGCTTCTGGTTAGAAGCAGTGGTGGTCTTGTTGCTGGAAGCGCTGGAGGAAGAGCTGGAGCTGTTGTTCTTGGACTCAACCTTGACAACCTTCAGGTTGACATTGTTGTTCTCGATGAAGAAGTCGCCCTTAACAACCAGCTTGTAGCCGTTGGGAGCAGTGATGGCAACACCGTCAGCGGTGAACTTGCCATTGACTTCACGAACCTCAACCTTGGTAGCATTGGTAGCAACAGTGTGCTTCTCAGTGCCAACGGTCGTGTTCTTATCGGTGCCCTCGACATAGTAGGTCAGGGTGATTTCCTTGGTGCCAGCAGCGATGGACAGGTTGACGTAGTTGACGCCATCCTTATCCTGCTCGATGAAGAAGTCGCCGAAGTTGCAGAAGACATAGCCTTCGGGAGCGGTGATCTTCTGGCCGTTAGCGGTAACAACGCCATCATTGTTGCGGATCTCGATCTTGGTGGCATCAGCGTTGACCATCAAAGTGGTGGTGCCAACGGTCTTGCCGTCCAGGATGTAGTTCAGAGCAACAGACTTCTGAGTGGGAATCTTCTCGATGTTCAGGATAACCTTGCCATCTTCAACGAAGAAACCGCCCAGCTTGGTAACTCTGTAGCCTTCAGGAGCCTTGAAGGTCTGCTGATGAGAAGTGCCCTCATCGATGGTCAGGGTAACACCATTGTCCTTAGAGGAGATGTTAACCTTACCATCTTCAGGATCATACTTAAAGCCATACTTCAAGCCAGAGATGGTCTCGCCATCCTTGAACATGACATAGAACTTAGTGGTGGGCTTGGTCTCAATCTTCACAACATCAAGAACCAGCTTGCCATCAGTGATGAAATAGCCGCCCAGGTCCTTAACCTTGTAACCAGCAGGAGCCTCGATGGTCTGTGCTTCATTTGTGCCATCTTCGATAACCAGAGTCTTGCCGCCATCGGTGCTGCTAACATTAACCTTGTTGTCAGTAGCGTCAAACTTGGTAGTATAAGTATCGCCAACAGCAACATTGTTTTCCACATCAAAGAAGCTGACAGTAAAGCCAGTCTGCGGCTTCGTTTCGGAGCCAATCTTCACAACATCAAGAACCAGCTTGCCATTTTCAAGGAAATGACCGCCCACATCCTTAACTTTGTAACCATCAGGAGCCCAGACGGTCTGTGCTTCGTGGTCTTCGTCTTTGATGGTAACGGTGCCTTTTGCAACATCGTTAGAAACTTCAACCTTGTTGTCGGTCGGGTCAAAATCAATATTAAAGGTATCGCCAACCGCGGTCTTGGTTTCGACATCAAAGAACGAAACGGTGAAACCATTGTCTGCAAACGCTGCAAACGGGATGCTCACGATAACCATGAACACGGCAGTCAGCAGAGCCAGCAGACGAGTTTTGAAGTTCGTTTTCTGCATGTTAATTTCTCCTATTCTTTAAAAATTTATCTAAAGCGTTTTGCAGATGGATGCCCCAAGCGCACCCGCCTGCTTGCGCAGTAGATACGGACATATATCCAACACCCCCACTTGGGATGGAGGTGGTGAACCAAGGATAACGGGCGGCTTCGGGGCCACCCCTCACCGCCTGACGGCGGAGCTCCCCTCAAGGGGAGCCAAACAAACGGGCAGCTGCACCCAAGGCTCCCCTTGAGGGGAGCTCCCGCGAAGCGGGTGAGGGGTGGCTACCATGCCAGTACATAAACCTCATTATTCCTTGTATACAAGGAATAACAAAAGCCCTAGGGCTTTTCGGTTATTGCGAAAATCATTTACCCGCAGGCCAGCGGGCGGGCAGGAGCGGGTCACTGTTGATGTGCACCGTATCGGCCTCGGTGGTCTCGCCGTCCCGCAGGGGGCGGGCCAGGATGACCATGCGGGCATCGTCCATCTGGTAGGTGCAGGTGCTTAAGGTCAGCAGCCGCTCGGTGGGGTAGGCGTAATCGCCGGTGGTGTAAAACGCGCGCTTGGCCACTTCATCCAAAAACGTCTGCTCGGCGGCATCGTCCAGGTCGATATACTGGTTGAAGTGGAAGACATCGCCGTCGCTCTCACGGGAGGTGACAGCGTAGACCGCTACGATTTTGTAAATCTCGCTTTTGTATAGCGTGTCCAGCTTCAAGTAGGGGTGCGCGGTGTAGTAATCGGCATCGCGGTACTTTTGCAGGTTAGAAAAGCGGTCGGTATTATTAACGCCCATGTTATGCCCGTAGATGATAAGGTGGCGGCCGTTTTTCATGTCGCACTCATAATCCGCAAAGGGCATGCCGCGCTTATCATCGGCGCGGTCCAGGTCGTGGTATAAGTAAAAGTAGTTATCGGTGGTTTGCAGAATGGGCAGGTCAATGTCCACGCCGGGGATCTCGATCCAGCCTGCGAACTCGGGGTTGCGGGCAATGAGATCGGCGTATTTGGCCCGCTGGGCGGCTTCCTCGGCGGCCGGGTCAGGGGTCGCTTCGGGTTCGTCCGTGGTGGGTGCGGCGTTCTGCGTTTCTTGGGGCTTGATGGCTTCCATCTCTTTTTTCTCTTTATACGAGGGGAGCCAGAAGATCAGCCCGCCGACCAGCCCTGCAAAGGCCGCGCCGGAGATGACCGCCGCTAAAAGTGCTTTGGTTCGTTGTCTCATAAACTAAGGTCCACAAAGAAGTTGTTGCCATCGTTGCCGTTGCCCAGGACTTCCTGATATGCAACTGTCAATGTCGTAGCATCTTGGGGCACGGTCGCCAACACAATGCCAGTGACCGCACTTCCTGCACTCAAGCCGCAGGATTCCGGGAACATTTTATCGTCGTCTTCGTCAGGGTCAATACCAACACCAAAATCGGCTTCTCCGTCTCCCCACTGGAGTTGGAAGTCATCTTTAAACACGAGGTAACCGTCGTCGCTGGTATTTTCGACAGTTAACTGAAATTGTACCAGCTTATCTCCATCAGGGATGTCGATTCCGTTGTACGAATCGATCACTTCGGCCTGGCCGCAGGTGAAATCAAACAGCGCGGTGTGCACAGTCTCATCCGCTTTTGCACGGGTAGACTTTGCCCCGCCGCAGCCAGCCAGCAACAGGGCCGCCGCCAAAATTAGTACACAAAGTAATGTTTTGTTAAATTTAAATGCCTTTTTACTCAAAATTCCCGTATCTCCACTAGTAAAATCTATCCCAGCGAACATTTTGCTACGATAGTTTCTATAATAGTACACCAAATTCCCAAAATTTTCAAGAGTTGCACACATTTTGTTCGCCGTAAAAATGCACAATTATTCCGCCAACTTTGCGGCAATTTGTGAATGACTTGTGGTAATAGTAGAGCTTAGCGCATCGCACCACAATTTGTAGAGTTTAGTAAAATTTTAATGGGACACGCAAAAAGGCCCCCGGTCGAGGGCCGGGGGCGGGGATAAGGCTCCCCTTGAGGGGAGCCTTTTGCCTAAATTATTATTTTCTCTCCTTTCTCCCGTACTTATTATAATATAGACCCATTAGCCCACCGGCAGAGAGCACGGCCAGTGCGGCCAGCAGGGTCACCGGCATGGGGTCGGCGGTTTGGGGCAGGGCGGGCTTGGGCGCGGGGTGCGCGGGGACCGGGGTGGTTTTGGCCGGGGCAGGCGTGGGCGTCGGCGCGGCGGGCGGGTCGTACCGGTTCTGGAACAGCAGCAGGCCGGTCTTTTCGCTGCTGCCGCCCGTGGCCCAGATCTCGGCCCCCAGGCCGCCGTTCGGCTGGTTGGTCACCCGCACCGTCACCGTGTATACCGTGGCATCGTAGGTCATGTGCACCGTGCCGCCCGCGCACTGGCGCACCGTGTAGCAGTAGTCGCCGGGGGCGGTGTAGGTCAGCCCCGTAAAGCTGGCCGCGCCGCTGCCTTTGACCCGCACCGTGTCCGCCGCGGGGGCGGGGGCGCCGTCCTCGGGCGTAAGGGTGATGGTGAACCGCTCGGCCGTGGCCGCGCCCGAGATGCGGACCTCGACGGGCAGCTCGGCTGTGCATTTGTACTCCGCCGCGCGGGCTTGCAACGGCAGCAGCAAAAGCAGCAGTGCGGCCTCTATTATTATGCGGCGCAATGTGCGTTTTTGGGCGTTATTCATCCTTATTTCCTCCTTTTACGTTTGGGGCAGCAGCTGACCGAACAGCAGTACCCGGCCGTTGGTGGCGGCCTCGGTGCAGGTGGAAAAGGCCACCACCGGCCCGCTGCCCGGCGTGCGGTACTGCACCGCGTGCGCCTTGATGTAGGCCAGCAGTGCGTCCGGGCTTTGGGCGGGGTCGTAGAGCACGGGGTCGTAGGCGTCGGCCCGCACGCAGGCGAACAGCGCGACATTATACGCTGTATCGTCTGTTATCAGCGTGCCCGTGGTGTGCGCGGCAAAGTAATCGCTTTGGGTGAACTGCACGATGTCACCGAACATGCCGCCGTCCTCGATATGGTGACCGTAGACGATGCTGTAGGGCGCGGTGAAGTCCGCCGGGCAGCGTGAGTCCAAAAATATCGCGCCAGAAAGCGAAAAATCTCCGCACACGTCGGTGTTGACGTAGACCATGTTGTCCGCCCCCTGCACGACGGGAAAGTCGATGCGGGTGCCGTCCAGCGTGAGCCAGCCGCAGACGTCCGGGTTGAGGGCGCGCAGCTCGGCAAAGCCGGGGCTGTCCGCGGGCGCGGCGGCCAGCGGCTTGAACCGCAGCGTCTGCTCCGGCAGGGCCGCGCGGCGTGTGGCGGCGATGTCCCACAGCGACCACGCCCCAAACAGCGCCAGCGCCCCCAGCAGCAGCGCCGCCGCCAGCGTAAGCAGCCGGTCACCCCACCGCGCCATTTTCGCCGCCAGCAGCATTATTCGTCGCTGTTATGACGTTTACGCAGCAGCAACACGCTGCCCGTGCCCGCCGCCAGCAGCATGGTGCCATAGGGCGCAGCGTCCAGCAGCAGGCCCGTGGGCGTGGGTGCGGTGCGGCTGTTGGTGACCGTGATGGTCTTGTCCGCGGCGGCCATCGTCTGGGCGTCCGAGGTTTTGTCATCGCTGCCGGTCTTGGTGATGCCGTCCCAGGTGGTGGTGTAACTTGACGCTGTATCGCCGGATTCCGTGATGGTGTAGCCCGTGTTGGCGGGCAGGCCGGTTACCTCGATCTTTTCGCCGCCGGTGATGCCGGCTTTGACTTCAGCGGTGCCGTCCGCGTTGAAGGCGACGGTGTCGCCGGTGATGGTGGAGAAATCTGCCGATTCGCCGCCGGTTTTTACCGTGACCGAGCTGGCGTGGGGCGTTTCGTCCGGGTCGTCCAGCGCGATGGTAAAGGTGAACTCGTCGCCGGCATTGGCAAAGTTGCCGCTGAGGTGCTTGACCACCGAGAGGCCGTAGGCGGCGTAGGTGTTGGTGACCTCGTCCGCCTTGGCCGTGCCGTCCGCATTGACGATGTTGATGTCCGAGATGCGCAGGGCGCCGGTTGGCGCGGCGGGGTCGGTGTTGACCACCCGCACCACGATGTAGCGGGCGGCGGTGTCCTGCGTCAGGCCGGTGATGCCGGCAGCGGTCTCCGTGAGGGAGAAGATGTAGTCGCCCGGGGCGGTGAAGTCGTCGCTGTCAAAGGTTAAAGGGACTGGGACGGTGTTGACCGTGCCGCCCGTAAAGGCGGCGGTAAGCTCGGTGGATTTGATCTGCGCGGCCGTGCCTTTGACGGCAGTGCCGGCCGCCCAGGAGGGCAGGTTCGCGACCGTGCCGACCGTGAAGGTGATGCTGCCGTGGGGCACGCCCGCGCCGGGGGCGGCGGTCATGTCGATGGTTTTGGTCAGCTGGGCGGTGTAATCCGCGGCCAGCACGCCGGGCGCTGCGGTACCTGCCAGCAGGGCAGCCGCAGCGATGGCAGCGGTAAATTTGCCGAATTTGGCGCGGGAAATGTAGGTGGTCTTCATAGGTGGTTCCTCTCTTCCAACATGGATTTATGTTGCTTTCGTTGGGGTTGCAGCAGGGTTTACAGCCCGCTGCGGCGCAGGGCGGCCAGGGCCGTGCCCAGCACTTGCCGCTGTGGGATGGGGCCGTAGAGGCGGCTGTCCGCCCCCGTGGTGCGGGCATCGCACAGCAGGAAAAGCTCGCCCTCCGCGAGGGTGACGGGGTAGTCCGGGCCGCCCTCGACCGGCTGGGTGGGGGTGGTGATGTCCGGCTCGGCCACCGTACTGCCGTTGATGATGAGCGCGCCGGTGTCGGTCACAGTGACGGTATCGCCGCCACGCGCCGCGATGCGCCCAAGGCGGAGCGTACCTTCCTGCCGGTAGAGCACGACCTGTCCGGCCGCGGTGCCGCGCTCGAACCGGCTGAACAGGACGAGGTCGCCGCCGCACAGGCGGGGCGCCATAGCGCCGCCCGGCACCACCGCCAGCCCGAACACACACCCGAACAGCACCCAGCACAGCGCGGCGAACACCGCCAGGCGGGTGAGGAAGCGGCGAATTTCCGCTTTGGCACGTGTTTTTTCCTTGTCAGTAGCCAGAAGGTCCTCCCGTGGCATGGGTCACACCTCCCTGCAGCGCAGAAGCCGCCAGCCCAGCCAGCACAGGCCGACCAGTGCCAGGTAGGGCGCCGCGCCGGTGTGCAGGCCGGTGGGGATGCCCACGTTGCGGGTATTGATGCAGGTGATCTCGGCGGGCTGGGTCCGGGGCACTTGCATCGTGCAGGTTGCGCCGGTGGGGCCGTCGTCGCCGTTGAGCTGCCAGCTGACCGTGTGGTCGCCGGGGTCGGTCTCAGTCAGGGTGAGGGTCTGGTCCGCGCGCAGGTGGGTGAGGGTGACGCTGCCGCCGCTGCGCAGGGTGAAGCCGGTGTCGGTCAGCGCCGCGCCGTCACCCGCCGTGGTGTAGGCGCTGCCCTGGCGGATCTGGGTGGTGTCCAGTGTGGCGGTGAAGGAGAAGTTTTTCGTAGTATCGCCCATATCGCCCACCACTTTTTTGGTGATCGTGACGGACAGGTAGGGTTCGTAGGTGTTGGTGAAGTGCGCCTCGGCCGTGCCCCCTGCTGTGACGTCCAGCGATTGGGTTCGGTCAGCGGTGGGAGTGGTCAGGTAGTAGTTGGTCAGGTTCGGCGCGGCGGATTCGGTCACGGTGTAGCCGGCGGGGGCCAGGCCCGGCAGGGTCACGCTGCCTGCGCCTTTGATGGAGAGCGTCAGGCGGCCGCTCGCGTCCGGGCTGACGTCAGCCGGGGCATCTGCCGGGCGGGCGCCCGCGCTATACTGCGGCGTGTAGCTGCCTGCGGCAACGGATGTGATCGTAAAGGTGTTGACTGTTTCGGCGAAGTCGGCTTGCAGGGCATCGTCGGCATCGTCGGGCAATTGCTTGGTGATGGTCAGGCTGCCGGTGGCGCGGGCGTAGGTGTTTTCAAACCGGATATTTGTTGCCGCCTGGGCGGTCAGTGCAATGCCGCTGTGTATCGGTGTATCAGTCACGTCTGTCCACACGCCGCCGTCTTTTACGGTGCGTACCAGCGTGCAATCGTAACCGGTGGGTTCACCGCGGGCAGTCTCGGTCACAGCGTAGTTGTAGGTGTTGCCGCTGCTGTCCGCCAGGGGCAGCTCCAGCGTGTATTGCAGTACGTTGGGGTTGATGCTATCCGCTTGCATCGTGCTGCCGCTGAAGTCCCCCACAATCTGGCGGTCCGAGTTGACCACGGTAAAGTGCAGATTTTCTTTAGCCTGTATCAGCTCGGCATCGGTCAGGGCGGTGCCGTCGGTTTTCAGAAGTGTTTTGGTAACGCGCAGGATGCCGCTGCCCGCAGCGGGGGGCACAGGGTCGGTGCTGAACCAGACGCGGTCAATGAGGTTGCCGCGCTTGAGGCCCTCCTCGCTGTCGCCGCTGGCGCTGGTCACCGCCACAAAGAAGAACCGGCTGACGTACTGCCCTGCCGGGACCGTGTAGGTACCGTTGTGTACGCCCCATGCGGTGCAGCCATCCGAGATATTGCCGTCCACAATGTAGTTGCGGATGGGCACATTCACGCCGTTCACCGTGATGCTGCCGTTCAGAGCTTCCTGGATTGCGGCGCGGGTGGTCTTATTTTTCAGCGCGCCGGTGATGTCCTGGGCCACATCCACCGGAGCGATCAGCAGGGCCATCGTGTCAGTGCCGTCGCGACCCGCGTGGGCCAGACTCCAGTTTAAGGTTGCGCCGGGCACGGTCAGCACGTCCTGGTACAGGGCGCCGTAAGCCTGGCAGTTCAGTTCGGCAAACTGGCCGCCATCGTAGGCCTTGCCGATGGCGTAGGCCTGGGTCACGTCGTTGGGGTCTGTGTAAGTTTCTTTTATCGCATTACCCTTGCGGCCCCATCCTGTAATAACAGTGTCCGTATAAACGGTCGTGGTCGCGTCGGCAATCTCGATAAATTTTCCCTTGACACCATCACCCCAGCGATTGCACTCGGTAGTTGTATACCAGTAAATGCTGCTGGTCGTTTCCGCATCCCGCGTCTGCAAAAAGTGGGCGCGCTGATGGTCGTTCGGGTAACAAAAACGGTCACTTGCAAAATTACCGTCGCTGACCACCGGGTACTCAAAGCTGCCGTTTTGCAGCTGCACATAATAGTTTACCTGAGTCTCGGTCTGCAGGGTGCTGCTGCCGGAGGCGACATCCACCTTATAATGGTAGCGGTCGGTGTCGGCGGCGCTGGGGTCGCTTTGGCGGGCCAGCAGCGTATCCAGCGCGGCGTTCAACGCGTGGGGGTGTTCGGCGGTCAGGTTCTTGTCTGAACCATTGACGACCTGGCCCGTGACCTGCTGCCAGCTGCCATCCGCGCCGGTCTTGCTGCGATACCAGGTGTAGGTCACGCCGTCCACCGGGTCACTTTGTCCGTTGACGACCGCTACCAGCTCGCCCGTAGATTTGATGTTATCCTGTATCTTCACACTGCGCAGCGTCACCGCCTGCACCGCCGGTTCATCCTCGTCATCCGGCGGGTCGGCGCTTTCAGGCGTGGCGGTGGTGGCCGGTGTCGTGCTTGGCGTGGGTGTGGACAGCTCGTCCCCGGTCGTGTTCTCCCCTGCCGGGTCCTCCTCGGCCGGGCCGGGCGGCACAGGTGTCGGCTCTGCCGGGGCGGCGGTCTCGCTGGTGGCGATCTCGGTATGTAGCGGTCCCGATAATGGCGGGTCCTCAGCAAAAGCGGCATTGGCGGCCCCAGCCGCAAGGCAAAAGGCCATAAGCCCTGCCAACAGACGTTTGTTCATGGCGGTTCCTCCCCCGTTTGATCCGGGCGGCCTGTAGGACAAGCCGTCCGCTGATTTCAAGGCTGAGTATACCCCCCGCCAACGGGGAAAAAACGTCGCACGCAGGTTCACACAAAAAAAGACAGCCCGCACTGTTTTCTGCAGTACGGGCTGTCCGCCTTTAGCTATTCTTTTACTTATGCGGTTTTCTGTTTTTAAGAACCGCTGTGCCTGCCAGCGCAAAACCGCTGAGGACAAACAGGCTGATATGCAGCTCTTTGTTCCAATTATCTCCCGTTTGCGGGATGACAGAACTTACCGCCGCAGTTTCCTTCACAGCTTCCGCCTGTGCAGACACAGTTACAGGTTTGGCCGTTGCTGTCGGGGTGGACTTGGCAGGTTTTTTCTCCAGCGCCGCGATGGCATCCTCAATGGCTTTTGCCATCGCATCCACTTCCGTCTGCTCGGTGATATTCTTGCCGCGCACTACTGCGTTTACAGCTTCTTCCACCTTGGTAAAATCTTTGTACTCATTCTTGTTCAGCGCTTCGGCCTTAGCAATGGCTGCATCTACCTTACTATAGTCCGCATCCTTATATTCCAGCGCCGCGACGGCATCCTCGATAGCTTTTGCCATCGCATCCACTTCCGTCTGCTCGGTGATATTCTTGCCGCGCACTA
>UQDG01000027.1 GCA_900539695.1 uncultured Oscillospiraceae bacterium
TAAAGGAAAAGAGCAAGGCCGGATAGACCTTACTCTTACATTATGAATCGGAATTTGTGGAGGAGACAAACATGGAAGATAATAAATCAATGACTGTCAAGAAAACGGTAAAATCAGGAATAACTTTTGGAAGTGCATTAGCTATGGTTATTAGTTATACAACGTGGAAGTCTGTCGGCTGGGCGATTTTTCATGGATTACTTAGTTGGGTGTATGTCATATATTTCCTTTTGCGCTATTAAATTACAATTTATTGATTTGTTAGATAAATAGTAATTTTTTGAGGAGATTAAGTTATGGAAGATAAACAAATATTACTTGATAATATAAGTAAAGTGCATACTACTGAAATGGGGATTGATAGAATTAAGAAGAATCTAAAATTGAATACTAATGATGTAGTTGAATTTTGTAAAAATAAAATTTTAGATAAGAATTGTAATATTTATAAGCAGGGTAAAAATTGGTATTGTGAAATTGATAATATTAAAATAACTATTAACTCTTATAGTTATACAATTATTACAGCACATCTAATCAAATAAATTCCAGTTTACAAAGCACAAAGCCTCCCTTACATAAAGGGAGGCTTTGTTTATACGATGGGGAACTGCGCAAAATCCGTTGTCACTTTTTCTCCGCCATCTCAATGGTCGTGGTCGGGAAGGCAAAGTCACATCCGTCTTTGTGCACCGCATCCATAATTTGCAGGTTCAGCCGGTTCTTGGCCTGCAAAAAGTCGGCCAGGCGGGTGGTGGTGACATACATACGGCAGCGCAGGTCGATGCTATAGGCATTAAATGTATCCACCGTCACGGTCACTTTATCAGCCAGCACCTCCGGGTCGTTCTGCAAAACCGCCGTCAGGTCACGGCACAGTACTTCCAGCGTTTCCCGCGGGGTATCGTAGGTCACGCCTACGGTAAAATCCCATAGGCGGCTTTTGCGCTGGTCGCAGTTGCAGATGTACTCCGAGGCGACTTTCGAATTTTCGATCGACACCACCACGTTATCCGGCGTGCGGAACTTGGTGGAGCGGAAGGAAATATCCTCCACCGTGCCCTCCAGACTGCCCAGCACGATGTAATCCCCAATTCCAAAGGGATGCTCCAGCACCAGCGCCACACCGGCAATGAGGTTCGATAAGGTGGACTGCGCCGCAAGCGAGATGGCGATGCCGGCAACGCCGGCGCCGGTCAGCAGACCGGTGACCGGCACGCCCATGGTGTCCAGCATGGCGATGCCCGCAAACAGCAACACCAGCGCGCGGAAGATATTCTCAAAAAAGCGGGCCATCGTCTGGTTGGTGGCAAGGTCCAGGTGGTTCTGGGCACTGCGCAGCAGCAAACGGCACATGGGGGCCGACCGCCACGCGCCCAGCGCAAGAAAATAAATGTTCAGCAGGGTAGAGAGCGTACTCAAAAAGCTTGCCACCGTCGCATGCTTCTGCACAAGGGGCAGCAGCCCCACCGCCGCAAAAAACAGCGTCTGGCGCAGTGCCCAGGCCAGCGGCTTTAAGTAACTCTCTGTCAAAATGCAAAGCCACTCGGGCAGATGTTTTTGCAGCCGGTGCAAAAAGCCGCCGCCCACATGGTAAAACACAAAGGGCAGTACCAGGGCCAGCAGCAAAAAGATCCCGCTGGGGATAAGTTCTCCAATTTCAATGGCAAAAGCAGATGCAGGCATACGCGGCACCTCCTGTGTTTTTTTCATAAGGTATTTTTCATAAGGTAAAAGTATTATACCACACCCCCTTGCAATTTGTAAAACCTGTGCTATAATAATGCCCAGAAAGTCTGTTTCAGGGCGGGGTGCAATTCCCCACCGGCGGTAAGCAGTATCCTGCAAGCCCGCGACCGGCTGCGTAGCAGCCGCTGACCCGGTGTGATTCCGGGGCCGACGGTATAGTCCGGATGAAAGAAACGGAAAGCTGTTTGCTATGCCTTTTCCAACGCCCTGCTGCCATTTTCCGCAGCAGGGCGTTTTGCTTTAGCAAAAGCCTCCCGCAGAATTTATCGAAAAAACAGCTTTCATAACTACTTTTTTACGGGAGGCATTTTATTATGCAAAACTCTACCAGCAAAGTCCGCGTTCTTACGGGTACCGCCATGCTTGGCGCTGTGGCCGCCGTGCTCATGTACCTGGAATTTCCCATCCCCATCATGCCCGCTTTCGTCAAGCTGGATGTGTCGGAGCTGCCCGCGCTGATCGCCAGCTTCGCCTATGGGCCGGTCTCGGGCATCCTCGTCTGCCTCATCAAAAACCTCATCAAGCTGCCCAGCACCAGCACTGCCGCGGTAGGCGAGCTGTTCAACTTCGTGATGGGCGCGCTCTTCGTCGGTGTGGCGGGCCTTATCTACAAGCGCAACAAGACCCGCAAGGGCGCCATCGTCGGCGCACTGCTGGGCGCGCTGGTTATGGCGGTCGTCTCGGTGCCGTACAACTACTTCATCGTTTACCCGGCTTATGTGGTCATGTATCATCTGCCGCTGGATGCCATCATCGGCATGTACCAGGCCATCAACCCCAATGTCAATGGCCTGCTTGCCTGCCTGCTGGTGTTTAACCTGCCCTTTACCTTCGTGAAAGGTGCACTGGATGCGGTGCTCTGCTTCCTGGTCTATAAGCCGCTTTCGCCCATCCTGCACGGCCGCAAATAAGTACACGGGCCGAAAAATGTCCTACTTTTGCGCAAATTGGCTGGTGTGTACCACGTTTTATCGTTGACTTTCCCCAAAAGCTATGGTAAACTATCCACACAACAACAGAATAGCAACTTATCAAGAGCGGCTGAGGGAACAGGCCCGATGAAGCCCGGCAACCTGCATGCAAATGCAAGGTGCCAAATCCTGCGGGAAACCGAAAGATAAGCGTTTGGCGCGCGGTCTTTTGGCTGTGCGCCTTTTTTGTTTCTCACGGTTGCGTTTCTGCCGAATTTTATAAGGAGGCTTTTCCCCAATGTCCAAATTTCTCTTCACGTCCGAGTCTGTAACCGAGGGGCATCCCGACAAGATCTGCGATCAGATCTCTGATGCCATCCTGGACGCCATTCTCGAGAAAGACCCCGGTGCCCGCGTAGCCTGTGAGACCACTTGCTCCACCGGCCTTGTCCACATCATGGGCGAGATCACCACCGATTGCTATGTCGACATCCCCGGTGTGGCCCGCGACGTCATCCGTTCCATCGGCTATGACCGCGCCAAGTACGGCTTCGACTGCGACACCTGCGGCGTCATCACCAACATCGATGGCCAGAGTCCCGACATCGCCCTGGGCACCAACGATGATGTTGCCGGTGCAGGCGACCAGGGCATGATGTTCGGCTATGCCTGCGATGAGACCCCCGAACTGATGCCCCTGCCCATCAGCCTGGCCCACAAGCTGGCAAAGCGACTGACCGAGGTCCGCAAGAACGGCACCCTCGACTACCTGCGCCCGGACGGCAAGAGCCAGGTCACCGTTGAGTATAACGACGGCAAGCCTGTGCGTATCGACGCTGTGGTCATCTCCAGCCAGCACAGCCCCAAGGTCAGCCAGGAACAGCTGCACGAGGACATCCTCAACGAGGTCATCAAAAAGGTCATCCCCGCCGAGCTGCTGGACGAGAACACCAAGTACTACATCAACCCCACCGGCCGCTTTGTTGTGGGCGGCCCGCAGGGTGATACCGGCCTGACCGGCCGCAAGATCATCGTCGATACCTACGGCGGCTACTCCCGCCACGGCGGCGGTGCTTTCAGCGGCAAGGACCCCAGCAAGGTCGACCGTTCAGCCGCCTACGCTGCACGCTGGGTCGCCAAAAACGTTGTTGCTGCCGGCCTTGCCAAGAAGTGCGAAGTCGAGCTGGCCTACGCCATCGGCGTTGCCAAGCCGGTCTCCATCATGGTGGATACTTTCGGTACCGGCGTTGTGGCCGACGAGAAGATCGAGGCCGCTGTGGAGAAGGTCTTTGATCTGACCCCCGCCGCCATCATCCGCGATCTGGACCTGCGCAAGCCCATCTACCGCCAGCTGGCCGCCTACGGCCACATGGGCCGCGAGGACCTGGGCGTGAAGTGGGAGAACACCGACCGCGTGGATGCCCTGAAAGCCGCTTTGGCCTAAGCATCTTATCTGCAAAATTTCAACCATCAAATACGACAAAAAGCACGGGCTTGTCCCGTGCTTTTTCTGTTTGCCAAAAGGGGCTTGTTGGGGTATAATAAAAATATTGTGGTAGTGTGCCGAAATGCAGCCCGCTGCCAACACCAAAAGGGGAGGTGACCGCTACGTGGAAAACCAATCGCAGGACCGGCTGATGAAGCTGGAAGGCGTTGTGGAACACATGATCTACGAAAACACCGAGACCGGCTACGCCGTGTTTGAAGTGGACGCCGGCGGCACCGACGTCATCGTGGCCGGCAATGTGGGCAGTGTGGATAACGGCATGAGTGTCACCGTCTACGGCCGCATGGTCAACCACCCCAGCTATGGGGAGCAGTTCAAGGCCGAGACCTGCGAGGCCAGCCTGCCCCAGGATACCACTGCGCTGTTAAGCTACCTTTCCAGCGGCGTACTGCCCTATATCGGCCCCTCCACTGCCAAAAAGATCGTGTCTATGTTTGGTGAGGATACGTTAAACGTCATCTCCGAGACACCGCAGAGTCTCTGCCGAATCAAGGGCATCACGCCGGAAAAAGCCGCCGCCATCTCCAACGAGTTCCGCCGCATGTACGGTGTGCGGGAGGTGGTGGCCTGGTTCACCAAATACGGTCTTTCTGCCCAGCAGGCGGTCACGGCGTACCGCGCCTTCGGCCCCCACACGGTGGAGGCGCTGACCCAGAACCCCTACCTGCTTTGTGGTGACCCGCTGCAATTAAAGTTTGCCCAGGTGGACGGTATCGCCGCCGCCTTACAGTTTGATTCCGGCAGCCGACTGCGGGTGGCGGCGGGGCTGTTGTACGCCCTGCGCCACAACGCCAACAACGGCCACACCTGTTTGCCGCGGGCCAAACTCTTAGACTCCACCGCCAAGTTCCTGCGGGTGGAACCTGCCAGCATTGAGGCAGGACTGGACGAACTCCTCTCCACCGAGGACCTGCGCACCCGCACCTACCAAAACATCGAATACATCTACCTGCCGGATCTGCTTTCGGCCGAAGAAGACATCGCCGCCCGCCTGGGCCAGCTCTCCACCTTCCCGACCGAGCCGCCCAAAACGCTGGAGACCGACATCCGTGTGTTGGAAATGACCCAGGGCTTCGAGTACGCACCTTTGCAGAAAGAGGCCATCCGCTTAGCCCTTTCCAGCCGGGTCATGGTGCTCACCGGCGGCCCCGGTACCGGCAAGACCACCACGGTCAACGCCATTTTGAGCTTGTACGAGGCCCTGTATGACCGTGTCGCCCTCTGCGCCCCCACGGGCCGCGCCGCCAAGCGGCTGAGCGAGCTGACCCACCACAGCGCTTCCACCATCC
This sequence comes from uncultured Oscillospiraceae bacterium, assembly GCA_900539695.1. Classification (GTDB taxonomy): domain Bacteria; phylum Bacillota; class Clostridia; order Oscillospirales; family Ruminococcaceae; genus Gemmiger. Next base: position 5,457 of record UQDG01000027.1, read on the forward strand.
ATCGCCTGCTGGAAGTGGACTACAGCACCGGCAGCGTGCGGTTCATCCATAACGAGAAAAACCTGTTAAAATACGATGTCATCATCCTAGACGAGATGAGCATGGTGGACGTCAAGCTGTTTCAGGCATTGCTGGCGGCGGCGCGGTATCACTGCCGTATCATTATGGTAGGCGATGCCGACCAGCTGCCCAGCGTCGGCCCCGGCAACATTCTGGGCGAGATCTTGCGCACGGGCGTCGTGCCCACTGTTCGCCTGACCGACATCTTCCGTCAGGCGCAGCAAAGTCTGATCGTGCAGAACGCCCACCGCATTGTCGAAGGGCAGATGCCCCAAAAAGGCGGGCCGAAGGACGACTTTTTTATGATCGAGTCCACCGGCCTTGCCTGCCAGAAGCTGGTCTGCGACCTGGTCAGCAGCCGCCTGCCCAAGGCCTACGGGTTCGACCCGGTCAAGGATATTCAGGTGCTTTGCCCGACCAAAGTCGGCCCCACCGGCAGTGTGGAGCTGAACCGACGCTTGCAGGAGATCCTCAACCCGCCCATGCGCGGCAAACCGCAGATCGGTACCGAGAAAAACGCAAAAATTCTGCGTCTGGGCGATAAGGTTATGCAGATCAAAAACGACTACGACATCACCTATGAGCGCGACGGCGCCGAGGCCGGGGTAGGCGCCTACAACGGCGACCTGGGTATCATCACCGCTGTTGACCCGGACGCCCGCGCCGTCACTGTCATGATGGACGACCGCAAGTACGTCTACTCGGCTGACCAATTGGCCGAGCTGGAACCCGCCTACGCCGTTACGGTCCACAAAAGCCAGGGCTCGGAGTTCCCGGCGGTCATCCTGCCGGTGGCCGATGTGCCCGCCCGCCTTTGCTACCGCAACCTTTTATATACCGGCGTCACCCGCGCCCGCAAGTTGTGCGTGCTGACCGGCACCGCCCGCACCGAGGAAGCCATGGTGCGCAATGTGCGCCAGAACATGCGCTACAGCGGCCTGCGCTTTTTGCTGGCCGACGCCGCTGCACCCACCGCCGAAAAGTACAAAGCAGAGGATGACCAGGCATGAACCACCCGGATTGGAAGCTGCTGGCCGAAAAGGCCGCGCTGTATCTCTACCCGCGCCGCTGCCCGTTCTGCGGTGCAGTGCTGGGCCGCGATGCTGTGCAGGGCACGGTCTGCCCGGCCTGCTTTGAGGCTGCCGACAAACGCCTTGTGCATCTGCCGCCCCGCCTGCCGGAGACCGAACATGCCTTTTACGCCCTGAACAGCGCCGTCGCCGCCTACTATTACAGCGGCGAGGTCCGCCATGCGATTTTGGCCTGCAAGCGCGGCGGGGAACTGTGGCGTGCCCGGGAGTTGGCCGACCGCATGGCCGTACTGATCTGGGGCGCCATGCCGTCCCACACACCGGGCCGCCGCCCGGCAGCTCTGGCTCCGGTGGGAATGCCCCGTTACCACTACATTGTGCCGGTCCCGCCGCGGGAGCCGCTGCCCGGCACCGCCGGTATGCCGCTTTTGCTGGCCCGGCGGCTGGGCATACTAATGCAGACCCCGGTGATTGCGCCGCTGTACAGTACAAAGCCTTTACAGCCTCAAAAGGAGCTGACCCGCGCGGAGCGCCTGGCCAACAAAAAGGATGCCTACGCCTGCCGCCCCGGCACCGACCTGAGCGGCAAGCGGGTGCTGCTGGTGGACGACATCATCACCACCGGCGCAACGGTCTCGGCCTGTGCGCTGGCCTTACAGCAGGCCGGAGCCTACGAAATCACCGCAGCCGCCGTGGCTGCCACCGAAGAACTGCCGAAATCCCTGCAGAAATCTACGGAGAAACGCAAATGAAGCAATATGACATCGGTATTGATTTGGGAACTACTTCCATTATCATAGCTACCGAAGAACAGGGCGTCGTCTTCCGCCAGCCGACCATCGGCGCGGTGGATACCCGCACCAATACCATCATTGCGGTGGGGGACGAAGCCCTGCAGATGGTGGGCCGTGCGCCCGCCTATATCGACCTTGTGCGCCCCCTGCGGGACGGCGTCATCCAGGACCATCGCATGACCAATGAGCTCATCGTCCGCTTTGTCAACGAGGTCTGCCGTTCCCGCATCTTCAAACCCCGCATCGCGGTCTGCGTGCCCGCGCAGATTACCGGCGTCGAGGCTGACGCCGTGGTCGAGTCGGTCATGGGGGCCGGGGCCAAGCAGGTCTTTCTGGTGGACGAGCCGGTAGCCGCTGCCCTGGGGGCCGGTTTGCAGATTCGCGAACCCCACGGCTGCATGGTCGTGGACATCGGCGGCGGCTCCACCGACATTGCCGTCATCAGCATGGGTGGCCGTGTAAAAGCCGCCAGCGTGCCGGTGGCAGGCAACGCCTTTGACCGCTGCATTGCCCAGTATGTGCAGGAAAAATTCCAGATCGCCATCGGTCCGCTGACGGCAGAAGCTCTGAAAAAGCAGGTGGCTTGCTGCACCAAAAGCGAGTTTGAGGGCGTGATGGAAGTGCGCGGCCACTCCTGGGAGACGAACTTGCCCGCCCGCCACGTCATCTACACCCGCGACCTGTACGAGCCGGTGCAGGAGCTTGCCTCCCGCATTGCCGCCGCGGCCCGCGCCGTGCTGGAAAGCACCCCGCCGGAACTGGCGGCGGACGTCTCCTCGTCGGGCGTGCTGCTCACCGGCGGCGGTTCGCTGCTGCGGGGTTTAGCCAGCTATATCGCTGGGGAACTGCATGTGGATGTGGCCATCGCCCCCGACCCGCTCAACTGCGTAGCCCGCGGTACGGCCATCAGTTTGAGCGAGGGCTGCTACCTTACCGCCGGCTTCCGCGATGCCACCCCCAAAGCCTGGCACAAGCGCCTGCAAAATAACCACGACCCCTTTGCCGGGGAATGACCAGAAAGGGAAAAACTCCATGCCCGATCTTACCAGTGAATATCTCGCCCTGCGCGATCAATATATCGAAGCCCGCTTTACCAAACTGAACCCCATGCAGCGCCAGGCCGTCTTTACCACCGAAGGCCCGCTGCTGATTTTGGCGGGTGCCGGTTCCGGCAAGACCACCGTGCTGGTCAACCGCATCGCCAACATCATCCGCTTTGGCTCGGCCCACGGCAGCAAAGAGCTGGCCCGCCCCGTCACCGAGCAGGATCTCAACGACCTGCGCACTGCCGTGGCCACCGGCCGCGACCTGCCGCGCGAAACGGCCTATCTCGCCGTGCGCCCGGCCCGCCCCTGGAACGTGCTGGCCATCACCTTTACCAACAAGGCGGCAGGGGAGTTGAAAGAACGTCTGCGCGCCATGCTGGGCGAGACCCTCGGCGGCGACGTCTTTGCGTCCACCTTCCACTCGGCCTGCGTACGTTTCCTGCGCCGGGATGCCGAGCGCATCGGCTTCCCCAAAAGCTTCACCATCTACGATTCCGATGACCAGCAGCGCGTCATCAAGCAGATCTACAAGGATCTGATGATCGACGACAAATTCCTGCCGGTTAAATCAGCTGTCAGCCAGATCAGCTCCTTTAAAGACAAGCTGCTCTCGGCCGAGGATATTGCCTCGGAGGCCCCCCGCGACACCAAGGCGGCGCTCATCTCCAAAATCTACACCACCTACGCCGCCCGGCTGAAAAAGGCGGGCGCGATGGACTTCGACGACCTGATCTACCACACCGTCAAGCTGCTGCAAAACGATGAGGAAGCCCGCCGCTACTATCAGGATAAGTTCAAGTACGTAGTTGTGGACGAGTATCAGGATACCAGCATTGCCCAGTTTAACCTTGTGCGCCTGCTGGCGGGCGGCTCCAACAATGTCTGCGTTGTCGGTGATGACGACCAGTCCATCTACAAGTTCCGCGGCGCCACCATCGAGAACATCCTCAACTTTGAGCAGGTTTTCAAGGGGGCCAAGACCATCCGCCTGGAACAGAACTACCGTTCCACTTCCAACATCCTCAATGCCGCCAACAGCGTCATCAAAAACAACGCAGGCCGCAAGGGCAAGACTCTGTGGACCCAGAACGGCAACGGCGAAAAGGTCCACCACTACACCGCCTCCAACGAGCAGGACGAAGCCAGCCATCTGGCCGACATCATCGGCGAGCATCTGCGGGAGGGTGCCCACCTGCGGGACCACGCCGTGCTCTACCGCATGAATGCCCAGTCCAACCCCATCGAAACCTACTTCGCCCGCGCGGGCATCCCGTACCGCATCGTGGGCGGCCAGCGCTTCTTTGACCGCAAGGAAGTCAAGGACATCAACTCCTACCTGGCCGTCATCGTCAACCCGCGGGACGATGTGCGCCTGCGCCGCATCATCAATGAACCCGCCCGTAAGATCGGTGCCACCACCATTGAAAAGATCGGCGACCTGGCCGCCAAAAACGGTGTGCCCATGCTGGAGATCATCGGCCATGTGCGGGAATACCCCGAACTGCAGCGTGCCGCCGCCCCGCTGGAAAAATTCTATGAGATGTACCGCGAGCTGTGCGACCTCTCGGTCACGCTGCCGCTGGATGAATTCGCCGGCGAGGTCGTGAAAAAATCCGGCTACGAGGCTATGCTGAAAGCCCAGAAAGAGGAAGGCCAGACCCGCCTTGAGAACCTGGGCCAGCTCATCAGCTCGGTCAAGACCTACGTCGACCAGAACGGCGAGGACGCGACCCTGGCAGGTTTCCTCGAGGAAGTCGCCCTGATCTCCGACCTGGACAGCTATGACCAGGACGCCGACAGCGTCACGATGATGACCATCCACTCCGCCAAGGGCCTGGAGTTCCCCTACGTCTTTGTTGTGGGTATGGAAGACGGTGTTTTCCCCGGCGACATGGCCCGCTATAATGAAGAGGATATGGAAGAGGAGCGCCGCCTTTGCTACGTGGCTATCACCCGCGCCAAAAAGGAACTGTACCTTTCCTCCTCCCGCAGCCGCCTGATCTTCGGCCAGACCCGCCGCAACCCGCCGTCCACCTTCCTGTCTGAAATCGACTCCGACCTGCTGGATGAGACCCAAAGCCCCGAGCTGGCCTACAGCGGCGGTGGGTTCGGCGCCGGTTACGGCAGTTACAGCACCAACGTGCCCGGCGGGCGCAGCGGCTACTCCGGCGCATCCCGCGGCTACCTCAACAGCGAGTATAACGCCCGCCCCCGCGGCGGTTTTGGCGGCGGTTACAGCAGCGGCTTTGCCAGCGGCGGACACGAAAGCCCCAACTATTCCGGCGGCCGCCACAATGTGCAATCCACCGGCTTTGGCACCGGCTATGGCCGCAGCAATAACCCCCACCACGCTACCCCGGCGGGGGCTGGCACCTCCACGCTGGCAGGCACGCCGTCCGTCACGCCCAAAAAGAAAGAGGCCGTCAGCTACGCCCCCGGTGACCTTGTTGAGCACCGCGTGTTTGGCAAGGGCAAGGTCATCAAGGCTACCCCCATCGCAGGCGACTGCATCGTTGAGATCCAGTTCGACCGCGTGGGTGTAAAAAAGACGATGGCCAACTACGCTCCGCTGAAAAAACTGACCGAGGAATAAGGACTATCATAAAAGGAAGAAGAAATCATGCTGGTTGAACTGATCGCCCATACCAACGACCCCGAGCGCACCATAGCAGCCGCAGCCAAGCTCTGCTACTCTGACGCGCATATCGATACCTTGCTGGAGGGCCTGACCCCCGAGAAGACCGCCGCCTTTTTGCAGAAACTTTCCGATGTCGGCCATGCCAGCCCCATTGAGCACGCCAGCTTCACCTTCGGCATCGAGGGCGTGTCCCGCACCTTCCTGGCGCAGGTCACCCGCCACCGAATCGGCAGCTTCAGCGTGCAGAGCCAGCGCTATGTCCGGCTCGAAGATTTCCGCTATGTCATCCCGCCGGAGATCGAGGCCATCCCCGAAGCCAAGGCCCAGTTCATCGCTTCGATGAACGACGACGCAAAAAAATACCTCGAGCTCGTCCACACGCTGGAGGACGCCCACACCGCCAAGTTCGTGGCCCAGGGCATGGATGAAAAGGCCGCACGGGCCAAGGCCTCCAAGCAGGCCAACGAGGACGCCCGCTTTGTGCTGCCCAACGCCTGCGAGACCAAGATGGTCATGACGATGAACTGCCGCAGCCTGCAAAACTTCTTCAACCTGCGCTGCTGCAACCGCGCCCAGTGGGAGATCCGCGGTGTGGCCGACGAAATGCTCAAACTCGTGCTGCCGCTGGCCCCGCATATCTTTGCCGCGGCAGGCCCACGCTGCCTGACCGGCCCCTGCCCGGAGGGCCGCATGTGCTGCGGCAAACAGGCCGAAGTACGGGAAAAATATGCTGCACTCAAAAAGGAGGCACTCCCGAATGGGTAAACTCATCATTTTTGAAGGTCTGGACGGCTCCGGCAAGGGCACCCAGACCAAGTTGACCGCGGACCACCTGCGCCAGCGCGGCGCGGACCTGCGCCAGATCACCTTCCCGAATTACGAGAGCAATTCCTCGGCCCTCGTCAAAATGTACCTGGCAGGGGAGTTTGGCGAGCATCCCGACGATGTCAACGCCTACGCGGCCTCCAGCTTTTACGCCGTCGATCGCTTTGCCAGCTACAAGACCGACTGGGGCGAGTTCTACCGCGAGGGCGGTTTAGTCCTGTCCGACCGGTACACCACCTCCAACGCGGTACACCAGTGCTCCAAACTGCCGCCGATGCACTGGGACGGATTTTTGAACTGGCTGTTCGATTTCGAGTACAAGAAGATCGGCATCCCGACCCCGGATGAGGTCATCTATCTGGCTGTCGACCCCGAGGTCTCCCAGCGGCTGCTGACCGAACGCTACCAGGGCCACGAGGAGAAAAAGGACATCCAGGAGAAGGACCGGGAGTATATCGCCCGCAGCCGTGCCGCCGCCGAGTACTGCGCCCGCACTTTGGGCTGGAAACGCATCGAGTGCACCGAGCCGGTGGCCCCGGACAGTGAAGAGCGTCGGATGCGCACGATTGAAAGCATCAATGATGAGATCCTCAAGGAACTGGAAAAGGTCCTTTAAATTGCGCGCAAAGGAACTGCGCGGAAAGGGGAGAAGCCTATGCTGCGGATCGCCGCCGCAGAAGATCTTACCGCATTGACCCGGCTGCGCCGCGCCGCCACCGGTGATTCCGCCGAGGACGCCGCCGGCTGGCTGCAGCGGGTGGCAGGGCTGGAAAACATCCTGCTGCTGGAAAAGCCCGGTGCGCCGCCTGCCCTGATGCTGGCCGCTGTGCCGGTGCATTACGCCCACCGCAAGGGCATCTGGTTCACCGGCCTGGCGGCGGACAAAGGCGTCCCGGCGGACAAACTGCTGCCCAGACTGTTGGAGGGCGCCCTGCGCGCCTTTGCCGAGAACGGCTGCGATTTCGCCGTGATGACGCCGGACACCGCCGCTGATGCCTCCCACCTGGCGGACCTCGGCTTTAAAAACCTGCTGCCGCTGCGGGTGGTGAGCAAACCCATCCGCCGCAACCTGCTGGCCCAGGCCCAGTTCGACAGCCTGACCGTGCGCCACCTGATGGAACGCCGCCTGCGCTGCCAGCCAGGCTGCATCACTCTGCCGGAGACTGCCATGAACGAGATGATGACTCAGCTGTACCGCCGCGGCCTGACTGTTGTGTCCGACCGGCGCGGCTACGGTCTCTATTACACCAAAGGCGATACTTTGCAGTTTATTGAATTGCAGGCCGATAACGACCACTGCGCTGACCAACTGCTGCAGGCTGCCCGGGAAAAGACCGGCGCCGAAAACGCCCGCGTGCTGCTGGCCGAAAACCAGACGCTCTACCTGGGGGCCGGGCGGCGCTGCGGGTATGGCATGATCGCCTTTTTGCACGGAGAATTCCCGGTGACCGATGTGTATTTCCGCATGCTGCTGTAACGGCAGATAAACGCTGACCGCCTATAACAGGATTACAAAACAGAAAAGAGAAAGCTTATGAAAATCAGCCGTACCAGCGGGGAGACCCCGCAGAACGCCCCCGCGCCGCAGCCCAAGACCCAGCCTACTCCGGCCCCGGCCCCCAAGCCCCGCTGCAAGCCGAAACCCGAGCCGGAATATGAGGAAGATGACGACGAGGAAGAAGAGGAACATCGCCGCCATTTCCCCGTGGGCTGCCTGATCGTTATCATCATCCTGGCGCTGGTGGGCTTTGGTGCCTATAAAGGCATGCAGTTCTACAGCGAGATCGACGGCGGCACCGACCTGGGTGCCGAGCAGACCGTCTCCATCGAACAGGGCTCTTCCGTCAGCAGCATTGCCACCCAGCTGAAGGATGCGGGCATCATCCAGTATGACTGGCTCTTTAAACAATACGCCAAATACAGCGGCAAGGCCGACGGCATCCAGTACGGCGACTTTACGCTGCGCTCTGGCATGAGCTACAACGACATTATCAAGACTCTCTCCGAGGTCGTGCGCCGCGCCACCACCAACGTCACCATCCCCGAGGGTACTACCGCTGTCGGCGTGGCCCAGATCTTTGTGGATGCCGGGCTGGTGGACGATGTGGACACCTTCCTCAACTGCGCCAACGGCACCGACGGCTCCGATTTCAGCCAGTATGATTTCTGGAACCAGATCCTCGATAACGGCCGCCTGATGAAGTGCGAAGGTTATCTCTACCCCGAAACTTACAACGTCTACACGGACGAAGACGTCTACTACTACGTCGATACCATGTACAGCGAGTTCGCCAACAAGACCGCCGCCCTGGCCGATACCATCGCCGCCAGGGGCACCACGCTCGACGACGCAGTCAAGCTGGCCAGCTTCATTCAGGAGGAGGCCGGTCTCGAGAGCGAGGATGCCAAGGTCAGCGCCTGCTTCCACAACCGTCTTGAGTCCGACGACCCGCAGTGGGCCGAGCATAAGCTGGAATCCAACGCCTGCAGCTATATCATGCGGGATAGCGAGAACAACTACCTCTGGAACTCTCCCACGGCCCAGTACTACGGCTGGCCGGAGGAGGGTGCCATCCCCGACGATGTGCTGGCCCTGTACGACACCTATTCCATCAGCGGCCTGCCCGCCGGCCCCATCACCAACCCCGGTTACGCCGCCATTGAGGCTGCGCTGAATCCTGACCAGGAGTATATCGATGAGGGCTACTACTTCTTCGTCACCGGCCACCCCGGCACTGATGTTGCCGGCCAGTACTTCTACGCCAAGACGGCCGACGAGCACTACCAGAACTGCGTTAAGGCCGGTTGGGCCTGATCCAGTTTGTAAACGGAGGAATATCCATGCTGCAACAGCCTGAACTGCTGGCCCCCGCCGGCAGCCTGGAAACTTTGAAATACGCCGTCATGTACGGCGCGGACGCTGTCTACTGCGCTCTGCCGGAATTCGGCATGCGGGCCGCCCCGGTCAACCTGACGGTGGGCGAGCTGCACGAGGGCTGCATCTTCGCCCACGCCCGCGGCAAAAAGGTCTATCTGACGCTGAACACCCTGCCCACCAACGAGGAGCTGAACAAGCTGCCCCAGTATATCCAGAATGCCGCCGAGGCCGGCGTCGATGCCTTTATCATTGCCGACCTGGGTGTGCTGGCGCTGGCCAAAAAATACGCTCCCCAGGTGGAGCGCCATGTCTCCACCCAGGCGGGCATCACCAACTACGAGGCCGCCAAGGTATGCTACGAACTGGGCGCCAAGCGCGTGGTGCTGGCCCGTGAACTGCCCCTGACCGAGATCGCCCTCATCCGCGATAACTGCCCTGCTGACCTGGAACTGGAAGCTTTCGTTCACGGTGCCATGTGCATGAGCGTCTCCGGCCGGTGCCTGCTGTCCAGCTATATGGCAGGCCGCAGCGGCAACCGGGGCGAGTGCGCCCAGCCCTGCCGCTGGAAGTATAACCTGGTCGAGGAGCACCGCCCCGGCCAGTATATGGAGATCGGTGAGAGCGAGGACAACGGCAGCTATATCCTGAACGCCAACGACCTTTGCACCGCGCCGTTCATCGACCTGATCTGCAAGGCAGGCGTGGACAGCCTGAAGATCGAGGGACGCGCCAAGACGTTTTACTATGTTGCGTCTGTCACCAGCGCCTACCGCCGCGCACTGGATGCCTACCTGCGCGACCCCTACAATGATAACTTTGAGCTGCCCGATGATGTCATCGAGGAGCTGAACCGTACCAGCCACCGCCACTATTCGCCGGGCTTCTACTTCGGCAAGGAGCAGGCCCAGCAGACCCCCAGCCACACCTATGTGCGGGACTGGGACTTCATCGGCACGGTGGACGGCTGGGACAAGGGCGTAGCCCACTGCACCCAGCGCGGCAAGTTCAACCTGGGGGATGCCATCGAGGTGTTGCAGCCTGACGGCAGTGTCGTCACCCTGACCCCGGAGTGGATCGAGAACGCCGAGGGCGAGCGCGTCGACGCTACCCCGCACCCGATGATGCAGTATACCATCCCCTGCGCCACCCCGCTGATGCCCTACAGCCTGCTGCGCATGCGCAAGCCGGAATAAAAAGGGCGGCCCTGTATGTAGGGGTCGATGCTTGTCATCCGCCCCTACACCAAACCGTGTACCCATAAAAAGGCACCGCCTACGGAAGCGCTCCGTCTGCGGTGCTTTTCTGCTATTTTATTTGTTATTCCAAAAACATTCCAACTCCGCCCGCAATTCCTCGGCACTGCCCACGGCCCTTAGCCCATCCCAATGGGGCGGCATCAAACGCCGGGTATCAGGCGCTAAAAAGCGGTCGTCGATCAGCAGTACCACACCCTTATCCTCCGGCGTGCGGATGACCCGTCCGGCGGCCTGCAAGACCTTGTTCATGCCGGGGAAGCGGTAAGCATAGTCAAACCCGGAGCCGCGCGTCTCCTCAAAGTGGGCGCGCAGCTGCTCCTGCCGGGGACCGACCTGGGGCAGGCCGGGGCTTACGATGGCTGCGCCGATCAGCCGCTCTCCGGCCAGGTCCACGCCCTCGCCAAACAGGCCGCCCAGCACTGCAAAGCCCAGCAGGGTACGCCCGGGTGCGGCGGCAAATTGCGCTAAAAAGTCCGCGCGGCTGGCTTCATCCATGGCGGTATCCTGCCGCAGGGTCTCCACCTCCGGGTGAGCAGTGCAGAACACCTCCCGCACCTGCTCCAGATAGCTGTAACTGGGGAAGAACGCCAGGTAATTCCCGGCGCGGGCACACACCATCTCGTACAGCAGCGCGGCGATCTTTTCCACGCTGTCCGCCCGGTCCTTGTACCGGGTGCTGATGTTCCGCGCACACCACAGCCCCAGATTCTCGGCGGGGAAGGGGCTGCGCAGGGCCACGGCCCGCGCCTCCGGCACACCACACAGGTCCTTGTAGTACCCGGCAGGGCTTAACGTGGCGCTGAACAGCACCGCCGCGCGGCCCTTGGCAAAATCCGCCTGCAAAAATTCATGCGGGTCCAGGCAAAGCATGCTCACACGCACTTCGCTGCCGTAGGCAGATACCTGTAAAACAAAATGCTCGTCAAAGGTATCGGCCACCCGCAGCCAGCCGCGCACATCAAAAAATAACTGCAGCAGGGCTTCATGGGTTCCGTCGGGGTCGCGGTGTTCGTCCAGCCAAATTTCCAAAGGCTCACAAAGTTTCTGTAAGGCGCGGTCAAAAGCATCGGCGCGTTCCCGCGCAAAAAAAGTGAGGCCCTCGGCTTCCTCACAGCGATGCCGCCACTCGATAAACAGATTGTTGATCTTGGTCAGCGCATTTTTCAGGCTGCTTTTGCCCTTGCCCAGCCGCTTGCGGGCGTCAAAAAAGGCGCTTTTGCAAAGGCTGGCACTGTGCATGTCCCGGGCACGGCCGGGCAGATTGTGGGCCTCGTCCACCAAAAACAGATAGTCGCCCCGGCTCTCAAAAAAGCGCGCCAGATGCACCACCGGGTCAAACAGGTAGTTGTAATCGCCGATGACCACATCGCACCACAAACTCAAATCCAGTCCAAGCTCAAAGGGGCACACCCTATGCCTGCGTGCCAGTTCCCGCAGGGCGTCGGCGGTCAGGGTGGGCGTGTCCAGCCCATCCCACAGCGCCGTTTTCACCCGGTCGAAGTAGCCGTTGGCGTAGGGGCAGGCTTCGGGCGTACACTCGCGGCGGTCCTGCAAACAGATCTTATCTTTCGCGGTCAGCGTCACGCTGCGCAGCTTTAAGCTGGCATCGTGGCCATGCAGCACAGCCACAGCGTTTTCGGCGGCAGCGCGGGTGGTGCCGCGGGCCGTCAGGTAAAACACCGGCCCGCCGTCTTCCAGCGCTTTCAGGGCAGGGAACAGCACGCTCATTGTCTTGCCAATGCCGGTGGGGGCCTGGCACAGCAGCTGCCCGCCCTCGCAGCAGGTCTTGTATACGGCCCCGATCATCGCCCGCTGGCCGGGCCGGTAGCCCGCAAAGGGAAATGTCAGCGCCTGCAAACTGGCGCGTCTGTCCCGTTGCCAGGCTGCTGCCCGCCGCGCCCAGGGGGCGTACTGGGTTAGCAGCCCCTGCACGATGTCCTGCAAGGCTTCAGCAGTATAATCGTGGGTAAAGTTGAACTCCAACTCCTCGTCCACCTGGTAGTAGGTCAGCCGCACCCGCATGGCAGGCAGATCGTTTTGCAGGGCGTATATGGCCGCATAGCACTGCGCCTGGGCCCAGTGCTCGGGGCTCTGCTCGCCGGTGATGAACTCCGGCGGCAGGGTGGTGGTCTTGATCTCGTCGATGGTCCGCATGCCGTCGCGGTCGGTAAACAGGCCGTCGGCGCGGCCCTCTAAAGTGTAGGTGATGCCCTCGCAGCCAAACTCCTGCCGCAGGGTCGCTTCGGCCTCGTAATCCGGGTATTCCTTTACGGCGGCGCGCTGCAATTTGCGGTGCAGGCGTGCGCCCTCGTTGGCGCGGTCAAAGCCGGTAAAGCGGCTGTCGATGCTGCCGCTGCGCAAAAGAAACTCCACCAGCCGCCGGATGGGCAGGGTAAGCGCTAGGGGTTCTGTCTCCGGCATGGGTGGCATCTCCTTTATAAGTTAGTAGGTGTGGTCACACACCTGGGTGATCTTCTCCCGCAGGGCTACGAAATCGCCAAACACCGCGGGCTTGTTTACGGGGTAGCGCAGCAGGGCGGCGGGGTGGTAGGTGCCCATAAATAAGGTGCCCTGCTTGTCAAAAAACTTGCCGTGTTCCCGGGTGATCAAAAACTCCGGCCCGATCATCTGCTGTGCGGCGATGCGCCCCAGACAGACCACGATGCGCGGCTGCAAGATCTGGAACTGCTGGCGCAGCCAGGGGATGCACGCCTTGGACTCCTCCGGCAGCGGGTCGCGGTTTTGCGGCGGGCGGCACTTTACAATGTTGGCAATGTACACGTTCTTCTCACGGCTTAAATCAATGGCCTCAAGATAATGGTCCAGCAGCTGGCCGCTGCGGCCCACAAAGGGAAGGCCCTGCTCGTCCTCGCTGGCGCCGGGACCTTCGCCTACAAACAGCACCTCGGCATTGGGCACGCCCTGGCCGAACACCACGTTGGTGCGCGTCTGGCACAGGCCGCAGCGCTGGCAGGCGAGACATTCCTGCTGCAAAGTTTGCAGATCCATAAAAAACACCTCAATCTGTATGGCACGCCCCCAAAGCCGCCCATACTTATGTATAAAGAAAAGGGGACAAAATACCATGGAAATCACACTGCGCATCCTCTGCCTGCTGGTGGGTTACCTGCTGGGCAGCTTCCTCACGGCAGAATGTATCGCCCGCCGCCTAACGGGCCGCAGCGCCCGTGATCTGGGCAGCGGCAACCCCGGCATGGCCAACATCATGGCGACCTTGGGCAAAGGCCCCGGCTTTGCCGTATTGGCTGGCGACGTAGCCAAAACCGTGCTGGCCTGCGGGCTGTGCTGGCTGCTGGCAGGTCCTGTGCTGGGGCATACAGCGCTGCTGTACGCCGGGGCGGGGGCCATCTCAGGCCACAACTACAGCCTGTGGCATAAGGGATGGGGCGGCAAGGGCGTGGCCGTTACCTGTACCTGGCTGATCTTATACCTGCCCGTCACCGGGGCTTTGTGCTGCCTGGCAGGGGGGCTGGCTGTGCTGGGACTGGGCTACCTGCCGCTGGGGGCGGTGCTCATCCCCACGCTGGCAGTGCCCATCGCCTGGGTGCAGTATGGGCCCGAGAGCGGCATCATCCTGCTGTTGGCCGCGGCTATGATGTTTTGGCGGCACAAAAATGGATTGCACAGAATTTTTTTAGGGCAGGAAAAACAATTTTTCCGCCCCAAAAGCTGAGAATATCATACCACGGCAGGGCAAAAAAAGCAATTCTGCGCAGAAAAACAAACGGAGAAACGGCAAAAAATAAAAAGATTGAAAAAATCCGAAAAAAATTCAAAAAAAGTGTTGACATTTAGGCATTTGCCCGCTATAATAATTGACGTTGCAGCCGCCACGGCAAGCGCCACGGGGTTCAACAAGCTGGGTATGGCCCGGTAGTTCAGTTGGTTAGAACGCTAGCCTGTCACGCTAGAGGTCGTCAGTTCGAGCCTGATTCGGGTCGCCATTATGCCTCTGTAGCTCAGTCGGTAGAGCAGGGGACTGAAAATCCCCGTGTCATTGGTTCGATTCCGATCGGAGGCACCAGTCAGGAGACCCAGCAGGGTTTCCAATATGCGGCCGTAGCTCATCTGGTAGAGCGCCACCTTGCCAAGGTGGAGGTAGCGAGTTCGAGCCTCGTCGGCCGCTCCAATACGAAGCCATCGTTGATGCAGAAATGCAAAAACGATGGCTTTTTTGTTGTTTCCCGTTACGGCTCCTTCCTGTGAAAAAAGAAAAGCCGGAAAATCCGCAGATTTTTCGGCTTTTGCAAATATGAAAATAATGATTCCGCTGATATTGTCGGAGCGCAATCTGTGCGCGGAGACAATTTTAAATCGTTTCTTACAGGATCACATTTTTAATGAGCAGCGAAATGCTGCCGTCGTCGCTGTGCAGAAACTCTACTTCATTTTCCGAGTTCAGCAGCTCGGTGGGGATCTTCACCTCAATGCCGTTGGCGGTGTGGATGCTGTGGCTCTCCATGCGGCGGATGCGCGCAGGGGTCACGGTCACGGGCTGCTCAGGCGCTTCCAGCACATCACTCTTTTCCACATAATCATCAAAGGGCACGGCGGCAAGGGGATATTCCTCTTCCAACTGCTGACGCACCTGCTGGATGGATACCTGATTGTCGTTGTCTGCGGCCTGATTGGCGATCAGCATCGCGACCTGAGCCTCTACGTGGGGCTGATCTGCGTAGTTTTCCTGCACGGCCTGCACGGCGGCTTCCTGAATGGCCTGCAGCTTTTTCTTTTCCGGCTGGGCGGTGGTGTACTGGAACACTACCGTGGAAAGGTAAAAATCCTTGTGGCCGTCGATGTCGAACTTTTTTTCCAGCAGCTTCATGGAGTAGTCGGTCAGATTGACAAGGGCACCTTCCTCCACCTTGCCGCTCTGGCTGGGCAGGCAGGCCCGCTGCTGTATGATGGAGTTCACCGGGGCACCCTCCACATTCTCGGTGTAGTGGGTGTAGCCGTTTTTGTAGTTCAGCTTCAGGATGCCCAGCCACGGCTCGCCATCGCGGGTAAAATCCACCACGGCAAGGTCTGCCCCCGGAATGGTGGTGTGCGCGTGCATGTAGTCGAACAGAACGCCCGCGATGCGGCAGGAGAGGTCCACAAAATCGTGGTTGTGCTCCAGCTCGTTTTTAAAGGCGGAATCCGGCAGCGGGCGGCACTGGCGGATATCGTCGCTGGCAAGCAGCTTTTCGATGTGGTACTGGAAATAGGCGGTCTTTTCGGCGGTCATTTCCATGCCGCTTCCGCTGAGTACAGGCGCATCCATGGTGGTGTCCAGCACGTGCAGAATGGCCTGATGAATGATGATCTCCATGGGAGTTACCTCGTTTTTATAAGAATCTCTTTGGCATACAGTATAGCACAGCCCGGCCCAAAAGGCGAGAGCACATCTTGTAAACCGTCTGCAGGAATGCTACAATAAGGGCAGAAAACCACGCAGGAAAGGGGACAAAAACCATGGAATTCCGTGATAAGCCAATGGAAAACCTCATCCGCCTTCAGGAAAAGGACATCTGCAAAAATGCCCGCGCGCTGCTGCTGGACGGTGAGAGCATCGTGGGTGCCTACAAGACGGTGCGCGATCAGGTGATCTTTACCACCCACCGCATCATCATGGTGGATATGCAGGGCGTTACTGGAACCCGGCAGCAGATCTTTGTGCTGCCGTACCGCAAGGTGCTGCACTTCGGGATCCAGACGGCAGGCTTTGGCGACCCGGTGCAGGCATCGCAGCTGACCGTCTGCTTTGCGGACGCACACGAGGCAAAGTTCGGCTTTATCGGCCAGCAGGAACTGTTTGCGGTCGCTAACGCCATCAGCCGGTGCATCCTGTAAATAACTCCTTTAAAACAGCAGGCTCCCCGCCCGAGACCGGACAGGGAGCCTTTTGCTGTATATGAAATAGGAGAATGGCAGAATTAGCAGCGGCTTGTTTTGCGCACCAGCTGTTCGTGCATGAATACCATGAGCACCAGCAGTGCCAGCAGGTAAAAAGGGAACAGTGCCGGAGTGATGTTGTTTGCCAGCAGGCCGAACAGCGGCGGCATGGCCAGATTGCCCAAATAGGCGCTTGCCATCTGGATGCCGATGACCGCCTGCGATCTGTCCGCGCCGAAGTGTTCCGGCGTGGAGTGGATGATGCTGGGATAGATGGGCGCACAGCCCAGCCCTACCAGAACAAGACCGCTCAGGGCAAGGATCTGCGGCCCGGGCAGCAGCAGAGCCAGCACCCCTGCGGCCAGAATGCACTGACCCATGCGGATCATCTGCGTATCGTTGAATTTCAGGGTCAAAAAGCCGCAGGCGGCGCGCCCGGCAGTGATGCCGATGTAGAACAGGCTGGCAAAGCTGGCGGCAGTGCCGGCGGCAACGCCTTTCGTCAGTGTGAGGTAGCTGCTGGCCCACAGACCGGCCGTGGTCTCCAATGCACAGTAGCAGAAGAAGCACAGCATCACCTCTCTGGCACCTGGCAGACGGAATACCTGTCCAAGGCTCAACGCCTGCGTCGAAGCAGTTTCGGTGTCGGTGCCTGCAGTACGGCTCTGCCATAGCGGCAAACTGAAAAAGAGCACTGCGCTCAGCAGGATCTGGAACAGGGCAATGTACCGGTAGCCGGATGTCCACGGCCCGCCGGCTGCCAGCACCCGGCCCATGACCATGGGGCTGATCATGGTGCCGATGCCCCACATGCAGTGCAGCCAGCTCATGTGGCGGCTTTTATAATGTAAGGCAACATAGTTGTTCAGGGCCGCGTCCACGCTGCCTGCACCCAGCCCATAGGGCACGGCCCACAGGCACAGCATCCAGAACTGTGTGGAGACCGAAAAGCCGAACAGCGCGGCAGTTGTCATGGCCACACTGAGGGCGGTCACTTTTCCGGTGCCCAGCGCACGGGTGAGCCGGTCGCTGTTCAGGCTGGAAACAATGGTGCCAAAGGAGATGATCATGGAGATCAGCCCCGCATAGGACACCGGCACACCGAGCACCGGATACATGGAGGGCCACGCCGACCCCAGCAGGGAATCCGGCAGGCCCAGACTGATGAACGAGATGTAAATGATCGGAAGCAGAAGCTGTACCATAAATCTTGAGTTCCTCCGGGAAGCGTGTTATACTTGCAATGCATCTTGTACTTTGCTGATGTAATAATATCACACATCGGAGCGGAATATTAGGATAAAAACGCCCGATTGATACAACAAAACCGGCGCGGATGCGGATGTGCACCTTGACGGAAAGGAGATGGCTGATCGTGGCATTTCACACCAGCTGTGCAGCAGCGGGCGGGCTCAACTGCCTGCCGGATGTTGTGGCGGATGACGAGGGCAGGGAACTGGTGCAGCACGGCAGCGCACTGTTTCCTATTGCCTGCTATGAAGAGGACCTCAAAAGCTACTCGGTAGCATGGCATTGGCATGAAGAGTTTGAATACATCCTTGCCGTAAAAGGCCCGCTGGCGGTGGACGTGAGCAAAGCCCGGCTGGTTTTGCAGACCGGGCAGGGCGTGTTTGTCAATTCCGGAGTGTTCCATGCGGTGGAGCAGGCTGAGACCGGGGATGCCCTGCTGCATTCCGGGGTATTCCATCCACGCCTGATCGGCGGCATGGATACCATCTTCTGGCAAAAGCTCGTACACCCGCTGCTTCAGCCGGGAGCACCGGCGTTCTTTCTGTTGGACGAGGCAGACGACGGGCAGAAGGCCGTGCTCTGCCATTTGCGGGAAGTCTGGGACGCAGTGGCCCAAGAGGTCTTTGACTATGAGAATCAGGCGCGGTACCATCTTTCGGCGGCGGTGCATCTGCTGGGAATGCAGTGCGAGGGTGGAAAAACAAAGGTCTCTCAGCAGGAGCAGATCGCGGCCCAGCGCATGAAACAGATGCTGCGTTTTGTGGAAGAGCATTATGCTGAGGAACTGAACGTGGAGCGCATTTCCGACTGCGTGGCCCTGAGTGAGAGCGCCTGCCTGCGCAGCTTCCGGCAGCTGCTGGGGATCACACCCATCCAGTATGTCAAGCAGTACCGCATTGAAAAGGCCGCCGAGCTGCTGCTTTCCACCAGCATGAAGATCGGCGAGATCGGTGCCGACTGCGGCTTTTCGGATACCAGCTACTTTACAAAGACCTTCCGGGAGATCAAGCACTGCACGCCCAGAGAGTACCGTCAGAAGTTTGCAGGAAGAGAGCAGTCTCTTTCAAGGCGGGACGGCGGCAGAGCCAGTGCACCGGCTGAAACAGCGGTATAAAAAGGAGAATCGGAAACAATGCAGCGTAGTTTGACCAAAGGCCCCATCACCGGCAGCATTTTGCTGTTTGCTCTGCCGCTGATGCTGGCCTATCTGCTTTCGGCCACGCCGATGGGCGTTACCGGCATCTGGCTCAGCGTGCCCATCGGCTGGGCGCTGGCAGATGCCATTGGCATTGGATACTATTTAAAAAAGAAGCGGTGACGGCAGGGGGGAAAAGAAGATGGTCGACCATATCAGGATCCGCGGCGCGCGGGTGCACAACCTGAAAAACGTGAATGTGGATGTGCCGCTGGGCAAAATCGTGGGTGTGGCGGGCGTGTCCGGTTCGGGCAAGTCCAGCCTTGCGCTGGGCGTGCTTTACGCCGAAGGCTCCCGCCGGTATCTGGACGCACTTTCCACCTATACGCGCCGCCGCATGACGCAGGCGGCAAAGGCATCGGTGGACGAAGTGCTGTATGTTCCGGCTGCACTGGCACTGCATCAGCGGCCCGCTGTGCCGGGCATCCGCAGCACCTTTGGTACCGGCACGGAACTGCTGAACAGTCTGCGCCTGATGTTCTCCCGTCTTTCCAGCTATCCCTGCCCGCAGTGCGGCCACTGGCTGGAACCCAGCCTTGCCGTGGCGGCAGAAAAGCCGCTGCTCTGCCCGCAGTGCGGTGCCAGCGTGCGCGCGCTTTCCGCTGAAGAATTTGCCTTCAACAGTCAGGGTGCCTGCCGCACCTGCAGCGGTACCGGCATGGTGATGACCGTGGACGAGAGCACCCTTGTGCCGGACGATTCTCTTACGATCGACGAAGGTGCCGTGGCCCCGTGGAAGAGCCTGATGTGGTCGCTGATGGTGGATATCTGCCGGGAGATGGGCGTGCGCACCGATGTGCCCTTCCGCGACCTGACCGACCGGGAAAAGGATATCGTTTTCCATGGCCCGGCGGAGAAAAAGCACATTTTTTATTGATTTTATAGACGGAAATCGTCTTATAACTTCTTACAAGCCTTTATAGAAAACGGCAAAAACCATTGATTTTTCAAGGTTCTTGCCGTTTCTGCTTATATCACGCCGTATCTCTTTACAAGCCCACTTTGGGAGCAAGGGCGGCAAAATAGCGTCAAAAATTTAGGCGCATGAACAGGAGGACGACATGAAAAACGAGCTTTTAGACAAGGGCATTATACTCCCGTCCGGCGAAATCGGCAAGGATAAGATAAACCTTGTAGCCGGGGCAATCACGCAGCCATTCGCAGAAATGGTATGGGTAACGACGGGCGGCGACATGGAAACCATAAACCGCTTGACAGATATTCTTGTTACCATGAACACTCCCGCCGACCGGGGGAAGCTGTTCAAAATCATCAAAATGCTCTACGGGCTTATGGGCTTACCCTTTTCCGGGGAAGCCGAGCCTATGGACGCAGACCCCGCCGTTTTGGAATACTTCATTTTTTCCTTTACGGCAGACTTTGGGGAAGTCATGCAGGACATAATCGCAGACGAAAAAGAATAACGACCCGCACAGGCGGCGTTTCTCACTCTCTACATGGGAGAACAGGAACGCCGCTTTTTTCATGCCCTTGTTACGCAGTAGGGGCAGAAAAAGCCTTGCTATAAGCGGTTTTGCGGGCGCGTATCTGGCGCGGCAAGGGATTTATACCTTATCCCCCGAAACCGCGCTTCTACTGCGTAACAAATCCACAGCAAAAGGAGTGATTTACTATGGCAGTTTTCCGGGTGGAACGAAACAAGGGCTACACCGTTATGAGCAACCACCACCTACGCAACAAGGAGCTATCCCTAAAGGCAAAGGGGCTGTTGTCGCAAATGCTGTCACTCCCCGAAGATTGGGACTACACCTTGAAAGGCTTATCCCTTATCAACCGGGAGAAGATAGACGCTATCCGCGAAGCCATTAAGGAGCTTGAACGCGCCGGGTATATCGTCCGTTCAAGGGAGCGCGACGAGAAAGGACGCTTGCGGGGCGCGGACTATGTGATATTCGAGCAGCCGCAGCCGCCTACGCCGGATTTACCTACATTGGAAAATCCAACATTGGATAATCCAACACAGGAAAAACCAACATTGGAAAAACCTACGTTGGAAAATCCAACGCAATTAAATAAAGATATACAAAGAACTGACTTACCAAAAAAAGAAAAATCAAATACAGATTTATCAAGTACCCATTCCATTCCTATCCTTTCCCCTAACCCCTCACCTTGCAGAGAAGCGGCTACGCCGCCGGAACGGAAAGGAACGGAAGCGGCAGCACAGAGCGCAGTAGAGATATACCGGGAAATCATCAAGGACAATATCGACTACCACATTCTCAAACAGGACATGAAGTTTGACAGTGACAGGCTTGACGAGATTGTAGACCTCATGCTTGAAACCATATGCACCGCCAGAAAGCGGGTACGGATTGCGGGGGACGACTACCCGGCAGAGCTTGTGAAGTCAAAGTTTATGAAACTGGACGGCGAACATATCCGCTTTGTGCTTGACTGTATGCGGGAGAACACAACCAAAATCCGCAACATCAAGCAATATCTGAAAGCAGCCCTTTTCAATGCCCCGTCCACAATCGGCAACTACTACACTTCCCTTGTCGCCCATGACATGGCAAGCGGCGCACTGTCACCGAAAAAGCCGCAGTACGGCGACCCGGACTATTATTCATACAACGAGGGCGAAAGCCTGTAACCACCCACAACCACAAAAGGAGGATTTTATTATGGCACAGAAAATGACAGGAGCATTGGTATTTGACGAGCGCACCGACCGTTACGACATTCGCTTTGACTTAAACAGCTACTATGGCGGGCTGCATTGCGGAGAGTGCTTTGACGTATTCGTGCGGGGCAAGTGGAAGCCGACCCGGATTGAGTACGGCGACAACTGGTATCTTGTGGGTATCAGAGCCGAGGACTTGAACGGGCTGCGGGTGCGTATCTGACCGCCGCCCTATAAAGAAACGCGAAAGGAGGACGCGAGAAATTGCAGGACGACCCTATGTACCATGAAAAGATTGACAGTCTGCTTGACACTTATGCCCGGAAACTGGCGGCGAATATGAACAAGGGCTATGAAATTGCGGGGCGCGTTCCCTCTATCTTGATTGCCGGAGGTTCCAACTTCCCCACAAGGAAGAAAGAAAAGCAGAACGCTGCCACTGACCGGAATATGCAGGAATACCGGGACATACAGGGCTTGCTTGATAAAATCCGCAGCACAGGAATGGGCGGTATCAGCGCGGACGACCCGCAAGCAGTCGAGAAACTTCAAAAGAAACTTGCGGGACTGGAAAAATCACAGGAAACCATGAAAGCAGTCAACGCCTATTACCGCAAGCATAAGACCCTTGACGGTTGCCCGCATTTACCGCCGGAGCAGCTTGAAAAGCTGAAAGCGGATATGTCGAGCCAATGGCACTTGGGGGACAAGCCTTTCGCTTCATGGGCGTTATCCAACAACAACGCAGAAATCCGGCGCGTCAAAGACCGCATTAAATCCCTCTCACAGACAAAAGAAATCGGTTTTGTCGGTTGGGAGTTTGAGGGCGGCAGAGTGGAAGCAAACACCGAAGCAAACCGTCTGCAAATCTTTTTTGACGGGAAGCCCGACGAAGCGACGCGGACAGAACTGAAAAGCAATGGTTTTCGGTGGTCACCCAAAGCCGAAGCATGGCAGCGGCAGCTAACCAATAATGCCTATTATGCGGCAGACTATGTGAAATCCATTCAGCCCCTTACCCGGGAAAAGCCCACTGATTTACTGCGGGCGCATATCCGCAGCCAAAAGGAAGCGGCACAGGCGCAGCCCCCACAGGAGTACATCTATCAAGTACACGCGAACCCCCGCAGCGACAGCCGGGAAAATCTTTCTATTCTGCAAGCATACGTTCCACAGGAGGACGGGAAAGCCCAAATAGGCGACGTTCTGTATATCGGCACACCCGAAAAATGCCGCGAGCTTATGGAGCAACTGAACGCCGGGGAACTGACACAGGCAGAGGTAAAAGAAATTTACGCAAAGGCACAGGAAACGGCGCAGACCGCCGGACAGGACAAAGACACCTTTTCCATTTACCAGATAAAAGGCGGGGACGAAACAAGGGATTTCCGCTTTGAGCCATACGACCGCCTGCAGGCGGCGGGAAATGTGGTTGACAGGGCGAACTATGAGCTTGTCTATTCCGCGCCCCTTGCGCCGGAAACTTCCCTTGAAG
>UQDG01000028.1 GCA_900539695.1 uncultured Oscillospiraceae bacterium
GCCCGCTGTCCGAGTCCGACCTGGAGCGCATCGCCCAGCTGATGCTGGACGAATACAAGCCCGGCCTGGCTGCCCACAGCATCACGCTGAACACCACGCCTGAGGCGCTGGCCGCCATCGTGGCCGAGAGCACCACCCGCTATGGCGCCCGCGAGCTGCGCCGCACCATCCGCAAGGCAGTGGAGGACCCCATCTCCGAGGCACTGGTGGACGGCCGCCTGGGCAGCCAGCCCGCCGCCGTCACGCTGACGGCTAAGGACGGCAAGCCCGTACTGGAGCTGTGATGCGTACAAAACTTGCTGCACTGCTGCTGGCCGTGCTGCTGCTGACGGGCTGTGTGCCCTATATGCGGTGGCAGATCACGACCAACATCCCCCAGACCCAGCAGATGCCCGCGCCGACCCCGGTCCCCACGGCCACGCCCCAGCCGGATTCCGGCTTGAGCCGCCGCCAGATGGTGTATGGCAGCGCCGGGCTGCTGACTGAGCCGACTGTGCTGGTCAGCGTTTACTTAAACGATGCCGCCGGCGGCCGTGTCTGGACCGAGGATGCCAAGGCCGAGACACGCCAATACCTGGCCACCGCCGTGCAATGGCTGAACGAACAAGCCGAAACCTACGGCCGGACGTTGCAATTGTACTATGACGACGGCACCGTCAACAGCCCGCTGTGCCGCACCTACACGCCCAAATCGGCCATCCGCGGCGGGCGGAGCTCCGAGGAGAGCGACGCGCTGCTGACCGAGCTGGACGCCGTCAGCGCCACGTTGGACACCGCCGCGCTGCAAAAGACCTACGGCACCGACCGGGTGGCGTTTCTCTATTTCCTGCCGGTCAGCGGGGCGTCCTTTACGATGGTCCACTACGCCGACGACGGCAGCAATTTCTACCACGAGTACAGCTGCCTCTACCGGTACGATGTCTATGCGGGGGAGGGCGAGAGCGAATCCCCGGCGACCTATGCCCACGAAATTTTGCATTTATTCGGCGCGCCGGACCTGTACGAGGGCAGCAGCGATGACTTTGTGGACGATGCGCTTATTACCTACGTCGAGGAGACTTACCCCGACGAGATCATGAACAGCACCTACAATGATGACGGCACCAGCAGCTTTGACAGCGTGCATAAGGCCATCAGCCCGCTGACCGCCTACTGCCTGGGCCTGACCGACACCTGCCCCGAACTGGAGCAGTTCCCCAAGTTGGCCAACATAACGCCGGGAGTGTTCCGCTACCCAGCCGACAGCGGCAGCACACCCGATACCGGGAACGATGCTGACGGTGGGGGCGAAGTCGGGAATGAACCCGACAGCGCCCAGGCATGGCCCGGCGCCGTGGCGGTGTAAGCAGCGAAAGGGGGTGCACACCTTGCCGAACGAGGATTTTCCGCTGCGGGTGGACGGCGTGACCGCCGGTTGGGCGGCAGAACGCCGCCCCGAGGATGTGATCCCCGCCGCCCGGACCGACGCCTGGCAGCTGGTCTACGTGCGCAGCGGCACCATTGAGGAACGCTGCGACGACCGCCGCGTGCTGCTGCGGGCCGGCGGGCTTTTGTTCCACCAGCCGGCAGAGACCTTTGGCATGCGCCCGGTGGGCGAGGTGCCGCCCGATGTGCTGCGCCTGGATTTTTTGTGTACCCAGGCCGGGATGGACCGCTTTCGCGGTGCCGTTTTCCATGCCGAACCCCAGGAACAGCATGATTTAAACTGGTTGATGGACGCTGTAACGGAATATTTTGAGCCACCCGACACCCTGGGCCAGGCCACGGTCCCCAAAGAGGAACAGCCCTACGGAGCCCAGCAGCAGCTGGCTATCCATTTGGAAAACCTGCTGATCTTGCTGGCCCGGCGGTACAAGCGTGCCCGCAAGCCCGGCGTGCGCCTGCGGCGGGAGCGCCGCCAGACCGCCCTGGTGGACGCTGCCCGCACCTACTTTGCCAAAAACCTGGAGCGGGAGATGCGGGTGGACGAGGTGTGCGAGGCCATCGGCTGCACCAGGCCGCAATTGCAGGCGGCCTTCCGCACCCGGCTGCGGCATACGGCTATGGAGGAATTCTCCGCCATGCGGCTGGACTACGCCGCTCAGCTGCTGGCCCGGGGCGATACCCCCGGCGAGGTGGCCGAGCGCATGGGCTACCGCAGCGGGGCCTACTTCAGCCAAAAATTCAAGGAGGCCACCGGCAACACCCCCAGCGCCTACCGCCGCCTGCAGCAGGGCTTGCCGGCCCGCCGCCTAAACAGGCAACAAAAAGACAAAGACGAATCGAAAACCTCTATTGCAGAAACACCGCCAAAAAAGTAAAATAGGGGTAACAAGCGGGGAACATGTCCCGCTAAAGGCAACAAGATAACATAAGTGATAAGGAGACGATCGTTATGGCAATTTTGGTAAGCGGTGGCGCCGGTTACATCGGCAGCCACACCTGCGTGGAACTTCTGGCCGCCGGGTATGATATCGTCGTGGCCGATAACTACTACAACTCCTGCCCCGAGGCCCTGGCCCGCGTGAAAAAGATCGCTGGCAAGGACTTCCGCTTTGTCGAGGCCGACATGACCGACAAGGCCGCCGTCGAAAAGATCTTCGCCGAGAACGAGGACATCGACTGCGTCATCCAGTTTGCCGCTTATAAGGCAGTGGGCGAGAGCGTCTCCAAGCCCATCGAGTACTATTCCAACAACCTGGCCTGCACGCTGAATATTCTGGATGTTATGCGCCGCCACAACTGCCATAACATCATCTTCTCCTCCTCCGCCACCGTCTACGGCGACCCCGCCAGCGTGCCCATCCGCGAGGATTTCCCCGTGGGCGGCACCACCAACCCCTACGGCACCACTAAGGTCTTTACCGAGCGCATCCTGACCGACTGCTGCAAGGCTGACCCTGAACTGAATGTTGCGCTGCTGCGTTACTTTAACCCCATCGGCGCCCATCCGTCGGGCCTCATCGGCGAGGACCCCAACGGCATCCCCAACAACCTGGTGCCCTACATTGCCAAGGTGGCGGTCGGCAAGCTGGAGAAGGTCCACGTCTTTGGCAACGATTATCCCACCCCGGACGGCACCGGCGTGCGTGACTACATCCACGTTGTCGACCTGGCCCGCGGCCATGTGGCTGCCATCAAGAAGCTGGAGGAAAAGCCCGGCCTGTTCATCTGCAACCTGGGCACCGGCCACGGCTACAGCGTGCTGGACGTCATCCATGCCTTCAGCAAGGCCTGCGGCAAGGAGCTCCCCTACGTCATCGACCCGCGCCGCCCCGGCGACATTGCCGAGTGCTGGTGTGATCCCAGCAAGGCCAAGCGTGAGCTGGGCTGGGAGGCCCAGTACGGCATCGAGGAGATGTGCGCCCACAGCTGGAACTGGCAGAGCCACAACCCCGACGGCTACAAGACGGCCAAATAACCCAGGCAGCACTTAAGGCAACACCGCACAATTCCCGCCTTACGGCTTAAGCACCGCTTCGGCGACTGCGGCACGGCATCTGCGTTGCCAAAATGCTCGATAATACACAAAGTATTATCTGCGCTTTTGGCTTAGCAGCTGCCGCACCTCGCTCGCCGTATCGGCACTTAGAATTGTGCGGTATTGCCTTAAAAAACACGCAAGGACGCGCCCGTAAAAAGGCGCGTCCTTTTTGTTTATATGCTTTTGTTCAGCCTTACTTTTTTGTGCCATAACTACCACATCTAGTGGGTGATATGCCCATAAAAAACAAAAAACAGCGAAAACTGTGCTAAATGTGTTCTCTCAACAACAGAAGGAACATAAAACGCGCAGGTTCGCTGTTTTTAAATTTTATTATAGCTTGATTTGTTATACAGTAACAGGAAAATATGATTTAGATTTCAAAATGTGCTGAATTGTGTTCTGCGCAGGTGTGGCGAACCACAATTTTTACCCCGCAAATTCGGCGCCAATTGCCCTGTTTTTACCGCCAGGTAAAGGTGAACATCCCATACAGATAGATGAACAGGATCGCCGCAGGTACAAAATAGCAGAAGATAGGCTTCATCCAGGGGCGCACTTTCAGGCCCTTGCCGGTGTTGGCTTCGGCAACAAAATTGTCCCATCCCCAACCAAAACGGTTGCAGCAGAACAATGCCAGTACCAGGCTGCCCAGCGGCAGCACATTATTGGATACAACAAAATCCCAAAAGTCCAGCCAGGCGGTGCCGGGGGCGAAAGGCTGAAAGTGCAGCACGCTGTAGCCTAGGGCCGTCGTCAGCGCCAAGGCAAAAATACCCACGCCGCAGACGGCGCAGCCCTTGGGGCGGGACCAGCCGGTCAGCTCCCGGATCATGGCTAAAATATTCTCGCAGACGCCCAGCACGGTGGAAAGCGCCGCAAATACCATAAACAGAAAGAACAGTGCGCCCCACCAGCGCCCGCCCGGTATGTGGGTAAAAACACTGGCCATCGTGTCAAACAGCAGGCTTGGCCCGGCAGTGACTTCCAGATCGTAGGTGAAGCAGGCCGGGAAGATGATGATGCCTGCCAGCACTGCTACAAAGGTGTCCAGAAAGATGACATGCAGCGATTCGCCCACCAGGCTGTGGTCTTTGCCGATGTAACTGCCGAAGATGGCCATGCCGCCCATGCCGACGGACAGCGAGAAAAACGCCTGGTTCATGGCGGCTACCACCACCGAGCCGTCGATAGCAGAAAAGTTCGGCACCAGGTAAAAGCGCAGCCCTTCGGCCGCACCGGCAAAGGTCAGGCTGTGGACCGCCAGCACCAGCATCAGCACCAGCAGGGCGATCATCATGCCCTTGGTCACCTGCTCCAGCCCGCCCTGCAGGTTGCAGCTTAAAATCAAAAATGCCACCAGCACTGTGATAAGAAGATAGGTTACGTTGACCTTTGGGTCAGCGATCATCTGGGCAAAGCCGAAATCGGCGTTGCTGCCGGTGAGAAATTTTACAAAATAGTAGAAGATCCACCCCGTGACCACCGTGTAAAAGGCCATCAGCGCAATGTTGCCGATGAGGCTGAACACGCCGAACACGCCCCACTTGTGGCCGGGCTTTTCCAGCCGCTGGTACATATAGATGGGGCTGGCCTGGGCGGCGCGGCCCACGGAAAACTCCATCACCATAACGGGCAGGCCCAGCATCAGCAGGCAGAGGATGTACAGCAGCATAAAGCTGCCGCCGCCGTTGCGCCCGCACATCCAGGGGAACTTCCATACATTGCCGCAGCCGATGGCACACCCGGCCGACAGCATGATAAAGCCTAAGCGGCTGCCAAGACGTTCACGATTTTCCATAGTCTCACACAAATACGTAGGCGCTCAGGCGGTTGAAAGCTTCCTCCACCAGGGCGCGGATCAGGGCCAGATTCATGCGGATGGCGCAGAGGTGGTGGAACATCCGGCCGTCCTGCAAGGCCACGCCCACATCCCAGCCGGCGTGCAGCACGTCCTCCAGCGTTTTGTCATGGGCAGCGCACCAGTCAGTGCAGTCAAAAAACAGCATGTAGGTGCCCGCAGGTTTGGCAACCTGCACACCCGGGAAATGCCGGGTGATGAAGTCGCAGGCAAAGTTCATGTCCGCGACCCACATGGGGATGATGGAAAAGCCGTCTTTAGGCTTGCCCGGCGCAAAGCCGCCCGGCTGGCCCAGGGCATCCACCGCCAGCGCATCCATCCCGCGGCGGTCGTACACAGTGGTAAAATCGTATTTCATAGTGATACCTCAAGAATCGGTTAGATTGTTGAAAATATACTTGTAGAGGTGTTCTATACCGAAAGGCTCCCCTCAAGGGTAGCCATTAAGGGCAGGATATATAAATGCTTTTTCCAAAATCACACGTATGTGTGATTTTATTTAAAGTTCTTTGCGTCGCTTTCTTTCAAGAAAGCGACATTACTTCTCGCAGGCCCCGTCATTTCCCTCACCGCAGCCGTCGCAGTCGCTCTCAAATTTCACGGCGTTCTTGGCAAGTTCGGGGTCCAGGCGCTGGGCGACCTGCATCATCAGGGCGCACTCCATGCGCTTACGGAACACCTTGCATCCGTACTCATAGGTGCCGTGGATGTCGCCGGTGGCGTGCAGGGCGTTGGCCGCGCAGCCGCCTGCGCAGTACAGGCGGGCCCAACAATCCTTGCAATCCGGGCGGGCATACACGTTGCACAGCTTGAACTCATCCCGCAGTGCGGTGTTGGTCACGCCGTCCCACACGTTGCCCAGTTTGTAGTTGGGGTCGCCCACGAACTGGTGGCAGGGGTACAGGTCGCCCCAGGGGGTCACGGCCATGTACTCGGTGCCGGAACCGCAGCCGGAAATGCGCTTGTAGATGCAGGGGCCGTGCTTCAGGTCCAGGATATAATGGTAGAACGTGATGGGCTTGCCGGCCTTCTGGCGGCGTAGCATGTCGTTGGCCAGCAGCTCGTACTGGTCAAACAGCTTGGGTAGATCCTCCTCGGTCAGGGCCTCGGGGGAATCCGGCGCGGCTACGACCGGCTCCATGGACAGCTCGGTAAAGCCGAGGTCGT
Source organism: uncultured Oscillospiraceae bacterium (assembly GCA_900539695.1). Taxonomy (GTDB): domain Bacteria; phylum Bacillota; class Clostridia; order Oscillospirales; family Ruminococcaceae; genus Gemmiger. The sequence goes on from UQDG01000028.1 coordinate 6,492, forward strand.
CGGCCATGTGGAACAGGTCCTTGGTAAAATCAACGTTGTGGTGCGTAAAGGTGCCGCGCATATAGTAGCCCTGGCCGCCGCGTGCCTTGACCAGTTTTTGGAACTTGGGCACGATGCGGTCGTAGCTGCCGTTGCCGGCCAGGTCCACGCGGAACCGGTCGTTGACTTCCTTGCGGCCGTCCAGAGACAGCACCACGTTGTGACATTCCTTGTTGCACCAGTCGATGACCTCATCGGTGATGCCGATGCCGTTGGTGGTCATGGTGAAGCGGAAGTTTTTGTTGTGCTCTTTCTCGATGCTGCGGGCATAGGCGACCAGCTGCTTGCACACCTCAAAGTTCATCAGCGGTTCGCCGCCGAAAAAGTCGACTTCCAGGTTGCGGCGGGTGCCGCTGTGCTCGATCAGGAAATCCAGCGCACGTTTGCCGGTCTCAAAGCTCATCAGGCCGGCCTCACCGTGGAACTTGCCCTGGGCGGCGAAGCAATAACTGCAGTTCAGGTTGCAGGTGTGGGCCACATGCAGGCACAGCGCCTTGACGACGTTGGAGCGGTTCTTGAAGTCGAACGCATGGTCGGCATAGGCGTCGGGGGCAAACAGCTGCCCGGCGGCGGTCAGCTCCTCAATGTCGTCAAAGCAATCGCTGATGTCGGCGGGGGTGACGTCGGCGCGGTCACGGTATTTCTGCTCCAGCTGGGCGGTGGCGGCTTCGCGGGTCAACCCCTGGTCGATCAGGGCGATGGCGTCGTAGGCAACATCGTCTACGGCGTGCACGCTGCCGCTGTACACGTCCAAAACAATGTTGTAGCCGCTGAGTTTATACTGATGAATCATTGTCTGCTCCTTTAAGTTATGTTACTTTTCTTATAAGAAAAGTAACCAAAAGATTTTTTGATCGAATAGCGAGAGCGTATAAAAAAGCGGTCGAGAATAAGGGATGGGGGAGGTGAGGGGAAAGTACGGGAAAAGAGGTACTATAAAATGCCTGCACCGTGCATCGTTTTTCGGCCGCGCTGTACATAGAAAATGCCGGGCTGCCATATCTGGCACCCCGGCATCAAAGCCAGCAATACAATTACTTGTCGGTCTTCTCGCAAGGCTGGTTGGCAATGCCGCAGCTGGTCTTGCAAGCGCTCTGGCAGGAAGTCTGGCATTCGCCGCAGCCGCCGTTCAGCAGGCTCTTAGCCATGTCGCGGGTCTCGAGAGTCTGGATGTGCTTCATAAAACAGTCACCCCTTTATACATTTTAGAATTATATTTATTGTACACGGGAATGGATGGATTGTCAAGGGTAAAATGGTGGATGGTTACAGTAGCATTGTAGAGGCGGATGCTCGCATCGACCCCTACAGAACAGCAATGCACGTTGCATCTTTGCATCTGCTGTGGTGTAACCTCGTCCCGGCAGCCTCCAACTCGCGGCAGGACGCCAAAAACTCCGGGGTAATCGTCTCGCCCGGGGCTACCAGCGGCACACCCGGGGGGTAGGCCCAGATATACTCCGCCGCCGTCTCCCCGCAGGCATCAGCCATCGTCATTGGAATTTGCCGCGCAGGCCGCAGCAGGGCTTCGGCAATTGTACACGTGGTGTTTCCCGGGGCGGGCAGCAGGTGCGCGGGGGGCGCAGGGGCGATCCGGGATGGAGAATCATCCCAGTGGTGCAGCACCTCGGCCAGGCGGTCCAGCGCGTGGGTGTTGTCGCAGGGGCTGGTCATGGCCAGCACGTTCGGGCCGCAGACCATCTCCGGCTCAAAGCCGCTGGCCCGCAAAAACGCCGCGCCCTCGGCCCCGATCTGCAGCAAAATTTTGCCGCTGTCATGGGCAAAAAAATTCGGGTGGTCAGCCAGCGCATCCTGCCCAAAGCACATGACTTTTATATTGTGCAGATCGGCCACGGCGGCAGAAAACCGCTCCAGCCGGTCCCGCCAGCGGGCAAAGGCGGCGGGGCCGTCGGCGGCCAGCCAGTCGGTGCAGCCGTCCAGGCTGACCAGCAGCGGGTAGCTGGGGGAGCTTGTCTCAAACACATCCAGCTGCCGCTCCACCTCGTCGGGGTCGACCAGGCCGCCGTTCAGCTGCAAAAAGGCCGTCTGGGTCAGACTGGGCAAGGTTTTGTGGGCGCTCTGCACCACCAAATCCGCTCCGGCGGCTACCGCGCCGCCCTGCCAGCCGTACCGGGCGGCAAAGGGCAGGTAGTGTGCCCCGTGGGCTTCGTCCACCAAAAGCGGCACATTGTGGGCGTGGCAAATGGCGGCAATGGACGCAATATCGCTCAAAACGCCCTCGTAAGTCGGGCTGGTCAAAATTACGCATTTTGCCTGCGGATGGGCGGTCAGCGCCGCTTCCACCGCGGCGGGCGGCACACTGCCGTACACGCCAAAGGCGGTATCCACCGGCGGGGGCAGGTAGTGGGCAGTCAGGCGCCCCAGCTCGATGGCATGGTACACGGCCTTGTGGCAGTTGCGGGCCGCGATGACCTCGCTGCCGAAGGGAGCCAGCGCGCGGATGCCCGCCAGCAGGCCCACGGTGCTGCCGCCCACCAGATACCAGCACCGGCGGGCACCGTACAGCGCGGCTGTGCGGGCCATGGCGTCGGCTAAAATGCCGTCGGCCTCGTGCAGGTCGTCGGCCCCGTCGATCTCGGTTATATCCCAGGCATAGCAGCTCAGGCCGGGGGCGGGGGCCAGGTGGCGCTTATGTCCCGGCATGTGCAGGGGGTAGCGGTCCGCCGCCAGCTTTTCCAGCTGGTGCTGTAAAATCGAATCTGCCATCTCACTCCACCACGATCTCGGCCTTGCTGCCGGCGCGGGTCTTGGTCACGCGCACCTGGCGGGTCAGGCGGTCCTGTAAGGCTTCCACATGGGAGATGACACCGATCAGCTTGTCGCCGCCCGCCAGCCCGGCCAGCGTATCCACGGCTTTCTCCAGCGCGTCGGCGTCCAGCGAGCCGAAGCCCTCGTCGATAAACAGCGTTTCAATGGTCACGCCGCCCGCGTTCTGCTGGATGGTATCGCTGATGCCCAGCGCCAGGCAGAGGGCGGCCATAAAGCTTTCGCCGCCGGACAGGCTGCCTACGGGGCGGGTCTTGCCAGTGTAAGCGTCGAACACGTCCAGGTCCAGGGCGGTCTTGCCGCCCACGGCCTCGCTTTTGCGGCGCAGCAGGCGGTACTGGCCGTCAGTCATGCGGGTAAAGCGCAGGTTGGCGGCCTCGACAACACCGTCAAAATAGAACGCCTGTACGTACTGTTCAAAGGGCAGTTTGACTTTGCCGGCCAGATTGCCGTTGATGGTTTTGGAAAGGTTGTCCCACATGGCGCGCTTGTCCCGGGCGGCAGCGCTCTGGCGCATCGTCTTGTCCAGCCCGGCCAGCGCGGCGCGGTTGGTGTGCAGGCGGTGCACGGCGGCGTCCCGGGCAGCCATGGCGGCGGCACGGTCCGCCCGCAGGCGGGAGAGCGCGGCCTGCAGCTTGGGCAGGGTGTCGGGGTCCTCCCGCTTGGGCATCGTCTCCTGCATCTGCTGCACGCGGGCGGCGGCAGCGGCGTGGCCCGCCTTGGCGTTGGCGCTCTTGCGGGTGGCGGCAAAGGCCTGCTTTTCCAGGCCCGCCAGCTGGCGGTTCAGGTTGTCCAGCTGGTCTGCCAGGGCGCGGGCCTTGTCGGCCTGCTGCTTGAACTTTTTGTGGTCGGCCTGCAATCCGGCCAGGCCGTCGGCCAGGCTCTTCTGCTGGGCCAGCAGGGTGTCCCACAGTTCGTCGGGGGTCAGCTCGGCGGCGGGCTTGCCCTCATACCGGGCGCCCCGGCGGGCAAAAAAGGCATCGGCCTCCCGCAGCAGGGTGGCCCGCAACTCCGCCGCATGGGCGGCAGCGTCACCGGCGGCGCGGCTGGCGTCGGCGGTTTTGCGGCGCTGGGCGGTCAGGGTCTTTTCGTGGTCCTCCAGCGCTTTTTCGGTTACGTGGTCCTGGGGCAGGGCGGCGGGGTGCGGGTGATGCACTGCACCGCACACCGGGCAGGGCTGGCCGTCCACCAGCTCTTGGGCCAGCAGGCCCGCGCGGTTGGCGTTCAGCTGGCGCTGCATGGCGATGTGGGCGGTCTCCAACTCATCCAAAGCGGCCTGGGCTTCGGCGTAGGCATGCTGTTTTTCTTCGGCGTCGGCCTTGGCAGCTTTGGCTTTGTCCAGATCCTGCAGCAGGGTGGCGCAGGTGGCGGTCAGACCCTCGGCCAGCTCGATACGGTGCTCGATCTTCAGCTGCTCGGCGTCGCTCTGGCCCAGGGCGGCGCGGGTGGCCTCGGTGTCGGCGATGGTCTTTTTCAGTGCGTCGCTGCGGGTCTGCAGCTCGGCCAGCATGGCGTTGATCTGGCGCTCCACCTCGGCGGCGCGCTTTTCTTCTTCGATCAGCCCGGCCAGCTTCTGGCGGCGGGCAGCGCGTTCCTCGGCAATTTTTACACCGGCGTCGCCCCGGGCAATCTTCTCGTCCAGGTCGTTCACGATGTTCTGCTGGCGCTTCTCGTTGGCCTCGTCAAATTCCAGCAGGCTCTTGCCCAGATCGGCGGCCGCACCGGCGGCGTAGGGGTCGCGGTCGGCCTGCAATTTTTCCAGCTGGCTGGCGGTGTCCTCGTCGGCGCCGCTGCCCATCAAGCTGCCGATCTGCATAAGCAGGGTGTCATCCAGGCGGCGGCAGGCATCCTCGGCTTCGCGGGCATGCTGCACGGCGGCCTGGCCTAAACGCTGGTGGTCGGCAGTGTCAAAAATCTGGCGCAGAATGGCGGCGCGGTCGGCGGATGGCGCATTGAGCAGCCTGGTAAAGTCGTTCTGCGCCAGCATGGACACCTGGGCAAACTGCCTGGCGTCAATGCCCAGCAGCTTGGTGATGGCGGCGGTCACGGCGGAGGCACCGCTCACCGGCTCGTCCGGCTCACGGATGAGTTCCGCCTTGGCGGGGCTTTTCACAAAGCCGCTGCCACGTTTGGCGGCCCGCTGCTGGTCCGGCCAGCGGCGCACGGTGTAGCTGCGGCCCCGGTGGGTAAAGGTCAGCTCCACGCAGGTTTCGGCTTCGGGCGCGGCAAAATCACTGCGCAGCATCGTGGTTTTGCGGTTCTCGCCGGTGGTCTCGCCGTACAGGGCAAAGGTGATGGCGTCAAACAGGGCGGTCTTGCCCGCGCCGGTGTCGCCGCCGATCAGAAACAGGCCGCTGCCGCCAAAGACCGACAGGTCCAGGTCGGTGCGCCCGGCGTAGGGGCCAAAGGCGTTCAGGGTCAGGTGCAGGGGTTTCATTTGGAGGCCTCCTCTCGCAGGGCTTTCACGGCACGGGCTTCCTCCACGGTCAGCGGGCGGCCGTTCATCTGGGTGAAAAAGTCCTCAAACAGCGAGGCAAAGGGCTTGCCCCGCACCGATTGCGCAGTGTCGGCGGGCAAAATCTCGGCCCCCTGGGGGCGGTAGTCCAGCCGCATGGCGTTGGGGTAGGCGGTGCGCAGCATGGCCATGGCGTCGGGCTGGGGCGTGGGGTCGGTCAGGGTGGCCCAGATGTAATCGCCGGTGTCGGCGGGATGCTCCACCAGTTTGGCCAGCGGGCCGACGATATGCCGCATGGCGCGGCGGGGGTGCAGGGGCAGCGTGTCGATGCCGTCCACGCCCCGGCGGCCCAGGCGGACCAGCGTGGCGGATTTCTCCATGCCGCACTCGTCCAGATGGTAGCACAGCGGCGCACCGGCGTAGCGCACGGTGTCGCTGCCTACCCGCTGGGCGCGGTGGATGTGGCCCAGCGCGGTATAGCTGAACCCGGCAAAGTGCGCAGCATCGACGGAATCCACGGTGCCCACGGTGAGGGGCGCGGTCTCGCTGCCGGAAAGCTGGGGCGGGCAAAGCCCGGCCACTACCATCTGATGGGCCACCAGCACGCGGCGCTCGGCGCTGGGCGCACAGGCGGACAGGGCGGCGGCGACGGCACTGTCGTAATCGGGCAGGTCGGCCTCGGGCATGTAATGGCGCACGGTGGCGGCGCGCACGAAGGGCAGCAGCGTGAACTCCACGGGGCCGAAGCGGTCGTTGAGGACGATTTGCCGCGGTGCGCCCCGGAACTGCCCGGCGATGTATACGTTCTGGTTGGCCAGCAGCCCGGCGGCGTAGTCCAGCCGCTCGGCGCTGTCATGGTTGCCGGACACGGCCAGCACGGCGATGCGCCGGGCGGCCAGCTGGGTCAGGAACCAGTCCAGCAGGGTGCAGGCGGCGGCGGGGGGCACGGGGGCGTCGTAAATATCGCCCGCCAGCACTACGGCGTCCACCTTATTGCTGTCACACAGCGCTAAAATTTGTTCCAGGATGTAGCGCTGATCTTCCAGAAGGTCGAATCCGTTGACCCGTTTGCCCAGGTGCAGATCGGCCAGATGCAGAAATTTCATGGGTAAGTCTCCAAGGTAGAAGGTGCAAAATTTGAAAACCGTCAGCATCGGCGGACATGCGCCGACGATGCTGACACCTCTAGAGCAAAAAAGTGCATTTTTGTGTCGTTAGGCGCGAAAATGTGCTTTTTTGCGACGGGGTGAATCCAAAGGAGGGGTTCGGGGTCGCGTCAGCGATGCAAGCCCCAGTGGGGCTTGCAACCGAACGAGCGGTGCCAGCTCTGCTGGCTGGCGGCCATTGTTTTGGCCGCCAAGCGGCAGGAGCGTGGCGCAGCCACAAGCGACGAACCCCTTCTTTGAGCGCGTTAGCGCCACAGCTTCTCCCAAGTGGTAATATCCAGCGTCGTGCCCGGCAAAACCTCCATCGGCACGGTCTCGGCCTTGCGGAAGCGGCATTTTTTGGCGAAGCCCTCGGCTTTCAGGTCACGGGCCCAGATGCGCAGGTACAGGCGGCTGCGGCCGTCGCCCTCGGCCAGCTTTTGGGCGTAGGCTACAATGCTGCGGCCGATGCCCTGTCCGCGGGCTTTCTCTTTTATAAACAGGCGGCTCAGGCACATGGCGCCGGCGGGGCCCAGGTCCAGGGCAAAGTAGCCCACCGGCTCGGTGCCCAGATAGATGAGAAAATAGTTGATGACGCCGCTGTGGATCTCGTCATCGGTCAGGATGTCGCTCTGGTACTTATCGGCCAGGGCGGCGGCGACCTTGGGGGTCAGCTTGGTGTAGTGCTGCACAAAAATTTCCTGGGCCAGCTCGGCGACCAGTTGGACGTAGCGGGTCTTGGTGACCTGTTTAAAAGTAGGATTCATAAACGCTCCTTATTTTTCTTCTATGGTGATGCTGGTGCGGGCGGGCATGCAGGCCGCCCAGTCACCGGCGTTTTGCAAAATGCCGAACCCCTCGCACAGGTGGTCGGGGCAGGGGCTGTTCACAAAGGCGATGCCGCCGTTTTCCACATGCAGGTGGACGGTGTAGGTGCCGGTATCGATGTCGTAATCGGCGTTTGGGGATAAGTCGATGCGCTGCTCCACCTGGGGGTCGCCGTAGCGCACCACGGCAACATTGCCGGTGCCGCGCCCGGCATGAGTGGCCAGCCAAAGCCCGGCGGCCGCTGCCAGCACGGCGAGGGTGAACAGCAGTTCCTTTTTGTATTTGCCCATATTACCCCTCGTCAAATTCCAGTTCCAATTGCAGGCCGTCATACCCGGCTGCTGCCTCGGGGTATTGGGTCCGGGCGGCGGCCAGGCCGGGGGCAGGGTCGGTGACGGCGGCGCTGTAGTGGGTCAGCCACAGGCGGCGGACCTTGGCTTCGGCGGCCAGCGCACCGGTCTCCCGACAGGTAGCGTGGCCGTAGAGTTTCGCCTTGGGCAGGTCGGTGTCGTCGGCGTAGGTCGAGTCCATGCACAGCAGGTCCGCGCCCCGGGCAGCTTCCAGCACGGCGGGGCAGGGGCGGGTATCGGTGGCGTACACCACGGTCAGCCCCCGGCGGGGCGGGCCTAATACGTCGCCCGGCGCAAAGCCGCCGATGCTCTGCCCGGCTTGCAGCACCCGCCAGTATTCCAGCGGGATACCCGCGGCCTTGGCCCGTGCGGCGTCGAACCGCCCGGCCCGGGGCAGGTGCAGCCGGTAGCCGCAGCAGGGCACGCGGTGCCTGAGGGGGAACGGCGTGACCGTCAGGCCTGCTTCTTTGCATGTGCCCTCGGCGATCTTCCACGCGACAGGGTAGGGCAGCGGCCCGGCTAAGGCCATGATGGCCGCCACAATACTCTCCTGTCCCGGCGGGCCGTAGATCGTCAGCGGTGCGGTGCGGTTCAGGCTGGCCAGTGTTTGCAGCAGGCCCGGCAGGCCCAAAATGTGGTCGCCGTGGTAATGGGTCAGCAGTACGGCATCGATGCGGTAGGAGCTCACGCCGTATTTCCGCAGGCTGACCTGGGTGCCCTCGCCGCAATCCAGCAGCAGGGTATGGCCCTGCACCGTCACAGCCAGGGACGCCAGCGCCCGGTCCGGCAGGGGTTGTGTGCCGCCCGTGCCCAATAGGGTAAGCTGCATCATATTCGCACCGCCTTTCTGCGGGCGAGCAATGCTCGCCCTTACAAATGTTTGCGTGGCCCGGCGGGCCGATGCAAGCATCGGCCCCTACAGAAAATAGCAGCCGTCCAATCGCCAATTCCACACAATTTAACATCTTATTATAGCACAAAAATGGGCGCTGCAAAGTGGCTGGGCAAAATCTTGGCAAAACTTACTATATTTATAATAAGGTAAAAAGGCACAATCGTAAAAACTGGCAGGGAAATTTTGAAATTTCTTTCACATTTTGTATACGCCCTGCCGATTGACAAACCCCGATATATATCTTATAATTATTAAGATTCCGGTTATAAACGATGGTGTTAGTGCAGCCGCAACCTCCATCGGTTTTTTTATTCCCTCAAATGTCCGCGACATGGCTACAAACGTGTTCGCACACTGTGGGGCTTTAAAGAGATATGCCGGGTTCACCCTAAAACTGTATTTCATTAGGAAACGGAGTGGCACTAAACCATGGCGAAGTATATCGTCAAGCGCGTAGCAATGGGCATTTTCAGTGTGTTTATTGTTGCGACCCTTACCTTTTTCATCATGAACCTGGTCCCCGGCGGTCCGTTCGTGGCGGAAAAGTCCATCAGTAAAGCAGCCCAGCAGGCCCTGGCCGAAAAGTACGGCCTGGACAAACCCCTGGGGGCGCAGTACCTCAACTACATGAACAGCCTGATCCACGGCGACATGGGCCTGAGCCTGAAACAGCGCGGCCGTACTGTCAACCAGATCATCTTCTCCAAGCTGCCGGTCTCTGCCCGCACGGCTGGGCTGGCTGTGCTGGTCGCCCTGTGCGTCGGCATACCGCTGGGCTGTATATCTGCCTATAACCGAGGGAAATGGGCCGATAACCTGATTATCGTGCTGGCGACCTGCGGCATCGCCATCCCCAGCTTTATCTCCAGTGTCGTGCTGTTGTACACGTTCGGCATGAACCTGAAGATCCTGCCTACCGTCGGCCTGAACGAGCCCGCCGCTTACATCATGCCCGTGACCGCGCTGGCCATTTACCCCACCGCCTACATCACCCGCCTGATGCGCTCGAGCCTTTTGGATGTTATGGGCCAGGATTACATGCGCACCGCCCGCGCCAAGGGTGTGTCCAGCGTCAAGATCCTGTTCAAGCATGCGTTGCGCAACGCCATCCTGCCTGTCGTCACCTACGTCGGCCCCATGCTGGCCGGTTTGATGACCGGTTCCTTCGTTGTGGAAAAGATCTTCTCCATCCCGGGCCTGGGCCGCGATTTCGTGTCCGCCATCACCAACCGTGACTACACCATGATCATGGGCACCACCATCCTGCTGGCTGCCCTGGTCATCGTGGCCAACGTCATCGTTGATATTCTGTATAAGGTCATCGACCCGCGCATCAAGCTGAAGTAAGGAGGAGCAGACAAATGGAAAATCTGAAAAAGAATCCGTTGAGCCTGCAACTCAACGTCGAGGACTTTGCCCCCGCATCCAACGACGAGAAAAAAAGCCTTGTCGTCATGCGCGAGAGCGTCAACTTCTGGAAGGACGGCCTGCGCCGCCTGCGCAAAAACAAGATCGCCATGTTCAGCCTGGTGGTCATCATCCTGATTGCAATTTTCGCCTACGTGCTGCCCTCTTTCTGGCCCTACAGCTACGAGCAGCAGATCAAAGGCAGCAACAACCTGGCCCCGTTTGAATATTCTGCCGCCGAGCAGAAGCTCATCGACTCCGGCGAAAAGGTCTTCCCCCACATCCTGGGCACCGACCGTATGGGCCGTGACTTCGCCGTCCGCGTTATGATGGGCACCCGCGTGTCCCTGTCCGTCGGCCTGCTGGCCTCCGTGCTGGTGCTGCTCATCGGCGCCACCTACGGCGCTGTGTCGGCCTTTGCAGGCGGCTGGGTCGATAACATCATGATGCGTATCACCGATATTTTGTACACCATCCCGGACATCCTGCTTATCATCCTGCTGGCTATGGCCATCAAGGAACCGCTGGAGAATCTGGCTACCCAGCCCGGCTTTGGCTGGATGCAGAAGCTTGGCCCCAACATGGTGTCCATCTTCATCATCTTTGCTTTGCTGTACTGGGTCGGCATGGCGCGTATCGTGCGCTCTCAGGTGCTTACGCTGAAAGAGAGCGAGTATGTCACCGCTGCCCGCGCCTTGGGTGCTTCCGGCGGCCGCATCATCAAAAAGCACCTGCTGACCAACTGCATCGGCACCCTGATCGTTACCACCACGCTGCAGATCCCCTCCTCCATCTTTACCGAGAGTTACCTGAGCTTCCTGGGCTTGGGCGTTGCGGCCCCCATGCCGTCTCTGGGCTCTCTGGCCACCGACGCTGTTAAGGGCATGAACACCTATCCCGTGCTGCTGATCGCCCCCGCGCTGATGATCAGCCTGATGATCCTGGTGTTCAACCTGTTCGGCGACGGCCTGCGCGATGCCTTTGACCCGAAACTGAAGAGCTAAAGAGGGGAGGAAGAAATCATGAGCGAAAAAATTCTTGAGATCAAGGACGAACGCCTGTCCTTCTTCACCCCCGCCGGTGAGGTCAAGGCGCTGAACGGCGTGTCCTTCAGCATGAACCAGGGCGATGTGCTGGGTATCGTCGGTGAGTCCGGCTCCGGCAAATCCGTCACTGCTTATTCTATCATGGGCCTTACGGCCTATCCCGGCCGCCTGGTGGGCGGCACCGTGTGGTTCAATGGCCACCAGATCGACAAGATGACCGAGAAAGAGTTCCGCAAGATCCGCGGCAACGAAGTCTCCATTATCTTCCAGGACCCCATGACCAGCCTGAACCCGGTGTACACCATCGGCAACCAGATCGTGGAGGTCATCCTGCTGCACACCAAAAAGTCCAAGCAGGAAGCCTGGACCCGCGCCAAGGAGCTGCTGGAGCTGGTCGGCATCAACGAGCCGGAGCGCCGCCTGAAGCAGTACCCCCATGAGCTGTCCGGCGGTATGCGCCAGCGTGTCATGATCGCCATCGCGCTGGCCTGCGAGCCGAAGCTGCTGATCGCTGACGAGCCGACCACCGCGCTGGACGTGACCATCCAGGCACAGATTTTGGAACTGATGAACGACCTGCGCCACAAGCTGGGCATGAGCATCATCATGATCACCCACGACCTGGGCGTTGTGGCCCAGATGTGCGAGAAGATCGCCGTTATGTACGCCGGCCACATCGTGGAGTACGGCACCACCGACGAGATCTTCTACAACCCCCAGCACGAGTACACCAAGGGCCTGATCAACTCCATCCCCAAGCTGAACGCCGAGGAGAAGGAGCGCCTGGTGCCCATCGAGGGCCAGCCCGTTGACCTGCTGAACCCGCCGGCCGGCTGCCCCTTTGCACCCCGCTGCAAGAGCTGCATGAAGATCTGCCTGAGCAAGATGCCGCCCAAGACCGAACTGAGCGACACCCATTACACCCATTGCTGGCTGCGCCAGAAAGAAAAATTTGAGAAAGGGGGCAAAGCCGAATGAGCGAGAATCTGGTTGAAGTAAAGCACCTGCAGCAGTATTTTCCCGCCGGCGGCGTGGGCAAAAACAAGCGCTATGTGCAGGCTGTGGACGACGTAAGCTTTGCCATTCGCAAGGGCGAGACCCTGGGCCTGGTCGGCGAGTCCGGCTGCGGTAAGACTACCACCGGCCGTACCCTGCTGCGCCTGTACGAGCCCACCGACGGCACCGTCATCTACGATGGCAAGGTGCTGTTTGATAAAGAAAAGAAGATCGCGGTGGACATGCTGCCCTACCGCCGCCGCATGCAGATCGTCTTTCAGGATCCGTATGCCAGCCTGGACCCCCGTATGACCATCGGTGATATTGTGGGCGAGGGCATCGACATCCATCACCTGTGCGATAACGCCAAGGACCGCCACGACAAGATCATCTCCCTGCTGGAGCGCGTCGGCCTGAACAGCGAGCACGCCAACCGCTACCCCCACGAGTTCTCCGGCGGCCAGCGCCAGCGTGTCGGCATCGCCCGCGCCCTGGCGGTGGACCCTGAGTTCATCGTCTGCGACGAGCCTGTCTCCGCCCTGGATGTTTCTATTCAGGCCCAGGTCGTCAACATGTTCGAGGACCTGCAGCAGGATATGGGCCTGACCTATCTGTTCATCGCCCATGACCTGAGCGTTGTCAAGCACATTTCCAACCGCATCGGCGTTATGTACCTGGGCAAGCTGGTGGAACTGGCCGACAGCTTTGAGCTGATCGCTCACAGCGTCCACCCCTACACCCGCAGCCTGATCTCGGCCATCCCTGTGGCGGACCCCAAGACCGCCCGCGCAAGCCACCGTATCGTGCTGCAGGGTGACGTGCCCAGCCCCCTGAACCCGCCGAGCGGCTGCCGTTTCCGCACCCGCTGCCCCTACGCCGACGAGCGCTGCGCCGCCGAGGTGCCGGAGTTCAGGGAAGTCTCCGGCGGCCACTGGGCTGCCTGCCATCATCTGGATAAGGTGAAGTAAGCTTTAAATTTTGAGAGCCACCGCAAGGTGGCTCTTTTTATAACCGCATCTTGCTTTTATGTGTTCCTTTGGGAACCCCAAAAGGAACCGAAAAGGATCCCGCTGCCTTCGATAGGGGGCCGATTCTGGGGCTATCACCCCTAAAAACCTCAGCGGAAAATGATTGACCCCTTCGGGGTCAAATTCCTCTATGGCCGATAGAGAATGTAGGAGCGAACATGGTTCGCCCGCGGGTGTGTGCGTGATTTCTAACTTTACGGACTCGCCCCTACATCACTTGCAAAACTTATGGCAGCCCCACGCCCAATTCGTTACAAGCTTGTCCACCGTACACATACAGAATACAGAATATGCACTTCGTCCACGGCTGACGCACAGAATATACACAAATATACACGATTTTGGCATATATTTGCATATTTGCGTTTCAAAAAGGTTACAAAAACAGCATACCTATTGCCAATGCAGGGGGGCATGGGGTATAGTATATGTATTCTTTCCACTGCGGACACACAAATGTCCTACGGGGGAAACGGGTAAGTATATTTTATATGGAGGGAAAATCACCAATGAAGATGAAGAACATCGCCGCCGTGGCTATGGCTGGCTGCATGGCTGCTTCCTTGGCTGCCTGCGGTTCTTCCGCAGCTTCCACCGACACCGCTGCTTCCAGTTCTGCTGCGACCGCAGAATCCACCGAAGCCACCGAGGCTACCGGCGCTTCCGCAGACGGCTTTACCGTCCAGCTCGGCCCCAACCCCGAGACCCTGGACCCGGCCCTGAACGCTGCCGTCGACGGTGCCAACACCATCATCACCACCTTCGAGCCCCTGCTGCTGATCGACGAGAACAACGAGGTCGTTCCCGGCCAGGCTGAACTGCCTGAAGTCAGCGAGGACGGCCTGACCTGGACCTTCACCATGAAGGACGGCCTGAAGTGGAGCGATGGCTCTGACCTGACCGCGAAGGACTTCGAGTACTCCTTCAAGCGTCTGGCCTGCCCCGACACCGCTGCCCCCTACGGCGAGACCGTTGTCGGCATGATCGACGGTTATGACGATGCCATCGGCAACCCCGATGCAGACGGCAACACCACCACCGATCCCGACTGGGATGCCCTGAACGTCCATGCCAGCGAGGACGGCAAGACCCTGACCGTTCAGCTGTCTTACCCCTGCTCCTACTTTGACAAGCTCTGCGCTTTTGCCGCTATGAGCCCTGTCCAGGAGGCCACCATTGAGGCTAACGGCGATGCCTGGTGCACCGAGCCCGATACCTTCATCTGCAACGGCCCCTACTACATCTCTGATTGGATTCCTTCCGAGCGCATCGTGCTGACCAAGAACCCCTACTACGTTGGTGGCTGGGATTCCAGCAAGATCGTCTCTGACACCATCACCCTCCTCCTGCTGGAGGACTCCAGCGCTTCCTACGCCGCTTACAACAGCGGTGAGGCCCAGCTGATCAAGGACGTTCCCACCGATGAGATCCCCAGCCTGACCAAGGCTGAGGACGGCGGCGACTTCTATGTCGACACCATCCTGGGCACCTACTACATCAGCCTGAACGACCAGCGCGAGCCGTTCACGGATGCCAAGGTCCGTAAGGCTCTGAGCCTGGCCATCGACCGTGACTACGTTGCCAACACCATCATGCAGGGCACCTACGAGCCGGCTTACAACTTCGTTGGCCCCGGCATCGTCGATGAGACCGGCATGTTCTACGACAACGCCAACGGCGGCGAGCGCTACATCAGCGATGACTACGAGGCAAACCTCGAGGAAGCCAAGAGCCTGCTGGCTGATGCTGGTTATCCCGATGGCGAAGGCTTCCCCACCATCACCTACAGCGCTAACGATGCCGGTTACCACGTCCCCGTTGCTGAGTACGTCCAGCAGGCTTGGGGCGACCTGGGTATCACTGTGAACATCGACAAGGTCGAGTGGGCCAGCTTCCTGCCCCTGCGCCGCGCCGGTGACTATGACGTCAGCCGTAACGGTTGGGTCATGGACTACAACGATCCTTCCAACATGATCGAGCTGTTCTACTCCACCAACGGCAACAACGATGGTAAGTACAACAACCCTGAGTTCGATGCCGCCATCGATGCTTCCAAGGTCGCTGACAAGGCTGTCCACTTCCAGAAGCTGCACGAGGCTGAGGACATCCTGATGGAGGACGCCGCTGCCATCCCCGTTGCTTACTACACCGACTTCTGGCTGCAGAGCCCCTCTCTGAAGGGCACTTGGCACAGCCCCTACGGCTACTGGTACCTGCAGTATGGCTATGTTGAGGAGTAATCTCCCCGGCGTTGCCTGCTGACAAATAGCTGAATAACCGCACCCTTGATGCGTGAGCATTGGGGGTGCGGTTTTTGTTTTATGGGGCGGAACACCGGAAGCCGCCCCATGCCGCCCTATAAAAAAACGACAAAAATGACAAAAGTGTTACAATCTACCCCTCCTGTTGTAATCGCAGGGCGGACAGGAGTATAATTGCTACTGTTTGCCGCTTTAAAGAACTGCGGTGGTAAACTATCTATTGTAAGATTTAGGAAGGAAAAAGCATCATGAAAATGCGCAACATTGCTGCAGCTGCTATGGCTGGCGCTCTGGCTGTGTCTCTGGCTGCCTGCGGTTCCTCCGCAAGCACCGGCGCCGCCAACGCTACCGGCGAGGCTGCTGACGCTGCCGAAGCAGGTTCCAACGGTTTCACCGTCCAGCTCGGCCCCAACCCCGAGACCCTGGACCCGGCCCTGAACGCTGCCGTCGACGGCGGCAACACCCTCATCACCATCGAGGAGCCCCTGCTCATCATCGACGAGAACAACGAAGTCCAGCCCGGCCAGGCCGAGAGCTACGAAGTCAGCGACGACGGCCTGACCTGGACGTTCCATATGCGTGACGGCCTGAAGTGGAGCGACGGCTCTGACCTGACCGCCGCTGACTTTGAGTACAGCTTCAAGCGTCTGGCCAACCCTGACACCGCCGCTCCCTATGCCGAGACCGTTGTCGGCATGATCGACGGCTACCAGGATGCCATCGGCAACCCCGATGCAGACGGCAACACAACCACCGACCCCGATTGGGATGCCCTGAACGTCCATGCCAGCGAGGACGGCAAGACCCTGACCGTCCAGCTGTCTTACCCCTGCTCCTACTTTGATAAGCTGGCTTCCTTCGTGGCCACTTCTCCGGTACAGCAGGCTACCGTGGAGGCCAACGGCGATTCCTGGTGCACCGAGCCTGACACCTACGTCTGCAACGGCCCCTACATGATCACCGAGTGGACCCCCTCCGAGCGTATCGTTCTGAGCAAGAACCCCTACTACGTCGGCGGCTGGGATTCCAGCAAGATCGTCTCTGACACCATCACCCTCCTCCTGCTGGAGGACTCCAGCGCTTCCTACGCCGCTTACAACAGCGGTGAGGCCCAGCTGATCAAGGACGTTCCCACCGATGAGATCCCCAGCCTGACCAGAGCCGAGGACGGCGGCGATTTCTACCTGGACGAGATCATGGGCACCTACTACATCTCCCTGAACGATCAGGAAGAGCCCTTCACCGACGTCCGCGTCCGTAAGGCTCTGAGCCTGGCCATCGACCGCGACTACGTTGCCAACACCATCATGCAGGGCATCTACACCCCCGCTACCGCTCTGGTAGGCCCCGGCATCGTGGACGAGAACGGCTACTTCATGGACAACGCCAACGGCGGCGAGCCCTACATCAGCGATGACTACGAGGCCAACCTCGAGGAGGCCAAGAGCCTGCTGGCTGAGGCCGGTTACCCGGATGGCGAGGGCTTCCCCACCATCACCTACAGCGCCAACGATTCCGGCTACCACATCCCCGTTGCCGAGTACCTGCAGCAGGCTTGGGGTGAGCTGGGCATCACTATGAACATCGACAAGGTCGAGTGGTCCAGCTTCATCCCCATGCGCCGCGCCGGTGACTACGATATCAGCCGTAACGGTTGGTCCATGGACTACAACGATCCCTCCAACATGCTGGAACTGTTCACCACCAACAACGGCAACAACGACGGCAAGTACGCCAACCCCGAGTTCGACCAGGTCATTGAGGATTCCCGCGTTGCTGACAAGACTACTCACTTCGAGAAGCTGCACGAGGCCGAGGACATCCTGATGAACGATGCCGCCTGCATCCCCGTTGCTTACTACAACGACTTCTGGCTGCAGAGCCCCTCTCTGAAGGGCACCTGGCACAGCCCCTACGGCTACTGGTACCTGCAGTACGGTTATATCGAGGAGTGATCTCCCCGCATAACCACCCCTCATACTGAACCTCAAAAATCCCCCTTACCGTTTGGTGAGGGGGATTTTGCTGTAAAAGGCTCCCCTGGAGGGGAGCTCCGCCGCTAGGCGGTGAGGGGTGGCTACTTTAGCCGATACGTACAAAGTAAATACAATTACTCTGCACGAGGGCCACCCCTCAGTCAGCTGACGCTGACAGTGCTCCCCTTCTGGCACTTTGTGCCACCTCCCCCGTATCGGGGGAGTCTGTCCTCTAGGGGAGCCATTTGTACATATAAAACTTACGCGCCCAGGGTGGCCGCCATCACGGCCTTGATGGTGTGCATGCGGTTCTCGGCTTCCTGGAAGACGATGGACTGCGGGCCGTTGAAGACCTCGTCGGTCACTTCCATGGCGTCGCGGTTGAACTTCTCGCCCATCTCCTTGCCCACGGCGGTCTTGTGGTCGTGGTAGGCGGGCAGGCAGTGCATGAACACAGCGCGGGGCTTGGCCTTGGCCATCAGTTCGGCGTTGACCTGGTAGGGGGACAGGGCCTCGATGCGCTCGGCCCAGACTTCCACCGGCTCGCCCATGCTGACCCACACGTCGGTGTAGATGACATCCGCACCGGCCACAGCGTCGGTGTCCTCGGACAGGGTGATGGAGGCGCCGCTGCGCTCGGCAAACTCTTTGCACTTTTCCACCAGGGCAGGGTCAGGCCAGTAAGCCTTGGGGGCGCAGGCCACGAAATCCAGGCCCATCTTGGCGCAGCCGATCATCAGGCTGTTGCCCATGTTGTAGCGGGCGTCGCCCATGTAGGCAAACTTGAGGCCCTGCAGCTTGCCGAAATGCTCCCGCAGGGTGAGGAAGTCGGCCAGGATCTGGGTGGGGTGGTACTCGTTGGTCAGGCCGTTCCAAACGGGCACGCTGGCATACCTGGCCAGCTCCTCCACGATGGCCTGGCCGTAGCCGCGGTACTCGATGCCCTCAAACATGCCGGAAAGCACCTGGGCGGTGTCGGCGATGGACTCCTTTTTGCCAATCTGGCTGCCGGTGGGGTCCAGGTAGGTGGTGCCCATGCCCAGATCGTGAGCGGCGACCTCAAAGCTGCAGCGGGTGCGGGTGGAAGTTTTCTCAAAAATGAGTGCCACGTTTTTGCCGCGCAGCGTATCGTGGGGGATGCCGGCCTTCTTTTTGGCTTTCAGCTCAGCAGCCAGGTCCAACAGGCTGCCGATCTCGGCCGGGGTAAAGTCCAGCAGCGTTAAAAAGTCGCGTCCGATCAGGTCCATGGTGGGGAACCTCCTTTAAATATATACTGTATAATTGAATAATTATACATGCTATTATACCACTTTCCGTGTGGGGTTGCAAGTGGTATAATAAAAAGTAAAGGATGGCTCCCCTAGAGAGGAGCTCCCGCGAAGCGGGTGAGGGGTGGCTACTTTAGCAACGAGCGGCACGTGGGCCACCCCTCAGTCGGCTGCGCCGCCACCGCTTACGCGGCCGGGCCCCTCTGTCGCTGCGCGACATCTCCCCGCACTGCGGGGAGTTACCCCTCAAGGGGAGCCTTTTATAACCGGGAAAGGAGGTGCCCATGTCCAAAATCTTTTTCCATGTGGATGTCAACTCGGCGTTTTTGTCTTGGTCGGCCATCAAGCATCTGCGGGATGGCGAGGACGTGGACCTGCGCACCATCCCGGCGGTGGTGGGCGGCGACGAAGCCCAGCGCCATGGCGTCGTGCTGGCCAAGAGCGGCCCCGCCAAGAAATACGGCATCAAAACCGGCGAAAGCCTGTTTGCCGCCCGCACCAAGTACCCGGGTATCAAGGTGGTGCCGCCGGACTTCGACTTTTACGTGCAGAAGAGCAAGGCGATGATCGCGATTTTGCAAGATTATACGCCCGATGTGGAGCAGTACAGCATCGACGAAGCCTTCCTGGACATGACCGGCACCGAGCAGCTCTTCGGCCCGCCGCTGACGGTGGCCCACGCCATCCGCCAGCGCATTTATAGGGAGCTGGGGTTCACCGTCAACGTGGGCGTAGCGCCTAACCGCCTGCTGGCCAAGATGGCCTCAGACTTTGAAAAGCCCGACAAGGTGCATACGCTCTTCCCCGAGGAAGTGCCCGCCAAGATGTGGCCGCTGCCGGTGGGGGATTTGTTCGGCGTGGGACCCAGCGCAGCGCGGCGGCTGAACGCCTGGGGCGTGTATACCATCGGTGAGCTGGCGGCCATGGACCGCGACACGGCGGTGCGGCTGTTTGGTACCCGGGGCGACACGCTGTGGAACTACGCCAACGGCCGTGAGGCCGACCCGCTGACCAAGCAGCGCGCCAGGGACAACAGCTACGGCAACAGCGTGACGATGCCGAAAGATCTGGAGAAGCCCGAACAGGCCGACGCCACGATGCTGGCGTTGTGTGACTCGGTAGGGCGGCGGCTGCGGCGGGACGGCAAGACCGCCCGCGTGGTGACGGTGCAGCTGGTGGACAACGCGTTCCGCCGCACCAGCCACCAGACCACACTGCCCAATCCGACCAACTCCACCGACCGGCTGTACCACGTGGCCGCCGAGCTGATGCGCCAGATGTGGCCCGCCCGGCCGGTGCGGCTGGTGGGCGTCAGCGCCGAAAAAACCAGCACCGACAACTTTGAGCAGATGGATCTATTTACCGACACCGCCCGGCTGGACAAACAGGAAAAGCTGGACCGCACCGCCGATGCCCTGCGGAAAAAATTTGGCGGCGCCGTGGTGACCCGGGCCAAGCTTTTGATGGACGACGCAGAGAAGCCGAAAGCGCTTGGCGCGGCGAAAAATAAAGATTGATAGTTTGTGCCTGACCGGCCCTGCCTACCTTGCGGCAGGGCCTTTTATCATGGGATTCTCCCGCAAGACTTTCCTTTTTTGTGACCAAAAAAGGAAACGAAAAAAGTCTCGCTGTTCCGAGGCAGCGCGCTTGGCGGCCAAAACGATGGCCGCCATCCAGCAGAGCTGGCCCGCTCGTGCGGTTCAAAGCCCCACTGGGGCTTTGATCGCTGCGCGACCCCGCAACCCCGGCCAAGGGGCTACTCGCCCCTTGGAACCCCAAAGAGGAGGGTCAGAGAAAAAAATCCTAAAAAATGCAGGAGTGCTGCATTTTTCTTAACGGATTTTTTCCTCTTCCCGCATTGACCCCTCCGGGGCCTAAATCACTCTACTTCCGTAAAATTGGCCCCGGAGGGGCCAGACGGAGAGGGGCGGAAAAGCGTTAAGAAACGTGCAGCACTCCTGCACGTTTTAGCTTTTCCGTCACTCGACCCCCGCTTTGGGGTTCCTAGGGGCGAGTAGCCCCTAGGCCGGGCCTCCCGCGCTATCGGAAGTAGCGGG
>UQDG01000029.1 GCA_900539695.1 uncultured Oscillospiraceae bacterium
AAGATATTCGCTTCGATCTGCGGGTTGTTTGCCGCGAGAGACGCGATCAGCTGCTTGATTTCCGCGCGTTTGGTGTCGCTTTCCAGCTTTTTTGCCGGACAGTCGCACGGCAGAAAGGTCAGACCGCAATATTCCGCCCAGTCAATGACACTCTGCTCGCGCGTGAAATACAGCGGACGGATCAGCTCCATGCCCTCGTAATTCTTGGCCTTGACGCGCGGCAGCATGGCCTGCACCTGACCGCCGTAGATCAGTCCCATCAGCACGGTGCCGATAGCATCATCGTAGTGATGACCAAGCGCGATTTTATTGCAGCCGCGCTTGCGTGCTTCGGTGTACAGATAGCCGCGCCGCATTTTTGCGCACAGAAAGCAGGGGTGCTCGGCAGAGTGTACCCCTGCCACGCGCAGTACGTCAGTGTCGAAAATTTCGAGCGGGATGTCCAGTCGTTTTGCGTTTTCCTCGAGGTGCTTGCGGCCCTCCGGCGCATAGCCCGGGTCCATTGCAAGGAACACGAGGTCAAAATCCACCGTGTGCTGCAAATCCTGCAGCAGCAGTGCCAGCAGCATGGAATCCTTGCCGCCGGAGATGCAGACGGCGATCTTGTCCCCTGCCTGGATCAGCTCGTACCGTTTGACGGCCACGATAAACGGCGTCCACAGCTGTTTACGGAACTTTTTGATAATGCTGCGCTCGATTTTCTGATAAGTTTCCAGTTGACGTTCCAAAATCAATTCTCCTTCTGTAACAGCTGGTGGTAGCAGGTATCAAAGGCAGCCAGGAAGCCATCAATTTCTTCGTCGGTGGTAAGGTGGCTCAGGCTGATGCGCCACGAGGACAGCGCGTTGCGGCGGTCACGGCTGACGGCAAACACGGCCTTGGAAGGCATGCCGTCCGACGAGCAGGCCGATTTGACCGAGACGCAGACGCCCTGCTCACTGAGGGCCTGCTGAAAGCGGGTAGCCTTTATGCCGTTGACACTGACATTGAGGATATGCGGCACCGCACCCGCCGGGCTGTTGAAGCGCACCTCGGGGTACGCCTGCAATGCGGCTGCAAGGCGGTTATGCAGGTGTTGTACGTGGGCGATGCGCTGGGGCTGCTCGGCCAGGGCTTTCGTCAGCGAAGCTTCCAGCGCGGCGGCCAGGCCCAGCGTGGGTGTACCGCTGCGGTAAATGGTTGTGCTGGCACCGCCGGAGATCTGCGGCTCAATAACCAGCCCCCGGCGCTTGTACAGTACGCCGATGCCGTTGGGACCGTAGAATTTGTGGGCGGTAAAGCTCATGGTGTCCACGCCGTCAAACCAGAGGTCCGTTTTACCCACAGCCTGGGTGGCATCCACATGCAGGCGGCAATCCGGGTACCGCTTGACGATCTCGGCGATCTCTTTGACAGGCTGCACGGTGCCGATCTCGCTGTCCACGGCACAGACGGCGACAAGAATCGTATCTTTGCGCAGCAGTTCCCGCAGTTGGGCAAGGTCTGCTTTGCCGTCGCGGTTCACGTTCAGCAGGTCGATCTCGTACCCCTGCTGCTGCAAAACGGAGAGCGACGCCCCCACCGAGGAGTGTTCCAGCTGGGTGGAGATGATATGCTTGCCGATGTGCCGCGATGCCTGGGCGATGCCCTTAAGGGCCAGGTTGTTGGCCTCGCTGGCGCCGGAGGTGTAGATGATCTCGGCGGGCTGCACGCCCAGCTGGCTGGCGATGGACTCGGTCACGCGGGCCATTTCGGCCCGCGCGGCCTGCCCGGCGCAGTGGGTGGAGTTGGGGTTGGCGATATACGCCAGCTCGGTCTTGCAGTAAATATCCAGCACGGCCGGGTCGACCGGTGTGTTGGCGGAATAATCTAAGTAGATCATGGATGTCAGCTTGCCTCATTTCATGGCGGCGGGGCACTTCCCCGGGAAAAAGTATATACCAAATTATTATAGCACAAACACCTATTGCGTCAATAGGTTAAAAAGTGGGCCGGGCCGTCTTGACAAAATAAAAAAACTGTGGTATCATGCAAAAACCTAAAACAGGTGTGGATTTTTACAGTAGTCTATACTATTTTTCGCCACACAATGGTTCGGCTGGAATGTCGACCCATTGTGTGGCTTTTTGCTGTGTCTGGGAGGTACACTATGAATGATACGTTTATGAAGGAAAAACCGATCTTTCCCCTGCTGGTCAGCATGGCGCTGCCCATGGTCATCTCGATGCTGGTCAACGCGCTGTACAACATCGTGGACAGCTTGTTCGTGGCCCAGATCAGTGAGGATGCCATGACGGCGCTGTCGCTGGTCTACCCGGTGCAGAATCTTATCAACGCCATTGCCATCGGCTTTGGCGTGGGCATCAATGCGCAGATTGCCCTGCACCTGGGCGCGGGTGAGCATAAAAAGGCGAATATGGCTGCCACCCATGGCTTGGTGCTCTCGCTGCTGCACGGTGTGGTCATCACTGTGGTCAGCATCCTGATCATGCCGACCTTCCTGCGGATGTTCACCAGCGACGAAACGGTCATCCGGATGGGTGTGACTTACTCGCGCATCGCGTTCCTGTTCTCCACGGTCATCATGGCCACCTTGGCGTTTGAGAAGATCTTCCAGGCGGTGGGCCGCATGCGCGTTACGATGGTGGGCCTGATGGCAGGCTCTGTCTGCAATATCATCCTGGATCCGATGCTGATCTTCGGCATCGGCCCGTTCCCGAAAATGGGGATTGCCGGTGCGGCACTGGCCACCGGCATCGGCCAGATTTTGACGCTGACCATCTATTTGTTCGTGTACAATACTACGGAGATCAGTGTGCGGGTGCGCCGCGACTGCATGACGCCGAACCGCAAAATGGATGTAAGCCTGTATGCCATCGGCATCCCGGCCATTCTCAATCTGGCGCTCCCCTCGCTGCTGGTGTCGTTCCTCAACTCCATTCTGGCGGCTTATTCGCAGGTCTACGTGGTGGTGCTGGGCATCTATTATAAATTGCAGACCTTCCTGTACCTGCCAGCCAACGGCATTGTGCAGGGCATGCGCCCCATCATCGGCTACAACTACGGCGCGGGCGAGGATGCCCGCGTAAAGAAAATTTACAACCTGACCCTGGCCATGACGGGAACCATCATGGCAGGCGGCACGGTGCTATGCCTGGTGTTTGCCGGCCCGCTGATGAATGTGTTCAGCTCCAACCCGGAAACGATCGCCGCGGGCCAGACCGCACTGCGCATCATCTGCGCGGGCTTTATCGTATCTTCCCTTACCGTGACCGGCTCCGGCGCACTGGAGGGTCTGGGTAAGGGCACCGAGTCGCTCATCATCTCGCTGGTGCGCTACATTATCGCCATGATGCCCATTGCCTGGGTGCTGTGCCGCCTGCTTGGCCCCACGGGCGTCTGGCATGCGTTCTGGATCACCGAAGCCATCACGGCCGGCATCTCTGTCCTCGTCTACCGCAAGGCCGTCAAACGGCCGCAATAAGCCTTTATAAGACGAATAAAGCAACGCTCCTGCATCTGGTGTAAAATCCAGCTGCAGGAGCGTTGCAGTTTGTAGAAAAAGTCCGACTTGGCAATCACGCTAAGACTTGCTCTTGCATTTCAAGCGGGGAAAAAGCAGCAAAAAAGAAAGCTGCCGAGAGAATTCTGCTCCGCATCGTGTCCTATTAACGAAAGAAAGGCCACCTGACGGTGACCCTTCTCTACAAGCTACGCCAAATGACAGTTTCTTTTGACGTCAACCAATTTATTTGCTAATGTAAACTGATAACATTAAGCTGCAGCCTCATAGGTATCTGTGTCCAAAGCGTCTCCCGTCAGTTTTGTGGGATCGGAATAGCTTGCTGCAGTGGTAGTAGTAGCTCCATTCGCAGTGTCAGTTTTAGAGGCAGTATACACAACATGCCAACTGGCGTTCTCATAAGTAAGCTCCGTAACTTTACCAGAAGCATCAACCTTTGCCGTCCAGTGGCCAGAAACCTCTGCAAGGCTACGAATAGTATCCTGAGGCTTTACACCCGTCGTAGCATCAGCCGTGGTGAAGTCACTCGGAGCAGTAACTTTTCCCTTCGCGCCATAGATGGTGGTAGACTCGGTCTGGACAGCCATAACAGCCATACGGCACTCGGCAATGACCTTCTCCTTGTTGGCCTTATCAATGTAGCCAGTCAGAGCGGGGATCAGCAGGGCAGCCAGGATAGCCAGGATGACCAGAACCACGATCAACTCGACCAGGGTAAAACCTTTGCGGTCCTTGAGTTTACGAATTTTTTCGAACATAATTTGGACTCCTCCTAAATTTAATGGGGGACGCACTTCATCCCCTGTTTGTATATAATATTGTAACATATAAATTTCGATTTTCAACTGCCGCACCCGAATTTCGCAAGAAATGCACGGTATTTGTCGAATTATAAGCTATTTTATCACTTTCAGGTCGTTTTTCTCTTCCTATTAATCTTTTTTGCGCATGATATTGCCGACGGGAAAGATGATGTCCGTTAGAAAACCGTTAGAACTGCATAACACTGCACCAAGGAAAATATAAATAAAAAACGCCAAACCCTTTCGGATTTGACGTTCTTTCGCTGACGCACAGCCAACTGTTTGGTCCGAGTGGCGAGAGTCGAACTCACGGCCTCTTGAACCCCATTCAAGCGCGCTACCAAACTGCGCTACACCCGGTCGAACTGGGCTGTCTCGAATCAGCTTGTTCATTATAGCTGACTATAGGAGAAATGTCAACACTTTTTTTGAAAAAAATTCAAAAAAAGTGAACTTCCCCAAAAAACATCGCCGCCAGGTCGTTTTCTGGCGGCGGTATTTTGGCTGTATCAGGATAGATTCTGCCGCGAGGCCACACTGCTGCGCACCAGGGCGCGCTTCAGGCGGGCTTCGGCCAGCTCCAATTCGCGGGTATCCACATTTTTCTGGGCAAGGATCGCCTCGGCGCGGGCTTTGCTGCGCTCGGCACGCTCTTTATCGATGGCATCGGCCCATTCAAAGGTGGTGGCCAGCAGGCGGCATTCGCCGCCAATCATGCTGAGCATGCCGCCCATACAGGCGGCCCGGCGGATGGTGCCGTCCTCCAGCGTAATGTGGGCCTCCCCCATGCCGAGGGCCGTGCAGTAATCGATATGCTTTGCCAACAGCTGGATCTGCCCGTTGATGGTGCGGCAGGAAACGGCCGAGACGCTGCCGTCAAAGGCAACGCCGTCCGGTGTAAGGATCTTCAGCGGGAAAACTGCCATCTGCCCGCCCCCTTACTGCTGTTTGGCCTTTGCCAGAACATCATCGATGGTGCCGGCAAACAGGAAGCAGCTTTCGGGAATGGAATCACATTCGCCGTTCAGAATCATCTTAAAGCCGCGCAGGGTCTCTTTTAGCGGCACGTACTGGCCGGGCATGCCGGTGAACTGCTCCGCAACATGGAAAGACTGGGACAGGAAGCGCTGTACTTTACGGGCGCGGCTGACCGTGATCTTATCATCTTCCGACAGTTCGTCCATACCCATGATGGCGATGATGTCCTGCAGGTCCTTGTAGCGCTGCAAAACCTGCTGTACGGCGCGGGCAACCTCGTAGTGCTCCTGGCCGACAACTTCCGGCGACAGGATGCGGGAGGTGGAATCCAGCGGGTCGACAGCAGGATAGATGCCCTGGGAGGCGATATCACGGCTCAGAACCGTGGTGGCATCCAGGTGGGTGAAGGTCGTGGCAGGGGCCGGGTCGGTCAGGTCGTCTGCAGGCACGTAGACAGCCTGTACGGAGGTGATAGAGCCCTTGCGGGTGGAAGTGATACGCTCCTGTAAAGCGCCCATCTCGGTGGCCAGCGTGGGCTGGTAGCCGACGGCGGAGGGCATACGGCCCAGAAGAGCCGAGACCTCAGAACCGGCCTGGGTGAAACGGAAGATATTATCAATGAAGAGCAGCACATCCTGATGCTTGACGTCACGGAAATACTCCGCCATCGTCAGGCCGGACAGGGCTACACGCATACGGGCTCCTGGCGGCTCGTTCATCTGGCCGTAGACCAGCGCCGTTTTGCCTAGAACGCCGCTCTCGCGCATTTCGCCGTACAGGTCGTTGCCCTCACGGGTACGCTCACCAACGCCGGTAAAGACAGAGTAGCCGTTGTGGGCAGTAGCAATGTTGTAGATCAACTCCTGGATCAGAACAGTTTTGCCGACACCGGCACCGCCGAACAGACCGATCTTGCCACCCTTGGCATAGGGGCAGATCAGGTCAACGACCTTGATGCCGGTCTCCAGAATTTCGGTGGAGGATTCCTGTTCGTCAAAGGCAGGGGCGGCGCGGTGGATAGGCCAATGCTCTACGTTTTCGGGCGCGGGCTGCTCATCGACAGGCTCACCCAGCAGATTGAACACGCGGCCCAGGCAGGCATCGCCTACCGGTACGTTGATGGGGCCGCCGGTGTCGACGGCGTCGACACCGCGGACCAGGCCGTCCGTGGCGGCCATAGCGATGCAGCGGGCTACGTTATCACCGATATGCTGCGCCACTTCGACGACCAGCTTTTTGCCGTGATTGTCAAGTTCTACCGCATTCAGCAGGGCGGGCAACTCGCCGTCCTTGAAGCGGATGTCCAGGACCGGGCCGGTGATCTGCACCACCTTTCCGATGTGTTTTTCTGGCATAGCACACACTCCTTTGTGGGCTTTTTAAGATTCTGCGTCGGCACCGGCTACGATCTCGGTGATCTCCTGGGTGATGGCAGCCTGGCGGGCGCGGTTATAGTACAGGTTCAGATGTTCGATCATCTCACCGGCATTCTTGGTGGCGGCATCCATCGAGGTACGGCGGGCACCCTGCTCGCTGGCAACACTCTCGCACAAGGCACCGTAGACGACACCGGCCAGATATTCCGGGATGATGGCGTCAAACACAGCAGTGCTGTCCGGCTCATAGAGCATCAGGCTTTCACGCTCCTGCCCCGGCTTGGGGCGCGGTGCATCGAAAGGCAGGACTGGCAGGATGGAAGCTGTCTGGGTCAGCATGGAGACAAACTGGGTGAACGCGATGCGGATCTCATCAAACTCCCCTGCCAAGAATTTCTGGCAGACAAGGCGCGAGATCTCGAAACAATCGCTGACAGAGATGTCCCCCGCCACCGCAAACGAGGTGGTTAAGATCGAGGCATTATGGCGCTCGAAATATTCGACCGCCTTTTTACCGATGGGCAATACGCAATAACCCTGCTCCGGGGCATCGGCGGCGTCGGCCTCCACCGCTTTAAGAATGTTGGCGTTGTAGCCGCCAGCCAGGCCGCGGTCGCCGGCAATTACGATATACAGGCGGCGGTGAGTCTCGCGCTTGGCAAGATACGGGCTGCTGAATTCAGAATCCGCAGCGGCAATATCAAACAGGGTGGCGTACAGCGTCTCAAAGTAGGGGCGGCTATGTTCTACCCGCTCCTTCGCGCGGCGCAGCTTGCTGGAAGCAACCAGCTCCATCGCCTTGGTAATTTGCATGGTGCTTTCGACACTTTTAATGCGAAGCTTGATCTCTTTCATCGAGCCAGCCATCGGCAGCACCCCCTTTGCAGTTTATTTTTCTTTAGTAAATTGTTCGGTATAAGCGGCGAGTACCTGTTTCAGCGCTCCCTCGGTATCGGGCTTCAGGTCGCCGGTGGTACGGATGGTCTCCATCACGTCGTTGGCGGCGGCATTGTCGTCCAAATACCGGTACAAGCCCTGCTCGTAGGCACCAATGTCGGCCACGGCAATATCCTTCAGATAGCCGTGGATGGTGGCGTACAGGATGGCAACCTGCTTCTCCACAGGTACGGGGCTGTTGCGGTCCTGCTTGAGGATCTCCACAATGCGCTCGCCCTGGGCCAGACGGGCCTTGGTATCAGCGTCCAGGTCAGAGCCGAACTGGGCAAAGCCTTGCAGCTCGCGATACTGGGAGTAGATCAGTTTCAGCGTACCGGCAACTTTCTTCATCGCCTTGATCTGAGCGTTGCCGCCGACACGGGAAACCGAAATGCCGGGGTTGACGGCAGGACGGATACCGGCGTGGAACAGCTCAGTCTCCAGGAAGATCTGGCCGTCGGTGATGGAGATAACGTTGGTCGGGATATAGGCCGAAACATCACCTGCCTGGGTCTCGATGATGGGCAGCGCGGTCAGAGAACCGCCGCCTTTCTCGTCGCTCAACTTGGCGGCACGCTCCAGCAGACGGCTGTGCAGATAGAAGACATCGCCGGGGTAAGCTTCACGTCCCGGCGGACGGCGGATCAGCAGCGACAGGGCACGGTAAGCAACAGCGTGCTTGGACAGGTCATCATAGATGATGAGGACATGCTTGCCCTTCTGCATGAAGTACTCGCCCATAGCGCAGCCTGCGTAGGGGGCGATATACTGCAGCGGAGACAGCTCCGAAGCTGTGGCGCAAACAACGGTCGTGTAGGCCATGGCGCCGTTCTTCTCGAGATTTTCCACGAGGGAAGCGACGGTGGAACGCTTTTGGCCGATGGCAACATAGATGCACAGAACGTCCTTGCCCTTCTGGTTGATGATGGTATCTGTGGCAATGACGGTCTTGCCGGTCTGGCGGTCGCCGATGATCAGCTCACGCTGGCCGCGGCCGATGGGGATCATCGAGTCGATGGCCTTGATGCCGGTCTGCAGCGGCTGCTTGACAGGCTGGCGGTCCAGGATGCCGGGAGCCGGGGATTCGATAGCACGGTAATCGGCAGCTTCGATGGGGCCTTTGCCGTCGATGGGCTGACCCAGGGCGTTGACAACACGCCCAATCATCCCTTCACCGACAGGGACAGAAACGACCTTGCCGGTGCGGTGGATGCTGCTGCCTTCCTTGATCCCGCTGTCATCGCCCAGCAGAACGATGGAAACGCTGTTTTCTTCCAGGTTTTGGGCCATGCCGTAGGCGCCGCTCTCAAACTGGACCAGCTCACCGGCCATGCAGTTGTCCAGGCCGGCGGCACGGGCAATACCGTCGCCGACCATTGTGACAGTGCCGGTCTCGCTCTGCTCGATCGCATTCTGGTAGTATTTGATCTGGGAGCGGATGATGCGGGAAATTTGTTCGGGTTTTAGTTGCACTGTTAGGTTCACCACACAATCTGTAAAATGAGGTGCTTTTACATCTTAATTAAAGTACGACGCTGCCGATGCTGTCGCGCAGACGTTCCAAGCGGCGCTGTACTGTGCCGTCCAGACGGGTGCCGTTCAGGTCCAGGCGCAGGCCGCCCAAGATCGAAGGATCGACCTTGGCGGTCAGGCGTACCGTTTTGCCGGTCATCTCCTGCAGTTTGGCAAGCAGTTTCTCGCGGGAGGTGTCGTTCAGCGGTACGGCGGACACAACGGTTACTTCGATAATGCCGTGGTCGGCATTGTAGCGGTCACGGTAGGCGCGGACACAGCCGGGCAGTTCTGCCAGCAAGTTTTCCTCGCACAGCAGCTTTAAAAAATTTACCAGGTACGGGTGTGCTTCGGCAAAAGCCTTGTCAAGAAGCGCACAGCGTTCTTTCTTCGGTACGCCGGGGGTGGAAAGAAGGCGCAGGTAGGCAGGCTCCTGGTTAAAGCAATCCAAGGCCACATCCAGCTCCGCCAACAGCTGATCAGTCAGCTGCTCTTCTGCCGCCAGATCGTACAGGCTGCCGCCGTAGCGTTTGGCAAGTTCGGTCACGAGGCATCCCCCACATTCCGAATAAATTCATCGATCAGGGCCTGATGATCGGCTTCGTTGATCTCGCGTTCGACCACCTTACCGGCAATCTCCACGGCCATGCCGCCAATCTCGTTCTTCAGGTCGTTCACAGCCTTCTTGCGCTCCTGCGCAATATCGGCCTCGGCTGCCGCGCGGATGGACGCGGCCTCGCTGCGGGCTTCGTTGAGGATGTCCTCTTCCCGCTTCTGGGCACGCACGGTGGCATCCCGCAGCAGCGAATCGCGCTCGGCCTTGATGCTTTGCAGATGAGCCTGATACTCCTGCTCCAGGGCAGCCGCCTTTTGCTTGGCAGCGTCCGCGTCGGCGTACATCGTATCAATTTCCTGCTGGCGGTCGTCGATCATCTTTTTGACCGGCTTGAACAGGAAATGCTTCAGCACGGAAAAAGTGATGAGCATATTGCAGAAGGTGAACAGCGCAGTCCATGGGTTGACGCCGACAAAACTTTCAAAGCCTGTCATGGGTCGTCCCCTCCTTTCGTGTCAGACCTTCTTAGAAAATGAACAGCAGAACCAGTGCAACGACCAGAGAGTAGATACCGGTCGACTCGGTGATGGCGCAGCCCAGGATCATGTTGGTACGCAGGGTGTTGGCCATTTCGGGCTGGCGGGCCATGCCTTCCAGCGCTTTGCCAACGGCGTTGCCCTCACCAAGTGCGGGGCCGATAGCGCCGATACCCATGCAGAGACCTGCACCGATCGCGCAGGCGGCTTTGATGATTGCTGTTTCCATAGAAGTTTCCTCCTGTTATAAAAATTTGTTTTTTGGTTTATACTTCCTCCGGCGGCGGACAGGCATTGCCGATGTAAACCATCGTCAGCAGGCTGAAAACCAAGGCCTGGACACCACCAGAGAATACATCAAAATAAAGGCTGAGGATGCCGGGAATACCGACTTCCAGATACGGCACGCCGGTCAAGCTTAAAATGCCCAGCAGGCCGGTCACGGCAAACACGATGCCAAAAATCTTTTTGCCCATCTTTTGTTTTTTGATGCCCAGCACCAGCAAAATGATGCCCAACACCAGCACCACGGCACCGGCGATAAAGCTTTTGCCCACCAGCCCCAGCACCATGGCCGAGCAGGCCGCCAGCGCGGAGTAGAGCAGACTTGTCAGCACGCCGCCGCCGGCAATGTTGCCAAAGTGACGGAACGCCATCGAGACGGGCTGTGCGATCTCGGAGATAATATTCATCGGGGTCATGACAGCGACGGGCTCGGTAAAGCCTTTCAGCCAGCCAAGGAAGCCATTCTGCTTGATGGAGCACCCCCAGCAGATCACGCTGGTCATCAGCGCCCAGGTGACGGTGGTGGAAAGATCCGCCGTGGCCGAGCGCAGGATGCCGGTCATGCCGATGAGTGTACCAAACAGCGACGACAGGAACAGCGCGCCGATATAGGGCGTCCAGTAAGCGTTGTGCTTGCCCATGGTGTCCTCGACCATGCCGTAGAGCATGGAAACACCTTTCTCCACTAACACCTGGCGGCGGCCGGGCCGCTTTTGCAGGTTGCGTCCCAGTACAATGCCTGCGATGCAAAGGATCAGCATAACCACAAACGAGGATGCCGCAGTCTGCGTGATGGGGATGCCGCCCAGGATCGGAGCTGTAAAGTAGATCTTAGGGCCATTCATGGTGCAGTATCACCGCCTTTTTTATCATTCCGGAAAAATTCCAGTACTTTGATCGCCACCTGCGCGAACAAAAGCGGCAGCAAGGCGGCGACAGGGTCACAAACTTTAGCACGGAAAAGTACGATATAAATCAGCGCCAGCACCAGCGGGCGCACCACGCTGGATGTCTGGATCTCCAGCTGCGCTTTCTGCGGGCTGCCGCCGTTGGCGGCACGGTCCAACGCATTGGAAACGGTAATGCTCAAGGATAAAAAGTTGCCTACGGCTAAGATCCAGCCGAAAACGGCCCCCAGCAGGACCAGGCGGTCCAACCGACCCAGCAGCGCGTACACTGCCAGCATAACAGCAATGCAGACCAGCAAGGCGACGGCCAATCCGCCCACCTGCCGCAGTACATCGCGATTTTTCTGCATGGTAGGGATCACCTCGCAATAGTAAATTTAATGGTTATTAAAGGAAATCGGCGGTGGGGTGCGGGGCGTATCCTCTTTTCCCTCACGGTCGATGCTTTTTAAGTTGCTGCGCAGGCTGCCTACCGAGCCAGCCAGTCCCAACAGCAGACCGACCAGCACGACCCAGCCGCCCAGTGCAAATTCGTTCTTGAGCCAGACGGCCCCCAGCAAAAACAACACGGGCGGCAACGCCACAGAAAGCCCGAACTGCGTCAGCCAGACGAGGTGCCGGGTGATCTGGTACAGGTTTTTCATAGCACCCCCCCGTCGTATGCCTTATAATGCCCTTAGTATACACCCAAAAAGTTTATTTTTCAACAGTTATTTTTCACTTGTATGATGCAGAATTGTACGCTTTACTCATTTTGGCCGATTTTTGTACAAAACATGCAAAAAGCGCATAACAAGTTATGCAACCTGTTATGCGCCTGCAATTTATTGCAGTGGTTCGTCGTTTGTCTGCGGCAGATGGATGATGCCCAGTTGTAAAAACACAGGGTAAAGGTAGCTGGCTCCGTAGCAGCCGATCTTCTTGGGGCCGGTGATTGCCTCCCCGGCAGCCTCCCGCGCCTTGATGCGGGCCAGGGCATTGGCAACGGTTGAAATGGTGATGGACTTGTTTTTTCGGTTCACAAACAGCTCCCTGCCGTGGATCAGGTAGTGGAACGGCAGACCTTTGGCGGTGTAAAAGGTCTCCCCTTCGTGGGCTTGCAGCATGGCCCAGACTTCCTGCGGCGTTGGCATGGTATCATCCCCTTTTATAGAAGGATAGCACAGCCTTCGACATGATGCAACAGAAACAGACAAGAAAACCGCCCCTTATCCGCAAAGATAAAGGACGGTTGCTATAAGGTTATTTCTTTTCGCCGAAGCGGTACTCGGTACCGTTTTTCAGGCGTTCGATGTTGGAGCGGTGCAGCCAGATGACCATGGCGGCCATGATGGCGCAGCATACGGTGCTGAACACGATGGTAGGCAGGTTTGCACCGCAGGCAATCAGGTTAATGAGGGTGCCTACGGGATACAAAGCGGCAATGATGATGCTGCCCAGGGATACGATGCGGGTGATGGCAACTTCGATCAGGAAGATGACCAGCAACGCGGCACAAACCAGCGGCTCAGTAGCCAAAGCTGCACCGGCACCAACCAGCACGCCCTTGCCGCCCTTGAAGCCGAAGAAGATCGGGCGGCTGTGGCCGATCATGCAGAAGATGGCGGCCAGATACGCACCACAGACAGGGTCCAGCGGGTTCTGCCAAGCAGCGCCCGTGCCGGAAAGCAGGGCATCGAAGATGAAGCGTCCCAGGTTGACGGCGGCCACGCTTTTGCCAACGTCGCCAATGGTGGTAAACACAGCGGGCAGTTTGCCGTAGGTTCGCAGCACGTTGGTCATGCCAGCGTTACCGCTGCCATGGTCGCGCACGTCGTCATTGTACATGACCTTGGAGATCAGCACGCCGAACAGGATGCTGCCCAAGAGATACCCGCCCAGTGCGGTCAGCACGCAGGCCAGAATAATATTTGGCAGCATAATTTACACCTTTCCGGCCTTGGCAGAACCGTCGCCGTGCTCACGGGTAATCATGCGGATGGGCGTGCCGGTCAGGCCAAAGGTCTCACGGATCTGATTTTCCAGATAACGCTGGTACGAGAAATGGAACAGCGCTTTCTGGTTGACGAAGCAGACGAACGTCGGCGGGCGGGTGGAGATCTGGGTGATATAGAACACCTTCAGTCGCTTGCCCTTGTCAGACGGCGGCTGGACCTTGGCGGTGGCACGGGCCAGCATCTCGTTCAAGGCGCCGGTGGGCACGCGGGTGCCGTTCTGGATGTCCACAAAATGGATGGTCTCAAACAGCTTGTCCACGCGCTGACCGGTCTTGGCACTGATGAACACGATGGGCGCATAGGACATGAAGCTGAAATCCTCTTCCAGCTTTTTGCGCATGGTATCCATGGTGTAGCTGTCCTTCTCGACAGCATCCCACTTGTTGACGGCGATGATGCAGGCCTTGCCCTGCTCGTGGGCGTAACCGGCGACCTTGGAGTCCTGCTCGGTAAAGCCGACAGTGGCGTCGATCATGATGACGCAGACGCGGCTGCGCTCAACGGCGGCCAGGCTGCGCAGGACGCTGTAGCGCTCAACACCGCTTTCCACCTTGCCCTTTTTGCGCAGGCCGGCGGTATCGGTAAAGACGAACTTGCCGTACTTGTTCTCCACCATCGTGTCGATGGCGTCGCGGGTGGTGCCGGCCTCGTTGGCCACAATCAGGCGGTTCTCGCCCAGGATGTGGTTGATGAGGCTGGATTTGCCCACATTGGGGCGGCCGATGACAGCAACGGTGATGCGGTCGTCGGCATCCTCAGGTTCTTCCTCAAAGTTGAGGTGAGCGCAGACGGCGTCCAGCAGGTCGCCGGTGCCGTGGCCATGCACGCCGGAAACGGGGATCAGCTCGCCCAGGCCCAGGCTGTAGAAATCGTACAGCTCCATAGGCGGCTCGCCGACCTTGTCGCACTTGTTGACAGCCAGTACTACGGGCTTGCCGCTGCGCATCAGCATGCTGGCGACGTCCTGGTCCTGCGGGGTCACACCGGCAGAAAGCTCGGTGACCATGACGATGCAATCTGCGGAGTCGATGGCCAGCTGGGCCTGCTCACGCATGTGGGCCAGCAGGCCATCGTCGATGCGGGGCTCGATACCGCCGGTATCCACCAGCAGGAACTTGTGACCGCTCCATTCGCAGTCACAGAAAATACGGTCGCG
This sequence comes from uncultured Oscillospiraceae bacterium, assembly GCA_900539695.1. Taxonomy (GTDB): domain Bacteria; phylum Bacillota; class Clostridia; order Oscillospirales; family Ruminococcaceae; genus Gemmiger. The sequence continues at coordinate 14,546 of UQDG01000029.1, forward strand.
GGTAACGCCGGGGGTGTCTTCGACAATAGCGAGACGCTGGCCGGTCAGTTTATTGAAAATTGTGGATTTGCCCACGTTGGGGCGGCCCACAATGGCTACGATCGGTTTTGCCATATCAGCTTTCCTCCCTCTTCTCTTTCTTCATAAGTTTCATCTTGCGCTTGTGTGAGCTTAAATACGCGCGGCAGCACCCGGCACCGTCGGTGGGAATGCATATGGCGCGGCAGCCCAGGGCTTCGCCCAGCTGCGACAGTGTAATATCATCGAGAAAACAATCTTTTTCATCCCGCAGCATTACTTCCGGCACGGCAATCGTATCGCTTTGCAGGTTGTCTTTGCACTGCTTGATGATGTCGGTGCCGGTAACAAGGCCTGCCACGCTGACATTGCCGCCGAAGTAATCGTTGCGGATGGCATGCACAGAAATCTTCACCTGTGGGTAACGCTGCATCAGTGTGTTGGCGCAATCTTCGATCAGCGGGGCGGCCAGCGTGCCGGTAACAACGTCCAGGCTGTGGGGCAGCACCAGGCCGCGGTAGTTTTCCAGTTCCTCTAAAAAAGTATCATGGTATTGCCGCCACATGCCCACGCCGTCCTCCAACTGGGCAAATTCGTCGTAGAATTCCGCTGCGGGGATCTCCCGCTCGGCGGTCAGGTACCATTCGTCGCTGGGGTAGATGACGCTGCGGCCGTACTCGGCGCGGCACTTCATGCTGAACTCTTCCAGAATGTCCAGCGTGGCAGCGGCGCTTTCCTTATCATAAGGCGTAAGCTTGTACAGTTTGTCGCGGTAGTCAGTGACGCCGGCGGGCACAGCGGCGATACTGCCCACCTGGGGGCGCAGCGCCAGCAGGTCGGTCAATGTGCGGCGCAGCTCGTCGCCATCGTTGATGCCGCGGCAGAGAACCAGCTGACAATTCAGCTCGATGCCGCCGGTAGCCAGCTTGGGCAGGTATTTTAATACCTCGCCGCCGCGTTTGTTGGCCAGCATCCGCACCCGCAGCTCCGGGTTGGTGGTGTGTACCGAGACGAAGATCGGGCTGATGTGCATCTGGATGATGCGGTCGATCTCGTGGTCCGTCAGGTTGGTCAGCGTAATATAGTTGCCAAACAGGAAGGACAGGCGCTCGTCGTCATCCTTAAAATACAGCGGGGCGCGCATGCCGGGCGGCAGCTGGTCGATGAAGCAGAACATGCAATGGTTGGAGCAGCTGTGCTTTTCATCGCCCAGATAGGTCTTGAAGTTGCAGCCTAAGGGTTCATACTCCCCTTTTTGCACCTGGATGGTACGGTGCTGCTCGTTCTCGCATACATCCAGCGAGAATGCGGCCGGGGTGGTGTAGAACTGATAGTCCAGCGCATCGTTCAGGGGGTGGCCGTCAACGGCCAGCAAAGCACAGCCTAAGGATAGCCCCAACTTTTGCGCGGGTGATCCCTCGTCGATCTTGGTTACATACAAAGGCATGCGGCGGGCCCCCTTTCGTTAAAAATAACACAACAATAAAAAATGGGGAAGGCATCGCCCTCCCCACGCAAGAGACTTACGCCTCTTTCTTGATGACTTCCTGGCCTTTGTAGTAGCCACACTTGCCGCAAACCTTATGGGGAACCTTCAGTTCGCCACACTGCGGGCACTTCACCAGCGTCGGCGCCTCCAGTTTCCAGACATTAGAACGACGTTTGTCGCGGCGAGCTTGAGAATGCTTTCTCTTAGGTACGATAGCCATAATCGGACACCTCCTTGGTGAAATTCAACTGAGTAGTTGTTTTAGTATGCTAAGCCGGGCATCTACGGGCGCAGCGTCGGCTGCGGGCTTACAGGTACAACCTGCGGCCTTCTTTTTGCCGCAAATGGGGCATAGACCTTGACAATCAGCACTGCACAGCAGCACTGCCGGAACCTCGAAGATCAGCTCTTGATAGACCAGCTCATCGAGGTCAATGCAGCCTTGTTCGTTGCAGGGCAGTTCAAAATCCGGGTCTTCTAAATCCCTTGGCAGGATCAGGTAGTCGCGCTCAAAGCAGTAATCTTGAGTGAGTGGTTCAAGACAGCGGGCGCACTCGGCATGAATCTGTGCCTTTACACACAATAGCAACGCCGCGCCATCATCGGTGGGCGTTGCGGTAAAGTCACATTCAGCCGGGGCAGCCAGCGTATAGCCGCCAAAATCGGACTGCGTGAGGTCTGCCTGAAAATGTGCCTCGTAAGGTTTTCGGGCACCCTCTAGAAAAGCTCGAAGATCAAATTGCATAGTACACCTCAAAAGGTTGCTTAAATAGTATACACAAGTACAAGGGGCTTGTCAACAGTAAAAACACAAAAAATTGTGATTTTTTGTGTTTTTACCAAAAAATCAGGGCGGGAAGACTTCCCCGCCCTGAAAAGTTCTTTAGTAAGTTGCGCCCATCAGATCACGTACTTCTTCAGGTCTTCCGGCAGCTCGGCAGCGTCAGCAGAAACGGTGACGACGACCTCGATGTTGGGGGTGATCTTGTCGATGGCTTCCAGCACCTTGGCGGCGGCGGCCATGTCGTGGTCGATGATGCGCAGGATGCCGTCGATGAACAGCTCGGTGATGTCGTAGTTACCAGCCAGGACGCCAGCCACGAAGCCGTACAGCATGTCAGCGCCGACAACGCCGTACTCATCTACGTCAACCAAGCGGGCTGCGTGGTTGATCTCGGTGGTGAGCTTCATGCACTTCTCGATGACAACGATATTGCCGGAAGTGGTTTTGGTAGCCTTGTCGATCATGTCGATCATGGTTTTGGTCTTGCCGGAGCCCTTGGTTCCAACGATCAGTTTCAGCATAGGGGTTACCTCCTTGTATTCGTGAGACGCCATATCCCAGGCGTGTATTCCATTAGTCTTTCAGGCTGGCTTCCAGTTCGGCCTTGCGGTCCTCGTAACCGGGCTTGCCCAGCAGGGCGAACATGTTCTTCTTGTAGCTCTCGACGCCGGGCTGGTCAAAGGGGTTGACGCTCAGCAGATAGCCGGAGACAGCGCAGGCACGCCAGAAGAAGTAGATCAGCTCACCGACGTCATGGGCAGACAGGCTGTCCACTTCGATCAGGCCCAGGGGCACGCCGCCGTCGGTATGGGCAAGGATGGTGCCCTCCATAGCCTTGCGGTTGACAACGCTCATGTTCTGGTTGGCCAGGAAGTTCAGGCCGTCGAAGTTGCCCTCCAGCTCTTCAATAAAGAAGTCCTCACGGGTGTGCTTGACGTCGACGTAGGTCTCGAACATGATACGGCTGCCGTCCTGCAGGAACTGACCCATGGAGTGCAGGTCGGTGGAGAAGATGCAGGAAGTGGGCATCAAGCCCTTCTGGTCCTTGCCCTCGCTCTCGCCGAACAGCTGCTTGTACCACTCGTTCATCATGGTGAAGTCCGGCTCAAAGCAGGCCAGGGTCTCCACACTCTTGCCCTTGCGGTACAGGATGTTGCGGGTCATGGCGTAACGGTAAGCGTCGTTGTCGATGCTGCACTGGCCGAACTTCTTCAGGCCGTCAGCAGCGCCCTGCATCAGCTCGTCAATATCAATGCCGGCGCAGGCGATGGGCAGCAGGCCAACAGCGGTCAGGACAGAGTAGCGGCCGCCGACGTCATCGGGAACGACGAAGGTGGGCCAGCCCTGCTCAGTAGCCAGCTGCTTGAGGGTGCCTTTGGCACGGTCGGTCGTGGCGTAGATGCGCTTGTTGGCTTCCTCAACACCAACGGAATCCTCCAGCAGCTTGCGCAGGACGCGGAAAGCCAGCGCGGTCTCGGTAGTCGTACCGGACTTGGAGATGACATTGATGGAGAAACGCTTGCCCTTGGTGAGCTTGATGATGTCGTTCAGGGCGGTGGGCGAGATCGTGTTGCCGCAGAAGTAGATCTTCGGGCCGTCGGAAGTCTCGTTGTGGTACAGGCCCTTGACGGCCTCCACTACAGCACGGGCACCCAGATAAGAACCGCCGATACCAGCGACGAGCAGCACATCGGAATCCGAACGGATCTTCTGTGCGGCCTCTTTGATGCGGGCGAACTCTTCCTTGTCATAAGTAACAGGCAGGTCAAGCCAACCCAAGAAGTCATTGCCGAAACCAGTCTTGGTCTCCAGCTGCTTATGGGCTAACTCGACCTGCGGGTAGATCGCCTCATATTCTTCAGGACGGATGAATTTTGCAAGATGCTTGCCATTAAATGCAACAGCCATCTTTTACTCCTCCTTTGTTTATTTTTATACACCCATGATACCGTTTCGAGTCGGTATTGTCAAGCAAAAACTGGTGCTTTTTTATGACTTTTTCATTTATTTTGCACAAAATCTCCCTGGTAAAGCAGTAAACTGTCGACTAGTCGTCCGAAACAATAGCGGAAGCTCAATGCGTCCACGCCCTGTGCGGCGCTGATGGGGAAACTGGCCAGCACTTCCCCGCCGCTGCTCAGCTGCACGGTGCCTAAGTGTGTGCCCTGGGCCACGGGCGCGGCCAGCTTCTGGGGCAGCTCGATGGTGGAAGTCAGGGGCTCAGCGGCATTTTTTGGCATCAAAAAGCGCGTCGGCGTGCTGTAGATAAGCTCGACTTTGTCTGCGGTGCCGTGGTTGACAGAGATGGCTTCCGGCGCATCGACAGACATCTGCGGGGTGACGTTCTCATAATTGGCAAAGCCGTAGTCCAGCAAGGTTGTGGCGGCGGCAAAACGCTCTTTGCCGGAATCCGCCCCCAGCACCACGGCAATCAGCCGCAGGCCGTTTCGCTCGGCACTGGCAGAGATGCAGACGCCCGCCCGGCTGGTGGTGCCGGTCTTCAGCCCCGTGATGCCATTGTAGGTCTTGAGCAGCTTGTTGGTGTTGATTAACTGGGTCGCGCCGTCCCGCAGAGAGTCCATCCAGATGGAGCAGTAGTTGCGGACCTCGGCATGGTGCAGCAAAATTTCCCGGCTCATCATAGCTACATCGCGGGCGGTGGAAAGGTGTCCCTCGGCGTCCAGGCCGCAGGCGTTCTCAAAGTGGGTGTTGGTCAGGCCCAGCTCAGCAGCGCGGGCGTTCATCTGCTGCACAAAGGCGGGTTCGCTGCCGCCCACAAATTCGGCCACCGCCACAGCGGCATCGTTGGCACTGGAAATGCAGATGGCTTTCAGCATGTCGTCCAGCGTCATCTGCTCGCCCGGCTCCAGCCAGATCTGGCTGCCGCCCATGTGATAGGCATGCTCACTGACAGGCACAGTGTCGCTTAAACTGATGCGCCCGGCGGACAGCGCTTCAAAGGTGAGTAGCAGCGTCATTACTTTTGTAATAGAGGCGATGGGCCGCTGCTGGTCGGCGTTTTTCTCGTACAGCACAGTGCCGGAATCCTCGTCAATGAGGATTGCCGCAGCGCAGGGCACATCCAGCGTGTCGGTGCCGGCCGGGGTGATGTGCGGGAGCGCATCGGCGGCGGCCGCATAGCTGCGCAGCATGGTAAGCAGCGCCAACAGCAGGCACAGAACCAGAGTAAAGGCAGGTTTTTTCATGGCAGCAACACCCCCGCGGCAGTTCGTTTACCAGATGCTTATGCGGCGGCGGGCGGTTTTAGTATTGCGCTTTAGCGGCTTTTCCTTTATAATAAAAGAATATCACAGGAAAACGAGGAACACAGAAACTATGCGGGTTACTTTTTATACTTTGGGCTGCAAGGTGAACCAGAATGAGACCGGCGCCCTGGCACAGCTGTTTGAGGAAAACGGCTATACGGTCGTCTCCAACGAGGAGCCGGCCGACGTGTATGTTGTCAACAGCTGCACCGTGACCAATTTCGGCGACCAGAAAAGCCGCAAATGGCTGCGCCGTGCCAAGCGCGAGAATCCCGGTGCCGTTACGGTGCTGACGGGCTGCTACCCGCAGGCCTTTCCCGAGGAAGCCGCCGAGATCAAGGAAGCCGACGTGGTGACCGGCTCCGGCAACCGCCATGCCATTTTGGCCGATGTGACCCGCGTGCTGAACGGCGAGGACGAGCGGGTGGTGGACATCCGCCCCCACCGGAAGGGCGAAAAGTTTGAAGAACTGCCCATGGATAAGTTCGCCGAACACACCCGCGCCTTTGTCAAGGTCGAGGATGGCTGCAACCGCCAGTGCGCCTACTGCGTCATCCCACGTGCCCGCGGCCCGGTGCGCAGCCGCGACGAAGAAAGCATCCTGGAGGAACTGCGCCGCCTGGCTGCTGCCGGGTATAAAGAGGTGGTGCTGACGGCCATCAGCCTGCCCAGCTACGGCACCGACAGCGGCACCAGCCTGGTGGAGCTGATCGAGAAAGCCGCCGAGGTCGAAGGCATCGAGCGCATCCGCCTGGGCAGCCTTGACCCTGATATGCTGCACGATGAGGTCATCACCCGAATGGCGGCGGTGAAGAAACTTTGTCCGCAGTTCCATTTGAGCCTGCAGAGCGGCTGCGACAAGACCCTGCGTGCTATGCGCCGCCCCTATACCACCGCCCAGTTTGCCGATATTGCTGCCAAGCTGCGGGCGGCGTTCGGCGCGGAAAACGTCAGCTTTACCACTGATGTGATCGTGGGCTTCCCCGGCGAGACTGAGGAGGACTTTGAAGCCAGCATGGCCTTTGTGACCGGCCAGCGCTTTTTAAAGGTGCATGTTTTCCCCTACTCCCGCCGCGAGGGTACTCCGGCTTACGACTTCCCCGGCCAGCTGCCGGAACACGAAAAAGAGGACCGCAGCCGCCGCATGACTGCCGCTGTGGAGAAAGTGCGTGCCGCCAAGGTGGCCGCCATGCAGGGTCGCACCGCCAGTGTGCTGCTGGAAACGCCGCTGTCCGCTACCCTGTTTACCGGCTACACCAAACAGTATCTGCCGGTGCTGGTCAGCGCACCGGGCCACAAGACCGGTGACATTGTAAACGCAATGCTGGGAGCCTGGGACGGCCGCCGCTGCCGGGCTGAAATTGTGGAAAAATAAACACGGCGCACGGATTTTGCAGCGTAATGGGATTGAATTTATGAATTTTGCGGGAAATTTGGAATTTCCCGCTTTTTTGTTGCCTGACCTCTTGCCAAATCGGCTGGTTTTTGGTAAAATTTTAACAGGAGCGGCTGCGCCCGCTCAAGAAGGGTGTTTCCCCTGTAACCGTGAGCAGAAAACAGGTGGAAGTCCCCTTTCGCTATGGAGCATTGAACGGAGCAAAAAAGGAGCAATCAAACTATGAGAGGCATTTACACCCCCGTAACGGATATCCGTCGCAAGGTGTTCACCGAAGTGGCCCGTATGGCTTACAACGCCAACGAGCTGTCTGACTATGCGCAGCTGATGCGTGAGCTGCCCTTTAAGATCATCCCCGGCGAGGAAAAATCGCTGCGCAGTAGCATCTTCCTGGAGAGAGCCATCGTGTCCGAGCGTATCCGTCTGGCCATGGGCTTCTCCCTGCGCCCGCTGGATGAGAGCGTGCCCGCCACCGAAGGCCTGGAGCACGGCATCATCGCGGACAAGTACTATGAGCCGCCGCTGATCAACGTCATCAAGTTCGCCTGCAATGGCTGCCCCGAGAAGGTCATCAAGGTCACCGAGATGTGCCAGGGCTGCCTTGCCCACCCCTGCCAGGAAGTCTGCCCCAAACACGCCATCAGCTTCCGCAACGGCAAAAGCCACATCGACCAGAGCCTGTGTGTGAAGTGCGGCCGCTGCGTCAACAGCTGCCCCTACAGCGCCATCGTCAAGACCGAGCGTCCCTGTGCTGCTGCCTGCGGTATGGGTGCCATCCACTCGGATGAACACGGTCGTGCCGAGATCGATTACGATAAGTGCGTATCCTGCGGCATGTGCCTGGTCAACTGCCCCTTCGGAGCCATCGTCGATAAGGGCCAGATCTTCCAGCTGATCCAGTCCATCAAGCGCGGCGACGAAGTTATCGCTATCGTGGCCCCCGCTTTCATCAACCAGTTCCCCGGCATGACCCCCTCCAAGCTGAAGGAAGCCATGCGCCAGCTGGGCTTTGCTGATGTGGCAGAGGTCGCCATCGGTGCTGACCTGTGCACCATCGATGAGGCTAAGGACTTCATGGAAGAAGTTCCCGCCAAGATCCCCTTCATGGGCACCTCCTGCTGCCCGGCCTGGAGCGTAATGGCCAAGAAGCTGTTCCCCCAGCAGGCCGAGTGCATCAGCATGGCTATGACCCCGATGGTCCTGACCGCCCGCCTGCTGAAGAAGGAGAAGCCCGAGGCCCGTATCTGCTTCGTCGGCCCCTGCGCCGCCAAGAAGCTGGAGGCCAGCCGCCGCTCCGTCCGCAGTGAGGTCGACTTCGTGCTGACCTTCGAGGAACTGATGGGCCTGTTCGAGGCTAAGGAAGTGGACTTCGCTTCCCTGCCTAACAACCCCGAGGATGCCTTCAACAACGCCAGTGCCGATGCCCGCGGCTTTGCTGCTTCCGGCGGTGTTGCCCAGGCTGTTGTCAATGCCATCAAGAAGATGGACCCGGACCGCGAGGTCAAGGTAATGAGCGCCCAAGGCTTGGCCGACTGCAAGAAGATGATGATGATGGCTAAGGCTGGCAAGTACAACGGCTACCTGCTGGAAGGCATGGCCTGCCCCGGCGGCTGCATTGCCGGTGCCGGTACGCTGGCTGACCCCGCCAAGAGTGCCATGATGCTGAACAAGTACAAGAACGAGGCCGCCATGAAGGTGGCTACCGAGACGCCGTATCAGGATTCTCTGGACCTGCTGAAGTACTAAGATGCAATAACAAAATCCCCGCACATGATTTGAACAGCGCCCCATTTGTTAGACAGTATGATATACTGTTTAAAAAATGGGGTGTTTTTGTATGCCAAAAGGATATCGGAAGTACAACGGAACGCAGAAGGTAGAAATCATTAAACGAATCCACAGAGAAAACC
>UQDG01000030.1 GCA_900539695.1 uncultured Oscillospiraceae bacterium
GCTGCCGCACCTCGCTCGCCGTATCGGCACTTAGAATTGTGCGGTATTGCCTTAATAAAATTAATGAAATAAGGTAGGAAAGTACACATGAAAAAGTTCCAGATCGTATCCCTGACCCTGGCCGCTGCCCTGCTACTGGCAGGCTGCGGCGCATCCGAATCCGCCGCTGCCAACGGGAGCACCAGCGAGGCCGTCTCCACCGTTGAGACCGCCCCTGCTGAAAGTGAGAGCGAGAGCGAAGCCCCCGCCGCCGAGGCTGCCCTGCCGGACGACATCTACACCGCAGACTTTAACACCGACAGCAGCATGTTCCACGTCAACGAAGCCTGCAATGGCAAGGGCACCCTGACCGTGGAAAACGGCGAAATGACGATGCACGTCAGCCTGCAGTCCCAGAAGATCGTCAACCTGTATCTGGGTATGGCTGCTGACGCCCCTGACCATGAGGACGAATGGCTGCAGCCCACCATCGATACTGTGACCTACTCCGACGGCACCAGCGACGAAGTTTACGGCTTTGACATCCCTGTCGCGGCTGTGGACACCGACTTCCAGCTGGCTATCCTGGGCACCAAGGGTACCTGGTACGACCATGTTGTCAGCGTGTCCAACGCCGTGCCCGCTGTCGATGGCGGCGATGCCGCTGCGGCGGAAGTCCCTGCCGACGGCACCTACACCTGCGCTGTCACGCTGGAGGGCGGCAGCGGCCGCGCTACTGTGGACAGCCCCGCTGCCCTGACCGTAGTCGACGGTGCCATGACCGCCACCATCGTGTGGAGCAGCCCCAACTATGACTACATGCTCATCGACGGCGAAAAGTACCTGCCCACCAACACTGAGGGCAACTCCACCTTTGAGATCCCCGTGGCCGCGCTGGACACTGCCCTGGCTGTCACCGCCGACACCGTTGCAATGAGCACCCCCCATGAGATCGATTACACCCTGACCTTTGACAGCACCACGCTGGCCGCTGCCGAATGAAGCGGCTTATAATGCTGGCCGCCCTGCCCGCGCTGCTGCTGGCAGGGTGCGCGGCCCAGCCAGCGGCCTCCGGCACGGAGACGCTGACCGTCACCGGCAGCTACCCCTTGCAGTACGCCCAGCAATTCACCATTGACGAGTGCGAGGGCGGCTATTACCTCATTACCATCGATGGTACGCGCTATCTGGTCGTGCCCGAGGGAGAGAACGCGCCAGCCGAGCTGGACGCGGACATTACCGTTTTACAGCAGCCTATCGAGAATATTTACCTTGTGTCCTCCTCCGCCATGGACCCCATCATCAGTATCGATGGGCTGGATACGGTGGCGCTTTCCGGCACGCAGGCCGATAACTGGTATCTGGATGCAGCCAAAACCGCCATGGAAAACGGCCAGATCGCCTACGCGGGCAAGTACAGTGCGCCCGATTATGAGACGATTCTTGCCGCCAACTGCGGCCTGGCCATCGAAAACACGATGATCTACCACACGCCCGAAGTGAAGGAACAGCTGGAAAAATTCGGGGTGCCGGTACTGGTGGAGCGCTCCAGCTACGAGAGCGGCCCCCTGGCCCGGATGGAGTGGGTCAAGCTGTACGGCGTGCTGCTGGGCAAGACTGACGAGGCCGAGCAGGTCTTTGACGACGCCGTGCAGCGCATTGCACCGCTGGAAAATGAATCCGCCACCGGCAAAACCGTGGCGTTCTTCTCCATCACCTCCAATAATCTGGCCACTGTGCGCAAGGGCGGCGATTATGTCGCCAAAATGATCGAGATGGCGGGAGGCGACTATGTATTCTCCGACCTGACGGACAGCGGCAACAACCTGGCCACCGTCAACATCTCGCTGGAGGATTTCTACGCCGGGGCCAAGGACGCCGATGTGCTGATCTACAACAGCACCATCGAGGGCGAGATCCGCACGATGGACGAGTTGATCGCCAAATGCCCGCTGCTGGCACAGTTCAAGGCCGTGCAGCAGGGCAACGTCTGGTGCACCGCGCAAAGCCTTTTCCAGCAAAGCATGGAGATGCCCGACCTGATCCTGGACATGAATAAAGTCTTTGCCGAGGGCACACCCGACGACAGTGAATTGAAATTTTTGACGAAAATCATCTGATAACTACCTCAAATCCCCTTGCCCAACACTGCATCGGCCCGCAGGCAGGCAATGCCCGCTTTTACAAGCAAAATGCAAAGGATAACACCATGCACACCCGAAAGCGCCTGACAATTGCATACCTCGCTATGGCGGCGGCTCTGTTGGTGCTGTTTGCCCTCAACCTGTTTTGGGGCAGCGTGGCGCTTTCGCCCGCCGATGTGGTCAGTGCCCTGCTGGGCCGTGGGCAGGATGTACTGACCAGCAACATTTTGCTGCAGCTGCGCCTGCCCCGCGCCGTCATGGTCGTTCTGCTGGGGGCAGCGTTATCGGTGGCCGGGTATCTGCTGCAAACTTTTTTTGCCAACCCCATTGCGGGGCCCTTCGTCATGGGCATTTCCAGCGGGGCCAAGCTGGCCGTGGCGCTGACCATGGTTGTGTTTTTAAACCGCGGCCTATTAACGAACTCCCTCACCTTGATTTTGGCTGCTTTCGCCGGGGCTATGGCTGCCATGCTGTTTGTGCTGGCTGTGGCACGCCGCGTGCAGCGCATGAGCATTTTGGTCATCTGCGGCGTCATGATCGGTTACATCTGCTCCGCCATCACCGATATTGTGGTGGCCTTTGCCCAGGATTCCAACATCGTCAACCTGCACAACTGGTCTATGGGCAGCTTCTCCGGCATGACCTGGGGCAATGTGGGCACGGCGGCCGCCATTACGCTGCCCTGCCTGGCGGCGGCGTTTTTACTGTCCAAGCCCATGGCCGCCTACCAGATGGGTGAATCCTACGCCGCCAGCGTGGGCGTTTCGGTGCGCAGCTTTTCGGTGTTGCTAGTGCTGCTGTCCAGCCTGCTGGCGGCCTGTGTCACAGCATTTGCCGGGCCAATCTCTTTCGTCGGCATTGCGGTGCCGCACCTGGTCAAGCAGTCGTTAGGCAGCGCCAAGCCGCTGCATGTGCTGCCGGGCTGCGCCTTGGGCGGGGCATCGTTCTGCCTGCTGTGTGACCTGATCGCCCGCAGCCTGTTTGCGCCGACGGAGCTGTCCATCAGTTCGGTCACGGCGGTATTTGGTGCGCCGGTGGTCATCTGGCTGCTGGTGCGCCACCACAGCGGGGAGGGGACAACATGAGCTACTGCGAGACCCAAAGCCTTGCCATCGGCTACGGTGCCCCGCTGCTGCGGGACATCTCTCTGCAGGCCGAGCGCGGCAGGATTCTGGCCTTCATCGGCCCCAACGGTGCGGGCAAATCTACCTTATTAAAAACGCTGGCCGGGCAGCTGGCGGCCCAGAACGGCGCGGTATTGCTGGACGGCAAAACGCTGACCACCTACACCCCCAACGCACGCGCCCGCAAGCTGGCACTGATGCTGCCCCACATGGCACGCACCGAGCTGACCACCTGCTTTGACGTGGCCGCCGCTGGCCGCTACCCCTACACCGGGCGACTGGGCATCCTCTCGGATGAGGATAAGCAGCAGGTGCGGGACGCCCTGCATCTGGTACAGGCAGACGAACTGGCCGCGCGGGATTTCACAAAAATCAGCGACGGTCAGCGCCAGCGCGTATTGCTGGCCCGGGCGGTCTGCCAGCAGCCGGAGATCTTGCTGCTGGACGAGCCTACGTCTTTTTTGGATGTAAAAGGCAAGGCTGAGCTGATGGCTGTTTTGCAAAAGCTGGCCCACGAGAAGAATGTGGCCATCATCGTGACCCTGCATGAGCTGGAACTGGCCCAAAAGCTGGCCGACGCGGTCGTCTGCGTTTCGCCACAGGGCGTTTCCGGTGTGCTTACGCCCAAAGAGGCGTTTGCAAGGGAAAATATCTGCCACCTGTTCGACCTTTCGGACGAGCAGTACACTGCCCTGTTTAGCGAAAAGCCCAAACCAAAATTTGAGCATTACATCCGCAGCGGGCAAAAACTGCTGCGCTGCGGCTACACCACCGGCACCTGCGCAGCGCTGGGGGCGGCGGGGGCGGCCCGTCTGCTGCTGACCGGCCACACGCCAGAAAGCGTCGGCCTGCGTACCCCCAAGGGCATCGTAGTCGAGGTTGCACCCCAATTCTGCCGCCGCACGGCAACCGGCGCGGAGTGCGCCATTGTAAAGGATGGCGGAGATGACATCGATGCCACCACCGGCCTGCCGGTCGTTGCCGAAGTTACGCTTCTGCCCGATGCCCCGCATACCGCCACCATCGACGGCGGCGCAGGCGTGGGCCGTGTGACCAAACCCGGCCTGGACCAGCCTGTGGGCGCAGCGGCCATCAACCATGTGCCGCGCCAGATGATTACCGAAGCATTATTAAAAGAAGCCGAGACCGCCGGTTACAGCGGCGGCTTCTCGGTGATCATCCGCATCGAGGGCGGCGAACAGGCCGCTAAGCGCACCTTTAACCCGCACCTGGGGGTCGAAGGCGGCCTATCGGTGCTGGGCACCAGCGGCATTGTAGAGCCGATGAGCCAGCAGGCGCTGCTGGATTCGTTGCAGCTGGAAATCCACCAGGCCGCCCTGCACAGCCGCCGCCTGATTCTGGCCCCCGGCAACTATGGGCTGGATTACCTGGCCCAAAACTACCCGGAACTGCATGAGATCCCTATTGTAAAAGTCTCCAATTTCATTGGGGAAGCGTTGGATATGGCCGCAGCAGAACATTTTGCGGAAGTCCTCCTTGTCGGCCATGTGGGCAAGCTGGTCAAGCTGGCGGGCGGAATCATGAACACCCACTCCAAGCAGGCCGATTGCCGCACCGAGCTGTTCTGTACCCATGCGGCACTCTGTGGGGCGGATACGGCAACCTGCCGCGCCCTGATGGATGCCGCTACCACCGACGCATGCCTGGATATTTTAACCGCTGCCGACCTGAAAGAACCCGTAATGGCAAGCCTGCTGCAGGCCATCCAGCTGCATCTGGACCGCCGCGCGGCGGAAGCCTTCACGGTAGGGGCGGTACTTTTCTCCAACCAAAACGGTCCGCTGGGCCAGACCCAACAGGCCGAAAAACTGCTGCAAAGCTGGAAGGAAAACTGACATGGTACATTTTGTGGGGGCGGGCCCCGGCGCACCAGATCTTATCACTCAGCGCGGCGCGGCTCTGCTGCAGACGGCGGATTGCATCATCTACGCGGGCAGCCTGGTCAACCCGGCCTTGCTGGGGCTGGCCAAGGCGGATTGCACCATCTACAACAGCGCCGAAATGACGCTGGAGCAGGTGCTGGCCGTGATGCGCAAAAACGAAGCAGCGCACAAAATCACGGTGCGCCTGCACACGGGCGACCCTTGCCTGTACGGTGCCATCCGGGAGCAGATGGACGCCCTGGACGCCGACGGCATCCCCTACGATGACACCCCCGGCGTGTCCAGTTTTTGCGGGGCAGCCGCGGCCCTGAACGCCGAATATACCCTGCCCGGCGTGAGCCAGACGGTCATCATCACCCGCATGGAGGGCCGTACCCCGGTGCCCGAGGGCGAGCGCCTGGCCAGCCTGGCCGTGCATGGGGCCACTATGGTCATTTTCCTGTCCATTGGTCTGGTGGACAAAGTGCAGACCGCGCTTTTGCAGGGGGCTTACACTGAGGCGACCCCCGCCGCCGTGGTTTACAAAGCCACCTGGCCGGAGCAAAAGACCGTGCACTGCACCGTGGGCACCTTGGCCGCCAGTACCCGCGCGGCAGGCATTACCAAAACCGCGCTGATCGTGGTGGGGGACTTCCTGGCCGCGCAGTACGACCGCAGCAAGCTTTATGACCCCACTTTTACCACCGAATACCGCAAAGGAGCGCCGCAATGACCTGCGCGTATCTTGCCTTTACCAGCAAGGGACTGGCGCTGGCCCGGAAGCTTGCGGCGGCCCAGCCTGGTGCTGTGGCCCGCTGCGGCGAAAACGGCGTGACCCTTGCCAATTGGACTGCTGCGCAGTTTGCACAAAGTGACGCGCTTGTTTTTGTGGGGGCTGTCGGCATTGCCGTGCGAGCCATCGCGCCTCACTGCCGCAGCAAGGCCACCGACCCCGCCGTTGTAGTGCTGGATGAGTGCGGCCACTTTGCAATCCCGCTGCTCTCCGGCCATCTGGGCGGTGCCAACGATCTGGCCCGTCGGCTGGCGAAAGCATGCGGCGCGGTGCCGGTCATCACCACCGCCACCGACGCTAACGGTGTATTTGCCGTGGATGAGTGGGCCAAGCACCAGCACTGCCTTGTGGCCGAGCCGGCGCGCATCAAAAAGGTAAGCAGCGCCCTGCTGGCGGGCCGTACCGTGCGTTTTGCCAGTGATTGGCCGATACAGGGCACACCGCCTGCCGGTGTGGAACCGGCTGGTGATGCCGCACAGGCAAGTTTTGCCCTGACGATAACCCCGACGATGACGTCCAACGCCCTGCACATTATCCCGCGTATTGCTGTATTGGGCATCGGCTGCAAGCGGGGTACACCTGCCGACAAGCTGGCGGACGCATTTGCTGCCTTTTGCGCCGAAACGAAACTGGCCCCGCAAAGCATTGCCGCCGCGGCCAGCATTGACTTAAAAAAGGATGAACTTGGCCTGGCAGAATTCGGCCAAAAGCAGAGCTGGCCCGTTACCTTTTATACCGCCGACGAACTGCGCGCCGTGCCGGGGCAGTTCGCTCATTCAGACTTTGTGCAAAGCATCACCGGCGTGGATAACGTCTGCGAGCGCGCCGCTGTGCTGGCCGCAGACGGCCCCGTGTGGGCGCACAAATGGGCGCGGGACGGTGTAACTTTTGCTGTGGCACTACGCCTCTTTACCCCGGATTGGAGATGGAACGATGGCTGACGCAATGGTGTACGTGGTGGGCCTTGGCCCCGGCGACGCCCGCTACCTGACTGCCCAGGCGCAAACCGCCTTACAGGCCGCCGACGTGCTGTGCGGCTACACGGTCTATATCGATCTGGTGCGCCCCCTGTACCCGGACAAAGAAGTGTATACCACCGGCATGACGAAGGAAATCGACCGCTGCCGCTGGGCGTTGGAGACTGCGCAAAGCGGCAAGACGGTAGCGTTGGTCTGCTCCGGCGATGCGGGCGTGTACGGCATGGCCAGCCCGCTGCTGGAACTGGCACAGGGCTACCCAAGCGTGACAGTGGAGATTGTACCCGGCCTGACGGCGGCCTTAAGCGGCGGCGCGGTGCTGGGCGCTCCATTGGCGCACGATTTCTGTGTGATCTCCCTTTCGGATCGGCTCACGCCCTGGACCGTCATCGAAAAGCGGCTGGCCTGCGCGGCGATGGGGGATTTCTGTGCGGCACTGTACAACCCGTCCTCCAAGGGCCGGGCAGATTATCTGCAAAAGGCCGTGCGGATCTTACTGCAAAACGGCAAGGCACCGCAGACGATCTGCGGCATCGTGCGCAACATTGGCCGCGAGGAGCAGGCTGCAAGCCTGCTGACGCTGGCCGAGCTGGAAAACACGGCGGTGGACATGTTCACTACCGTGTACATCGGCAACGCGGCCACCCGGGCGCTGGGCGGCAAAATGGTCACACCCAGGGGGTATCGCGGCGTATGAAGGTAGTCATTTTCAGCGGCACGACCGAGGGACGGGAGCTTTCCCGCGCCGTGGCCGCCCTTGGGATAGAAGCTACGGTCTGTGTGGCAACAGAGTTAGGGGCTGAAGAGCAGGGGCGTACCCCCGGCATCACAGTGTGCACTGGCCGCCTGGATGCCGATGCCATGGCGGCACTTTTGCAGGGCGCGGCCCTCTGCGTGGATGCCACCCACCCCTATGCCACCGAGGCTACCCGCAACATCTGCGCGGCGGCTGCGGCAGTGGGTGTGGAATATCACCGCCTGCTGCGCCCCGCCAGTGACCTGCCTGCAGGCAGTGTGGTGCTGCAAACCGCCGCCCAGGCCGCGGCGTACCTGGCGGGCAAACCGGGCAATATCCTGCTGGCAACCGGTGCTAAGGAACTGCCCGCCTTTGCACCTCTGGACCCCGCACGGCTTTACCCCCGCGTGCTGCCTACGCTGGCGGGTATTACCGCCTGCGAGACAGCGGGCATCCCACACCGCAACATTATTGCTATGCAGGGGCCGTTTACCCGTGAATTGAATGTGGCGGTCATGCACCAATTCCATATTGCCTATATGGTCACCAAGGATGGCGGCGCGGCGGGCGGCTTTGCAGAAAAGGCGCAGGCCGCCGCCCAGTGCGGTGTACAGCTGATCGTGCTGCGCCGCCCCGAGGAACAGGGCGAGACCGCCGAAACGATTTTGCAACGATGCAGGGAGCTTTTATGAAAATCACATTGGTCGGCATGGGCAGCGGCACCCCCGGCAGCCTGACGGTGCAGGGGCTAAACGCCCTGCGGGAAGCGGAGCTTATTATCGGTGCCCGCCGCCTATTGGAAAGCCTGCCCGATGGCTGCACCGGGAACCGTGCGCCGCTTTATAAGATCGAGGAGATCTGCGCACTGCTGCGAACGACCGAAGCCGCCCACGTGGCCGTGGCCTATAGCGGCGACACCGGCTTTTACTCCGGCGCATCGGCCTTGTGCCGTGCGCTGGATGCGGCGGGCCTGCCCTACATGGTCTGCCCGGGACTTTCCAGCGTGCAGCTGCTGGCCGCCGCGCTGGGCCGCCCCTGGCAGGATTGGAAGCTGGTCAGCGCCCACGGCTGTGCCTGCACCCCGGCCCTGGTGTGCAGTGCCGATACACCGACCTTTTTCCTGACCGGCGGCAGCGAGACACCCGCCACCCTTTGCGAAAAACTAACGCAAAGCAGCTGCGGGAACGTGCAGGCAACGGTGGGGGAAAACCTGGGCACCGCTGCCCAGCGCCTTGTGCGCGGCACGGCGCAGGAACTTGCCCGGCAGGTGTTTGCGGCCTTAAGTGTGCTGTTGGTGGAGCCTTGCCCTGCTTTGCAGCGCCGCGTGCCCGGTCTGCCGGACGAAGCCTTCATCCGCGGCAAAACGCCGATGACCAAGCAGGAGGTCCGCGCCGCCGTACTGGCCAAACTGGCCGTGCGTCCCGGCGATATCTTGTGGGACGTGGGCGCGGGCACCGGCAGCGTCAGCGTGGAGATGGCGCTGGCCGCCCCTGCGGGCCAGGTCTACGCCGCTGAGTGTGATGCCGATGCCTGCGAGCTGATCCGCCGGAACCGCGCTAAATTCCATGCCGAAAACCTGCATCTGACCGCAGGCAAGGCCCCCGAAGTGCTGGTAAATTGGCCCGCCCCGGATGCTGTTTTCATCGGCGGCAGCAAGGGCAATTTGGCGGCCATTATGGATGCAGCGCTGGCCGCCAACCCGGCCGTGCGGCTTTGCATCAGCGCCATTGCACTGGAAACTTTGCAGCAGGCCATCGCCGCACTGGCGGCCCACGGTTTGTCTGCCCAGGTCACGCAGATCGCCGTCAGCCGCAGCAAAGCGGCGGGCAGCCTGCACCTGCTGATGGCCAACAACCCGGTTTTTTTAATTGTGAGGGAGTAACATGCTGCAGCTGGTTTTGGCGGCGCCGCGCTCCGGCAGCGGCAAAACGACCGCCGCCTGCGCCCTGTTGGCGGCGCTGCGGGTGCGGGGGGAGTATCCCTGTGCCTTTAAATCGGGGCCGGATTATATTGACCCGATGTTCCACCGCGCCGTGCTGGGCGTGGAAAGCCATAACCTTGACCTGTTTTTCTCCACCCCGGCTACGGTGCGCCGCCTGTACGCCCAAAACGCGGCAGGCCATGGCGCGGCGGTGGTGGAAGGCGCTATGGGCTATTACGACGGCCTGGGTGGCATCAGTGCCACCGCCAGTGCTTGGCATCTGGCGGACACGCTGGGTCTGCCGGTGCTGCTGGTGGTGCGGCCCAAGGGTGCCAGCCTGACCCTGGCGGCCGAGCTGCGGGGGCTCATGGCGTTCCGTACACCGCATCATCTGGCGGGCATACTGCTCAATGATTGCAGCGAAACTTTGTACAAACTGCTGGCCCCGATGTTAGAAAAGGAGACCAGCTTGCCGGTGGTAGGTTACCTGCCGCCGCTGCAGGAGGCTGCCATCGAGAGCCGCCACCTGGGGTTGAAAACCGCAGGGGAGATTGCAGACCTGCAGAATAAAATAAAAATTTTGTCGGATGCTGCACAGAAAACCATCGATTGGCCGTACTTTTCCGCCTTGTTTGATTGCCCCGCGCCTGCCGCGGCCCCGCGCACCGTGCCCCCGGCTAACGTGCGTATTGCTGTGGCGCGGGATGCCGCGTTCTGCTTTACTTACGCCGAAACACTGGAAGCTTTGCAGGAAAAAGGCGCGGAGCTGTGCTTTTTCAGCCCCCTGGAGGATACGGCACTGCCCCCCAATATCGGCGGCCTGTACCTGCCGGGCGGCTACCCGGAACTGTACGCCGCCCAGCTGGCAGCCAACACCGCCATGCGCAGCGCCGTAAAAACGGCTGTGGAAAGCGGCCTGCCTACGGTGGCTGAGTGCGGCGGGTTCCTCTACCTGGGCCAAACGCTGGAGGGCGCGGACGGCAAAACCTACCCCATGGCGGGTGTTCTGCCCGGGCAAGGCGTCAAAATTGGCCGCCTGGTGCGGTTCGGCTATGCCGCATTGACTGCCAACGCCGACAGCATGTTGTTTGCGGCAGGGGAGACCCTGCCGATCCACGAGTTCCACCACTGGGATTCGACCGCCAACGGCACTGACTTTACCGCTGGCAAAACCAACGGTCGCAGCTGGGCCTGCGGCTTCGCCAACGCACATTTGTATGCGGGATTTCCGCACCTGTACTGGTCGGGCACGCCCTTGCCGCAACGCTTTGTGACCGCGGCCTGCCGCTATATAAAGGAAGAACCATGACCGAAAACGAACTGAAAACCTTATTAAAAACGGTGACGCCGCCTAATAAAGCCGCCCGTGCCGCCGCGCACGCCCACTGGGCCGCGCTTGCCAAACCCCTGGGCGGTCTGGGCCGGCTGGAAACGATGGTGGAGGATGCCGCCGCCCTGATGGGGACAGAGACGCCGAATCTTGCCAACCGTGCCGTGCTGGTGCTGTGCGCCGATAACGGCGTGGTGGCCCAGGGTGTCAGCCAGACAGACGCCAGCGTGACCCGCGCGGTGCTGGAAAACCTTGCCGCCCGCCGTACCAGCGTTTGTCGCATGGCAGCGGCCGCCCACTGCGCCGTTGTGCCTGTGGATATGGGCATTGCCGGAACACCGGTGGCCGGGGTCATCAACTGCCGCGTCGCCCTCGGCACGGCGGACTTCACCCAAGGCCCGGCCATGTCCCGCGCTCAGGCTGTGCAGTCCATCGCCTGCGGTATCGAGCTGGTACAGGCGCAAAAACGTCAGGGCGTACAGATGTTGGCCACCGGTGAGATGGGCATCGGCAACACCACCACCTCCAGCGCCGTGGCCAGCGTACTGTTGGGCCGCCCCGTGCAGGAGATGGCCGGCCGTGGTGCGGGACTTTCCGACGAAGGCCTGCGCCGCAAAATCGATGCTATCCGGCGCGGCATTGTCGTTAACCGCCCCGATGCGGCCGACCCGCTGGGCGTGTTGGCGGCCTTGGGCGGCTTTGACATCGCCGGATTGTGCGGTGTATTTTTAGGCGGTGCACTGGAAAATGTACCTATCCTTATGGATGGCTTCATCAGCGGCGTGGCGGCGCTGTGCGCTGTGCGGCTGTGCCCGGCTGCGGCCAAGGCTGTGTTTGCCAGCCATGTTTCCAGCGAGCCGGCCGCCCGCCTGGTACTGGAAGAACTCGATAAAAAACCGCTTATCACCGCCAATCTGCACCTGGGCGAAGGCACAGGCGCAGTGGCCAGCCTGCCGCTGTGGGATATGGCCCTTGCGGTCTACAACGGCTGCTATTCGTTTGCCGAGGGCGGCATCACGCCGTACACCCCGCAATGCTGACGCTGGTCATCGGCGGCTCGGCCAGCGGGAAAAGCGCCTTTGCAGAGTCGCTCTGCCTGCAAAGCCCCCTGCCGCGCACCTACCTGGCTACCATGCAGGTGTGGGACGCTGAGTGTGCTGCCCGTGTGGCCCGGCACCGCGCTATGCGGGCGCAAAAACAGTTTGACACGGTGGAGTGCCCACTGCATCTTGATCGGCTGATTTTGCCCCGGCGCGGTACAGTGCTGCTGGAGGACCTGGGCAATTTAACGGCCAACGAACTCTACGCCCCCGACGGCGCAGGGGAGAAAACGGCTGACGCCGTTGTAAACGGCCTTGCAAAACTGGCCGCGCAGTGCGATAATTTGATTGTTGTATCCAACGAGGTCTTTCGCGGCGGAGCCGACTATGCCGGCGATACCGACCGCTACCTGCTGGCGCTGGCGCAGATCAACAACGCAACCGCTACCCGGGCCGACGCCGTGGTGCGGGTTGTATGCGGCATCCCACGTTATTATAAAGGGGGCTAAACCCATGACAGCTTTGCAGACGATCGCGGTGGCGTTCGCCATGTTTTCGGCGCTGCCGATGCCGCAGTTTGCCTGGAACGAGAAAAACATGCGGTACGCTCTCTGCGCATTTCCGCTCATCGGCGTGGTGATCGGCGCGCTGTGGTGCCTGTGCGGTGCCCTGCCTTTGCCGGATCTTGCCCGTGCGGCAGGGTTCTGCCTGATGCCGGTGTGGGTCACGGGCGGCATCCATCTGGACGGCTACGCCGACACCTGCGATGCCCTTTCCAGCTACGGCGACACCGCCAAAAAGCTGGAAATTTTAAAGGACCCCCACTGCGGTGCGTTCGCTGTTATCCGGCTGTGCAGTTACTTTATAGCCTACTTGGCTCTGTGTGTCTGCGTGCAGTTCACCCCGCGCGTGGGTGTGTTGTGGACATTAGCACTGGTGGGGGAGCGGGCGCTCTCCGGGCTGGCGGTGGCAGCGTTCCCCATGGCAAAAAACACTGGCCTGGCCCATACTTTTGCCACGGCGGCGGATAAAACCAACGTGCGCCGCGTGTTGACGGTGCTCTGTGTGCTGCTGGGCGCGGCCCTCGTCGCTTTGGGCGGCTGGGCACTGGTGCTGGCGGCCTGTGCCGTGTTTGTACGGTACTACCACGCAGCCAAAAACCAGTTCGGCGGCACTACGGGTGACCTGGCCGGGTGGTTTTTGCAAAAATGTGAGATCTGGATGCTGGCGATGTTGGCCGCCTGCCAATGGCTGGGGGTGCTGTAAATGCTTTTTGTTACCGGACCCCTTTACAGCGGTAAACGCGCGTTTTCCCAAAAGTTCGGCGGACGGCAGATTTGTGATGTGCAAAATCTCGCCGCCAACGCCACGGATCTAGAAAAACTGGCCGACGAACTGACCGCCTATGATGTGGTCATCGCCACCGAAATTGGCGGCGGCATCGTGCCCATCGACCCGGCCGAGCGCGCCGCGCGGGAAGCCGCCGGCCGTCTGGCCTGCCTGCTGGCCGCGCGGGCAAGCTGCGTGGTGGAAATGTTCTGCGGCCTGCCCACGGTATTGAAAGGAGAACTGCCGGAATGTTGATTTATTTACTACGCCACGGCCTGACCGAGTACAACGCCCAAAAGCGCTACCAGGGCCAGCGGGACATCCCGCTTTCGCCCGAGGGCCTGGCCCAGCTGCGCCGCGCCGATATTGACCCGAAGGTCGTCTATATTTCCACGCTGCAGCGCACAGCCCAGACGGCGAAGGTACTGTTCCCCAAGGCAAAGCTTGTGCCGGTGGACGGGCTGAAAGAAATGTGCTTCGGCAGTTTTGAGGGGCGTAATTACGTGGAGATGGAGCACGATCCTGACTATCAGGCCTGGGTCGCCGCCAACTGCGAAAGCTCCTGCCCGGACGGTGAGCGCAAGGATGAATTCTCGGACCGTATCTGCAAGACTTTTGCGGCGCTGGTGGACAAGGCGCTGGCGGACGGTGAGGACATGCTGGTGATTTTGGCCCATGGCGGTACCCAGATGGCCGCGCTGGAGCGTTACGCCCTGCCCCAACGAGGCTACTACAAGTGGTGCGGCCCCAACGCGGGCGGCTATGTGCTGGATGCACGCGATTGGGCCGCGCAGCACGTACTGCACCTGGTCAAGACCGTGCAGTACACCAAGGAGAGTATATGCTGATATTTTGGGCGGTGCTGGGCGGTTTTGTGCTGGATGCCATTTTTGCGGACCCGGCCTGGCTGCCTCACCCGGTGGTGCTGATGGGCCGGTGCATCTCGGCACTGGAAAAACGCCTGCGCGCCGCCCTGCCCACAACACCGCAGGGTGAGCTGCTGGGCGGGGGTATCGTGGCTGCTGTGCTGCCGCTGGGCACTCTGCTGGTCACCGGCGCGGCCTGCTGGCTGGCGGCCAAACTGCACCCGGCGCTGGGGCTGGCCCTGCAAATGTTCTGGTGCGGGCAGGCCCTTGCGGCCAAAGGCCTTAAGCAGGAAAGCATGAACGTGTATAAGGAACTGCAAAAAGGCAACCTGCCTGCTGCCCGCAAGGCGGTGGCCCGCATCGTGGGACGCGATACCCAAAGCCTGACTGCCGAAGGCGTGACCAAAGCGGCGGTGGAGACTGTGGCCGAGAACGCCAGCGACGGCGTCATTGCTCCGCTGTTCTACATGCTGATCGGCGGCGCACCGCTGGCGCTGACCTACAAAGCCATCAATACGATGGACAGCATGCTGGGCTATAAAAACGAGAAGTATCTCTATTTTGGACGCTGTGCCGCTAAACTGGACGACGTGGCCAACTGGCAGCCCAGCCGCCTGGCCGGGTTGTTGTGGGTGGCCGCTGCGGCCCTGACCGGGGGCAGCGCCGCCGGTGCGTGGAAAATTTGGCGCCGGGACCGACGCAACCACGCCAGCCCCAACAGCGCCCAGACTGAGAGCGCCTGCGCCGGGGCGCTGGGTGTGCAGCTGGCAGGCCCGGCCTACTATTTTGGCGAATATTACAATAAGCCGACGATCGGCGACCCGCTGCGGCCCATTGAGCCGCAGGACATCGTGCGGGCCAACCGCATGATGTACGCCGAAAGCCTGCTGGCCTTGGCACTGGGGCTGGCGGTGCGGCTGCTTTTTGCTTTGTGAGGGAATGCAGATGAAACTGGTACATGGCGGCGATTGGGCCGGCTACCGGGCTGAGTTTGGCCGGGACGCGCTGGATTTTTCGGCCAACGTCAGCCCGCTGGGGCTGCCTGCGGGGGTGGCGGCGGCTATCGAGGCGGCACTGCCCACGGCGGACCGCTACCCAGACCCCCTTTGCCGGGAACTGCGGGCCAAGCTGGCCGTGGCCGAGGATGTGCCCGCCGATTGGCTGTTGTGCGGCAACGGCGCGGCGGATTTGATCTTCCGCCTTGCTTTGGCTGTCCGCCCGCGCCGCGCCCTGCTGCCTGCGCCCACCTTTGCCGAGTACGCGGCGGCGCTGGATACGGTCGGCTGTGAAGTTACGCGGTTTACGCTGGATGCCGCCAACGATTTCGCAGTGACGGATGCCTTTATCAACGCTGTAACGCCGGAAACAGACATGGTGTTTCTCTGCCAGCCTAACAACCCCACGGGGCAGGTAACGCCGCCCGCACTGGTAGAAAAGCTGCTGCACCGCTGTGCCGCCTGTGGGGCCGCTTTGGTAGTGGATGAATGCTTTTTGGACTTTTTGCCCGACCGGGACACTTTGACTGCAAAAACATTTTTACACGAGGCACCGAATCTTATCATCTTAAAAGCTTTTACCAAACTCTACGCCATGGCGGGCGTCCGTTTGGGCTATGCACTGTGCAGCAACGCCGATCTGTTAGCCAAAATGCAGGCGGCGGGCCAGCCTTGGGCTGTGTCCAGCCTGGCCCAGGCCGCGGGCATTGCAGCGTTGAAGGAGACCGCTTACGCCGATGCCGTCCGTGCCCTGATTGCTGACCAACGCCCCAAAATGGCGGCAGGCCTGCGGGCGCTGGGGCTGCATGTCATCGAAGGGCAGGCCAACTATCTGCTGTTTAAGGCCCCGGCTGATTTTGGCGAAGCTCTGCGCCAGCACGGCGCAGTAGTGCGCAGCTGCGCTAATTATCCGGGGCTGGACGCTGCCTGGTACCGCACCGCTGTGCGCACGGCGGCTGAGAATGACCAACTGCTGCAAATCATGGGGGAGGTGCTGGCATGAGCAGCGCAAAATGCATCATGGTGCAGGGCACGATGAGCGGTGCGGGCAAGAGCCTGTTGTGCGCGGCGCTCTGCCGTATTTTTGCCCAGGACGGCTACAAAGCTGCCCCTTTCAAAAGCCAGAACATGGCGCTGAACAGCTTTGTCACCCGGGATGGCCTGGAAATGGGCCGTGCCCAGGTGGTGCAGGCCCAGGCCGCGGGCGTGGAGCCGGACGTGCGGATGAACCCCATCCTGCTCAAGCCCAGCAGCGACATCGGCAGCCAGGTCATCGTTAATGGCGAGGTGCGGGGCAACATGCCTGCCAAGGAGTATTTCCGCCACAAGCGTGCCCTGATCCCCGACATTTTGCAGGCCTACAACAGCCTGGCCGAGGAGTTTGACATCATTGTTATCGAGGGCGCAGGCAGCCCGGCTGAGATCAACCTGAAAGCTGATGACATCGTCAATATGGGCCTGGCCAAGCTGGTGGACGCGCCGGTGCTGTTGGCCGGCGACATCGACCGCGGCGGCGTGTTTGCCCAGTTGTACGGCACGGTGGAACTGCTGGAGCCGGAGGAGCGGGCACGCATACAAGGGCTTGTCATCAACAAATTCCGTGGGGACGTGGAAATTTTGCGCCCAGGCTTGTCGATGTTGGAAGAAAAGACACACCTGCCCGTGGTGGGCGTGGTGCCCTATTTAAAGGTGGATATTGAGGACGAGGACTCCCTCTCTGACCGCCTACAGCAGAAAAATGCCGTTAAGCCGCTGGATGTGGCGATTTTGCGCCTGCCCCATATCTCCAACTTTACCGATTTTATGCCGCTGGAACAGCACCCCCTGCTGGGCGTGCGCTACGTGCAGACCACGCGGGAGCTGGGCGTGCCGGACCTGGTGATTCTGCCCGGCACCAAAAACACTGTGGACGACCTGCTCTGGCTGCGGCAATCCGGGCTGGAAGCCGCTGTGCAAAAGCTGGCGGCGGGCGGCACGCCGGTGCTGGGCGTCTGCGGCGGCTACCAGATGTTGGGGGAAACGCTGGATGATTCCACTGGCACCGAGAGCGGCCATCCCCAGACTCTGCGCGGCCTGGGCCTGCTGCCGACCCGGACGGTTTTCACCAACGAAAAACGCCGCACTCAATCCACAGCCACAACCGCCGCCCCCTTTGCAGGGGCGGAACTCACCGGCTACGAGATCCACACCGGCCGTACATCTATACAGGAGCAGGGCGCACCCTTTTGCACCCTGGCGGACGGCACGCCCGAGGGCTGCGTGCAGGGCAATGTGTTCGGCACCTACCTGCACGGCCTGTTTGACAGCGGCGAGCTGACCGAGCGGCTGGCCGAACTGCTTTGCCGCCGCAAGGGCATTGCCATGGAAAGCGCTGCGCCCATCACGATGCAGGCCTACCGCGAACAGCAGTTTGATCTGCTGGCCGACGGCGTGCGCCATGCCCTGGACATGCCCGCCGTCTACGCCGCCATGGGGCTGACCGGCCCAAAGGAGGAACGCACATGACCCCGCAGCATCACCTGCCCGCCGATATTGAGCGCACCAGCATGAGCATCATCACCGAGGAACTGGCCCAGCGTAGGCTGGAGGTCCCGCCGGAGAATGCGGCGGTCGTCAAGCGGGTCATCCATACTACGGCCGATTTCGACTACGCGCAAAACCTGCACTTTACCCCCGCTGCGGTGGCAGCAGGCATTGCCGCCATGCACGAGGGCGTGACCATCATCACCGATACCAACATGGCGCTGGCGGGCATCACCAAGCCGGGCCTTGCCAAGCTGGGCGGGCAGGCCGTGTGCTTTATGGCCGACCCCGCCGTGGCGGCCGCCGCCAAAGAAGCTGGCACCACCCGCGCCGTAGCCGCCATGCACAAGGCCGCGCAGGAATACCCACGCGCGGTGCTGGCCGTGGGCAACGCCCCCACGGCCCTGCTGGCCATTGCCGAGGAAATCGAAAACGGTCTGCGTCCCGCGCTGGTCATTGGTGTGCCCGTTGGCTTTGTCAATGTGGTGGAAAGCAAGGAACGGCTGTTTGCCACATGCGGGCAGTACGGTGTCCCGGCCATTGTGGCTATGGGACGCAAGGGCGGCAGCAACGTGGCGGCGGCCATCTGCAATGCGCTGCTCTATCAGGCTGCCGAAATGTTGGACCCCAAGGCCCGCGGCTGGCAGTAAGAAACAACAGGGGAGGGGACACCGTCATGTATGTGGATTGGGACTACTACAAAATCTTTTACTACGTGGCCAAGTACCAAAACTTTACCAAGGCTGCCCGCGTGCTGGGCAGCAACCAGCCCAACATCACCCACACGATGAACAAGTTGGAAGACCAGCTGCATTGCGTGCTGTTCATCCGCTCCAATCGGGGCGTCACGCTGACGCCGGAGGGCGAGAACCTTTACGCCCGCATCTCCTCCGCCGCCGTGCAGATCCAGGATGCCGAGGAGGAGTTGAGCGCCAGCGCCAGCCTTTCCCACGGCGCGATCAGCATCAGCGCTACCGAGACCGCGTTGAACATCTATCTGTCGGAGCAGCTGCGGGGCTTTCACGCCCAGTACCCCGGCATCCGGCTGCGCATCACGAACCACTCCACCCTGCAGGCCGTGCAGGCGGTAAAAAACGGCGAGGTAGACTTTGCCGTCGTTACCACCCCTGCCGAGACCGGCAGTGACTTGAAACGGGTCGCGCTGATGCCCTTCAACGAGATTTTGGTCGGCGGCCCCAGCTTTGCTGAGCTGGCCGGGCGCACCCTCGCCCTGCAGGAGTTGATTGCCTACCCGCTCATCATGCTGGAAAACGGAAGTATGAGCCGCATCTTCTATCGCCAGTTTTTCTTAGAGCATAACGCCGAGCTGAAACCCGACATCGAAGCCGGCACCACCGACCAAATGCTGACGCTGGTGCGCAGTGACCTGGGCCTGGCCTTTGTGCCGGAGCCGATGGCCCGCGGCAACCTGCATCGCAAGCGCATTTTGCAGATGAATTTGCAGGAGGCTATCCCGTCCCGCTCGGTTTGCCTGGTCTACGACCCCCGCCGCCCGCTGAATACCGCCGCGCGGGAGTTCCGCTACCAGCTGTTGGAATCAGCGAAAAACAAGCAAAAGTAAACAAAAAGCCAGCCGCGCCTGCATCGCTGTGCACACGATACAGGCGCGGTTGGCTTTCCTTGTTTTTTGGGGGTAACAGGGTTAGGAACGCAACACGCTCTGCAGGCTTTCCAGGGCTGCAAGGCGTGCGCTGATGGCAAATACACTGGCGGCGTGGGTCAACTCCTCTGACCGTGCGTCTGCAGGAATGATACGCGCCAATACGGTGCTGTGGTCGATGGCATCGAACCGGACACCCGCCTGGCGGCAAAGCTCTACAGTACGGGAGGCGCAGCCCGGCATGGTAGCCAGGGCGGCAACCGCATCCTCTACCGGGGCGGGCTGTGCAGCGCCGGTATCGCTGAGTTCTTTGCCCAGCACCGTGCCGAAATGCCGTGCCGCGCGGCGGCTTTCGCTTTTGCCAAAGGTATCCTCGGCGGTCATATCCAGCTCCAGCGGCTCCCGCACAAAATCGGTATAGCGCCGGGTCAGCTTGGTGTATTCCCGCTGCAATTCTTTCTTCGTTAACTCCGTATAACGCATTTTTCCCACTCCTCTACCTTTTCAGGTCCAAGGACCATTATAGCGGGGACCGGCACCTGTGTAAAATGTATTATGCGTATAACTGACATACAAAATTTGCATAACTGCACACCCCGGCAAAAGTGTGCTATACTAAAAACCAAATCATGCATTTATCATAATAAGGAGAGTGTGACCATGACCTTACAGCAGCTGCGGTACGTGACCGCCATTGCAGAGGCCGGCACTTTAAGCGAAGCCGCCCGCCGCTTTTATATTGCCCAGCCCAGCCTGACGGCCTCGCTGCGTGAACTGGAGGAGGAGCTGGGCCTGACGATCTTCCGCCGCACCAACCGAGGCGCGGTGCTGACGCCGGAAGGTGAGGAATTTCTCGGCTATGCGCGGCAGGTGCTGGCCCAGATGGACTTAATGGAAGAAAAGTACCTGGGAGCGGCACCGGTCAAGCATCAATTCTGCGTGTCCACCCAGCACTACTCCTTTGCAGTGGAAGCCTTTGTGGAGCTGCTGCGGGAGTACGGCGGCCCGGAGTACGACTTCCGCATCCGCGAGACCCAGACCTACGAGCTGATCGAGGATGTGGCCCTATTGCGCAGCGAGGTCGGCGTGCTTTACTTAAATAAGGATAACGAGACCGTCCTGCGCAAGGTCATCCGGGAGCATGACCTGCAGTTTACGCCGCTGTTTACGGCCAAGCCGCATGTATTTGTCAGCGCGTCCAGCCCGCTGGCGGCCAAGCCCGCCGTCACGCTGGACGACCTGGCCCCATACCCGCGCCTTTCCTACGAGCAGGGCGAGCACAACGCCTTTTATTTTTCCGAAGAAATTTTAAGCACCCGGGACAGCAAAAAAGACATCCTCGTCAGCGACCGCGCCACGCTGTTCAACCTGCTCATCGGCCTGAACGGCTATACCATCTGCAGCGGCGTCATCAGCGAGTCATTGAACGGTCCCAATATCGTGGCCGTGCCCCTGCTGGTGGACGATGCCATGCAGATCGGCTACCTGACCCACAAGCAGGTCCAGCCGGGGCTGTTTGGCAAACGGTATATTGAGATTTTGCAAAAGCACACAGCGCAATAAACCGTGGTATAGTTTTAACCTATATCAAACCCACAAAAGCCGATATTTTACAACAAGCGCATCGTGCTGTATACTGTACTTATCGACGAATACAATAAAATTTCACATAGAGAGGTACAGTACTATGGCTACACTGCGCTCCCCGTTCCGTTACGATTTTGTGGGCAGCTTCCTGCGTCCGCAGGCTATCAAGACCGCCCGCGTCGAGTTCAAGGCCGGCGAGATCACCCGCGAGCAGCTGACCGCTGTGGAAAATGAACAAATCACCCTGCTCATCGAAAAGCAAAAGCACGCCGGCTACCACGCCATCACCGATGGCGAGTTCCGCCGCAGCTATTGGCACCTGGACTTTATGTGGGGCTTTGCCGGTATCGACGAGATCGAGCTGGACCACGGCTACTACTTCCAGGGAGAGGAAACCACCCATGGTTCCATCCGCGTCAGCGGCAAAATCAGCGGCGAAAATCATCCTTTTGTCGAGCATTACAAGTTCGTTAAACAGTTCGAGGACGAGAACTACATCGCCCGACAGACGATGCCTGCTCCCGCCCAGCTGCTGGCCGAGCTTTACCGCGAGGATAACGGCAAAAACACCGACGCCGTTTACCCCAACCATGAGCAGCTACTGCAGGACATTGCCGCCGCCTACCGCACAGTCATCCGTGACCTGTACAATGCAGGCTGCCGCAGCATCCAGTTCGACGACTGCACTTGGGGCATGTTCTGCGACCCCAACTATCAGGCTTTTATCGCCCAGGCAGGCGTCAAGCTGGAAGACCAGGCCAACGAGTACCTGCGCCTGAACAATCTGGCTTTGGAGGGCCGCCCTGCTGACTTGGCTCTGACCACCCACGTCTGCCGCGGCAACTATCACTCCACCTGGGCCAGCCGTGGCGGCTACGCTCCCATTGCACCCATCCTGTTTGCCCACGAGAACGTGGACGCCTTCTACCTGGAGTTCGACGACGAGCGCTCCGGCAACTTTGAGCCGCTGCAGTACGTGGCCGAGGGCAAAAAAGTCGTGCTAGGCCTTATCACCACCAAGTCCCCGCGGCTGGAGGATAAGGCTGCCGTCATCGCCCGCATCCACGAAGCCGAAAAGTACATCCCGCTGGATCGCCTCTGCCTCAGCCCGCAGTGCGGCTTTGCCTCCTGCGAGATCGGCAACAAGCTGACCGACCTCGAGCAGTGGAACAAACTCAAACTGGTGAAAGAGATTGCTGAGGAAGTCTGGGGTAAGTAACAGACATCCCCGAAACTAAATACAAAGACGCACCCTGTTGTCCGGTGAAACTACCCGACAGCAGGGCGCACTTTGTTATACAGATATTTTATGGATGGCGAAAGTGCAGCGCGTTTTACAGATCACTGCTTTTTAGTTTATCGATCAGCTTTGCATAAACGTGGGTGACAAACCATGGCTCGGTGGACTTTGCCAACGCTTCTTCAGGCGTGAACCAGGCCACGCCGCTGTTTTCGTCTTCCTTTATAGATACGGCCTCATCGGAGTCGGCCTCCAATAGGTAAGTGACGTTTAAATGCAGGTGGCTGGATACATACTGCCCCTTTTTGACATGCCCGTCCACAGTGAGGGATTCCAGCGAATAGATGTCCGGTGATACAGGACGCACATTGGCAATACCAGCTTCCTCTTTGACTTCCCGCAAGGCTACCGCCAGCAGGTCTGTCTCGCCGTCCGCGTGCCCGCCCAGCCAGGACCAGGAATTGTATATGTTGTGGTACACCAACAGCACCTTGCGGCGGTCCCGGTTCACCACCCAGGCCGAGGCAGTTATGTGTGCCACCTTATTCTGCCGCGTAAAGGCGTCATCGTGGTCCTGTATCCAATGCAGGATCAGTTCCCTGTCGGCGGCCTCCTGCTCATTATAAGGTATATAGGCGGCAATTTGGTTCAGCAGTTTCTCACGTGTCATCTTGGCGGCACTCCTTTATAATAGGTATATCCCCATTATAAAGCAGAAATCCGCCGTGTAAACCAGATCATTTGCGGGAACAGCAGGCAAAATATGTACTAATGTTGTGAATATATGATGAACATCAAAATAAAACCACCGCAAATAGTATATTCTCGTGAGAATATCCACCACATATAAGTTTAGAATTCAATTTTGTTGAAATTTGGAAAAATGTGTTGACAAACGCTTGCGGCGGTGGTATTATATACAAGCTGTCCGGCGGGACACCTCGTGAGGACAGCACAGCAGGACCTTGAAAATTGAACAAAACTGAAACTTGTGGAACATTGAACGTGGGTTTGGAAACCCACGATAATCAATTCCAAATTTACAAGTAATTCA
>UQDG01000031.1 GCA_900539695.1 uncultured Oscillospiraceae bacterium
TGCCGCACCTCGCTCGCCGTATCGGCACTTAGAATTGTGCGGTATTGCCTTTATGAAAATCAGGAATCCGAATCCAGCTTCAGTACGGCGGTGAAGGCCTCGCTGGGCAGGGTCACGCTGCCCAGCTGGCGCATCTTCTTTTTGCCTTCCTTCTGCTTTTCCAGCAGCTTCTTCTTGCGGGTAATGTCGCCGCCGTAGCACTTGGCCAGCACGTCCTTGCGCATGGCCTTGACGGTCTCGCGGGCAATGACCTTGCCGCCCACGGCCGCCTGGATGGGGATCTCAAACAGCGCGCGGGGGATGTTCTCCTTCAGCTTCTCGCAGATGCGGCGGCCCTTGGCGTAGGCGTTGTCAGCGAAAACGATCATGGACAGCGCGTCCACCACCTCGCCGTTGAGCAAAAAGTCCAGACGAACCAGCTTACTCTCGTGCCAGTCCTCCCACTCATAGTCGTAGCTGGCGTAGCCGCGGCTGCGGGACTTGATGGCGTCGAAGAAGTCGTAGACGATCTCGCCCAAAGGTATCTGGTAATGCAGGTCCACGCGCGTTTCATCCATATACTTCATGTCAATGAGCACGCCGCGCTTGGCCTGGCAGAGGTCCATCAGCGGGCCGACGTAATCGTTGGGGGTGTAGATGTGGGCATTGACGAACGGTTCCTCGGACTTGACGATGCGGGTCGGGTCGGGATAGGCCGAGGGGTTATCGATGACCTCTACCGTGCCGTCGGTCAGGGTCAGGCGGTACTGGACGCCCGGCGTCGTGGTGATAAGATCGAGGTCAAACTCACGCTCCAACCGCTCGGTGATGATCTCCATGTGCAGCAGGCCCAGGAAACCGCAGCGGAAGCCAAAGCCCAGGGCGGCACTGGTTTCCGGCTCGAAACTCAGCGATGCATCGTTGAGCTGCAGTTTTTCCAGTGCGTCTTTCAGGTCTGGGTAGTCGGCGCCGTCTGCCGGGTAGATGCCGCAGAACACCATCGGGGTAACGGTGCGGAAACCGGGCATTGGCTCCGGCGTGGGGTTATTGGCCAGCGTAACAGTATCGCCCACACGGGTATCCCGCACGGTCTTGATGCTGGCGGTCAGGTAGCCGACCTCGCCAGCCTCCAGCTTCTCACAGGGGCTCAGCTGAGTGGCACCCATGCGGCCCACTTCCACCAGCTGGAACTCCGCGCCGGTGCTCATCAGACGGATGGTATCGCCGGGCTTGACGGTGCCATCAAAGATGCGCACGTAGACGATAACGCCCTTGTAGCTGTCATAGATGGAATCGAAGATCAGTGCTTTCAGTGGCTTGTCGGGGTCGCCGGTGGGGCCGGGAATATCGCGGACTACACATTCCAGCACGTCCTTAACGCCGATGCCCAGCTTGGCCGAAACGCGGGGTGCTTCCATGCAGGGCAGACCGATGACGTCCTCAACCTCTTTTGCCACGGCGTCGGGGTCGGCGCTGGGCAGGTCGATCTTGTTCAGGATGGGCACCACTTCCAGGTCGTGGTCCAGCGCCAGGTAGCAGTTGGCCAGCGTCTGTGCCTCCACGCCCTGGCTGGCGTCCACCACCAGCACCGCGCCTTCGCAGGCGGCCAGGCTGCGGCTGACCTCGTACTGGAAGTCCACATGGCCCGGGGTGTCGATCAGGTTGAACTCGTAGGTCTCGCCGTCGTCGGCCTTATAGCGCATAGTCACGGCGCGGGCCTTGATGGTGATGCCGCGCTCCTTTTCCAGCTCCATGTTGTCCAGCACCTGGTCCGTCATGGTGCGCTTGTCGACGCTGTCGGTCAACTCCAGCATGCGGTCAGACAAGGTGGATTTGCCGTGGTCAATGTGGGCAACAATGCAGAAATTTCGGATATTTTTGCGGGCCATCAGGTTTCCTCCAAATCGTTCCAGATCTTACAGACGGTGCCGTTTTCTTTATATACGCGGGGCACGCGGCGTGCCAGGCCGCATACGATCTCATAGTTGATGGTGTTGGTCTTTTTCGCGATGGTGTCGGCGGTATCCCCTGCACCGGGGCCAAATACCACCACTTCATCCCCCATTTTTACCTCCGGGATGTTGGTAACGTCCACCAGCGTTTGATCCATGCAGACACGGCCCACCACGGGGGCGGGACGGCCGTGGATGCTCATAACGCCCTGGCCCTGCCCACCGGACAGGGCGCGGGGATAGCCGTCAGCATAGCCGACACAAACCGTTGCCACCCGCATGGGGTGGTCCGCCGTGAAGGTCCGGCCGTAGCTCACACATTGGCCGGGCTGCAGCTCTTTCACAAAAGTGACGATACAATGCAGAGAAAGGGCAGGCTGCAACTCCGGGAAGTGGGCATCCTCGCTGGGGTCCAGCCCATACAGGATAATGCCTGCGCGGGTCATATCCCGCCGCCATTCCGGGTGGCGCAGCTGCGCGGCCGAATTGGCGCAGTGCACCGTGCCGGTGGCATAGCCATCCGCCTGCAGGCGGTCCACCACGCGGGTAAACAGGTCGTACTGCTCCTCCGTATAGGCCAGGTCATCCGGTGCATCGCTGTCTGCCACGGCAAAATGCTGGAAGATGCCGCAGATCGCAAGGCCCGGCAAAGCATACAGCGCCTCGACCTCACGGATGGTCTCCTCGAAACCCGAGCGTACCGCAAAGCCGATGCGGCCCATACCGGTGTCGATTTTAATATGAACCTTTACCCGCACCCCGGCCTGCACAGCAGCGGCCGAAAGCGCCTGGGCGTACTCCGTAGAGAAGCAGGCGGTAGCAATATCATCCTCCGCCAGCGTTGCAGCGTGGGCAGGGTCGGCATAACCCAGGATCAGGATGGGTATCGTAATGCCATGGTGGCGCAGATGATGCCCCTCGCCCAAGCTGCTTACCGCAAAACCGGCAACGCCTGCCTGCTGTATCGTCTTGGCGGTGGCTACGTCACCGTGGCCGTAGGCATCGGCCTTGACAACGGCGCAGACCGGCCCGCCGACCGCCTGCCTGATGTATGCGAAATTGTGGCGCAGTGCATCCAGATCGATCTCAGCCCAGCAATGTTTTTCAAACTTCATATCCATTCACCCCTTTATAGCCTATTCTCCCTGTCCTACCCTTTAAAGATTTATTATATCACACTTTCCCTGGCTGTACAATGACAGAAAATCAGTTTTCCGCGTCGGAATCGGTCTCCGACCATTTGCCGTGGACGCGCTGCACGCCCACCACACGCAGTTTGGAGTGGAGGAAGTGCTGCTCGCGATACAGGCTGAAGTAGCTGGACATCATGTAGGAGACGGCACAGGCCAGGGCGAACAGCTCAATGTTCTGCCCGCCGAACACCTCGATGGCCAGGCAGCTGGACGCCAGCGGGCTGTTGGTACAGCCGCAGAACAGTGCCACCATGCCCAGCGCCGCGCCCAGGCCGGGGGCCAGCCCCAGCAGCGGGGCCACCACGCAGCCAAAGGTCGCGCCGGTGAAGAAGATGGGTACGATCTCGCCGCCCTTGAACCCGGCCCCCAGTGTGATGCTGGTGAACAGCATCTTGAGCAGGAAAGCATACGGCACCGCCTGCCCGGCGATGGCGGCTGCAATAACATTGGCGCCCGCGCCGTTGTAATCGGTGGTGCCCAGCAGGGTGGTCAGCGCGATGATAAGCGCACCGCCGACCACCACCCGCAGATAGGCATTGGGGAACAGCTTTTTATACAGCTTCGGCGCGGCGTGGATCACCTCACAGAAAGCAATGCTCAACGCGGCCAGCAGCAGGCCCAGCAGCAATACGCGGATCAGGTTGCCCGGCGTAGGGGCGGCATAGTCGGCCACTGCAAAGGCGGTGGGGGCCAGCCCCATACCGCTGCTGATCCACACGCCGATCAGCGCCGAGATCAGGCAGGGCAGCAGCGCTGCGTACTGCATGGAGCCGACGTCGACGACTTCCAGCGTAAATACGGTAGCGGCCAGCGGCGTACCAAATATAGCGGAAAACGCCCCCGCCATGCCGCACATGGTCATCAGGCGGCAGTCCCGGGCCTCCAGCTGCAGTCTCCTGCCGATCTGCCCGGACAGTGAACCCCCCAGCAGCAGAGCAGCGCCCTCACGGCCGCTGGAACCGCCGAACAAATGGGTGATGACGGTGGTTACAAAGATGAGCGGGGCGGTACGCAGGGAAAGCGGCTTATGCTCCCGCACCGCGACAAAAATTTGGTTGGTGGAACCGCCGCCATCAGGGTCAAAATGCTGGTACAGGAACACGATGACCAGGCCGCCCAGCGGCAGCAGATAGATCAACCGCGGGTCAGCCGTGCGCAGGGCGGTCGCTTTGTTGAGCGCCAGCCCAAACATTGCGCCAAACGGCCCCACTACACAGCCCACCAGCGCAGCCAGGATTACCCATTTAAAGCAGACATACAGGTACCCCAGGCTGCTGCGCAGATACCGCAAGATTTTTTTCATAGACGACCTCCCCAAGGCAACAAAATCCCCCCCTGATTATACTCCCGCCGGGGGAAAAAGACAACATCTGCCAAAACAGGACTGGCGTTGCCTGTGCGATGCCAGCCCTGTTTGACTTGTTTACAATATGCGTTGTTACGCCGTCACCGGCTGCTGATTGAAAATCTTCATCGATTGTTTGTAGCAGTGGATGAAGTAGATAATTTCGGCAAAGCCCGTCAACGCCCAGGAGCAGGGGTAGAGCAGATACAGCGCCGGAATGGTGTGGAAGCAGGCGAAGATCGTGTAGACCCACGCCACGCGGAAGACGCAGGACCCCATAATAACGATGATGGTCGGTACCACGGTTTTGCCAAGGCCCCGGGAGGCGGCGATGGTGCAGTCCATAAAGGCAGAGATGCAGTAGGCCAGGCCCATGACCATGATGCGCTTCATGCCGGCATCGATGACGTCCGGCTCGGTGGTGAAAAGCGCGAGGAACTGCCGCCCGAAGAGCAGCAGCCCGCCGCCCAGCACCAGGCCCACACCGAAGCCGTAGGCCAGGCTGATGAAGTAGCTTTTCTTCACGCGGTCGACCTTGCCCGCGCCGTAGTTCTGGCTCATGAAGCTGGCACAGGCCATGTAGAAGGCGGCCATAGCGTCGTAGATCATGGCGTCGGCATTGGCAGCGGCCGAGTTGCCCTTGACCATCAGCGAGTCAAAGGAGTTGACGCCCGCCTGGATGAACAGGTTGGCGATGGCAAAAACTGCGTTCTGGAACCCGGCAGGCACACCCAGCAGCAGGATGCGCTTGGTCATACCCAGGTCCAGCTTGATAGCGTGCAGGTCCAGTGCGTAGCAATCCTGCACTTTGGTCAGTGCGCGCAGAATCAGCCCGGCAGACACGCACTGGGAGATGGCACTGGCCAGCGCCACGCCCATGACGTTGAGCTGGCAGACGATAACGAAAAACAAGTTGAGGCCGATGTTCAGCGCACCGGCGATGGACAGGTAGACCAGCGGCTTTTTCGTGTCACCGATGGCACTGAACACCGCGTTGCCGAAGTTATACAGCGCCAGGGCGGGCATACCCAAAAAGTACACGCGCAGGTACAAAACAGCACCGGGCAGCAGGTCCGGCTTGGTGTTGAGCAGTTCCAGCAGCGCAGGCGACCCCAGCAGGCCGACAAACAGCAGGATGACACCCGCAATAAAGCTGATGATGAGTGCCGAATGGACGGTCTTTTTGACATCGCCCGGGTGCTTGGCGCCGTAAAAGCGGGCCACCAGCACGTTGATGCCGTTGCTCAGGCCGATCAAAAAGCCGGTGAACAGCGTGACAAAGATACTGGTGGACCCCACCGCGCCCAGCGCCGTAGACCCAGCAAACCGCCCGACGACCGCCACGTCTGACATGTTGAACAGCACCTGCAGCAGGTTGGACAGGGCCAGCGGCAGGCTGACGAGGAGGATCTGCTTCGCCAGCGGTCCCTCGGTCAGGGTTTTTGCATTTTTCATGGTTCCGATTTCCTCAATTTTTCCTTACACAACACCCCCGCATTGGGGCGAACATTCCTGATTATAGCAAGTTTTTATGCCTTTGGAAAGAGGTTTTTGCCAGATTTTGGCGGTTTTTAAAAAACAGCAAAAAAAGAACCGCCCGGCGCAAAATCGGGCGGTCTTTTTATCTGCAAAATCAGGGAAAATCAGGCTTCTTCAGCCTGTTTTTCTTTTTGGGCCTTGATGACTTTCAGGCGGCTGAATTCTTCGCGTTCGCGCTCGCCCAGCACCTCGTCGATGGACTTGATGGTCTTTTGCATCTGGGGGATCTGGACGTTGCCCAGGGCGTTAGCACGCTTCTGGGTCTTTTGGATGGCCTCGGCCAGGCGGATGACGCTGGTCTCCACTTCGGTCAGCTCCACCGTCAGGGTCTTGACCTCGTTGAATTTGAGGTAGGCCACATCCAGCGTGCCGTTGGTGGACTCCAGATCATAATAAATGCCCAAAGGCGAGGTCGTCTGCAGCGAGAGGGTGGGCAGTTCCACGCCCATGACGCTGCGGGTGCTCAACCGCAGGCCGTGCTCTACGGGCACGCCGCCGGCGTACTCCCCCACCGAGCCCAGCATGATGTTGGCTTTCTGCAGGGCGTCATACGCCTCGGCGTAGGCAGCCGAGATGCGATCCTGGATGCCTGCGGCGCGGTCGATGAGCTGCATCATTTCGCGCACAAGGATGTTGCGCTTGCGGTCCATCAGGTCATAGCCCTGCTCCGCCAGCGCCAGGCTGCGCTTGGTAGCCATCAGGTTTGATTTTGTGGGGAAAACCTGCTGTGCCATGGTAAACTCCTTTTATTGCTTTGCGTGCTTGGCAATGCGGGCCTTGGCAGGCTCGTAGTACTTGTCCAGCGTAGCATCATCGCAGCGGTCCAGCGCGGCGCGGGGCAGTGCAGCCAACAGCTCCCAGCCCAGGTCCAGCGTTTGCTCCATGGTGCGATCGGTGTTGCCCTGGCCGATGAACTCCTGCTCAAAGGCACGGCCAAAGGCCATCAGCTGCTTGTCGGACTCAGAAAGTTCTTCCTCGCCGATAACGCTGGCCAAAGCCTTAGCATCCTGCACCTTAGCGTAGCAGGCAAACAGCTGGTTGGACAGGGTGACGTGATCCTCGCGGGTGTAACCGGCGCCGATGCCGTCCTTCATCAGACGGGACAGGCTGGGCAGCACGGAGACCGGCGGATACAGGCCGGTGGCGTCCATACCACGGTCCAGCACGATCTGGCCCTCGGTAATGTAACCGGTCAGGTCGGGGATGGGGTGGGTGATGTCGTCGCCGGGCATGGTCAGGATGGGGATCTGGGTGACAGAACCCTTGCTGCCCTTGATGATACCGGCGCGCTCGTACAGGCTGGCCAGGTCAGAATACAGGTAGCCGGGGAAGCCCTTACGGCCGGGGATCTCGCCCTTGGAGGAGGAGAACTCGCGCAGAGCCTCGCAATAGCTGGTCATATCGGTCAAGATGACCAGCACGTTCTTGTTCAGGTCAAAGGCCAGGTACTCGGCCACCGTCAGGGCGGCGCGCGGGGTGATGATACGCTCGATGATGGGGTCGTTGGCCAGGTTCAGCAGCATGACCACGCGCTCCATCGCGCCGCAGCTCTCGAAAGACTCCCGGAAGTAAGCGGCCACGTCATTCTTGACGCCCATAGCGGCAAAGACGATGGCGAAGTCCGAGCCATCGGCCACGCTGGCCTGACGG
Organism: uncultured Oscillospiraceae bacterium; assembly: GCA_900539695.1. Taxonomy (GTDB): domain Bacteria; phylum Bacillota; class Clostridia; order Oscillospirales; family Ruminococcaceae; genus Gemmiger. Next base: position 7,659 of record UQDG01000031.1, read on the forward strand.
ACGATCTGGACGGCCAGCTCGTTGTGCTTCATGCCGGAGCCGGAGAAGATGGGCAGCTTCTGGCCGCGGATCAGCGTGGCCAGGCAGTCGATGGAAGAAATGCCGGTGTGGATGTAGTTACGCGGATACACACGGCTGACGGGGTTGATAGGTGCGCCGTTGACATCGCGGCGGGCGGTGGGGTAAATGTCGCCCAGACCGTCGATGGGGCGGCCCAGGCCGTCCAGCACACGGCCAGGCAGCTCGGGGCTGAGGTCCATCATCATGGGATGGCCGGTCAGCACCGTGCGGTTGTTGACCAGACTTAAGCCGCGGGTGCCCTCGAACACCTGGATGATGCAGCGGTCGCCTTCGACCTCAACCACACGGCCCACGCGGGTGGAGCCGTCATCCAGATGCAGCTCGGCCATTTCGTCATACTGCACGCCTTTTACGCCGTCCAGAACGACCAGACTGCCGTTGATTTGGGAAAGTCCGATATGCTCTAAAATCATGTTATTCCCTCCTCATCAGCCCTGGGCCACAGCGGCCAGTTTGGCATCGATGTCTTTCTGCATGGCGTCCAGCTTCGAGAAGTCGTCGTTGGGCACCTCGTACTTCATTTTGACCAGCTCATCAAACAGGCCGGTGGCCAGCAGACGGCTGACCGGCACCTGCTTGGCGACCAGCGCTGCACACTTATCGTACAGGTACAGGATGGTCTCCATCATCTTCAGCTGCTTTTCCAGCGGCACGTAGGTATCCACGGCGTGGAAAGCGTTCTGCTGCAGGAAGCCGACGCGGATAACACGGGCGATCTCGATGGTCAATTTCTGGTCGTCGGGCAGCACGTCCGAGCCGATCAGCTTGACGATCTGCATCAGGTTATTTTCCTGCAGCAGCAGGTTGGCGACGCGCTCACGGCAGGACATAAAGTCATGGCCGACGTTATCGTAGTACCAGCTGCCCAGGTCGCCCAGGTATTCACTGTAAGAATCGTTCCAGTTGATGGCCGGATAGTGACGGGCGTAAGCCAGGGACTTATCCAGTGCCCAGAAGCAGCGGGTGAAACGCTTGGTGTTCTGGGTGACAGGCTCGGAGAAATCGTTGCCCTGGGGGCTGACAGCACCGATGACGGAGACGGAACCTTCGGCACCGTTCAGCGTCTTGACATAACCGGCACGCTCGTAGAACTCTGCCAGACGGCTGGGCAGGTAGGCGGGGTAGCCTTCATCGGCGGGCATCTCCTCCAGACGGCCGCTGATCTCACGCAGAGCCTCGGCCCAACGGGAGGTGGAGTCAGCCATCATGGCGGTGTGGTAGCCCATGTCGCGGTAGTACTCGGCCAGCGTGATACCTGTGTAGATAGAAGCCTCACGGGCGGCAACAGGCATGTTGGACGTGTTGGCGATCAGCACGGTACGGTCCATCAGGCTCTTGCCGGTGCGGGGGTCCACCAGTTCGCTGAACTCCTGCAAGGCCTGGGTCATCTCGTTGCCGCGTTCGCCGCAGCCGACGTAGATGATGATGTCGGCATCGCACCACTTTGCGATCTGGTGCTGGGTCATGGTCTTGCCGGTACCGAAACCGCCGGGGATGGCAGCGGCGCCGCCCTTGGCCAGCGGGAACATGGTATCAATAACACGCTGACCGGTGATCAGCGGGCGGGGCGAGGTCATACGCTCGGCCGCCGGGCGCGGGGTACGGATAGGCCACTTCTGGCACAGGGTCAGGGTGTGTTCCCTGCCCTTGGCGTCGGTCAGCTTGACGATGGGGTCGTTGACGGTGTAGCTGCCGTTCTCGGCAGCCCAGGTCACGGTACCGCAAACCTCCGGCGGGACCATGCAGCGGTGCTGGATGGCCGGGGTCTCGGGGCAGGTGGCGTAGATCTGGCCGCCGGTCAGGGTATCCCCTGCTTTAACGTTGACGGTCACATCCCACTTGGCGGCGGTATCCAGAGAAGGCTCGTGTGCACCGCGCTCGATAAAGCTGCCCATATGGCTCTCGATGGCGGGCAGCGGGCGCTGGATGCCATCGTAGATATTGCGCAGGATGCCGGGGCCCAGCGTAACGGACAGCGGGCCGCCGGTGCTTTCGACAGGCTCGCCGGCTTTCAGGCCGCCGGTCTCCTCGTAAACCTGGATGGTGGTCTCTTTATCGTTCATGCGGATGACCTCGCCTACCAGGCGGGATTTGCCCACATAGACCATTTCCATCATAGCCAGGTCGGTTTTGCCCTTGATGGTAACAACGGGGCCGTTGATGCTGTAAATTTTATTTTCCATAGCTTTGCCCCTCAAATCGTGATCTCCAGCCCTGCGTTCTGCAGGAACCAGTCGTGCTGGGCGTCCAGGCGGGCTTCCAGCGTATCATCGGCAGCCAGGCCGGTGGCGGGGTTGGCAGCGCGCAGGCCGCCCAGGGTGATGGTGTCATCGGCAGCCAGGGCCACACCGGCAGGCAGCTTGCCCTGCAGCAGGGGCAGGTCGGCGGTGCGGGCGTACAGGGTGCTGCTCTCGCCCATGGTCTCGGCCAGGGCGGCAGCACTCTTGACCAGCCAGGCGGCATAGTCCTTGCCGGCGGCAAAGGTGGCCAGCTGGGTGCGGGCGGCGGCGAAGGCATCGGCCGCGATCTGCTGGCGCTGGGCGGCCAGCTTGGCGCGGGCCTGCATGCGGGCGGCGCTCAACTCACGGTTGGCGCGGGTGCGGGCACGCTCTGTCTCAAAGTGGAGCGTATGCTCGGCCTTGGCCTGCTGGGCCTGGCGTGCCTCGTCCAGCTGGCGGTCGATCTCGGCATCGGTCTCGGTGCGGATGGCGGCGCAGGCGGCTTCGCCCTCGGCGCGGATCGATTCCAGGAACCGCTCGGCGCGGGTATCTAATTCATTCATGGTCACACCTCTTAGATTTTAACACCGATGGCCTCGCGGATATAGCGGGTCAGGCGGTCCTTACCGGCAGCACCGCCGCCGGTGGAAGGCACAGTGATAAGCAGCGGCGTACCTTTGGCACGGGCGCTGTCCAGCACCTCGGTGTAGGTCTCGGCGATCTTTTCGGTCACCAGCAGCACAGCGATGTCGGGCTGCTTGGCGGCGTTTTCCAGCGCCTGGCGCAGGTCGGCTTCGCTGCGGGCCACGGTGCCCTCGATACCGGCCAGACGCAGACCGTTCATGGCGTCAGAGTTATCGCTGATGAGAAAGAACCGCATGGCCTTACACCAGCTTGCTCAGGATCATGATGGAGATGACCAGGCCGTACAGGGCGATGGATTCACCCAGGGCCACGAAGATCAGGCTCTTACCGAAGGTCTTTTCGTTCTCGCTGTTGGCAGCGATAGCAGCGGGGGCAGCGGAAGCAACAGCCATGCCGCCGCCGATGCCGGCCAGACCGGTTGCCAAAGCAGCAGCCACCAGGCCGATGCTCAGGGAGGAGTTGTGGTCATTGTCGGTGTTGGTTTCGGTGGTCTCGGTAGTGGAAGCGGCGGCAGCGGCCTCGTCGGTGTTGTCAGCAGCCAGGACGCCGAAAGCGCCGCAGCAGGTCACAGCCACAACCAGCAGAATGGTAACGAACAGCTTGTTGAATTTGCTTTTCATAAGAATACCCTCCATGATTTTTATTTTGTGAAATTCCCTCTATGTAGGGATCGATGCTCGCATCGACCCGCGGGCGGATGCAAGCACCCGCCCCTACAGACAAATGCGGATATTTACGCCTTTTTGATATTAAACGCGGTAAACTTGCGACCGCCGCCTTTGTAGCAACGGCTGAACATCTCGTAGAACTCCAGACGGATGCCCTGGATGGCGGAGAGCAGCGCTTCGAGGCAGATGACCACGATGTTGCCCAGGATGACCACCAGCATATTGTTGGGCGTGCCGGCCAGCGTAAAGACGACCATCATCATGCTGGCATGCACGATGACAAACGCACCAACACGCAGGAAGGAGATCGTGTTGGACAGGTAACTCAGCACCGTCTCCAACAGTTCAAACACGCTCTGCATCAGGTAGTTGCCCATGCCGCCGGCAGGTTTCCAGGGCTTGCCTTCCACCATGGGGGCCAGCAGCTCAGCGAACAGCAGCAGGACCAGGCCCGCCACCATGCCGATGGCGGCCAACACCTGCGGCAGGAAGGTGAACGCGCCCATGTAAGCGCTGGCCAGATCCACACCGCACAGGTAGGTGATGACACCCACCAGACCGTTGGGGGAGAAGATGAACTCACCCCACTCCTTGTGGCGGGCGTGGGTGTACATGTTCAGTACCATAGCCGCCAGCACCAGGACAACGCCGATGTAAACGGCGACCATCAGGATGCCGGTGATGGAATCCATGACCGAAACGGGCTTGCCTGCCATGCCAATGGCGTGGTAGAGCGGGTCCAGGGCATCCTCATAGCCGAAGAAGGAACCATAGACCAGGCCGAAGATCGTACTGGAGATGCCGCAGGGGATCATCAGGTGGAACAGGTCGTTGTGCTTGACCTTCCACATAAAGGTGCTGAACAGCGCCAGCACGATGCCCTGCCCGACATCACCAAACATCATGCCAAACAGCACGGTGAAGGTGAGCGCTACGAAGCCGGTGACATCTGTCTCGCCATAGGCGGGCAGACCGTACATCTCTACGAAAAACTCAAAAGGGCGGCTCCACCAGGGGTTCTTCAGTTTGGTGGGAGGCGTCATCTTACCGGCGGCCTCGGGGCCGTCCACGGTAACGCGCAGGTCTTTAACGGCCCGCGCCTTGCCAGCGATCTCCTCCACATCCGGCGCCGGGACCCAGCCGACGCAGAAGAAATGGGAACCTTTCACGGCAGCCATGCGGCGCAGGTCGTACATAGCGGCGTAGTAGCGCACCGTGTCGTACAGCATCTGCACCTTGGCTTCGTGGTCATGCCACAAAGCCGCGATGCGGGCGTTGACATCATCCACCGACTTTTTGACAACTTCCAGGTTTTCTTTAAAATGCTCGATGATCTCGGCAGGGGAACCGGCCGCACCGGGCACATGCACCGGCTCGAAATACAGCATCGAGAAGATGCCGTCGGTCTCCAGCGCTTTCTCGCGGGGGGTCAGGTAGATGCCCCAGTAGCCAGTCTTGGTCTGGGTGCACTCTACAAACAGGATATAGGGATCATCGGCGTAGTTGCTCATCAGCTTGTTGTAGCCTTCGGTGGGCAGGAAGCCGAACCGCACCTTGACGTGCTGGCAATCCAGGATCTCATCCACATTTACTTTCAGGTTCAGGAAGTGGCTGTACTGGGCGATGCCGTCCTCGCAGAGCTTCTGCTGGTCCAGCAGGCCCTGGCGCTCGGCACACAGGTCATCGATCTGCTCCAGCAGGTCGCTCAAATAGGCTTTGGCTTCTTCGTCCGGCGGGTCGGTGTGGCGCTGCTCTTTATGCAGTTCCATGCCAGCCTCTTTCGCCATAGTCTCGATCTGGTCGCGGGTGGCGGGATAGGGGTTTTCCTCGTTAAGGGCGGCGTATCCCAGCGAATCCGACATATAACGGGTGGCAGGTTCCAGGTCAAACCGGCCGTCCATACAGCAGGCATCCAGGAAATCGTTCAGCTGGGGCAGGGTGCCTTGTACCCGCACCAGCTTCATCTTTTCAACCAATCCGTTCACACTCCTTTCAATCGTGTTCGTCGTAGCCGATCAGCAGGGCTAGGACTTCTTCGGCGGGCAGCTTGTAGTGCACGCCCTCGATGATGTGGTTCAGGTTCCACACCTCGCACTGGGCCAGCCAGATGTAGCACATCATGACCAGCGTGGGCTCGGTGGAGAACCGCAGCCACTTGCGGCACCAATCGGTGCGGTAGCGGAAGAAGCCTTCCTTCAGCACGGTGTAATCGTGGTGAGCCAACAGCGGGCCGTAACTGGTTTGGGCAAACCGCTGCTTGAAAGCAGGCAGATCCGGCGAGGCCAGCAGGTAGTCCCACTCGGCGGCCGTCAGGGCGCTGCAATCTCGGCGGCAGGCGTTGCGCACCGTGGTGGCAGGCGCCCCTACGCGGATGAGCCGCGCGGCGTTGGACACCGCCGAGGTATCGCACTCCAGCTCGATCAGCTCCCGCAGGCCGGGCTGCTCGCCCTGCTTGGCGGGCTTGGGTGCCATAGCGACCAGCGCCCGGTGGCGGTACTCCTGCATCAGAGGTTCCGCCTGGGCGGTCAGGCCGCGGTCCGGCTTAGCGTTGGCCAGCGGGGCCAGAACCTTAGCCCAGGGCGTACCCTGTACCGCAGCCAAAAGGCTTTGCAGATCGGTAGCTTTGGCCAGTGCGTACAGATCAATGCTGCAGCGCTGCTCCAAAAAGTCCGGCAGGCGGTACAGGTAATCACCGGGGCGGCCTGCATCCAGGCACCGCAGGGCGGCGGTCAGCTCGTCGACCTCGCAGCAAAGCGTTAAGTACTGGTACACGCTGCTGCCTGCGCTGCGGTCATACCGGCACAAGCTGTCGAAGCGTTCGTACTGGCTTTGCCGCAGCAGGTTCTCCAGCTGGGCGCGGCGGGCGTAGGTGGGGTTTACCTCGGCCAGCGTGTTGGCGTACAGCGGCAGGGCTTTCAACTCGTTGGCCAGTTCTGTCATTGTATGGCAATCCGTTAAGCGGCGGTAATCCTCGGCGCGCAGGCGGCGGCCATACAGGGCGCGGGCCTTTGCCAGCACAGCATTGCTGGCTTTGCCGCTCGCGTGGTTCATTGTGCGGCCTCCTGGGCCAGGGCGCGGCGTACCAGTTCTGCCGTCCACTCGGCCTCATGCTGTTTGGCGGCTGCCGTCATGGCGGCGGCAGCCTGTTCACATTCTTTGTCTAAGGCGGCGCGGGCCTCGGCGTTGGCGGCGTCGGCTGCTTTGGCGGCAGCTTCGGCATCCGTCTGGGCTTTGGCGTCGCACTCGGCAGCGATCGCCTGCTTGCGGGCATCCAGGGCGGCCAGCCGCGCCGTGCGCTCGGCCTTGGCTTTCTCACTGGCCTTACGCTGGGCGGCGTCCATCTCCAGGATCGCCTGCATCAGATCGTTCACATCTTTCATCCCATGCACCTCATTTCTGGAATTGGGATTTTTCCGGGTTTCGTCCCGTATTATAGCACTTTCACTAAAGATGGCAAGTCTCTTTTGTGCAGTTTTATTAGTACAAATTTAACAATGTGTCTCTGCGTTTCACTTTTTCTTGATGCAGCGTAATCCTGCGCCAAACACCGTGCGCACCAGCGGGCCGGCAGCTACCAGCTGCCACAGGAACGCAGCGGGGTAGTTCAGCATGGTGGTCTGCACCCAGATGGCCACAAAGTTGGCGTTGTGGCTGTCCTTGAATAGCAGCGTGGCGAAAAAGCTCATCAGCGGGCACATCATCCAGGCCGACAGGCAGGAGATGGCCATGATCAGAAACACCTGCTTATCCTTGCCGGGGGTGAACCAGCCCGTAGCAATGCGCATGGCTGCGGGGCCCACCAGAAATGTATCCAGCAAAAAGGCAATTACCCCCATGATGGGCAGTTCACTGAAAGCAGCCAGAAAGATAAAGTTCTGCATCCCGCCCACATCCAAAGCGATATTGTAGCAGACCATGCCATAGACCATGACACAGACCATCATGACGGTGTAGACGATTTCCTGTTTTTTCGTTTGCGGCATACTTGATTACTCCTCTATTACAAAAAGTAGATACGGTTTTTCCAAAAGCAAAACAGCCGCCGGGGTGTCGCTCAACTCGTTGCGACGCCCTGGCGGCTGTTGTCTCACTGCGTTGGAAAGTGAAGCAAGTATACCGCAAATGTACGCGCCGTGTAATACCCTTTTTCAGGATTCTGCGTTTTGTACAAAAGTTATCGCCGTCTGTGGACAAGCGGTTGGGCAGTTCCCTGCCTTCCGTTTATTTTTTGGTACAGCTTGTGTATTTTGTTTTTTGCGGCTTTACACTGCGCGGCCGCCGCGCTATAATGGGCAGCGTACCTGTTGTATATATAAAAGGATAAGAGGGGTTATCCATGGCACACAAAGTATGGCATCACCACGGGCAGATGAGCGAAGCTTTCCGCACCGTGATGTTTCTTTCCGCATCCGGCGGCTTACAGGATGCCTACACCTATATCGGGCGCGGCAAAGTGTTTGCCAACGCCCAGACCGGCAACATCGTGCTGATGAGCCAGGCTGCCTTTGACGGGGACCTGGCGCGGGTGCTGCACTATCTGGTGCCGCTGCTCTCCTTTGCGCTGGGCGTGGCAGTGGCCGAGGCCATCCATATCCGCTACCGCGAGGCCAAGCGCCTGCACTGGCGGCAGCTGGTGCTGGTGGTGGAAATTCTGCTGCTGTTCGGGGTAGGGTTCCTGCCCAACACGCTGGATCTGGCCGCCAACGCGCTGGTTTCGTTTGCCTGTGCCATGCAGGTACAGGCCTTCCGCAAGGTGCACAGCTACCCGTTTGCCAGCACCATGTGCATCGGCAATATGCGCAGCGGCATGGAATCGCTGGTGGTGTACTTCCATCTGCACGACCGCAAGATCCTGTACAAGGCACTGCACTACTTCGGCGTGATTCTGCTGTTTGCCGTCGGGGCCGGGCTGGGTGCCCAGGCCGTAGCGGTGTTCGGCAATCGGACCATCTGGTTCAGCTGCGCACTGCTGCTGGTAAGTCTCTGCTTCATGTTCATCCAGGATGAAGAAGAAGCCTTGAAAGAAAAAGCATAAAGGCAATACCGCACAATTCTAAGTGCCGATACGGCGAGCGAGGTGCGGCAGCTGCTAAGCCAAAAGCGCAGATAATACTTTGTGTATTATCGAGCATTTTGGCAACGCAGTTGCCGTGCCGCAGCCGCCGGAGCGGTGCTTAAGCCGTAAGGCGGGAATTGTGCGGTGTTGCCTTAATCTGCGCATAAAACGGCCCCCGCCGGGATAGATTCCTGGCGGGGGCCATTTGCTATACGGGCTTGTATGTACTACATCTTGTGGTCTGCGAAGATTGGATCATCCTGCCACAGCACCACATGACCGGCAGCGCGGGTGCGGTTCATATCAATAATGCGCTGGTTGCTGGAGCCGCGGAACCGCAGGCTGATGTCATACTTGTCCTGCACGAAGTCGCCGTCCACGAGCACATCTATATATTGTAGGAACTCGTCGGTCACCTCGCAGCGGCCGCAGCCGGGCCGCAAAATTTCCTGCTCAAAATGGTTGCCGGTATAGCACCATATTGTCTTGTTGGGGTACAGCGCCTTGACGTTTTTGACGAAGGGCAGCAGTTCCCGCTGGTTTTCCGGCTCAAAGGGCTCGCCGCCCAGCAGCGAAAGGCCGTTGATGTAGCCCGGGGCAAGGCTTTCTAAAATTTTGTTGCGCACCTCTTTGGTAAAAGGCTCGCCATAGTTAAAATCCCACGCCACAGCGTTAAAGCAATTGGGGCAGTGGCGGCGGCAGCCCGAAACAAACAGGCTGGTGCGCACCCCCTCGCCGTTGGCGATGTCACAGTATTTGATGGTTGCATAGTTCATGGGGCAAAGCTCTCCTTATAAACGGCACATGCAGTATCGTCTCAACATCTTGTGTTTTTGTGCCAGGGTGATTCAATATCTGCTAACAGTATACCAGCTTATGCCGCCCACTGCAAGCCCCGCCCCGACGCAGAGCGTGCGATATTTCGCGCTGCATCGACACAAATCCTGTCAATTGGCAACATCTCCCCAAAATAGCCAAAAAAACAGGCTTATTTTCTACGCGGTTGTAGCCGCAGCATTTTCATCGTTGGAACGTTCGAAATGCAATATTTTGTCGTGTCGAAATTTAGCACCACTATATATAGTGGTTTTCTCCCTTGACTTTTTTCCCCCGCTGCGATAAGATAGATTTGCTCGCCAAACGGAGTTTGTACGTTTGGAACTTGTATACAGTTTGTATATTTCAGATAGATCAGTGTTAGGAGTGTCAGCATGAAAATCATCAAACGCAACGGCAGTGAGGCCGTCTTCGACATTACAAAAATTATTGCAGCCATTACTAAGGCCAACCATGTCGTGCCGGAAAGCCAGCGTTTGACCAAAGAGCAGATCATCGAGATCAGCGACCATGTGCAGACCAGCTGCCTGTCCCGCGGCCACGCCATGAACGTGGAGGAGATTCAGGACCTGGTCGAGGATGAGATCATGCAGACCGGTGCCTTTGAGGTTGCCCGTAAATATATCACCTACCGCTATGTGCAGAGCCTGAAGCGCACCCACAACACGACGGACGACAAGATCCTCTCCCTCATCGAGTGCAATAACGAGGAAGTCAAGCAGGAGAACTCCAACAAGAACCCCACCGTCAACAGCGTGCAGCGCGACTACATGGCCGGCGAAGTCAGCAAGGACTTGACCATGCGTATGCTGCTGCCCCCGGAGATCGTCAAGGCCCATGAGGAAGGCATCATCCACTTCCACGATGCCGACTACTACGCCCAGCACATGCACAACTGCGACCTGGTCAATCTGGACGACATGC
>UQDG01000032.1 GCA_900539695.1 uncultured Oscillospiraceae bacterium
AAGGAAAATCGGAAAATCTATAAAAAACTCTTGACAAATACATTAGCAAGATTTACCCCAGCACGGCGAAGCTCTGGGCGCCCAGGTGCAGCTCACCGTCCTTGACGGCGGCTTCGCCGATGGCGTACAGCACGCGGGTGCCGTCCTTCAGCTTCAGCGGCAGGTCGGCGGCGGCCCCGGCGGGGTTGACGGCGCAGGTCAGCTTGCCGCGCTGCCAGGCAAACGGGCGGTAGTCGCCCTTGGCCTTTGGCGCGTACAGCACCTTGAACGAAGCGTCGGAGTCCAGATCCCGGTGGGCATGGCGGAAGGCCAGCAGGCCCTTCACGGCATGCAGCAGGCTGTTGGGGTCGGCCTGCTGGGCTTCGACCGTGGGGGCGTCGTCGGCGGTATCCACCGGCAGGTACAGCGCATCCGCTGCGGCGGTGGAGAAGCCGTGGTTGGCGGTGCCGTCCCACTGCATCGGCGTGCGGGAGCCGGTGCGGAAGTAGCCGCCCTCCTTGGTGGGCAGGGGCAGGTAGCGCATGCCGATCTCATCGCCGTAATACACGAACGGTGCGCCGGGCAGAGTGAACAGCGTGGCGTAGGCCAGCCGCAGTTCGTCCACCGTCAAACCGGCCGAGGGGCGGATGGTATCGTGGTTGCAGGTGATAAAGCACCACAGACCGTCCTTTTTTGTGGCCTTGTAGCTGGGCAGGTAGTCGTCCAAAAACTTATCGATGCCGGTGCCGGAGTCCTTGCAGAAGTAGGCCTTGCCGATGTTGTGCGGGTTGGAGTCGGTGGCACCGTCGTAGTTGCGCATCAGCCAGCTGTAGCCGTTGCCCTGCCACTCCAGATAAAAGTCCATATCGAAGCCGTTTTTCAGCGACATGCGCGGGCCGTTCCACTCAGCCACCAGGGCGGCTTCGGGGTACTCCTTGCTCAGCATGGCGGCTATGTCGCGCCAGATGGCACAGGTGTACTTTTTGTGCTTGGTGTCGTTTTTGACAAGGCTGGAGGCCATATCCACGCGGAAACCATCACAGCCCATGTCCAGCCAGAACCGCATGACGTCCTTCATGGCCTCCACGGTAGCCAGGCAGGCGAGGTCGGTGGTGGGCTTTTGCCAGGGTTGGTTGATCTTGCCGTAGCCGTAGTTCAGCGCGGGCTGGCACTTGAAGAAGTTCAAAATGTAGGTACCGTTGCGCGGGGTCTCGCCGCCGATGAAGGGCATGCCGTCGCCGGAGGCAAAGCAGGAATCGGTCCAGATGAAGCGGTCGGAGTATTCGTTGTGCTCGGGCCGGCAGCTGGCCTTGAACCAGGCGTGTTCCTCGCTGGTGTGGCCGGGCACCAGGTCGAACAGCACGTGGATGCCCTTCTCGTGGGCGGCCTTGAACAGCGCGGCGGCGTCCGCGTTGGTGCCATAGCGCGGCGCAATTTTTTTGTAGTCGCGCACGTCGTAGCCGGCGTCTTTAAACGGAGAGTCGTAGCAGGGGTTGATCCACAGCGCATTGCAGCCTAAGTCTTTGATGTAATCCAGCTTGGCAATGATGCCGGGAAAATCTCCGATGCCGTCCCCGTTGGTATCGTAAAAACTCTGGGGATAGATCTCGTAGAATACCGCATCTTTCAACCATTGTTTCATGGGGAAGTCTCCTTTTATATTATAGTATAATAGAATATAGAGCGGCGGCTTTTCGCGCAAACGCTTTCCTTTATATTATAACCACCGCCTCGCTTTGTCAATGAATTTTTGTATTGTCGAAGGTGACGAAAATTTACTAATAGTTTTCGACGGATTTGCTATATACCCAACATGTTGACAAAATATGAACAATCCGTTGACAAATGAAGAACAACGGTTTAAAGTAATAGAGCAAGCGATTGTAAAAATATGTAAGAAATGAGGGAGATTATACAAATGAATACGCTTGTGATTGTTTTGATCGCAGCTGTCGTCCTGGTATGTGCGTACGCCGGGTACGGCCGCTGGCTCGCTAAAACCTGGGGGGTTGACCCCAACGCCAAAACTCCGGCTGTGCGGCTGGAGGATGGCAAGGACTACGTGCCCACCGATGGCTGGACCGTTTTCAGCCATCAGTTCTCTTCCATCGCAGGTGCCGGCCCTGTTACCGGTGCTATCCAGGCTGCCGCTTTCGGCTGGCTGCCCGTCCTGCTGTGGGTGCTCATCGGCGGCGTCTTCTTCGGCGCTGTTACCGACTTCGGCGCCCTGTATGCTTCCGTCAAGAATGACGGTAAGTCCATGGGCCTGCTGATCGAGAAGTACATCGGCAAGACAGGCCGTAAGCTGTTCCTGCTGTTCTGCTGGCTGTTCTGCTGCATCGTTATCGCTGCTTTTGCTGACATGGTCGCCGGTACCTTCAACGCTTACGTCACTACCGATGGTGTGACCAGCCTGTCTGATGCCGCCAACACCAACGGCGCTGCCGGCATGGTCTCCATCATGTTCATGGTGTTCGCTGTCATCTTCGGCCTGCTGCAGAAGAAGTTCCACTTCACCGGCTGGAAAGAGTCCGTCATCAGCATCGTCTTCATCGTGCTGTCCTTCGTTGTCGGCATGAACTTCCCCATCATTCTGGGCAAGGCTGCCTGGAGCTACATCACCTTCGTCTACATCTTCTTTGCTGCGGTCCTGCCCATGTGGCTGCTGAAACAGCCCCGTGACCACATGACCACCTTCATGTTCATCTGCATGATCGCCGGTGCCGTTGTTGGCCTGCTGGTCGCTCATCCCACCATGAATCTGCCCGTCTTCACCGGTTTCAACAACGAGAAGCTGGGCACCATGTTCCCCATCCTGTTTGTTACCGTGGCCTGCGGTGCCGTTTCCGGTTTCCACAGCCTGGTTTCCTCCGGCACTTCCTCCAAGACCGTTGAGAACGAGAAAGACATGCTCAAGGTCGGTTACGGCGCCATGGTGCTGGAAAGCCTGCTGGCTGTCCTGGCCCTGTGCGTTGCCGGTGCTGCTGCCGCTGCCGATGGCACCCCGGCCGCCGGTACCCCGTTCCAGATCTTCAGCCGCGGCGTTGCCGGCTTCTTTGAGATGTTCGGCGTGCCCGTTTCCATCGCTACCGTCTTTATGACGATGTGCGTTTCCGCCCTGGCCCTGACCAGCCTGGATGCCGTGGCCCGTATCGGCCGTATGAGCTTCCAGGAGCTGTTCAGCACCGATGATATGGAGCACGCTGAGGGCTGGCGCAAGCTGTTCTGCAACGTTTACTTCTCCACCATCATCACTCTGGCCTTCGGCTTCCTGCTGACCCAGATCGGCTATGCCAACATCTGGCCGCTGTTCGGTTCCGCCAACCAGCTGCTGAGCGCCCTGGTCCTGGCTACCCTGTGCGTATTCCTGAAGGTCACCGGCCGCAACAACAAGATGCTGTTCCCGCCGCTGGTCATCATGCTGTGCGTTACCTTCACCGCGCTGGTCCAGCGCCTGATCGCCATGGTCAAGGCCATCTCTGCCGCTGTTTCCACCACCATCCCCGCTGGCGAGACCACCTGGGGTGCTGTGTTCATCGCCAACGGCCTGCAGCTGATCCTGGCTGTGATGCTGATCGTTCTGGGCCTGAACATTGTGCTGCACAGTGTCAAGAGCTACAGCAAGAGCGAGAAAAACAGCGAAAAAGCTGCTGCCTGAGCTTAATACCTATTGACAAAGCCTGCATAGTGATGTAATATTTATGCATGAGTATGGGCCGCAATGGCGCGGCAGCACGCTGCGCCGTGGATGCTTATAGCCAAGGCTTCAAGTCCCGGCTTTCCGTAAGGAGCCGGGGCTTTTTGCGTAAGGTGGTTCTGCCTCTCCCCTGCCGGGAAAGGCGGACCTGCCCATAGAGGGAATTATACAGGAAAATAAAGGAGAACATCATGAAACTGAAAAAGACTTTGGCCCTGGGCCTGGTGGCTGCCATGGCCGCCAGCTTTACCGCCTGCGGCTCTACCGCGGCCGAGAGCACCGCTGATTCCACCGCTTCCGGCGAGGCCGCCGCTGAGGCTGCCGCCGATGCCCCCGATGGTGACGGCGACCCCACGACCCTGACTGTTGCCATGGAGTGCGCTTACGCCCCCTACAACTGGACCCAGAGCGATGACTCCAACGGCGCTGTTGCCATCCGCGGCTCCAGCGACTACGCCTACGGCTACGACGTTATGATGGCCAAAAAGATTGCCGACGCCCTGGGCCAGAACGTCCAGATTGTCAAGCTGGACTGGGACAGCCTGATCCCCGCCGTCATGAGCGGCGATGTGGACTGCGTCATCGCCGGTCAGTCCATCACCGCTGAGCGCGCTGCCCAGGTCGACTTCTCTGACCCGTACTACTACGCTTCCATCATCACCCTGACCAAGAAGGACAGCCAGTATGCTTCCGCCGCCAGCGTGGCCGATCTGGCCGGTGCCACCGCTACCAGCCAGCTGGGCACCATCTGGTATGATAACTGCTTGTCCCAAATTCCCGATGCCAACATCCTGCCCGCCCAGGAAACTGCCCCCTCCATGCTGGTGGCCCTGAGCAGCGGCGCCTGCGACATCGTCGTCACCGACCGTCCCACCGGCCAGGCGGCCCTGGTTGCTTATCCTGACTTCACCCTGCTGGACTTCGGCGGCGGCGACAACGACTTCCAGGTCAGCGATGAGGACATCAACATCGGTATTTCCATGAAGAAGGGCAACACCGCCCTGAAGGATGCCATCAACGAAGTGCTGGCAACCATGACCGCTGACGACTACAACACCATGATGGACGAAGCCATCAGCGTACAGCCCCTGAGCGAGTAATCCCCGCCATCCATACCCCTGCCGCTTTTTTCGGCGGCAGGGGTTTCGGCGGTTCTACCCCTACGGTGCATGAAGAATAAAGGAGAATCCCCATGCAAGACTTTTTGACAAACTGCGCCAATGTGTTGCAGAAATACGGCTTTTCGTATCTGCGCGGCGCAGGCACTACCCTGCTGCTGGCACTGGTCGGCACATTCTTTGGCTGCCTGATCGGTTTCGCCGTGGGCGCTTTGCAGACGATCCCCATCGATAAACAGCGCGACCCCGCCTGGAAGCGGGTGCTGCTGCGCATCCTGCGGGTAGTGCTGCGTTGCTATGTTGAGCTGTTCCGCGGCACGCCCATGATCGTGCAGGCCGTTTTCATCTACTACGGCCTGCTGCAGGTGTTCGGCATTAAAATGGGCATGTGGACGGCCGGTTTCTTCATCGTATCCATCAACACCGGTGCTTACATGGCCGAGACGGTCCGCGGCGGCATCGTCTCCATCGACCCAGGCCAGACCGAGGGTGCCATGGCTATCGGCATGAACCACTGGCAGACGATGCTGCATGTCATCCTGCCCCAGGCCCTGCGCAACATCGTGCCCCAGATCGGCAACAACTTCATCATCAACATCAAGGATACCTCGGTGCTGTCGGTCATCTCCATCACCGACCTGTTCTTTGTGCACAAGAGCGTGGTCGGCGCGCTGTACACCTACTTTGAAAGCGCCGTTATCGTCATGATCATCTACCTGTCGATGACGCTGCTGGCCAGTTACCTGCTGCGTGCCTGGGAAAAGGCCCTGGACGGCCCCCAGAACTACGACCTGAACACCACCGATACCCTGGCCTACACCAGCGGCATGTACAACGCCCCGGACCCGGACCACAAGTCCCAGAATCTGGATATGAAAGGAGAGGCATCCCATGTCTGAACCCATCATTGAGGTGCGCCACCTCTCCAAAAGCTTTGGCACCCACGTGGTGCTGCGCGATGTTGACTTTACCGTCAACCACGGCGATGTTACCTGCGTGATCGGCGCCTCCGGCAGCGGAAAATCCACGCTGCTGCGCTGCATCAACCTGCTGGAGACCCCCACCCACGGCAGCGTGCTGTTCCATGGGCAGGACATCACGGCCAAAGGCTCTGACCCTTGCGCCTACCGCGCCAAGGTGGGCATGGTGTTCCAGAGCTTCAACCTCTTCAACAACATGACCGTGCTGGACAACTGCACCGCCGGCCTGCGCTATGTGCTGCACCAGGACAAGGAGAACGCCCGCAAGACGGCCCTGAGCAACCTGGAAAAGGTGGGCATGGCCCCCTACGTCAACGCCAAGCCCCGCCAGCTTTCCGGCGGCCAGAAGCAGCGCGTGGCTATCGCCCGTGCGCTGTCCATGCAGCCAGAAGTGCTGCTGTTTGACGAGCCTACCTCCGCCCTGGACCCCCAGATGGTGGGTGAAGTGCTGAGCGTTATGCGCCAGCTGGCCAAGGAGGGCCTGACCATGATCGTCGTCACCCACGAGATGGCCTTCGCCCGCGATGTTTCCAGCCATGTGGTCTACATGGCTGACGGTGTCATCTGCGAGGAAGGCACCCCCGCCGACATCTTTGAGCATCCCCAGAACCACCGCACCATCGAGTTCCTCTCCCGCTTCCGCGAGCAGTAAACAAACCATAGGTAAGGCCCTCTCCCCTATCTCAGGGGCGAGGGCCTTTTTGCGTAAGGATGGCGTTATGTAGGGGCGAACCCGCAAGCCTTGCCTTATAACACCTTGACAATCTCCAACTTAACGGTTATAATTATAACCGTTCTAAAACAAACACTCTGTGAGGTGAGCCACTTGATCCCGGTACTGGCCTTTGTACAGCACTATAAAAAGTTCTATACATCCCAGTTTGAATCCGCCGCGGTCCGCCATGGGCTGAACCAGCTGGAGATCGACATCCTGCTGTTCCTGCATAACAACCCGGATTGCCGCACTGCCAGCGACATCTGCCGCTACCGCGGGCTGGCTAAGTCCAATGTGTCCAAGGCGGTGGAGCATCTGCGCACCATGGGCCTGCTGACGGTAAGCCCGGCCGCCGATAACCGCCGCCAGCGGATGCTGGGCTTTACCGACGCTGCCGCGCCGCTGGTACAGGAGCTTCACGCCATCCAGCAGGCCGCCACCGCCGCCGTGACCGCCGACCTGACCCCCGCCGAGGCGCAGGCCATGCAGGACTATATGGCCCGCATGGATGCCACCCTCTGCCGCCGCCTTGCAGAAAAAGGAGAAACACTATGACCTATCTTGTGGCATTTATCGTTTGCTTTATCGCCGGTATCGGCGCGGGCTTGGGCACCGGCTTTGCAGGCATGAGCGCCGCCGCCGTCATCAGCCCGATACTCATCACCTTTTTGGGGATGGACCCCTACATGGCCGTGGGCATCGCCCTGGCAAGCGACGTGCTGGCAAGCGCCGTCTCGGCCTATACCTACAAGAAAAACGGCAACCTGGATGTGAAAAACGGCGCTGTGATGATGGCCGCCGTGCTGGTGTTTACGATGGTGGGCAGCTTTGTAGCCAGCAAGGTGCCCGGCGCGACCATGGGCAGCTTCTCGGTGTTTATGACGATGCTGCTGGGCGTCAAGTTCATCGTGCGGCCTGTCATGACCACCAAGGAGGCCATGCAGGGCGTCAGTGCCCAGAAGCGGCTGGTGCAGTCGTTGGTCTGCGGCATGGGCGTGGGCTTTATCTGCGGCTTTATCGGCGCAGGCGGCGGCATGATGATGCTGCTCCTGCTCACCTCGGTGCTGGGGTACGAGCTGAAGACCGCCGTGGGCACCAGCGTGTTTATCATGACCTTTACGGCCCTGACGGGTGCGGTCAGCCACTTTGCCATTGGTGGTGCGCCGGACCTGTTCTGCCTGGTATGCTGTGTGCTCAGCACCCTGTTGTGGGCGCGCATCGCGGCCAAGTTTGCCAATAAGGCCGAACCAACCACCCTCAACCGCGCCACCGGCGTAGTGCTGGTGATTTTGGGCGTGGCCATTTTGGGTGTGAAGTATCTGTAACGGCCCGTACAGCATAGAAATAGCTCCTACCCCACTCCGGGCAGGAGCTATTTTTATTGCAGCAAACTCTCCACCACCTGCAGCCCATCCTCTGTCAACGCTTCCCCGCCCGGTGCATCAACCACGGCGGCGGTAACATAATCCACCGTCAGTGCGGCCTGCTTTTGCAGGTAGGCCAGCGTCTCCCCTGCCCTGAGCAAATCCGTGGCGGTAAAATCGGTCAGCGTCCGGGCACTGTATTTGCGCCAGGCATCGGGCACGGCGGTCAGCCGGTCGGGGTTCTGCCGCACAAAAGCGGCCCAGACGGCGGCGCGGGCGTTGGCGGCGGTCGTCTCGCTCATCTGGCTTTGCAGGTCGGCAATCAACTCCACCGCGTCGGTGGCACTGACAGCCTGCACCGCCTCCTTGCCGTAGCCCAGCGCCAGCCGTGCGGCGGGCTGCAGCAGCGAGGACGTATCAAACCGCACCGCCGTGCCGCTGCCCACGCAATCCACCCAGCAGGAGGGCGTGGCCGCCAGGTAGTACAGCGGCGGTAGGGCGGTCTCGCCGGTGGAAAGCGCGGCCCTCAGCAGTTGAGCGGCCCGCCCCGCCCCAGCCGAAAGCGTACATTCCGCCAGTGTGGTAGTGCCAGCCGGTGCGTTGACCAGCAGCTGCCCCGGCAGGGCACAGAAGGTCACGCTGTGGGCCGGGCCGTCCGCCCGCACCAGCACAAAGGCTGGCTCCTCTTTCTGCACCACCAGCAGCATCCGCCACACGCTTTGGGCACCCGGCTCGATTTGCAGCTGGCTTTGGTTGGCGGCGGCCTGCCGCAATTCTTGCTGGGTCTGCCGCTGCCGGGCCAAAAAGCCCACCACAAGGATCAGCGGCAGCAAAAGCAGCAGGGTCAGCCACAGGCTGCACCAAAAAAATCCGGCGCGTGAACGCATAAAACCCACCTCACTGTGAGAAACTTCCCTTATAGTCTGGGCGGCACTGCCCGGCGCTATACAAAAAGGAGGTCTGTTTTATGCTGCACGAACCGTTTGGCCCCCATGGAGCCGAGGAAGAAACCGAGGAACTTTGGACTGACCTGAGCGAGGTGCCCGAAACTGCCTACGAGCAGGACCCGAAGCGCCGTATCAACAGCGATACGGATATGCCGTTTGACCCGTCGCTGCTGCCCACCGACCCCAGCCTGGGCGAAGGCCCGCTGTAACCCACGCAAAAAGCCCCCGGCAAGAGGCTGCGGCCTCTCTGCCGGGGACTTGCTGTTTTTATTGGTGTAAAGCGGTTATTCCGGGATGACAAAGGCCACGCCCACCGCGCCGGGGCCGATGTGGGTGCCGATGGTGGGGCCGATCTGCCCCACGCGCCCGCCGGTCAGGTGCAGGTTTTGGTGCAGATAGTGGTGCACCGGGGCGGTAAGCTGCTTATCGTCGCTGTACACCAGCGTGTAGCCGTAGGCCGGGTCCACGCCGCCCTGCTTGTCCAACTGGCGGTACAGGGCTACCAGCGCACCGGGACGGCCGCGGCCTTTGTCTACCAGATGGATCGCACCTTCGGACAGCATCAGCACCGGTTTGATGCCCAGTGCACCGCCCACGATAGCCACGGCGGCAGGCAGGCGGCCGCCCTTTTGCAGGTGCTTCAGGCTGTCCACGATGGCAACGACCCGCACCCGCTTTTTAAAGGTCTCCAGCTCGGCCGCAATGCGGGAGGCGGAAAGCCCCTGCTCCCGCAGGCGGATGGCCTCCCGCGCGATGATGGCCTCGCCCTGGGTAGCGGTCTCGGAGTCGATGATGTAGACTTTGGCGTCGGTCTCGGCGGCGGCCAGGCTGGCGCACTGGTAGGTGCCGGAAAGCTTTTGCGCGACAGTGATGACAATGACCTCATCCCCTGCATCGGCAGCATCCTCAAACAGCTCGATAAACGAAGCCGGGCTGGGCTGGCTGGTGCGGGGCAGCTTGCTGTCCTCGGCCAGGCGGGTGAAGAACTCGTCCTTGGTCATGCTGCCGTCATCCACGGTGGCGGTGCCATCGGCAAAGGTGATGCCCATGGGCACAACGGTCACGCCGGGGGTCTCCAGGTCGCGGGCGGTCAAATCGGCCGCCGAGTCAGTGACGATACGAATCATAGTCGGATTCCTTTCTCATACTTCCCTATACGGAAAAACTCTTTTCTTCAATGCCCAGCAGATCGGCGGCGGCATCGGGGTCTAACTGCTGCACCGATTCCAGCTTGCGGGTGATGGCGCGGCTGCGCGGGCCGATCAGCTCCTCCAGGTCGGAGCCGGTCTGGTTCAGGTGGCGCTGCATCTGCTGTAAGCCGACGCCGAACTTCTCAAATTCTGTCTTGACAGCGCCCAAAATCGTCCAGACCTCGCCGGAACGCTTTTGGATCGCCAGCGTGCGGAAGCCCATCTGCAAAGCGTTCAGCAGTGCCGCCATGGTGGACGGGCCTGCTACCGTGATTTGATAATCCCGCTGCAAAACTTCCGTGATTCCGCTGGAAACCACCTCGGCATACAGCCCCTCAAAGGGCAGAAACAGGATGCCGAAGCTGGTGGTGTAGGGCACCTCGATGTACTTATCGTGAATGTCCTTGGCTTCCTGCCGCAGCACCGACTGCAGTGCCTTGCGCATGGCGGCCGCCGCGGCAGCGTCGCCGCGTTCCAAAGCCGCCTGCAGGTGGGCGTAGGTGTCACCGGGGAACTTGGCGTCGATGGGCAGCCAGATGTTGCCGTTCTGCCCCGGCATCTTGATGGCAAACTCTACGCGGTTGGCGCTGCCGGGCACAGTGGCCACGTTCTCGGCATACTGACCGGGGGCCAAAATCTGTTCCAGGATCGCGCCCAGCTGTACCTCGCCCAAAATGCCGCGGGTCTTTACGCCGGAAAGCACCTGCTTCAGGCTGCCCACATCGGCGGCGAGGTTCTGCATCTCGCCCAGGCCCTTGTAGACCTGCTCCAGCTGGGTGCTGACGGCGCGGAAAGACTCGTTGATGCGCTTTTGCAGGGTGTCCTGCAATTTTTCCTCGACCGTGCCGCGGATCTCGTCCAGCTTTTGGTTGTTGTCGGCCCGGATGGTGTTCAGCCCTTGCACCAGCGCCCCGCGCACGCCGTCCAAGCGGGCAGCGTTGGAGTCCTCAAGGTTCTTCAGGCGGGTCTCCATCATCGTAAGCTGGGCAATCAGCGCATCGTTGGCGGCCTTCTGGCGGGCGGCCCCGGCGCGGTCGATGGACTCCAACCGGGCGGTGCTGGCGGCGGCGTTCTGGCGCTGGTTCTCGGCCAACACGGCGGAAAAGTCCCGCAGCGTGGCGGTGGTGGTGCGGGCACTCTCGCCCTGCATCGCCCGAAGCTGTTCAGCCAGCAGGTCGGTCTCGCCCTGCAATACCGGGGTCATCGCGTTGACAACGTCATCGGCGGTAGGCCCCTGGGGCTTCTGCGGGCGGCTGCTGCGCACCAGTAAGATGGCCAGCAGCACATCACCTACCAGCGCCAGCACCAGAACAAAATAAAGTAAGATTTCCATGTTGTGTTCCTTTTTTAGGCGGAACGATGGGTATTATACCACAACACTCAGCCATTACCAAGTACAAGTGTTCAAATTTCGACTGTTTTTAAGACAAAATTAACATTTTCTGTCGATTATCTCAACGAATCAGCAGCAGTGCCGTGGCCAGCACACCCATGGCGGCGGCCAAAACCTCGGTCTCCCAGCTTTTGCGCTCCACCACCGGGGAAGCCGGATTGTACCACACCAGTACGGTCTTGCCCTGCTGGCCGTCGTGGTGGAACCAGAAGGAGTCGTTGGTGTGGCGCTCCATCCGCTGGCCGTTTGCGGTAAATACTACCCGGTAGCAGTATCCGCCCGCACCCACGCGGGGATTGATGAGGGCGTCGCGGCGGGACGGCTGTGCGGGGGTATCGCTCTGGCTGGACTTGCAGCAATCCAAAATCTGGGCGGGCAGCAACGTGCCGCCGCGCACGATGCGGTATTTCTCCCAAAGCATCAAAAGCACCAGCACCCACAGCAGGATACCCAGCACACGGTAAAAAAGCAGTAAGGCAAAAGGCATAAAAGTCTCCTTATAAAAACGATTGATTAATAGCAAGGCTGCAGGGGCGTACAGTGTGCTCCCGCGAGCCGATATTTGCCATCGGCCCCTGTAAGAGTTGAACTTACTTATTATAATACCGCCCTTTTGCTTTGGGTGCAAGGGCAAAGATAATTTAAAAGATAATTTAATGCGCTAAAGTGTTGACTTATTTGGGCAGATTTGCTAAAATATAAATAATGATGCACATCTGTGCAAAACAAAATGAACAAATAAAGGAGGCGCCTATGCGCCCTGACATGAACCAACAAAACGAACGCTGCACCGATTTGTATGAAGCCATCCTCCGGCTGGAAAACCTGGACGAGTGCATCCGCTTTTTTGACGACCTGTGCGCTGTGACCGAGCTGCGCACTATGGAGCAGCGCTACGCCGTGGCAGGCTGCCTGCTGCAGGGCAAGGTCTACAGCGAGATCCGCCGCGAAACCGGCGCGTCCAGCGCCACCGTCAGCCGCGTGAACCGTATGCTGAACTACGGCACCGGCAGCGTGGCCGCCAGCGTCAAGCACGATCTGGAGCAGAAGAGCCAAGAGGACGAGAACAAATAAGGACAACACCCAAGGAAAGGAGTTTTCCATGTCTGTTTCTATCACTGATTTCGGCAAACTGACTACCGGCCAGCCGGTGCAGCTGGTCACCCTGAAAAACGATAAGATCGAGGTGCAGCTGTTGACCTATGCGGCCATCATCCACCGCATCATTGTGCCGGACCGCAAGGGCAGCCCCACCGACGTGGTGCTGGGCTACCCCACCGCCCGGGATTACGAACTGAACACCGACAGCATGGGCGCTGCCGTGGGGCGCTTTGCCAACCGCATTGGCGGCGCGCAGTTTCCCCTGTATGAGGAGATCGTCCATGTAACGCCCAACAGCGCGGGCAACTGCCTGCACAGTGGTCTGCACGGCTTCAACCACGCCCTGTTCACTGCCGAGGTCACCCGCGGTGAGACCGACAGCGTGACGATGACTGCCCACAGTCCTGCCGGCACCGACGGATTCCCCGGCAACTTTGATTTGGAGATCCAATACAGCCTGGTGAAAGAGGGCCTGATGATCCGTTACAGCGCCACCACTGATGCCCCCACCGTCTGCAACATGACCAACCACAGCTACTTTAACCTCAACGGCCACGGCAGCGGCTCGGCTCTGGGCCACCGCATCAGCGTGGACGCCGACGCCTATCTGGAAGCTGACGAGAACAGCGTGCCCACCGGCCGCAAACTGCCGGTTAAGGGCACCCCGATGGACTTTACCGAGGAAAAGACCCCCGGCCGGGACATCAACGCCGACTACCCTGCTCTGGTGCAGGCCAAAGGCTACGACCAGTGCTACATCATCCGGGACAGCGGCCTGCGCCACGCCGCCTGGGCTACCGGCCCCGAGACCGGCATTCGCATGGAGGTGCTGACCACCCTGCCCGGCATGCACTTGTACACCGCCAACTATCTTGCACCCCAGACAGCCTGCAAGGATGATGCCCGCTACGAAGCCCGCGATGCCGTCTGCTTCGAGACCGAAGATTTCCCCGACGCCCCGAACCATCCCGATTTCCCCGATACGACCCTGCTGCCGGATGCCCCGTACAGCTCCACCACGATCTATCGGTTCGACATCGCACCTATGTAAAACGTAACGCAATACAGCAAAAGACCACCGCGTCTGCGGTGGTCTTTTGCTTTGTACAAATAGAAATGTTATACAATACGTATTTATCCAAATTGTATTTGCGAACGATTAGTATAATCAGGCCTGCTCCAGACGATACAACCTGCCACTGAAGGGCGGCAGAGTCAGCTTCAGCTCGCCGTCGGTCTTGCGGGCACAGCTGCGCTTGGGGGCGGCGGTGCTGCCGCCGAAGGTCTCCCAATCGGTGTCCAGCAGCAGGGTCAGCTTGCCGGCAACAGGCAGCGTGAGAGTGTAATCCTCCAGCTCCGTATCGCCGAAGTTGAATGCCGCCAGCACAGCCGCCTCGCTCCCCTGCCGGAGAATGGCGCAGGCATCCAGCTCGGGGTGGGAGCAATCCAGCCATTGGAAGGCGGCGGGGTCGTACTCCCGCCGCCAGAAGGCATCCTCTGCGCAGTAGGCCCTGTTCAACGCCTGGCGGAAGCGGCGGAAATCGTTATGGTTGGGGTAATCCAGCACCATCCAATCCTGCTCGCGGCTCTCGTCAAACTCCCGCAGCTGGGCGAATTCATTGCCCATAAAGTCCAGCTTTTTGCCGGGGTGGATGGCCATGTACAGGTACAGCGCCCGCGCCTGGGGGAACTTGCCCGCGTAGTCGCCGTACATTTTCTGTACGATGGTGGCCTTGCCGTGGACGTTCTCGTCGTGGCTGAAGGGCAAAATGTAATGCTCGTTCCAGGCGTACATCATCGAGAAGGTCAGCTTGCCCAGATTCTCTTTGCGCTCCTCGGAAGTCTTTTTAAAGTAGTCCAGGGTGTCGTTCATCCAGCCCAGGTCCCACTTGTAGTCAAAGCCCAGGCCGCCGTACTCCACGGGAGCGGTGACTTTGGGATAGTTGGTGGAGTCTTCGGCAATCAGCAGGGCGGTGGGGTGGCGTTGCTGCAGGCCCTGGTTCATGCCCTTCAAAAATTCCAGCGTCGAACCGTTGACGCCGCGGTTGGGGTCACCCTGCCAGTAGATCAGGCGGGAGACTGCGTCCATGCGCAGGCCGTCAGCGTGGAACACCTGCAGCCAGTAGTCGGCGCAGGACTGGATAAAGCAGCGGATCTCGCCGCGGGAGTGCATGAAGTTGCAGCTGCCCCACTCGCTTTGGCCCACGGCTGCGGCGGGGTACTCGTACAGCGGGGTGCCGTCAAATTCTTTCAAGCCGTAGCTGTCGATCGCAAAGTGTACCGGCACAAAGTCCAAAATGACGCCGATGCCCTCTTTATGGCAGGCGTTGACGAACTCGGCCAGCTGCTGCGGGGTGCCGTAGCGGCTGGTGGGGGCGTAAAAGCCGGTGATCTGGTAGCCCCAGCTGCCGTCAAAGGGATGCTCGGCCAGAGGCATCAGCTCGATGTGGGTAAAGCCGTTCTCCTTGCAGTAGGCAGGCAGCAACTCGGCCAGCTCGGCGTAGGTGTACCAGCTGCCGTCCTCTTTCTGCCGCCAGCTGCCGGCGTGGACTTCGTAGATATTCAGCGGCTTATCGAAGCATTTCGTGCGGCCGGCCATCCACTTGTCATCGGTGAAGCCGGTGGGGCGGTCGGCAATGATGCTGCGGCCGTCGGGGCGCAGGGTCATGGCGGTGCCGTAAGGGTCGCAGTGGGCCACGGTCTGACCGTTGGCACCGCGCACCCAATACTGGTAGACCATGCCCGCATTGGCACCGGGGACATCGCACTCCCAAACGGCGGACTGGGTGCGGTGCATGTCATAGGTGCCGACCTCGGTCTCCACCGCAATGTGTTGGGCGGACGGTGCCCAGACCGCAAAATGGGTGCCCCCAAAGTAGGTGTGGGCGCCAAAGAACTCGTAAGCATCAAAGGCGTGCCCGGTGTAAAAATCCTGCATATTCATAGGGAAAACCTCAATTTTGATAGACGCAGAGGAATGTCGAAAAGCCTCCCTCTGCGAGACAGACTCTCCCGATACGGGGAAGGTGGCATGAAGTGCCAGAGGGGGCCGAAGAAAGTTGTTCTTATGGCAACACCGCACAATTCCCGCCTAACGGCTTAAGCACCGCTCCGGCGGCTGCGGCACGGCATCTGCGTTGCCAAAATGCTCGATAATACACAAAGTATTATCTGCGCTTTTGGCTTAGCAGCTGCCGCACCTCGCTCGCCGTATCGGCACTTAGAATTATGCGGTATTGCCTTATAAAAAATTGTACCACACCCGGGGGCGTGGTACAAGCACATAATTGAACACGATGTTCAATCTTTACTTTTAAATTTTCAGCAGGGTGCGGGCGATGTTGAAGTAGACCAGCAGCGTGGTGGTATCCACGATGGTGGTGATAAGCGGCGACGCCATAACGGCAGGGTCGACCTTCAACTTCTCGGCGATGACGGGCAGCAGGCCGCCGATGAACTGGGACAGGATGACGGTGCAGATCAGCGTCAGGCAGACGACAGCGGCCACCGGGGCGGCGATGCGGTCGAACACGATCAGCTTGGCAAAGTTGCACAGGGCCAGTGTGCCGCCGCAGAGAATGGCGATGCGGAACTCTCGCCACAAAATCTTGGGCAGGTCGTGGGGTTCGATGTCGCCGACGGCCATACCACGGATGATGGTGGAGGTGCTCTGGCTGCCCGCATTACCGCCGGCATCGGTCAGCATGGGGATGTAGGCGGTCAGCACGGTCACGGCGGCGAGGGCGTCCTCGTACCCGCGGATGACCAGGCTGGAGAAGGTGGAGGAGATCATCAGGAAGAGCAGCCACGGGGCACGGCTCTTGTACAGATCCCACATGGATTGTTTAAAGTAAGGCTTGTCGGACGGGCCGATAGCGTTCATCTTGGCGATATCTTCGCTGGCCTCGTCCTGCATGATGGAGATAGCGTCATCGATGGTGACGATACCGACCAGGCGCTTCTCGTTATCCACAACGGGGATGGCCAGGTAGCCGTACTTCTCGAACAGCTGGGAGACATCCTCCTGGTCGGTGGTGGTGCTGACGCTGACCACGTTGGCGTCCATCATGTCGCGAATCTTCTCGTTGGCGGGGTCTTTGGCCAGGATCAGTGCCCGCAGCGAGACAACGCCGATGAGGGTACGGTCACGGTCGGTGACGTAGCAGTTGTTGATGGTCTCCTTGTCCACGCCGTTTTTGCGGATAGATTCCATGGCTTCGGACACGGTCATGTCCGGGCGCAGCTCCATCAGCTCGGTGGTCATCACGCCGCCGGCGGAATCCTCGGGGTACTTGAGCAATTCGTTGATCATGCGGCGGGTCGCAGGGTCGGCCTGGGCCAGGATACGCTTGACCACGTTGGCAGGCATCTCCTCGACAAGATCCGTCGCATCGTCAACGAACAGGTCATCCACAACGGCCTTCAACTCTTTATCGGTCAGACCGTCGATGAGGTTCTGCTGGCTTTCGGGCGTCAGCTCGGCAAAAATTTCAGCTGCCAGGTCCTTGGGACACAGGCGGAACAGCACCGGCATCTTCTCCGGCGGCAGGTCCTCGAACACGGCGGCCAGGTCAGGGGCGGGCAGGGTGGACATAACGTCCCGCAGGCTCTGGTACTTTTTGGCATCATCCAGGTTGGCCAGCATGGCGCGCAGGGTTGCGATCGTGGTATCAGACATAAAAAGCTGCCTCCTTTTCAGGCGGCAGCCGTACACATTTTAGCTTTATGGGCAAAGCATAGCAACGCAAAGCCAGACCCCATGCTACACCCGCACGCGGTCAGACTTACCCAAAGTGAAAAATATGATGGCTGCCTTATTGGAAATACATCGGTTCACAGGACTGGGACTGGGGGTATCCATTGAGACAACCACCTCACTTGTGTATGATTTTTTGGCGAAGTGCGACACTTCACACCTGTAATTAGGATACCATTTTAACCCCTGTTAGTCAACGGTAAATTTCGCTATTTTGCAAAAAAATATGTGCCCGCAGAAATTGCAGGCACATGGGGAATTGTTGCAGAGGATGTAAGGGCGAGCAGTGCTCGCCCGTGGGGTTTGCGTTGCTGCACAGTCTGCAGGCGACCATTGGTCGCCCCTACAGAGCGTGGCGTTTACGGCCGCAGGGGCGGATTCTGTATCCGCCATCCGCCCGAAAACTTTATGCCAGCAGTTCCTTCACGGTGGCGGCCAGTTTTTCATCCTTGCAGGCGGGGAAGAAATACTCGGCAAAGTGCTCGCCGGAGAGGGCACCCTTGACCAGGTCGCGGGGCAGGTCTTTCAGGATGTCGTTCAGGTCGCGGAAGGCGATGGCGCGCACGCCGTCCAGGATCTTCTTGTTGCGCTGCTCAGGCTCCACGCGCTCCTTGG
>UQDG01000033.1 GCA_900539695.1 uncultured Oscillospiraceae bacterium
TCCTAGGGGCGAGTAGCCCCTAGGCCGGGCCTCCCGCGCTATCGGAAGTAGCGGGGACTTTTTCGGTTCCTTTTGGGTCTCCAAAAGGAACACATAAAAAGCAGGATGCTGTTATAAAGAAGGGCCACCGCAGGGTGGTGGCCCTGACCAAGCCGCAACATAAAATAAAAAGCAAAAAAAGAAACACCCCGCCGTTCCCGGCAGGGTGCCCCGAATAAGGAAAAAAGTAGGAGGAGATTGGTTAAGTTACTTGCCCAGGTGCCAGATGTCGGCATCGTACTCGGCAATGGTACGGTCGCTGCTGAACATGCCCGCCTTGGCGATGTTGATCAGGCACTTGCGGCGCCAGCCCAGCGGGTCGTAGGCGTAGTCGGCCAGGGCCTGGCCCTTGCGCACCACGTAGGCGTTGAAGTCCGGCAGGGTCTGGAACCAATCCTTGTGGATCAGCTCGTCGTGCAGGCGCTGCAGGTTCTCGGCATTGCCGGCGGCCAGCATTTCGGGGCCGGTCAGGAAGTCGATGGCGCGGCGGATGTTGGGGTCGCCCTCGTACCACTGGGCGGCGCAGTAATCGGCGGCCTCGTAACGGTGGATGACCTGGTCGGAGGTCTGGCCGAAGATGTAGATATTGTCGTTGCCCACCTGCTGGCTGATCTCGACGTTGGCGCCGTCCATGGTGCCCAGGGTCAGGGCGCCGTTCAGCATGAACTTCATGTTGCCGGTGCCGGAAGCCTCCTTGGAGGCCAGGGAGATCTGCTCGGACAGGTCGCAGGCGGGGATGAGCTTCTCGGCGGCGGTGACGTTGTAGTTCTCCACAAACACCACCTGCAGCCAGGGGCTGACCTCGGGGTCAGCGGCGATGACCTTGGACAGGGTCAGCAGGGCGTGGATGATGTCCTTGGCGATGATGTACGCCGGGGCGGCCTTGGCGCCGAAGATGCTGACCAGCGGGGTAGCCGGGGTGTGGCCGGCCTTGATCTCGTAATACTGGTGGATGAGGTAGAGCAGGTTGAGCTGCTGGCGCTTGTACTCATGCAGGCGCTTGGACTGGATGTCGAACATGGCGTCGGTGTTGACGGTCACGCCCTGGGTGCGCTGCAGCCAGTCGGCCAGCGCCTTCTTGTTGTCAGCCTTCACCTTGGAGAAGCGCTGCAGCATGTCCACGTCGTCCTTGTAGGCCAGCAGCTTTTCCAGCTCAGTGGCATCCTTGCGGAAGCCGGAGCCGATGAGCTCCTCGATCAGGCTGGTCAGGGCGGGGTCGCACTCCAGCAGCCAGCGGCGGAAGGTGATGCCGTTTGTCTTATTGTTGAATTTCTCGGGGTACAGCTCGTAGAAACCGTGCAGCTCGGAGTTCTTCAGGATCTCGGTGTGCAGGTAGGCCACGCCGTTGGTGGAGTGGGTGAAGTGGATGTCCATGTGGGCCATGTGGACGCGGTCGTCCTTGTCGATGATGGCCAGGCTCTCGTCCTCGGTGCGGGTGCGGGCCAGCTCGTCCAGCTTCTCAATAATGGGCATCAGCTGCGGGACCACGGCATCCAGGTAGGCGCGGGGCCACTTCTCCAGGGCTTCGGCCAGGATGGTGTGGTTGGTGTAGGCGCAGGTCTTGGTGACAATTTCCACAGCTTCGTCAAATTCAATGCCCTTCTCGCCCAGCAGGCGGATCAGCTCGGGGATGACCATGCTGGGATGGGTGTCGTTGATCTGGATGGCGGCGTAGTCGGCCAGGTCGTGGTAGTTGCAGCCGCGGGCGGCGCACTCGGCCAGGATGAGCTGGGCACCGGCACTGACCATCAGGTATTGCTGGTAAACGCGCAGGCGGCGGCCGGCCTCGTCGCTGTCATCGGGGTACAGGAACAGCGTCAGGTTCTTGTCGATGTCGGTCTTGTCAAACTGGATGCCGTCATGGACAATCGTCTCATCGATGGTGTCCAGGTCGAACAGGTTCAGGGTGTTGGTGCGGCCCTGGTAGCCGGTGACGGCCAGCTTGTACAGGCGGGCGGTGTACTCCTTGCCGGCCAGCTCGACCGGGTAGGTAATGTCGGTCTTTTCGGCCCAGCTGTGGTTGGTCAGCCAGGGGTCGGGCAGCTCGTTCTGCACGCCATTCGCGAAGGACTGGTGGAACAGGCCGAAGTGGTAACGCAGGCCCACGCCGTCGCCGGGCAGGTTGAGGGTGGCCAGCGAATCCAGGAAGCAGGCGGCCAGGCGGCCCAGACCGCCGTTGCCAAGGCTCGGCTCCGGCTCAACTTCCTCAATGTCGGACAGGCTCTTGCCCGCAGCGGCCAAAGCGTCGCGGACGTCATCGTACAGCCCTAAGTTGATCAGGTTGTTGGACAGCAGCTTGCCGATCAGGAACTCGGCGCTGATGTAGTAGAGCTTGCGGCCGGTGACGGGCCGGACCCTCTCGGCGCTCTGCTCGCGGACGATGTCCAGCAGGGCGAGGTAGATCTCCTGGTCGGTGCTTTCGGCCAGGGCTTTGCCGGTCAGGGCTTCGATGGCAGCGGTCATATTCATAACGTATCCCTCCATGTGGTTTGCGTTTGGCTTTCTGTTTGTTTGCTATGCTTAAGGTATACCACATTTTTAGGGCCGGATTCTTGCGTTATCCCTGCAACTTATGGTACAATCCTATCATGGAGGGCGAAAATATGGAAAATCAACCAACTTTGCGGGAGACCAAAAAGCACGGCGCAGCGTGGTTCCCGTTCAACATCTATCCCTGCGCCATCCCGCAGGATTTTACCCAGGTGGCCCTGCACTGGCAGGACAGCATGGAGCTGGTGTTCGTAAAAAAAGGACGCGGCATCGTGCAGGCGGGGCTGACCAGCTACACCGCCGCGGCGGGGGACATCTATGTGTTTGCCCCCGGCGTACTGCACGCCCTGCGCCAGCTGGACAATGAGCGGATGGAGTACGAAAATATCATTTTCGATTTGGAGCTGCTGGGCGGCAGCGGCGACGTGGCGGCGGAAAAATACCTGCTGCCCCTGCAAAGCGGCCGCCTGGCCCTGCCCATGCGTTTAACGCCCGATGATTGGAGTTATGACTGGGCGGCAAACTGTCTGCGCGCAGCCGAGGAATTTAATAAGATAAAGGACATTGGCTATGAGCTGTGCATAAAGGGCGAACTGCTGTTGTTTTTGGCGGCTTTGGTGGGCCGCGAAGGCGACCTGCCCCCCGTCGACAACGCCGACACCCGGCGGTTAAAGACGGCTTTGCAGCTGGTGGAGGAGCACTACATGGAAGATATTTCCATCGACCGCGCGGCCGCCGCCTGCGGGTGCAGTGCCAGCCACTTTATGCGGTGGTTCAAGGCCATGACGGCCCAGAGCTTTACCGCGTTTTTGAATGAGCACCGGCTCAATGCGGCGGCGGCGGCCTTACGCGCGGGGGATGATACCGTGTTGGCGATTGCGGAAAGCTGCGGGTTTGAAAACCTTTCCTATTTTAATAGAATGTTTAAGAGGAAGTTTGGGTTGACACCCCGGGAGTACCGCGGGAGATAATATGAATCGTGCGCCGCCCGGCGGTTGCCACCGTTCGCCCCTCTCCTTTTTTATCTTAACAACTGCCAAACAACTATATAAAGTTGTGAATACACCTTGATTTTTCGGTTGTGCTGCGCTATAATACCACTATAAGTTGTGCACACCAAAGCTGCAGTGAAAGGAGAAATCACATGGAAGAAAACCAAACTGTCCCGGCAATGATTCCCGAGGGGGATTTTGCGGTGTTTCTGGAGGGGGAGAAGGTGGAGACGCTGTTGTCGCCGCTGGGGTATGCCTATTGCGCCGAGGGCCAGGACGCCGACATCCGCGTGAAACGCCTGGAGCGCCTGGAAGTCACGGCCCGCCAGCGCGGCGCGACGCCGGCGCAGATGGAGGACTGGCACATGCTGCGAAACCGCGAGCTGGACGTCGAGTGGATGCTCAACCGCGACTCGGTGCGCAGCAAGGCACGCTGGGTGGCGCTGCAGGGCAGCCCGCTGCAAACCATCGCCAGCGTGCAGCCCCGCGAGGCCGAGTATCTTGCGGAACCCTACCTGCCCCGCGGCATGATCACCATTCTGGCCGGGCACGCGGGCCAGGGCAAAACCACGCTGGCACTCTGGCTGGCCAGTCACGTGTCCAACGGCGACCTGATGCCCGGCGGCAAGCCCGGCAACGTCTACTATTTCACTACCGAAAACGACGAAAGCATCGTGCTGCGCCCCCGCCTGGAAGCCATGGACGCCCGGCTGGACAGGGTCATGGTCATGCGGTCCGATGCCCGCCAGCTGACCCTGACCGACCCGCGGCTGTTTGAGATGCACAAAATTTTCGGTGGCAAGCCGGACCTCATCGTATTTGACCCTGTGCAAAGCTACGTGGGCAAAAAGCTGGACATGAACCGTACCGACGATGTGCGCTTCATGATGGACAACCTGAACAAGCTGCTGCACGCCACCAACGCCGCCGTGGTGCTGATTTGCCACACCAAAAAAGCCCCGATGGGCTTTAACGGACGGCCCTGCGAGCTGATCAACGGTTCCAGCGATTTCGTCAACGCGGCCCGCAGCGTCTGCTTTTTGGGGCGCGACCCCGCCCGG
This sequence comes from uncultured Oscillospiraceae bacterium, assembly GCA_900539695.1. Lineage (GTDB taxonomy): Bacteria > Bacillota > Clostridia > Oscillospirales > Ruminococcaceae > Gemmiger. The sequence goes on from UQDG01000033.1 coordinate 4,583, forward strand.
CCGGACGTCTGTGTGGTGGCCCAGGAGAAGAACTCGCTGGGGATGCCGGGGGCCAGCCTGGCCTTTACCATCGGTGAGGACGGCGCGGTGCATTGGAGCGACGAGGAATGTGAGCTGACCGCCGCGCAGATTTTGACCTACAGCAACGAAAAGCGCCGCCACGCCGCCAGCCCCAGTGAGCGGGCCCAGGCGGTGATGCGCCGGATGCTGATGGAGAACAAAACGATGCAAAGCAGCGATGTGCTGGCGGCCTGTGAGAAACAGGGTATCAGCCGCGCAACGGTCTACCGTGCGCGCAAGGGCCTGCCGATACAGGAAGAACGCAGCGGCAGGGAAAAATATTGGAGCCTGTCCGATGCGTCTCAAATGTCTCAAACCCCGGTGCAGGGGAAAGCTGAGACATGAGATATATTGATATAATACGTTGGTATGATGTTTATTACAAATAAATAAGTCTCATGGCTTATAAGATGAGACTTATTTTGCAGGGGCGTTTGCGTGGCCGCACACTTGGCGGGCGCTTTGTGCGCCCCTGCAGCTATGTAAAAAATAGCAGATACGGTCGTTTCTCTATTGGCAATATGTCTCACTTTATTTTAGTTGAGACATAATAAATACATAGATACGTATAATTCTCATGTCTCATTTCTTACTCTATCCAGCAATACGAAATGATACATATAAGGGCAGGCCGGAAGGCACTTTTGCAGTTACAAGGTATAGGGTAATACCTTGTAACTGCAAAAGTGCTTTCCGCTTTCCACCGCCAGGCCACCCAAAACACGGCAAAAAGTAAGCGCTTTCGCTCGGAAACGGTTGCGCACGGGCGGGGAATCAGGTATAATGAAAATATCTTGCACAATCTTAAGGAGCGATTGCACATGAATTGGCAGCAAGCCTGCGAACTGCCTTACTATAACGGCACCGACCTGGGTGCCAACTACACGCCTGCGGCTACCACCTTTAAGCTGTGGGCCCCCACGGCGGCGGCCGTCACGGTGGAGCTGTTTGCCACCGGCACCGACGCCGAGCCAAACGCCCACCACCTGGGTGCACATCATTTGCAATGGGAGCGGGACGGCGTGTGGAGCCTGACGCTTTCCGGCGACTGGAAAAACACCTACTACCTCTACCACCTGCAATTCCACGACGGCCGCACCGCCGATGCCGTTGACCCCTATGCCCGCACGGCCGGGGCCAACGGGCAGCGCGCCATGGTGCTGGACCTGGACGCCGCGGCCCCCGAGGGCTGGGCCGAGGACAAGCGCCCGGTCATCCCGCCCCACGCCCGCAGCGTGTGGGAGGTACACGTGGCGGACTTTTCCGCCGACGAACACAGCGGTGTGCCTGCCGAATACCGCGGCAAATTCATGGGCTTCGTACCCGGGGACACCACGCTGGACGGCGACGGCGTGCACCCCACCTGCCTGAACTACCTGAAAGATCTGGGCGTCAGCCACGTGCAGCTGCAGCCCATTTTCGACTACGAGACCGTGGACGAATCCCGCCCCGACGGCGGCTACAACTGGGGCTACGACCCCCAAAACTACAATGTGCCCGAGGGCAGCTTTGCCACCGACCCGTTCCACGGCGAGGTGCGCGTGCGGGAGTGCCGCGCCATGGTGGCCGCGCTGCACCGCGCCGGGCTGGGCGTGGTGATGGACGTGGTGTACAACCACACCTACCACAGCGACAGCAACCTGGAGCGCACCGTGCCCGGCTACTGGAACCGCCGCTGGCCCAACGACCAGATGACCAACGGTTCCGGCTGCGGCTGCGACCTGGCCAGCGAGCGGCCCATGGTGCGGAAATACATCGTGGATTCGATACTTTATTGGGCGCAGACCTACCACATCGACGGCTTCCGCTTTGATCTGATGGCGCTGGAAGACGCCGACACGATGAACGCCATCCGCGCCGCGCTGGACGCTTTGCCCGGCGGGCAGGACATCTTGCTTTACGGCGAGCCGTGGCAGGGCGGCAGTACCAACTTTGAGGGCGGTGCCCGCCCGGCGGACAAGCGCGCCCTGGACGTGCTGAGCGACCGCATCGGCTTTTTCTGCGATGACACGCGGGATTCCATCAAGGGCAACGTCTTTGACGCGGGCAACGCCGGCTACGTGAACGGCGCACTCCAGCACGGTTACGAGGTGCTGCACAGCATCGGCGCGTGGCGCGGCGGCCAGCACGGCTACTGGCCCCGCCAGGCCGGGCAGGTGGTGCAGTACATCTCCGCCCACGACAACCTGACCCTGTGGGACAAGCTGGCGGCGGTGGGCCGCCGCGGGGACTACGACGCCCCCGATGCCGAGCTGCTGGCGCAGAACCGTCTGGCGGCGGGCATCTACCTGACCTGCCAGGGCCTGCCCTTTATGCAGGCGGGCGAGGAGTGGGGCCGCACCAAGCACGGCGACCACAACAGCTACAAAGGCCCGCTGGAGACCAACAAGCTGGACTGGACGCGGGCGCACCGCCCGGAATTTGCCGCATTAACGGCATTTTATCGCGGTATGCTGGCCATCCGCCGCACCTGCGCCCGTATTGCCGGGGCCTACGGCGAGCCGCAGCCCTTTGTGCTGGCACTGCAGGGGTGGCTCATCGGGTTCATCCCCGAAAGCCCCGACCCCAAGGATGTGGTGGTCGTCTACTACAACCCCGAGCGCACCCACCAGTGGGTCAGCCTGCCCATCGGCAGCTGGCGCAAGCTGGCCGACGGCGTGCACGCCGGTACGAACCCCTTTGGCCCGATCTATCGCGATGCCATGGAGCTGCCGCCGGTGAGCGTGACGGTGCTGAGGCTGGAATAATAAAAATAGCAGCAAATAAAGGCTCCCCTTGAGGGGAGCTCCCGCGCCAGCGGGTGAGGGGTGGCTACTTTGGCTAACGCTGTGTGGATGCAATTACTCCGCACAAGGGCCACCCCTCAGTCACCTATCGGTGACAGCTCCCCTCCAGGGGAGCCTTTTTATTTGAAATTATTCCTCGTCGTCCTCTTCCAAAATTTCCTGGGCGATCTCGCCGCGGGGGCGGCGGGTATCCATGGCCATTTTTTCGATCAGACGATGGGCCTCGGTCTCGGTGTAGTGCTTTTTCTCAATCAGGTAGCACTTGGCACGGTCCACCAGGCGCAGCTGCGCGATCTTATCCAGCAGCTTAGCGTTTTCGGCCCGCAGCACAGCCAGGCGCTTGTAGTTGCTGGCGGCCAGCTGCACGGCTTGCCGGAACTGCGCCCCGGTGAACGGTTTGCCCAGCACCAGCACGCCGAACCCCTGCAATTTGTCGGCGATCTGGTCGGCGGTGGCGGTCTTGGTCAGCAGGAGGACGCCCGCGTCGGTCTTGGTCACGGCATCGGTGCCCAGCTCGTGGCCGAACTCATCCGGCAATGGCGTGTTGATGACGATGACCTCAAAGTCCTTGGCGTCCATCTGGCGGCGCGCCTCGCCGCCGCTGGCAGCCATCGCGGGGCGGGTGTAGCCCAAATCAGCCATGTGCCGGGCCAGGTATTCGTTAGCATTGTTGCCCGCTGATACGATCAGCGCTCGTGGCATGGGTACGCCCCCTTTCCGTGTAAATAGGTGTCAAATCACCAAAAATCCATGGGTGCGTTCCCAAACGGCGGGGTCGGGGGCGTTCTCGTAGTCGTGGCAAAGCTGGGTCTGGTACTCAAAATATTTGTTCTGCAGGGCCAGCGGCAGCTCGGCGGCGATAAAGTCGCTCTGGGCCGCCACGGTGATGGCCTCCCGCAAACTGTGGGGCAGGCTCTCCAAACCAACGGCTGCGCTGGGGTGGAACAGGTTGCGGTTCACCGGCTCCGGCAGGGGCAGTTTGTTCGCAATGCCGTCCAACCCAGCAGCCAAAATCAACCCTATAACGAGATAGGGGTTGCCGGCAGGGTCAGGCCCGCGCAGCTCTACACGGCACAGGTCGCCGCTGGCGCTGGGAAGGCGCACCAGCTGGCTGCGGTTCTGGCGGCTCCAGCTGACATACAGCGGCGCTTCGTTGGCGCCCAGCCGGGCGTAGGAATTGGGCACCGGATTGCAGAAAGCCGTCAGCTCCCGGGCGTGGGCCAGGATGCCCGCCACGAAATACCCGGCCTCGCTGTCGGGGGTCAGGTCGCCTTCAAACAGGTTTTTGCCGTCCCGGACAAGAGACATATTTACATGCAGGCCGTTGCCGCTCTGGTCGTGCAGGGGCTTGGGCATAAAGCTGGCATACAGGCCGTTGCGGGCGGCAATGGCTTTGACAGCACTTTTAAAAGTGTTTAAATTATCGGCGGATTTCAGCGCCGGGGCATAGCGGAAGCAGACCTCGTTCTGGCCCGGGCCGCTTTCGTGGTGGCTGTGCTCGGGCTGCAGGCCCATCTCCTCGATGGACAGGCAGATGTCGCGGCGCAGGTTCTCGCCCTTGTCCAGCGGCGGGATATCAAAATAGCCGCCGTGGTCCAGCGGAATATGCGTAGGATTGCCGTTTTCGTCCGTCTCGAACAGATAAAACTCACACTCGCAGCCCACGTTGACGGTCAGGCCCATGGCGCGGGCGCGCTTGACCACGCTTTGCAGGTAGCCGCGGCAGTTGCCCTCAAAGGGCTTGCCGTCGGGCAGGGTGATGTCGCAGTACATGCGCATGACGCGGCCCTCGGCGGGGCGCCAGGGCAGCACGGTGGCGGTGTCCGGGTCGGGCCAGAGGATGAGGTCGCTCTCCTCGATGTTCATGAACCCGGCGATGGACGAGCCGTCGAAGCTGATGCCCTGCTCGAACGCGCGGGGCAGCTCGCTGGCAAACAGCGAGACGTTTTTCTGGTTGCCGAAGATGTCGCAGAACGTCAGCTTGACGAACTTGACGTCGTTATCCTCGACAAAATTGAGGATGTCTTGTGCGGTACGTTTCATGGGGGACCTCCTTGGATAAAGGCTCCCCTTCTGGCACTTTGTGCCACCTCCCCCGTATCGGGGGAGTCTGTCCTCAAGGGGAGCCAATTAGAGGCGGACATACTCGAAAGGCCCACCGGGTTGGGGCGGGCCTTTCGAGCTGGTGTAAGAAATAGGAAAAGGAGAATGGCGGGATTAAGGAATCCTCTGCTTCGCCGCAAACCCGCGTTCGCGGGCCGACAGCAGAGGAAGCGGCCTTCGCTCTTCGCTCCGGCCTGTTGTTTTATACCGAGGTATTACTCGGTATAAAACAACATACGAGAGTAGCACGGCAGCGGCCAGAAGTCCTCGTCGACCAGTTCTTCGGCCTGGTCGGCGGCGGCGCGCAGGCGGTCCATGGCGGGGATGACCTCGTCATGGAAGGCGTGGGCCTTGGCGGCTTCGTTGTCCATGTCGCTGACCTTGTCGGTCACGGCCTTCAGGTCGTCGGCGGCATCGGACATCTCATCGGTGTATTTGCTAAGCGCGACCAGCACCTTGCTCTCGGCCTTGGTGGAGATGCCCTCCACAGCGGCGGCCTTGGCGGCGGCAGAGCTGGCCAGCTCGCCCATGTAGGCGGAAGCGGCGGGGATCAGCTGCTTGTTGGCGATCTTCAGCATGGTGCGGGCCTCGATGTTGAGGATCTTGGAGTAGTGCTCCATCTCAACCTCGTAGCGGCTGAGCATCTCGGTCTTGGTCAGGACGCCGAATTCTTCCATCAGTTCGATGTTCTTCTCGTCCTTCAGGGCGATCATGGCGTCCGGGGTGCACTTGCGGTTGGGCAGGCCGCGGCGCTCGGCCTCGGCTTCCCAGGCTTCGCTGTAGCCGTTGCCGTTGAAGATCACACGGCGGTGGGCGTTCAGCGTCTTCTTGACCCAGGCGGCGGCTGCGCACTCAAAGTCGGCAGCGCCGGAAGTCTCGGCCACGAACTCCTTCAGCATCTTGGCAACGGCGGTGTTCAGGATGGTGTTGGCGTCGGACAGGTTCTCGGCCGAGCCGGGCATACGGAACTCAAACTTGTTGCCGGTGAAGGCGAAGGGGGAGGTACGGTTGCGGTCGGTGGTGTCCTTGCTGAACTTGGGCAGGACGTCGACGCCCAGGTCCATCTTCATCTTGACGGGACCGGCGTAGGGAGAATCGGTGCAGACGGCGTCGATGACAGCCTCCAGCTCCTCGCCCACGAAGATGGAAATAATGGCCGGGGGTGCCTCGTTGGCGCCCAGGCGGTGGTCGTTGCCCGGGGTGGCGACGGAGGTGCGCAGCAGGTCAGCGTACTCGTCAACCGCCTTGATAACGGCGGACAGGAACACCATGAACTGCAGGTTTTCCATCGGGGTATCGCCGGGATCCAGCAGGTTCTCGCTCTTGGTGCCGATGGACCAGTTGTTGTGCTTGCCGCTGCCGTTCACGCCCTCAAAAGGCTTCTCGTGCTGCAGGCAGACCAGGCCGTGCTTGCTGGCGATCTTCTTCATCATCTCCATCGTCAGCAGGTTGTGGTCGATGGCGACATTGGTGGTGTCGTAGATGGGGGCCAGCTCATGCTGGCAGGGGGCGACCTCGTTGTGCTTGGTCTTGGCGGGCACGCCCAGCTTCCACAGCTCCTGGTCCAGGTCCTTCATGAACTCGGAAACGATGGGGCGGATGGTGCCGAAGTAGTGCTCCTCCAGCTCCTGGCCCTTGGACGGGGCAGAGCCGAACAGCGTGCGGCCGGTCAGCACCAGGTCAAGGCGCTTGTCGTAGTCCTCTTTCTTGATGAGGAAGTACTCCTGCTCGGGGCCGACGGTGGTAGCCACGCGGGGCACGTCCTTGCCGAACAGATGCAGCACCTGGCAGGCCTGGTCGGAGATGGCCTGCATCGAGCGCAGCAGCGGGGTCTTCTTGTCCAGTGCCTCGCCGGTGTAGGAGCAGAACGCGGTGGGGATGCACAGCGTGTCGTCCTTTACGAAAGCGTAGCTGGTGGGGTCCCAGGCGGTGTAGCCGCGGGCCTCAGCGGTGGCGCGCAGGCCGCCGGAGGGGAAGGAGGAAGCATCCGGCTCGCCCTTGATGAGCTCCTTACCGGAGAACTCCATGATGGCGGTGCCATCCGGCTGGGGGCTGACAAAGCCGTCGTGCTTCTCACTGGTGATGCCGGTCAACGGCTGGAACCAGTGGGTGTAATGGGTGGCGCCCTGCTCGATCGCCCAGCGCTTCATCACGCTGGCCACGACGTTGGCGACCTCCAGGTCGAGGGGCTGGCCCTTCTCGATCGTCGCCTTCAGGCTTTTGTAGGTAGAGCTGGGCAGACGCTCACGCATCTCATGCTCGTTGAAAACTTTGCTGCCGTAAAGTTCCATAACGGTTGCTGCCATACTTCTTACTCCTTTATGTACCTAATTACAGAAAAAGGACGCTGCGAAAACACATTCGCAGCGCCCTTGCTGTTATGCCTTTATTATACGTTGTGCATCGCTAAATTGCAACTGGCGATGTGACGAAAACAGGAACGACTTTAAGTGGAAAACTGGATGTTTTGTGAACTGTGCGCGGGGGACGAATTGTGGTATACTCTTACTATAATAAGGAGGGGTCCCCATGGAAATCGAACGCAAATGGATGGTCACAAACTGGCCGGATGAGAAAAGCTTCCCGCTGACCGAGACTTATCAGATGGACCAGGGCTATATCAGCGTGCGCCCCACGGTGCGCATCCGCCGCGAGGCATTGCAGGGCGGCCGCACCGCGCTGGTGCTTTGCTTTAAGGGGGCGGGCACTTTAAGCCGCGAGGAAATTGAAACCGAAATCGATGCAGACCTGTTCGCCAGACTGGAGCACCTCATCGGCAAGCCCCTTATTAAAAAGGAACGCCGCAGCTATCGGCTGCCCGACGGCCTGACCCTGGAAGTCAACTGCGTGGACAAGGGCCTGCCCACGGCGTTCTGGTATGCCGAGGTGGAGTACAAGACCGAGGCCCAGGCCCTCGCCTGGGACCCCGCCGCCGTCGGCCTGGGGGACTACCTCAGCGACGAGTGCACTGGCAAGCCCGGCAGCAGCATGGGCGACTACTGGCAGCAGACCCGGCTGGGCGGCTGAACCTTATATTTGTAAAATCTTGCCGCCCGGCTTTACAAACGGTAACAAAACGGATACAATAATAAGTAACTAAAAAACCGAAAAGGGGAACTGTGAATGAAACGCAAGCTCTTAGTCCTGACGGCGCTGCTGTCGCTGTGCGTGCTGCTGGCGGCCTGCAAAAAATCGGATGACACCATCTCCACCCCCGCCTCCACGGCAACATCCTCTGCCGGGCCGGAGGCTACCCCGGAGCCGACCCTGCCGCCCTACGAAGCCAACGTGCTGACCGGCGAGCCCAAGGGTGCTGACTACCCCGAAGGCCAGCGCATCACCTCCGTGATGGTCAACAACATCGTGGCAGCCCGCCCCCAGCGCGGCCTGTCCAAGGCGGACATCCTCTTCGAGATCAAGGTCGAGGGCGGCATCACCCGCTTTATGCCTGTGTTCACCGACTACAAGACCATCGGTGAGATCGGCCCTGTCCGCTCCGGCCGTGACCAGTTCTTCCGCCTCATCCTGCCCTGGCAGGCCCTGTATATCCACGAGGGCCAGTCCGTTGTCATGCAGCAGTATGCCATCGACTTCAGCTACGGCAACCTGAACAACAACGACGGCGCCAACGGCTACCGCGACTACGGCCGCGTCAACTGGGCCGGCAAGAGCTACAACAACGGCACCCTGGCGCTGGAGCACACGATGTACACCAACTCCGACAACATCCAGGAGTACATCGACAACAACAAGGTGGACATGAACAAGACCTACAACTCCACCTTCTTCAACTTTGTGGACTACCGCCTGGGCACCACCCGCGACCTGTCCAACAGCATCGACAGCGCTTACAGCGATAAGTACGGCCCCGTGGTCGGTGACGGCGAGTATGTCGAGATCGTCCACAGCCAGTCCTACAAGACCCGCTTCATCTATGATTCTGCTTCCAACACCTACAAGATGCAGCAGAACTACTCCGACGGCCAGTGGCGCGATACCGTGGATGAAGCCGCCGATAACAAGGTGCTGACCTTCCCCAACGTCATCGTGCTGTACACCGACATCCACACCTACCCCGGCCACGAGGCCAAGGACCTGCAGTATGCGGAGTACGCCTGGGGCGGCATCGGCTACTACTGCTACGGCGGCAAGTGCGAGAAGATCTACTGGCAGAAGGGCACCCCGCTGGAGGCCCTGCGCCTGTACTACCTGACCGAGGACGGCCAGTGCAGCGACACCCCTGTGGAGATCAACACCGGCAAGAGCTACGTGGCCGTGACCGATGTGGACTTTGCCGGCAACTTCGTGCACAGCAAGCTGGACGGCGTTGACCTGAGCAGCGCCACCACCGTGACCTACGAGCGCAGCTATGTGGAGGATGACGCCAAGGCCGGCGACACCCTGGGCATGTCCACCGACGACCTGACCAACAACGCCACCGGCGCCGGCGAGGCCGAGGACAGCAACACCGAGGACACCACCGGCAGCGAAGAAACCACCGGGGATACCACCGGCGGCGAGGAGTACGTTGAGCCTTCCGCCGACGGCGAAGAGACCCCTGCCGAATAACCCACGCACTCCAGGGACAGCGCAGCCCGCCCAGGCGGCGGGGAAGCGCTGTCCCTTTTTGAAGTATTGTAGGCACGCTGCGAAAGGCCCCCTCTGGGAGGGAGGCTTTCTCCGCATCTACAAACTAAAACCATCAGAGAGGAAAGTATATGAGAAAATTTCAGGCACTCAGCCTGTCTGCTGCCCTGCTGGCATCGCTGCTGCTGGGCGGCTGTGCCAATAATGCTGCATCTTCCGACGCTGCATCGTCGGATTCAGCTGCTTCCGAACCGGAAGCCACCCCGGAGCCGACCCCCGCGCCCCCGGCGGCCAACCCGCTCACCGGTGCGGCCGATGCTGACTATACCGGCAAGCGTCCGGTGGCCGTCACCCTGCGCAACATGACCGGCAGCACCCCGCAGTGGGGCATTGCCTCCGCCGACGTGCTGGTGGAGGGCGTGACCGAGGGCACCACCGCCAGCCTGATGGCGCTGTACGCCAACCCGGACAGCATCGCCAAGGCAGGCCCCGTCGGCCCGGCCCGCGACTTGCTGCTGCAGGTGGCCCTGCCCCTCAACGCCGTGCCGGTGCACATCGATAAAAACATCTACGCCAGCAACCTGCTCAACACCCTGGCCTACCAGGACCTGGACGGCTACCACATCGGCAAGACGGCCTTCGCCTTTGACCAGGACCGCCAGAACGCCGGCTACGCCGAGGAAAACTGCTGGTACACCACCGCCGAGCTTATCAACAGCGGCCTGGCCAGCTACGGTGTTTCGCTGAATGGCGATAACACGCCGCTTTTCCAGTTTGGCGAGCGCCCGGCGGTGGACCCTGCCGACCGAAGCGGCATGAACCTGACCATCACTTTCTCGCCGGACGACATCGATTGCCTGAACTATGACACCGGCACGGGCCTGTACGCGCTCTCCAACGGCGACGGCAGCCCGGTGCAGGATGCCGACAACGGCCAGCAGGTGGGATTCACCAACGTGTTCGTGTTCTATGCCTCCAGCGGCATCAAGGACGACGGCTATACCCGCCAGTACGATATGACCGCAGGCACCGGCCTGTACCTCCACGGCGGCGCGTGGGAGCGCATCAACTGGACCAAGGAGGATGCCACCGGCCCCTTTGTCATCACCAACGAGGCGGGCGAGACCCTGGTGGTCAGCCAGGGCAAGAGCTTCATCGCCATCTGGGGCGGCTATTATGGGCAGTCTCTTTCCCTGACGGCGGCGGATGGCTCTGCCCAGACCCTGCCGGACAAGCCAGCCCTGCTGGAATCCGGTATCCCGGACGACGCAGCCGCAGCGGCGGAGGCAGAGTACAAGGCCGCCCAGGAGGCCACGAATGCGCAGGCCGAGCTGGCCCGCGCACAGGCTGAGCTGCCGGACGCCCAGACGGCCCTGGAGGAAGCCCAGGCCGCCCTGGATGCCGACCCGGAAAACCAGGACCTCATCACCGCCCGCGACAACGCCCAGGCCAATGTCGACGCCCTCAACGCCATTCTGGCGGCGGCTGAACAACAGGATGGACAGGCTGAATAACGGGGGTTCTTGTTCTTCCTTTACAAAGAAAGAACCAAAGAAATTCTAAACAAAAATGCGTGGTACGGTCTGCGACCGTACCACGCATTTTTAATTAAAAATTCTTTTGGTCCTTTTCTTATAAGAAAAGGACGAGAGCTCTCGCTGCTTAGCCCTGCTCATCCTGCTGCTCAAACGCATCCAGATAGCCGTGGGGGACGACGTCGTAGGCTTCAGCGAGGTGGTCGCGCATCCACATTTCGGCATCCAGACGCACACTGTAACCTGCGCCCGGGTCGGTCATCCACTCCTCCGGCTTGCGGAAGGGCAGGGCGTGCTGAGACAGCATGTTCATGATGACACCGCCGTGGGTCACGCAGGCGGCCTCCTCGGTGTGGGTCTTGAGCATGTACTCGAACATCTTCATCAGCATGGCCGAGGTGCGGTTAAAGAACATCTGCCGGTCCTCGGCACCCTGGGGCACCGTGCGGCTGGTCGGGTCCATCCACTGGGCGAACTCCGGGTCCTTCACCAACTGCTGCAGGGGCTTGCCCTCAAACTTGCCAAAGGCCATCTCCCGCAAATCGTGCAGCTCGATCTGCCGCACACCGGGGAATAGGATCTCCGCCGTCTGGGTGGCGCGCAGCATCGGGCTGGTAAACACCAGCGGCACCTGCGGGTAGCCAAAATCCTTTTTCAGCGTTTTCAGCTGGGCGCGGCCCTCCGCACACAGGGGCAGGTCGCTGCCGCTGCCAATATACAGGCCTTTCAGGTTTCCCTCCGTCAGGCCGTGCCGGATTAAATGCAGTTTGTAATATTTCAAAGCAATATCTCACTTTCTGTATCTGTATTATAAAAGGATACCGCAAAATAGCGCTTTTGACAACGATAAATAGTTACAATTCGGTTACAAAATAGGCAGAATATAACGGGCTGTATTTTTTCGCCCACAATATTTATACCCGGCGGGGCGGGGCTGGCCCAAATTATGGGGACATAAAAATCCAGCTCTGTTTTCGGGCCGAAAATACCGTCGAAACACGGGTTTACAAAGCGTTTTTTTGCGGATATAATATACATCACGTAGTATGTACACCGAGAAATGGCGGTGTGAAAGAGGAATTATATGGCAAGCGAGTTCAACCGTATTCTTGCGCTGCTGCGCAAAGAACGCGGCATCACCCAAAAGCAGGCGGCGGCGGACCTGGGCATCAGCCAGGCGCAGCTGTCCCATTACGAGAAAGGCATCCGGGAGTGCAGCCTGGCATTTGTGGTACAGGTAGCTGATTATTACGGCGTCAGCTGCGATTACCTGCTGGGCCGCAGTGCCGACCGCAGCGGCCAGACCATCAGCGTGGCCGACCTGCCGGAAACCGGCGCCAGCACCAGCGGCAGCGTCTACCGCGGCAGTGTGCTGCCCACAATGTACAAAAAGCTCATCGAAAATTCGCTGGATATTTTGTACGACAAGCTGCAGGAAAGCAAGGATAAGCAGCTGGTCATCCAGATCAGCCAGTATTTGATGCTGGCCGTGTACAAAGTGTTCCGACGCTTGTACGATGCATCGCCAAAAAATGCGGTGGGCATGTTCCGTGTCGGCGCGGCGCGGTGGCAGGGCAATGCCGACGCCGCCATGCACGTGGCCGAAGCCGAGTTGGCTGCCGCCCTGACCGGCGAGGACGGAGGCAAGGACAGCCTGGACCCGGCGACGCTCTCGTTAAGTACCGAGCGCCTGACCCAGGACTACCCCCGCCACGCGACAAGCCTGTTGAACCTGGTGAAAAACGCCGAGGAATCCATGCGTGCGCTGCACCCGGCGGAGTGAGCCATCCATAAGAAACACAACCGGGCAGACCCCAACACCAAAAGTGAAGTGACCCCCAAAAGTTAGACAATATTTTGAAGTAAAAATTGTTCAAGCAG
>UQDG01000034.1 GCA_900539695.1 uncultured Oscillospiraceae bacterium
CGCAGCCGCCGAAGCGGTGCTTAAGCCGTAAGGCGGGAATTGTGCGGTGTTGCCTAAGAATAGACGAAATTCTTTTGCAGAGCAGGGACGAACATGGTTCGCCCGCCTCTTAATTGCCGCCGCATGTATGTAGGGGCCGATGCTTGCATCGGCCCGCAGGCGCTCCGACAAATGCCTTTTTGTCAGGTTTGACACAATAAATAACGTTACAATGGCAAAAGATCAAACACTTTTCTACACGGAAAAAATCCTACAAAAATACAGGAATTATTTTGGAAAAACGCTTGACATTAAGGCTTTGGTATGGTAAAGTATAACCGTGGTTAGCGGATACTAACCATAACCAATCTCGAACCCCATCGGCCTATTGCCTCACCGGTGCGGTTCCTGCCAATAACAGGCTGCGCCTCCGTTATGGCGTTTTGCTCTGCGCCTTTTTTAGCGGTCTGCTTATTGCGTTACGCCCGCATCGTTTACTGCTCCAAACGATGCGGGATTTTTTTATGCCCGCAGCCTAAAAGGGCTCCCTTTGCACAAGGGAGCCTTTAGATTCTACAAAATAGCAGGGTCGGCACACGATAGAAAGTGTATCGACCCTGCTCCTTTTTTAATCTCTTCTCATCCGCCCCAACAGCAGATAATACCCGGCCCAATCCAGCTTGCCGTACAGGGGGGCATTGGCGCGCCGGGCTTCGTCCACACGGCACACAAGGCCCACGTTACGCCAGCGGCAGGGCAGGTAATAGGCGCTGTAGCAGTGCTCGATCTTCATCCGCTCCAGCAGTGCCCGCAGCCAGGGACTGCGCAGCGCGGCCTCGGCCTTGTAGCCTTTCAGCCGCTGGGTGGGGGAGGGATCGCGCCGCATGATGTCGGCCACGCCCTCGGCAAACACCTGCAATTCGGCGCGGTGTAAGGGGCGCATGTCCTCGGCTGGGCAGGCGGCGGCATGGCAGGCGGCGTTCAGCTTGGCAAAGTGTTTCGGCCAAATATCGCAGTAGTTGGCGTGGTACCGCGTCGAGAGCGTCCCGCCGCGGCTGCAATCATAAAAAGTCAGGGGGCTGGTCATTACCCGGTAGCCGAACTCCGGCACCGTCTGCCCCAGCAGGGCGATGTAATCCAGCACAAACTGCAGGTCCTCGCCCAAGGTGTACTGCACATCAAACTGCAGTTGCTTGGCCAGGTCGGCCCGGTACAGCTTGTTCCAGGGCATAGCCAGCAGGCAGTCCAGCCACAACCGGGCAAGGCCTGCCTGGGGGCGCGGCTCCGCATCGGCAGTCACGGCGGCGGGGTCTTTTTCGTCGGTGGTATAGTGCCACACCACAAAGTCCTGCGGCGCGGCGCGCTGGGCGGTCAGGGCTGCCTGCAAAGCACCGGGGCGCAGTGCATCGTCGGAATCCAAAAAGACGATAAACTCACTGTCCGCGGCAGCCAGTCCGCTGTTGCGTGCACCCGAAACACCTAAATCGTCCTGGTGGATGACCGTCACCCGGCCGTCCTTTGCGGCCCAAACGTCGCAGAGCGCACCGCTTTCGTCGGGGCTGCCGTCATCCACCAAAATGCAGGTCAGTCCGCCCTCCACCTGCTGGGCCAGTACGCTTTCCACGCAGCGGTCCAGAGTGGCCATGGCTTTGTATACGGGCACCACCACGCAAATAGCTGCTTTGCTCATGGCGTCCCTCCGTTCTGTGCGATCTCGCTCACAATGCGCACAAATTCATCATAGTAACGTGCAACAGAAAAATCCTGTGCCCGCTTGGCCCCGGCGGCGCCCATCTCGGCGCACAGGGCCGGGTGCTCGTACAGCATGCGGATGCTCCACGCCAGCTGGTCGGCGATGTTCTCACCCCGCTCCACCAGAACGGCCTGACTGCCCTCCAGATATTCGGGCATACCGCCGCTGCGGGTAGCCAGCACGGGGCGGCCGCAGGCCATGGCCTCCATGGCTACCAGCCCGGCGGCTTCCTCCACCAGGGTCGGCACACAGACAAGGTCGGCCAGGCGGTAGTAATCGGGTAGGTCCTCGTTGGGGATGTAGCCGGTAAACTGTACGCGGTCGCCCAGCGCCTTGGCCTGCTGCTCCAGCTTGCGCAAAAAGCTGCTTTGCTGGGTGCGGCCAAAGAACGGACTGCCCACGATCAGCAGCCGGATATTCGGCACCGGCAGCTTGCTCAGCGCTTCCATCAGCTTGTGGATGCCCTTGTCCGGCTCCAACCGGCCGCAGAACAGCATCACAAAATCCCTGGGGCCAAAGCCCAGCCGGGTGCGCAGGGCCATCGGCGGCGGGGCAGGGCGGAAACGCTCGGTATCGATGCAGTTATATAAAATGTAAGCGCTGCGGCGGTCAAGACTGCTGTTTTGCAGGTAATCGTCCCGGATGAACTCGCTTAATGCCAGCACGCCGCCGTAAATAGTATCCATGGCATGGCTGCCGCTGGTCTGGCCGTGCAGGTGGGCCAGGCAGCGCTTGCGGCCAAACATGCGGCTGATGGCGCTGCACTGGGTCAGGTTGCCGCCCTCAGCCACGATGACATCGGGCGGGGGCAGTTCCAGCGCCAGCGAGAGCTGCACTTTCTGGTACCACGGGTCGTAGGGGGCAGCAATACCCACGCACCGTTCCAAAAAGACCATGGGCCAATAGCGGCGGTGGCCATGGGGGCGGGCGACGTACAGCATTTTGGTGTGCTGCAGGCCCTCGGCGGCACGGCGGGCGGCCTCATCAGGCACGCTGGCGCATAGCAGATCCAGCCGGCCCTGCTTCTCGTTTTCACGGATCAGATGGGTCAGCAGCGTTTCTACCGCGCCGCCCTGCACCGCAGGCACCGGCAGGTCCGGCGGCGGGATCAGCAGCACGCGGGGGCGCTTGTTTGCGTCTTTCTCTTTGTCGGGTTTCAGAATGGGCAAAGGGGGTAACTCCTTGTTAGGGTCACGCCGTACTGTAGGGGCGGATGCGGGCATCGACCCCTACAAAAAAGCACGAACCACAAAAATTATTTTTTGATCGGGCACAAACTCTCCGCGCTCATCATGGCCCAGCGGGCGGCGGAAAGTTTCTCGGTCATCTTCATCTGGCGGCAGTTGGGCAGGTAGCTGATGAGCCCCTGCATCAAAAACTGCTCCTTGCTGATGGCCTTCACCAGCTGCGGGGTGGGGTTCTGGCGCACCTTGGCACACAGGAAGAGATACCGCCGCCAGCAGGCTGCATAGGCGGCATCGATCACCGCGCGGTCAGCACCGTTTTCCACATAGAAGCGGTAGCGGTCGGCCAGGCCGTCCACAGCGTCAAAGGCTTCGGGCTTGGTGTTGGTGCGGCAGATGCTGCCGCCGCGCAGCCGGTAGTGGTACAGCACCTTGTCCACGCAGACGACCTTGTCGCACCGCCAGAACAGGCGGTGGGCCACAAAGTCATCCTCGTGCAGGCGGCCTTCGGGGTAGTGCAGCAGCTTCCAGACCTCGGCGCGGTAGAGCTTGTTCCAGGCAACGGTGTACACGGTGCCGTTGGGGGTGTAAAACTCATTCAGCAGGTCTTTGCCGCAGAAAACGCCCTCGGCGTTGGGGCGGGTATAGCTGGCAGGATCGCAGCTCTTGCCGTTCTCCTGCACGTCCTCCACGGAGCAAAGCGCCATGTAGGCGTCATTTTTCTCGCAGGCGGCGTACAGGGTGTGCAGGTAGCCGGGGCAGACCACATCGTCCGAGTCCACAAAGGCGTAGTAGCGGCCGCGGGCGGCGTCGATGCCGGTGTTGCGGGCGGCGGACAGGCCCTGATTCTCCTGGTGGAAGACCCGCACACGCTTGTCCTTGGCGGCAAACTCATCGCACATTTCGGCGCAGCCGTCGGTGGCGCCGTCGTCCACCAGCAGCACCTCAAAGGGCACTTCCACTTCCTGCTTCAGGATGCTGTCCACGCACTCTTTCAGGTACGGTTTGGTATTGTAGATCGGTACGATCACGCTGATTCCGATATGTTCCATCGTTTATTTCCCCTTCCTCTTTGCTGTCAGGCGTCCCCAGGCCGTGGCGGCCCCGTAAAAGGCCGATGGATTGGCACTGAACAGGACAAGCCGTACTTTTTCCCCCGCCGACAGCAGCGGGCTGCGCATCAGGTCCGGCACAACGGCATCCAGATGCTTTTTATGTGCCATAAACTGGTCTTTCAGATCGTTCAGATTGCCAGCCGCGCCGGATTGGCACCAGAACTGGTAAAACAGCCGCCAGTAGCAGGCCGTGGCCCATTGCTGGTATTCCGTGCGGTCTGGTTTGGCGGCAAAATATTGCAGCCAATCCCAGTACATGCGCAGGTCATCCAGCTTGCGCGGCGGGAAGCCGGCCGTGGTGATCTGCCCCGCGCGGGTGCGGTAATGGTAGAGCGTATCACCCAGGCAGTTGCATTTCTCACCCTCAAACACGCGGTGCAGCACGCTGGCGTCGTCGCCAAAAAGCATCGTTTCATCGTAATGGATGCCTTTGTCTTTAAACAGGCGCGCATCAAACAGCTTGTTCCAGCTCAGCGGTCCGTAAAAGCTGCCGGTCTTAAACGCATCCAGTAAAAGCTCCTGGGCGTCATGCACGCCCCGCAAGTCACTGGTGACGACGCGGCCCTCAATTTTGCTGCCGTCCTCGTCGATGCAATCGCCCGCGCAGGCGGCCAGCCGCACGCCGGGGGCCTGTACAGCGGCGTAGAGTTTCTCATACATATCCGGCGCGATCAAATCGTCGGAATCGACAAAGCCGATGTAGTCGCCGCGGGCGTTGTCCAGTCCCATGTTGCTGGCGCTGGCAGGGCCGCCGTTCTCCTTGTGGAAAACGCGGATGCGGGCATCGGTCTTGGCCAGTGCATCGGCGACCTCGCCGCTGTTATCGGGGCTGCCGTCGTCGACCAGCAACAGTTCAAAATCGGTAAACGTCTGGGCCAGGATGCTTTGCACGGTCAGCGGCAGATAATGCCCGGTTTTGTAAACCGTGGTGATAATGCTGATTTTGGGGTGATCCATCGCCATGGCGGACTCCTTTTATCATTTACAAAAATCGCTGTTTGGCCAGCGTGTAGGCAGCCAGCAACCCCGGCGCGCGCAGCGCCAGCCCCAGCTTGTAGGGCAGGGCCAGCAGGCGGTTGGGGTCGTTTTGCAGCCGCGCCCGCAACGCCGCGCGGGCATCGGCATCAGCCAAAATGCGGGCAAATACATCCCGCCGTTGTTTATAGGTTAAACTGCCCTTGCAGCCGGTCAGCAGCCCGTACTGGTTGATGCAGGCGCGCACCCGGCTGGTTTGCAGGTAGGGGGCGGGGGCAATGCCGTTTTGGGTCAGCAGAGCTTCCAGCGCCGGGCGGGTGATGGCCTCGGCATCCAGCAAGTCTCCCCGCAGTGAGCGGGAAAGGCTGCCGATCCCTACATCGTTTTGTTTATAGTATACACCATGCAGGCAATAAATGGCAGAGCCATTTTGTAAAAATTGCAGATTAAACAAAACATCTTCGTTGATCTGCAGCCGCGGGTCGAAGCGCAGCGCCCCTATCACGGCCCGGCGGAACAGTTTGGGGTAGGGGGCTGCCAGCAGGCCGCTGGTAAACAGCAGCGGCTCCAGCGCAGCGCCCAATGCGGACAGATCCGGGTAAAAGCCCGGTGCCAGCACCCCGGTGGTGTCGCCGCCGCTGGCCCGGCACAGGTGAAACAGCAGCAGGTCGGCTTTTTGGGCGGTGTCATCCAGCGCGGCCAGCTCGTCCCACAGGCCGGGCAGCAGTTCGTCGTCGGCGTCTAAAAACAGCACCCAGTCGCCGGTAGCGGCGTCCAGCCCGGTGCTGCGGGCCGCACCCGCGCCGCCGTTTGCACGGTGCAGCGCGGTGATGCGGGGGTCAGCGGAGGCCAGCTCGTCGCAAAGCGTGCCGGTCGAATCCGGGCTTCCGTCGTCCACCAATAATAGCCGGGTATCGGCTGGCGCACCGCACAGAGTGGAATCCACAGCCCGGCGCAGCGTGGCAGCGGCTTTATAACAGGGGATGATGATGGTGACAGCGCCGATCCTCACTGGGCATCCCCCTTCAAAATCGTTTCGTAAATGCCCACCAGCGCGGCGGCGTTGGCGGCGGCATCGTGGGTGTGCAGGGCACGGGCGCGGGCTGCCTGGCCCAGGGCCGTGCCGCCGTCGGGGGCGGTCAGCATCTGCAGCAGGCAGCGGGCCAGGGCGTCCGCGTCCTGGCTCTCGCCGTAAAGCAGTCCCTCGCGGCCGGCGGCCAGCATATCGGGGATGCCCCCGGCGTTGCTGGCCACGCAGGGCATGCCCAGCAGCATGGCCTCGCCCAGGCTGTTGGGGCTGTTCTCGCAGCTGGAGGGCAGCAAAAACACGTCTGCCTCTAAGTACGCCTGGCGCATGGCGGCGGCATCCAGCGGGCCGGTATAATGCAGAGCATCGGCCACGCCCAGCTGCGCTGCCAGCCGCTTGCAGTAGAGTTTATAGGGGAACATGCGGTCGATGATGGGCCGCAGAAGCGGGCCTTTGTCCAGCGGCGGCCAGCCCGCAATGTGCAGCGTGGCACCGGGAAACTGTTGGCGCACGGCAGGCAGCGCCCGGATGACGGTATGCAGGTTTTTCAGCGGGTAGTTGCCTTGGGGCAGAAACAGTACCGGCGTGCGGCCAAACTCCCGCGCATGCCACAGCGCCCCGGTGTAAAACAGGGGGCGCAGCGTCTCGTTGCAGGGGTAGTAACGGGCGGCGGGGGCCAGGTCGGCGGCGGCGCGGCGGTCAAAGCCGGTGCGGCCGGTGACGCAGCGGGCCTTGCCCAGAACGGAGGCTTCTTTCTGCGCCAGAACGTCAAAATTGGCTTGCGTGTTGTCCAGAAGTTCGCCGGGAATGACCTTATCAATGGTGTGCCACAGTCCGCCGGAATGGCGGTAGGCGTCGGGCACGCCGTCGCACAGGTGCGCCGCGCAGTCCCGCATCACGCCCTGGATGCTGATGAGCACCGGCAGGTTCGCCGCAGCGGCGGCATCCTGCATAGCGGCGGCTTCGGGGTACTCGGTGCCCCAGATATGCACAAGGTCGGGCTGCTCGGTTTGCAGCAGGGCGGAAAAGCCATCGGCACCGGGCAGGATGCGGTAGCTTACGCCATCCTGTTCCCCCCGCAAGGATGCTTTCTGGCGGGCATCGGTGCAGGCTACGGTCAGGCGCAGTTCCCCGTGGGGGCGCAGCGCTGCCAGCTGGCCGGTGAGCCAACTGCCGCTTACATCGCTGGCACCTGCCAGCCCGCAGGCAGCCGCCGCCTGCGGCAATACAGTTTTTACAAGCCAGAGGATGTGCATAAAGGTTGAGGTCCTTTCATGGAGTTGAGGTACGGCCCCCTCTGCGAGGGGGCTCCCGCGCAGAGGGAGCCAAAGAGCGATGCGGCTTACTAAATCCGCCCAATAAACGTCTGTGCCACTACTCCCGGCGTAAACTCCGGGTAGAGGGCGGCCACCTGCGCATAGGGCAAGCACTGCCCCTGCACGTCAGTCAGCCAGCGTCGCAGCGTGTCTACTACTTCCGGCGTTACGCCGTTCTTTTTGTGCAGCACCAGCGCCAGCGGATACTTCGCCAGGTAAGGCAGGGTGGGGTCGGTGTCGGTCACGGCCAGGTGCAGCAGCGGCTTGCCGGTGCCCAAGTAGCTGAACAGCTTGCTGGGCATCTGGTTGTCAAAGGCGTTGCCAAGGCTGAGCAAAATGTCAGCCCCTCTTTCCAATTCTGCCGCCTTTTCCGGCGGCAGCAAACCGGGGCGGACGAACCGTGCCCCCAAAACGCCCTGTGCCCTTTGCGCCGCCGCTTCAAACGGTTCCCACCCACGGCCGGCCATCGTCAGAGTCAGGTCGGGGGCGTTCAGCGCGGTAAACAATTCCAGCGTAAAATCCGGCTCCCGTAACGTGGGGTACAAACTGCCGCAAAATACGCACCGCACCCCCTCGTGCGCAGGCACCGGCCCGCCCGGCAGTAAAACCGGGAAGCCCAGCACCTGCACCTTGCCGCGCCAGGAGGAAAGCGGCCCGCCCTCATAATCCGGCAGGGCCTGGGGCGTGATGAACGCTGTATCAATGGTTTGCAACAACTGCCCTTCCCGCGCGTAACCACCCGGGGCCGTGTAGTCTTTGTTGCTGGCGTAGGGGTCCAGCTGCCACAGCAACTTTTTGCCGCCGATCTGCGCGGTCTCCAGCGCAAAGGCGGTGCGGTAGGGGGCACAGACGGCACACACCGCGTCGAAGTGAAATTCCGCGTCCAACCGTTCCATTTCCCGGCGGCTGTCCACCGTGCGGCGGGGTGCATGCAGCACCAATTGGCGGAACGCCGCCGCTACGGCCGTGGGGTGGGCCGCCAGCCGCAGCAGCCGCAGGGGCACTGGGCTGCCGGCCTTGGCACCGTTTTCCAGCGCATGGTTCATCAGCCGCTCATCGGCAAAGGCCAGTGTGTGCTGGCTGGCCCCGGCGGGCGGCGCGGGGGGCGGATTCTCGCCGTCCCACAATTCCAACAGGTGGATCTCGTGCCCCTGGGCCAAAAGCTGCTCTGCCAGGCGGCAGGCCAGCTGTGCGTTGGCGCTGGCGGGGTTCTCTACCCTGTCTAACACAAATAAAATACGCATTACTGTCGATCTTTCAAATATTTGCGGCACACCTTGCGCCACAGTTTGGGCGCGTGTACGGTGGCCCAGGCCGATACTTTAATGGCAAAGGGCAGCTGTGGATTGCGGCCCAGCTGGCGGTCGTTCAGCCCGGCGGTGATGCCAATGCGCAGCTCACCCAGCTGCACGCGGTAAGGCTCAATGTCGGCACGGCGCAGGATCATGCTGGCCAGGTACACCAGCTTTTCATAGTAGAAAGCGTTGGCGCTTTGCTGCAGCACGGGCCACTGCCCGGGCACGCTGCCGCGAATCAACGCAGCCGCGCGGCGCTGGTCATCGAGACTTTGGGGTGGCAGGCCCCGGCGGCTGGCGCTGTCGGCATGCTGGCGGTAGTGGTAGCCCGGCCAATCGCAAAAGGCGCAGCCGGGCGCGGCGCAAAACGCCTGCCAGTTGGCCAGCAGGTCTTCGTTGTAGGCCAGGTCATTGTCCAGCATGGCGGGGGTCAGCAGCGTGGCGGAGTACAGCTTGTTCCACAGGCCGTAGTCCACGGCGTGGTCATGCAGCAGCGCGTCCAGATGCGCCGGGCCGTCCAGCCGCTTTACGGCGGCAGGGGGCGCGGCCTCGGCGGGCAGGGCGTCGGCAAAGGTATCGTACCGGCAGCAGGCCAGCGGCAGGTGGGTCTCCTGTACCGCCTTATATAAGGTGGACAAAAACGCAGGGTGGTACAGATCATCCGCATCGCAGAACGCGATCCACTCGGCCTCGATCTCCAGTGCCCGGCGCAGCCCGGCGGTGCGGGCGGCACTCACCCCGCGCTGGGGCTGGTGGATGACGGTAAACCGCGCATCCCCGGCGGCCATATTGTCGCACAGCAGCGGCGATTCGTCCCGGGAGCCATCGTCCACCAGCACGCAGCAAAAGTCGTCAAACTGCTGGGCCGCGATGGCGTCCAGGCAATCCGGCAAATATTTGGCCGCGTTGTGTACGGGCACGATCACCGCAATGGTGCAGACCGGGGCGCTCATCGGGTCACCTCGGCATAGCGGCGCAGGTAGAACTCCTGCAAAATTTCGGCGCTGTGGTGGATGTCATACCCGGCCTCCACGGCCTTGCGGCGGGCGTCCGGGTCGCGGCGCAGGCTGGCCCCGGCGATGGTGTTCGCCCAGGCGGCTTCATCCTGCAGCGGCAAAAAATGCACGCGGTCGGTAAAGGCGGCGCCCTTGTCCACGGTGTCGGCCACAAAGCAGGGCAGTCCGGCGGTCTGAGCCTCTACCAGCACCACGGGCAGGCCCTCAAACAGGCTGGGCAGCAAAAAGGCGTCCATGGCGTCGTAAAAGCCCTGCATGTTGCTGCGCACTCCGGCAAAGATCACGCTGTCGCCAAGGCCCAAACTACGGGCCAGGTTTTGTATCTCTTCTATGTAGCCAGGCTCGCCGCCGCCCAGCAGCACCAGGCGGGCTTTGGGCAGACGGGCGCGCACAGCAGCAAAAATTTTCAACAGCCCAGGGTGGTTTTTCTGCGCCGAGAACCGCCCTACATGGCCAAACAAAATTTCGTTATCCGCTACGCCCAGTTCCCCGCGCAGCAAGGCGCGGCGCTGCGGGTCGCGGGCGGCAAAGCGGGCCGTGTCAATGCCGTTGGGCAGCACGGTGAAGGGGCTTTTGCCAAACAGCATCTCCCCGGCTTTCTGGCTGCAGGCGAAGCGGTCGGTCAGGCCTGCGTTGAAGCGGCTGCTCATCAGCTTGTCCAGCCGGCCCACCAGGTTAGGCTCATAGGCAGTGTTGTGGCTGTGGCCCACCCGCACAGGGATGCCCGCCCGGCGTGCCACGGGGTTGTAAAACATGCCAAAGCCGCTGTAATGGCCGTGGATAATGCGCCACTCCGGGTGGGCGGCGAACAACTCGCGCAGTTCACGCAGATAGCGGGGCAGGTTATTGTCCTGCCGCACGGTCATTTTGTAGATACTGCCGCCTAATGTGCAGATCTCATCGTCAAAAAAGCACGGCTTATCGTAATGATACAAAAAGTCGAACTGCACCTTGTCCCGGTCGATGGTGCGATAGACGTTCATCACAAAAGTCTCCATGCCGCCGGCGTCCATGGCGGGCATGACCTGTAAAACGCGGATGGGTGCCATCAGCTGTTCTCGGCCTCCAATCGGGTGCGGCAGTCCTGCAAGTTCTGCTGCGCTTCGGTGCTCAAAACGGGGTAGTTGTGGCTGGTATGCTCCAGCGCGTCTACTACAATTTCACTCACGAGATACCGCGTGTACCATTTCTGGTCGGCGGGCAGGGCGTACCACGGGGCCTCCTTGGCGGCGGTGGCATCGATAACCTGCTCGTACAGGCGTTGATAATCGTCGAAATAGGCGCGCTCGGCCAGGTCGCTGGCGGAGAACTTCCAGTTTTTAGCGGGGTTATCGATGCGCTCCAAAAAGCGCTTTTTCTGCTCGTTTTTGGACACATGCAGGAAAATCTTCACCACGCGGTAGCTGTTCTCATAAAGATATTGCTCGTAATGGCGGATCTGGCGGTAGCGCTGGGCGAAAAACTCGTCCTTGTCCTGCTCCAGCACACGCGGGGCCATCTGGTAGCCTTTTTGCAGGTCGTGCAGCTGGACCACCAGCACATCCTCGTAGTAGCTACGGTTGAAAATGGCGATGGACCCGCGGGCGGGCAGCGCCTTGTTGACCCGCCACAGGAAGTCGTGTTTCAACTCTTCGCTGTTAGGTTGTTTAAAACTGGTCACCTGCACGCCCTGGGGGTTCAGGCCGGACATCACATGTTTGATGGTGCTGTCCTTGCCGGCGGCGTCCATGGCCTGCAAAACGAAGATCAGTCCTTCGCGGCCGTCGGCATAAAAGGCGTCCTGCAAAGCGGCCATTTTTTGCAGGTTTTCGGTGGTCTTTGCCAGAATTTTCTCTTTGTCGACCCCGTCGGTCTTGCTGTCGGTAGCCAGTTTGTCCAGTCGGCACTTGCCGCTGCCGTCAAAACGATAGGAATCCGCTTTCATTCAGGTGCCCTCCCTGCAAAGTATACTTATTTATAGTATACCCGTTTTTGCAGAAAGACGCAACCATGCGGGCATAAAAAAGGCTCCCCCTGCAAAGGGGGGCCTTTGGCGGTTGCTTATTCAAACCCATCCAATACTTGCCTTAACACCGCCCGGTCATCTTCCAGGGCACTGTTAAAATATCCGGCAACCGGCGTGCAGCCAAGCTGGTACAAAATGCCGTCCTTTTCAAAAAAGGCCCATGTGCTGTTGTAGGTGTAGCTGTTGGGATTGCTGGTGCAAAGCGGCAGCAGGGCCATGCAGCCGTTGGGCATCTCATAGGTCTCGCATCTCCAGGTCAGACCAGCACGCTTGTTGAAATAATTTATGGAGGTGGTATCGGCGGGGGCGTCGCCCAGGTAGGCAAGCGCCATCAGCTCTATTTCATAGCGGCGGCCCTCCGGGTCGCCCAGATAGTCCATCCGTTTCAGATACAGCTTTTCGGGAGCTTCGTTGCCGACGGGGATAAAACCGACCTGGGCCAGGGAGCTTTCTTCCCAATAGCCGTTGTCTGCGGTGATTCGGATAAACAACTGCACGGCGGGTTCGGGTTCGCCTGCATCCAGCACGCTGTTTCCCGCCAGCGGCAGGTCGGTGGCTTCGGCCATGGCAGACCAGGTTTCGTACCCGCGGGCGGCTTTGCTGTAGATGTTCTGCTTATCGTGGTTGTTGGGATAAATGCGTCCGTGCATGATTCCCCCGGCGGGGCGGGTCCCGTCCGCAGCTGCTTCCAAATTATGGTTTGCCTGCATCCCGGCCCACAGGTCGGCGGGCAGGGTGTAATACTGCCGCTCATAGCTGATAGCATACCCGGCGGTGGCGTCAGGGGCAAAGCTGGGGCGGGGGTTCGTGCGCAGGTCGGTGAACTGTGCGCCCGTGGCGGCCACCCCGGCGGCAATCAGCAGCGGCGCGGCCAGGCACAGCCACAAATGGCGGCGGCGCGGCTTGGCGGGTAAATTTTCGGCCACCGCAGGCCACAGGTCCACCGGGGCAGGGTGCAGGTCAGCGGAGAGTTTTTCGTGCAGAAATTGTTCATCGCGGTCAAAGGTCATCGTGTTCACCCTCCTTTAAAATGGCGGCCAGTTTGGCTTTGGCCCGGCTGTAGCGGGTGCGTAAGTAGGGCGCGGGCAGCCCGTGGATGCGCGCCAGCGCGGCGTAGTCCATGCCGTCCAGCACCCGCTCCAGCATCAGGGCACGGTCCAGGGGGGACAGCGCGTTTAAGGCGGCGCGCAGTTCGTCGCTGATGCCGGGGTCCTGCTCCAACGGCTGCGGAGTGGGGTAGTTGGCGGCGCGTTTGGCTGCCCGCAGCATGTCCAGCGCCGTACGGTAGGCAATGCGGTACAGCCAGGCGCGGATGTTATTTTCACCCTCGCGAAGGGTGTGGCGGCGCTGCCAGGCCTTGATAAAGGTTTGCTGCACGGCGTCCTGGGCGTCATGCTCACTGCCCAGGATGCCGGTGCAGTAGCGCAGCAGCGCCGGGGTGTAGGTGCGGACAAGTTTTTCCAGATCCTGCTCAGTCTGCATGGCGGGCCTCCTTTCTTTGGGTTTCACCCTTATAACGCCGATGGGGGAGGGTTTGTATCAACTTTTTATGATTTTGTTGAAGGCGTTGGCTTTCGGTGTCCGTCACCTTGTGGCGGACACCTAGGGCAACACCGCACAATTCCCGCTTTACAGCTTAAGCACCGCTGCTGCGGCTGCGAAGCACAATCTGCGTCGCAAAAATGCTCGATAATACATCCAGTATTATCTGCGCTTTTTGCTTAGCAGCTTGTACTTCTCGCTCGCCACATCGGCACTTAGAATTGTGCGGTATTGCCTAAAGTATCTGCATCCCGCACGGGGATGCCGTTTTCCCGCAGCAGGGCCGCAAATACGCCCTGGCCGGGGATCTTTCTGCCGGTGAAGGTTCCATCGTATACTTCGGCAGCACCGCAACTGGGGCTGCGCGGCTGCAGGATGGCGAGTTCCACACCGTTTTCTTTGGCAATAGCCAACGCTCTGGCCGCACCGGCGCGGAATGCCGCATCCACACTGACGCCGTCCTTCGTAACGACCTCTCCGTTTACGATCTCCGCCGGGGTGCGGGGAACCGACAGGCCGCCCAGTACCTCAGGGCAGACGGGGATGACCTCATGCCCCTGCACAAAGGCCGCTGCTTTTTCGCTGTAATTGTTGCCGCCGCTGTATTTGCAGTTTTCGCCCAGCAGGCAGGCGCTTACCAGAATTTTCATCGGCGCGTCCTCAGCTTACCACCGGGCTTTCCGGCAGAATGATCTGGATCAAGGTCTTATCCAGCATCAGGGTGCGGTGCCAGGGGTTCAGGATGATGCCCTCGATCTCGGGCACGGTCAGGGCGGTTTCCAACAATTTGCCAATATCCGCCATAAAGGTGGACTGCACCTGTTCTGCGCCCCGCATTTCCTCCTCAAAGCTGGTAAAGGCGTACCACCAGGCGCGGCCGTCGGGGGTCTGCACGACTTTTAAGCTCATCTGGGTGGTGCCGGGGTTGGGCTCCACGGCTACCACAAACTGGCCGTTTTCCCGGATGCGGCGGCGGATGGCCGTCAGCGCGTGGGCCAGCAGCTCCGGGGTGGCGTTTTGCTGTAAGGCGGCAATGGCCTGCTCGATATTCTCGTTGCCCTGCAAGGCTTCTTCCTGCATAGTGTGTTCCTCTCTTTATCCGTTTTGGGCCTATTATAGCAGATTTTGGCGGGAATAAAAAGGGGCTGGAAACTTTGCGCAACTGCTGGTATAATAGGGGTAAAGAAACAGCCCAACACACGGAAAGGTCGAGCCTATGCTGGAAGAACTGAAACAACAGGTTTATGCGGCAAACATGGAATTGCCCCGCCGGGGGCTGGTGACCTACACCTGGGGCAACGTCTCGGGCATCGACCGCAAGGCCGGGCTGGTGGTCATCAAGCCGTCGGGCGTGGCGTATGAGGAGCTGACCCCGGACAAGCTGGTGGTGCTGGACCTGGACGGCCGCAAGGTCGAGGGCGGGCTGAACCCCAGCAGCGACACCAAGACCCATCTGGAGCTGTACAAGGCCTACCCGCAGCTGGGGGGCATCGTGCATACCCACTCCACCTACGCGGTGGCCTTCGCCCAGGCGCGGCGGGACCTACCCGCCTTTGGCACCACCCACGCCGATTATTTTTACGGCCCGGTGCCCTGCACGCGGGAGCTGACGCCCGAAGAAATTGACGAGGATTACGAGCGGAACACCGGCAAGGTGATTCTGGAGACCTTCGCCCGGCGCGGCATCGACCCGGTGCATGTGCCCGCCGTGCTGTGCGCCAGCCACGGGCCGTTTACCTGGGGCAAGGATGCCGCCGAGGCCGTCTACCACGCCGCCGTGTTGGAGGAGGTGGCCAAGATGGCCGTTTTGACTCTGACCATCGACCCCGGCGCCCAGCCTGCGCCCCAACATGTATTGGACAAGCATTTTATGCGCAAGCACGGACCCAATGCGTATTATGGACAGAAAAAATAAGGCGTACCGTAGGGGCCGATGCTCGTATTGCGGGCCCGCGGGCGCCCCTGCAATAACCACAACAATATAGTAAATAAAGGAGGAACCATACCATGAAATTTTTCATTGACACTGCCAATGTAGAGGAGATCCGCAAGGCCAACGAAATGGGCATTATCGCCGGTGTCACTACCAACCCCAGCCTGATTGCCAAGGAGGGCCGCGACTACGCCGAGACCCTGGCCGAGATCGCCACCATCGTGGATGGCCCCATCTCCGGCGAGGTGAAGGCCACCACCGCCGACGCCGAGGGCATGATCGCCGAGGGCCGCGCCATCTACGCGCTGGACCCCGCCCACATGGTCGTGAAGATTCCCATGACCGCCGAGGGCCTCAAGGCCATCAAGGTGCTGTCGGCCGAGGGTATCCCCACCAACTGCACGCTGATCTTCAGCGCCAACCAGGCCTTGCTGGCCGCCCGCGCCGGAGCCACTTACGTCAGCCCGTTTTTGGGGCGGCTGGATGACATCGGCCAGCCTGGCATTGAACTGGTGGAGACCATCCACGATATGTTCCTGAACTACCCGGACATTGAGACGCAGATCATCGCCGCCAGCGTGCGCAATCCCATCCATGTGACGGACTGCGCCCTGGCCGGTGCGGACATCGCCACGGTGCCCTATAAGGTCATCGAGCAGATGCTCCACCACCCCCTGACCGATGCCGGCATTGAGAAGTTCAAGGCCGACTACACCAAGGTGTTTGGGAAATAAAGGCAATACCGCATAATTCTAAGTGCCGATACGGCGAGCGAGGTGCGGC
>UQDG01000035.1 GCA_900539695.1 uncultured Oscillospiraceae bacterium
AAGTGCCGATACGGCGAGCGAGGTGCGGCAGCCGCCGGAGCGGTGCTTAAGCCGTTAGGCGGGAATTGTGCGGTGTTGCCCAAGGTCTTGCGCGGTATGTTACAATAAAGCTAGAGCATTTTTTGCGGCGTGTGCCGCATATTGTACAAACGGAGGGACTTTGTATGAACGTACTGCTGATCAACGGCAGCCCCCACAAGGAGGGCTGCACCTACCATGCCCTGTGTGAGGTTGCCAAAACGCTGAACGCCGCGGGCATTGAGACGACGATCTACCACATCGGCCCCGCGCCGGTGGGCGGCTGTGTAGGCTGCGGCGGCTGCGCCAAGGCCGGGCACTGTGTGTTCGGCGGGCCGGTGGTGGATGTGCTGCCACTGGTGGAAAAGGCCGACGGCATCGTGTTTGGTGCGCCGGTACACTATGCCACGGCGGCGGGCAGCATGCTAGGCTTTATGCACCGGCTGGCCTACAGCGCCGGGCGGTATCTGCGGCACAAACCGGCGGCCATCGTGACCAGCGCACGCCGCGCCGGCACCACCACCGCCATTGAGGCTATGGAAAAGATCCCGCAGTTCTACGAGATGCCGCTGGTCAGCTCCACCTACTGGCCGATGGTCCACGGCACCAGCGGCGATCAGGTGGCCCTGGACGAGGAAGGCTGCCAGATCATGCGTAACCTGGGCACCAATATGGCCTGGCTGCTGAAGTGCATCGAGGCCGGCAAGGCCGCCGGTGTGGAAGTCCCCACCGCCGAGGGCGGCAAGCGGACAAATTTTATCCGTTGATAAGCTGTTTTTGAAAGGAGCCGCGCGGCGGCTCCTTTTTTTATTTTATGGGTACAAATTTATGGATACAAATTAAATTACCATGATGGCGTAAAATCCCAGCGCCGAAGCCGCCGCGATATAGGCCACACGCCCGGCCACGGCAAACACCAACCCAAAGGCCAGCCCGGCCAGCACGTCGCTGACAAAGTGTACGCCCGTGACAACGCGGGAGACCGCTATGATGACGGCCAGAACCGCCAACACTGCCCCCAACGGCGGCAGCACGTACCACACCGTCGCTGCAATGGCCGCGGCTGAGAAGCAGTGGCGGCTGGGCATGCTCTGGCCGGTCTTATCTTTTGGAAACAACGGTACAAAGCCATATTTCGTATAAGGGCGCGGACGGTTAATGGCCGCACGCAGAGCCGTACCCACCACAAACGCCGCCGCAGGCACCACGGCAGTAACCCCCAGCGGCGCCCACATGGCATGCCAGGCCAACCAGGCCAGCAGGCCCAGATACAGCAGATACACAGCCGCCGCAGCCCCCGTGCTGACAGCCCGCAGCGCCTTTTTTGCCGCCGGGCGGGCGTTGAACCAGCCGATCACCGTGCGATATTGCTGTTCGTTCATGGGTAGACCTCCCTAGTGTAAAATAATACAGTATAAGCATAACACCGCGCAAAAGGGTTGTCAAACGCAGCGGCGCACAATATAATAGGTGTAACGTAAAAATAGGAGGATCCTGTTTTGTTTGGTTTTGCAAATGCGCTGCTGCTGGCCCTGTTTGCCGCAGCGGGTGTTGATTTGGTTTTGGCGCTGCGCTGCAAGGCAGTTGGGCAGCTGTTTACCGTGCCGCACTATCTGTTTGGGGATTGGGGCGGCGAGGCCCGTGCCCGGTGGGGGCAGCGTGCCTTTTTGCTGGCGCTGATGCTGTATGAGTTCACGGTGGTGTTCTGCAACAGCATGGCGCGGGAGAACTGGCCCTTTTTGCAGGGGCAGCTTGCCCCGGTGTTGGACATGATTATGTACACGCTGCTGTGCGGCA
Source organism: uncultured Oscillospiraceae bacterium (assembly GCA_900539695.1). Lineage (GTDB taxonomy): Bacteria > Bacillota > Clostridia > Oscillospirales > Ruminococcaceae > Gemmiger. The sequence goes on from UQDG01000035.1 coordinate 1,816, forward strand.
AGATTTTGCTGGGCACCCGCTACACCTGGCGGGAGCTGATCTGCGCCGGTGCGCTGTATTTTGTGGCGCGGTGGGTATATTTCAACGGGCAGAACATCTGGTTTTTGGGCCTTGTGATGGTGCTGTTGGCAGCCAAAGATGTGCCGCTGCGGCGCAGTTTGCAGGCGTTTTTAGGCTGCGGCGTGCCCACGCTGGCGCTGGTGGAAGTGCTGCATTTTGCGGGTATTATCGCCCCTGACGCGCTGAGCGAGCGCAGCGGCAGCTACCGGCTGATGTTCGGGTACGGGCACCCCAACACCTTTGGCGGCATCGTGTTTGGGCTGGTGCTGGCCTGGGTGCTGCTGCGCCAGGCAAAGATCACCTGGGCCGAGATCGCCGCCGTAGCGGGCGTGGGGCTGTTTTTATGCAAGGGCCCGGCGTCGCGGTCGCCTGCGCTGTGCGCGTTTTTGCTGGCAGTGCTGCTGGTCTGCGCCAAATCGGTGGGCGCGCGCAAAGGGCGCAAGCTCACCGCCGGGCTGTGCGCCGCCATGGTGCCGGTGGTGGGGGCCATCAGCTATATTTTGCCGCTGTTCGTGGTAAAAATTGGTCCCTGGGCGGACGAGATCGGCCCCGCGTGGCTGGCAAAGCTGGACAGCCTGCTGACCTGCCGCATCTCGCTGGCGTGGGCGGCGTACCGCATGTACGACATAAAAATTGCCGGCCAGATGCTGATGGACTGGCCGGCGATCGACAATATTTTTGTGTATTTCCTGTACCAGTTTGGACCGGTACTGGTGGTGTTGGCGGGCATCCTGATGGCCGTGACGCTGTACCGGCTGGCCCGGCACGGCCGCTGGCAGGCGGCGGCCTGTTTGCTGGTGGTGCTGTTTTATGGGTATATGGAGACGCAGGTCATCCACATCACCAGCGACCCGGCGCTGTTGCTGCTGGTACCAGCAGTATTTGGGGATTCGCTTTCAGATTGATTTTGGCCCGCTTGTCGCAGCTGGCTTACGTGGCTCACCACCTTGCGGTGAGCCACTTTTTTAACGGCATCTAACCGTTATGCGTACTCTTTTGTGACCAAAAAGGGAGGCCCTTATGGATGCAACCCATGATAAAAGGGCGTCACCGCATGATGGCGACGCCCGCAGGGCTGTACCTTAATCCTCAGGGTATTCGATCTCCACGCCGTCGGCTTCCGCGGCGGTCTTCGCCGCCGTAACCAGCCCGCTTACCTCGCCGGAGGGCTTCTCCAGCAGGTACGCCCCTACCGGTTTGGTTTTGTACACCAGCAAAACGCAGTAGGTATCCTCGTCGCCGGTGGAAAGCTGCGGGCAAAGCAGCGTCCACTTTTCCACCGTTTTGCCTTTGTAGCTGCCCAGGTCCAGGCCGCTTTCCTGCACCACCTGGTTGAAAGCGGTAAAGCTGTCGTCCCACTTTTTGGGGATCTTCACCTTATCCACCGCCGCGCTGGACAGGTCCGTCTCGAACCCGTAGCCCGTAAAGTAGGTGCCGATGTCCTGGGTGGTCTCCATCGTGGCCGTCACCGGTGCAGCCGCAGCCACCGCGTCGCCGGAGAAATGCACCGCTGCCGCCACCGTGCCGCACAGGCATACCGCGCACAGGGCAAGCGCCCCCGCCTGCCGCAAGCCGGGTTTTGTTACCGTAAATAAAAACATACGCAGCCCCCCTGCCATTCGTTTTCACATAATGGTATGCAGGGGCTGCGTTTTGTATGTTATTTGTATTTTTCCACCGGCTCGTACCACTGGAAGATCACAGCATCGTTCTCAGCTTCCAGCTGCTTGGTGTTATGTTCCGGCAGGGCGGTCCACATCACCGGCATCGCGCCCAGGGCGTCGGCCAGGCGGACAGCCCAGTTGCGCTTATCGGGGCACCAGGCAATAAAATCCGGCCGGCCCAAAAAGTTGCCAAAGCAGTGGGACAACACATACGCCGGGACGGGATGGGTGCCGTCATGGCGGTAGCTGCGGTAACTGTCGGACAGCTGACCGCGCAGCACGCCGGGCGCCTGGTGGCGGATGATACCCACCACGCGGGGGTCGAAGCTCTCGATGCAGTAGGGGCCGGGGTAGGCTTTCAGTGCGGCCAAGGTGGCGCGGCAAAGGTCCTCCAGGTAGGGCTTGGTGTACTCGTGGCGGCTCTTAATCTCGACGATCAGCGGCGTGGCGGGATTGGTCTCGGCCACAGTGCGCAGCATGTCGGCAAACAGCGGCGGGTGGTCATCACTGCCCGCCAGCGGCATGGCGGAGAACTCCGCCCAGGCGGCATCGTGGACAAAGCCCTTGCCGGGGGTCATGCGGTCCAGCGTATCATCGTGGAAAACCACCAGCTTATGGTCAGACGTAAACTGTACGTCCAGTTCAATGCCGTAGCCGTGGCGGGCCGCGGCGGCAAAAGCGGGCAGGCTGTTTTCCGGCGGGCGCTGGTCCTTGCCGAAGTAGCCGCGGTGGGCATAGTTGCGGCCATAGAACGGGGCCCGCAGGTCCTCGCGCTTAGCGCCGGGCCAGACGGCAAACAGCACCAGCGCAGCCAAAATCACCAGTATTACTAGCAAAATCATAATCTTTCACGCTCCGCCGCCATTGTACCGCGCGGCGCGGCAAAATGCAAGCTGTTTTTTTTGCAACTGTATTATAGCACAGCGGAGAGATTTTCTGCTATTCGATTCCCGACTTCATGTATCATCATTCTGCCATTTTGCGCGATACTCGGTAGGGGTGCAGCCGGTCTCGGCGTGGAGCTGCATGCCAAAATAGCTGCTGGTGCCAAAGCCGCAGCTTTGGGCGATGTCGGTCACGGTGCGGTCAGTCTCCAGCAGCATTTTACAGGCGGATTGCAGCCGCACGGTGCGGATGTAGTCGGTGGGGCTGGTGTGCAGGCAGCTTTGAAACGTGCGGTAGCACTCCCTCTCGCTGCAATAGGCCGCAGCCGCCAGCATGGGCACGGTGATTTTCTCGGCATAGTGGGCGTTGACGTAGACCATCATCTGCTTGAGCTTTTTCTGCGCGGCGGTGGCGGCCTTTTCCTCGGTGCCGGGGCGCGGGTGGGCCTGTGCAGCCAGGTGCGCCCAGATCTCGCTTAATGCGGCCTGCAGGCGCAGCTCATAGCCGTAAGCGGTCTCGTCCAGGTCAAAGGTTTTTCGCAGCATCGTCAAGGTTTCTGTCTGGGCGGCATCGGCTGGGTCCAGCAAAATCAGCTCTTTCTCCTTATCCTGCACCAGCGGGCGGACATACTGTTCCTCCACCGTGCCGCCGGGCACACCGGCCACCAGCGCGGGCGAGAAGAGATGCAGCACCAGTTCCAGGTCAGCTTCGGGCTTTAAAATTTGGGTGGAGTGCAACACGTTGCTGTTGACCATGCCGCCGCTGTCCGCCCGCATGACGTGCTCGCAATGCGGGGTGCGGTAGAGGATGGCACCCTTGCGGACGTAGAAGAGTTCCACGCTCTCGTGCCAGTGCCAGGAAGCCTTGCCCCCAAAGTAGCGTGCGCCCTGCACGAGGCTGGCGATATGCGGAAAGTTAGGCGTATAACCGGGCAGATGCTCTTCCCGGCTATCGGGGTTTAAATCAATGCCTGTAACGTGGAGCATTTTTGTTGGGCACCTACCTTTCTTTGTTTATTTTATTGTAGCGGGTTGGGAGTGGTTTTGCAAGATTTTGGATGTTTTTAGTTGGTTGCGGTTTTCGGTGTTCCGCCACCTTGCGGAGTGGCTCCCGCTCCGCGCCGCCTTGCGGCGCTTCGCTCGTTTTAATGGCATATTGCCGTTATGTGTTCTTTTGGAGGCCCAAAGGGAACCGAAAAGGTCTCCGCTGCTTCCGATAGTGCGCGCCTGGCGACGCACAACGAGCGCCGCCGTCCCGCAAAGAAGTCCGCTGCCTCGCAACAGCGGGACTTTTTTGCTTCCTTTTTTTGGTCGCAAAAAAGGAAGCGCTAACAGGGCCGTCCGTTATAAAAGACCCTGCCGCAGGACAGACAGGGCCGGGTGGTCACCAATCAAAAAGACGTTTTAAAACTTTTTCCCAAAAGTTTTCACAATTCTTCCATCATCACATTGTATTGTGTTATTATAATAGATAAAGGTAAATGAGGAGGTCATCCTTATGGCAAAAATATTGATCGTTGACGATGAACCGCGTATCCGGGACCTGATCCGTGAGCATCTGCAGTACGCCGGTTTTGTGTGTGAGGAAGCCGGGGACGGCGGCGCGGCGCTGGCCGTGCTGGCCCAGGGGGGCATCGACCTGCTGATCCTGGACATCATGATGCCCTTTATGGACGGCATGACCTGCCTGCGCGAGATGCGCACCCGCAAGATCATGACCCCCGTCATCATGCTGACTGCCCGCAGCGAGGAATACGATAAACTGGCCGGCCTCGAGGGCGGCGCCGACGACTACGTCGTCAAGCCCTTCTCCCCGCGGGAGCTGGTGGCCCGCGTCAAGGCCGTGCTGGCCCGCACCATGCCCAAACCGGCCGAGAACTCCGGCGTATTCACCTTTGGCGACCTGGTCATTGATACCGCCAGCCACAGCGTCAAGGTAGCCGGGCAGGAAGCCCCGCTGACCCCCAAAGAGTTCGACCTGCTGGTCTTTTTGGTCAACAACAAGGGCATCGCCCTGAGCCGCGAGAAAATTTTGCAGCAGGTGTGGAACTACGATTATTACGGCGAGGACCGCACCGTGGACACCCACATCAAAATGCTGCGCGGCCATCTGGGCCCCTGCCGCAAATTCATCGTTACCGTGTGGGGCATCGGGTATAAATTCGACCCCGAAGTCTTATCGTAAGGGAAGTGCCGCGCTTTGAAAAACGCTAAAAAGCGCGCCCCGTCCATCAGCATCCGCTGGCAGCTGATGTTCTTCATCGGGGCCATGACCCTGCTGACCGTGGGGCTGATCTGGGGCATCATCACCTACGCGCTGGCCCCGAAATATAACGCCACCATCCGCCAGAACCTGACCAACAAAGCCAGCGCCATCACGGCCATTTTTGACCAGACCGACTCCGAAATTTCCAGCCGGGATTTCGGTGTTTTGCAGCTGGACGATGATTTTTGGACTGCTTTAGGCCAGACCTTTTCCGACAAAAAGATCAATATGGACGGCTACTGCGTCGACTTCAGCGATTCGACGCTGCGCTGCCTGAAAGCCTACGAGAGCATGTTCCCCTGCCTGCTGCACGAGAGCAGCGGCTCGTTCAGCGGGGAGTTCGGGTACAACCTCAACACCCGCCAGCTCATCACCTTTAGGCAGGAATTGTTCGAGGAAGGCTCACTGTACAAGATCGTGCAGATCGGCTCCACCCGGCAGATGCTGGTGGGCCAGCTTTCGGCGGACGGCAAGTACGGCATCATCGTGTCCACCGGCATGGCACAGATTGCCACAGCCGCCGAGGTGCTGCGCAGCATCCTGTGGCCGGTGGCGCTGATCTTGCTGGTGCTGGATCTGCTGTTTGCCATGCTGTTCAGCCGGTGGTTCACCCGGCCGGTGCAGCAGCTTTCCAGCGGTGCAAAAGAGATTGCTGCCGGCAACTATGATATCCAGCTGCCCGTTGTACACCATGACGAGATTGGCCAGCTGGCCGAGGATTTCAACCACATGGCCGCTGAGGTCAAGCGCAGCGCCCAGCTGGAAAAAGACATTCTGGCCAATGTCAGCCACGACCTGCGCACCCCGCTGACCCTGATAAAGGGCTACGCCGAGACTGTGCGCGACCTGACCGGCACTGACGCCGAAAAGCGTACCGAGCAGTGCAACATCATTGTGGACGAGACCGACCGTCTGTCGGCACTGGTCAACAGCGTGATGGAGCTGAGCAAGGTGCAGAGCGGCGCCGAAAAGCCCAACCTCATTGATTTTGACATGGGCGAACTTTGCTTTGAAGTTGCGGGCCGCTACGACGCCCTGTGCGACCAGAACCACTGGCATCTGGAGTTGCAGGCCGACGAGGCCGCCCCGGTGCGGGCCGACCCCGCCATGATGGAGCGGGTGCTGCATAACCTCTTGGGCAACGCCTTCCACCACATCGGTGCGGACGGCCAGGTGATGCTGCGGGTGCTGCCCCAGCCGGACGGCTGCCGCGTGGAGATCGAGGATCACGGCCCCGGCATCCCACCGGAGGATCTGCCCTATATCTTTGACCGCTACTACCGCGCACGGCAGGATTCCGGCAAAGTGGGCACCGGGCTTGGGCTTTCCATTACCAAAGCAATTTTACAGCAGCACGGCTTTGCCTTTGGCGTAAACAGCGCCGTAGGGCAGGGTTCCACCTTCTGGTTCGTGATGCGGGACGTCCGCACCGGGCCGCAAGCCTGAAAGGAGACCCCGTATGGACGAGAAACTGAACCGCAAGATGGACGAACAGCTGGCCAGCCGCGTGGCCGAACTGGATGCCCATAACGACGAGACCGGCGACGGCAAACTGGACGCCGCCGACCTGAAAGCCCAGCTGAACCGCATTGAAGCCCAGCTGGAACTGCAGGACAAGCAGAACCGCAGCATTATGAAAAACCAGCGCCTGCGCATGCTGCTGACCATCATCATCACGGTAGTGCTGCTGGTGGTGCTGGGGCTGTTCTGGAACCACATGGACCAAGCCTATAAAGAGGTCATGACCGCCTGCACACAGGTAAACGAACTGGCCGACACCCTGCAAAGCAGCCTGGACACGCTGGACCCCGATGAGCTGAACAGCATGATGCAGGACCTGCCTGCCATCACCGAGCAGCTGAAGCAGCTGGATGTGGACAGCCTGAACACCGTGCTGCAAGGTTTGCCCACCTTGATGGACAACGTGAATAAACTGCAGCAGCAGGTGGAGACGATCACGAATACGTTCAGCGGAATTAGTGCGCTGTTTGGAAAATAATTTTTTGGAAGGCCCCCACTTGCGGGGCCTTTTTTCACACCTCATACAAAACTTTTACACAAATTCATGCTATAATGCCAAAGTCAAAATTTACCACCCCGTTAAAGAGGAAGGAATACCAAATGGAAGATACCGTAAAGACCCGGCGCAATCCGCTGGCATGGTTCAGCAAGCATAAAAAGCTGACCGCCCTGCTGCTGGTGGTGCTGATTGCAGCTGTGCTGGTGCTGCGCGCTGTGCTGGGCGGCAAAAAGGCCGCCGGTTCCACCTACCAGTTCGTGCGCACCTCCACCCTGCAAAAGACAAGCCTGACCGACTCGGTGAGTGTGAACGGCACCGTCAAATCCGGCTACGAGGCCAGTGTGACTGTGGCCGACTCGGCCAAGCTGTACAAGGTCAGCGAGGTCAAGGTGGCCGTGGGCGATACCGTGAAAAAGGGTGACGTCATTGCCACGCTGGACACCTCCGACCTGGAAAAGCAGATCGAAAGTGCCGAGGAAAGCTACGGCGACACACTGAAATCGGCCCAGACCAGTTATGACCGTGCTACCGCCGACCTGGAAACTTCCACCGTGCAGCACGAGAATAGCCTCATCGACCTGCAGGCCAAGATCGACCAGGCTGACCAGAATTTGCAGGATGCCAAGGATGCCCTGACCAAGGCGCAGGAGAACGAGCGCAAGACCCAAAGCACCTACGATACTGCGGTATCTGACTATAACACGCTGAAATCCGCCTATGACAGCGCTTCGGCCAGCATCAGCGCATATACCCAGAAGAAAAATGATGCCGCTACCGCACTGAACAACGCCCTTTACGCTGCCAATCAGGCTTTAAGCGCACAGCTGGCCGACCCGGACAATGATGAAAAACGGCAAGCTGCTGAAGATGCCCAAGCTAAAGTTACAGATGCCCAAAACACGTACAACGAAGCTGACCAAAAGCTGACGGAAGCACAGAATAGCTGCTCCGCTCCTTCGCTGGGCCTGTACGGCTTTACCAGCATCCAGACCGCGCTGACCCAGGCGGATTCCACCAAGACCCAGGCTGAATCCGCACTGGACAGTGCCAAAAACGCTGTCGACACTGCCAATACCCAGATCGACACCTGCGAGCAGCAGGTCAAGGCAGCCCACGACAGCTATGACCAGGAGAAAAACTATTCCAACCTGCTGAACAAATCCCAGAATGTGGAGGACAGCGCTACCAAGCTGGAGCAGGCCCAGCGTACCCCGGACAATCTGGAAACACTGCGCAGCACCCTGGAGGACTGCACCCTGACTGCCACGATGGACGGCACCATCACGGCGCTGAATGCTACCGTTGGTTCGGTCTGCAGCGGCACCGTGGCTACCATCCAGAATACCGATGCACTGGTGGTGGACGTGACCATTCCCGCCAACAGTGTGCCTAAACTTTCTACCGGCATGACCTGCCACATCACCAGCGATGCCACCGGCGACGCTGTGATCGACGGCACCCTGACCCAGATCGACCCTGTTGCCAACGACAATGGCAGCTTCGGCGCCAAGGTCGTGGTCAATGGCGATGCGGACGGCCTGCTGATCGGCATTTCCGCCAAGGTGGAGATCGTTATCAGCGAGAAAGACAACGTCTTTATCGTGCCCCGCGACGCTGTGGGCACCGCCGACGACGGCAGCAGCTACGTGCTGCGCAAGACCGGCGGCGAAGGCGTGGATATGACCTTTGAGCAGGTGACCGTGACCACCGGCGACACCAACGATTTCTATGTGGAGATCACCGGCAGCGACCTGCAGGAGGGCGATGTGATCCGCTCCAGCGCTGACCTGACCCAGGGTATTGAGACCAGCAGCGACTCCACCCTGCCCGACGGCGTGCAGCAGATGGAAAACGGCGACCTGTATGTAGGCGACCCCAGCAACATGCCCGAGGGCACTGTTGTGATGGGCGGCGGCGATGCCCCGGCAGGCGGCCCTGACAGCGGGCCGGGAGGCGGACAATGAGCCAGAGCCCTACCCCCATCCGCCGCGGCGCCGACGCCCGCGATACCGAAGCCTTTGCCAAACAGATCGCTGCAAGCCTGCTGACCCAGAATGATGCCCCGCAGCCTGTCTCCCCTGTCCCGGAAACCAAAAAGCCGCTGATCGAGATGCACGGCATCCGCAAAAGCTACTACATCGGCAAGCCCAATGAGTTGGAAATTCTGCACGGCATCGATCTGACGGTCTACCCCGGTGAATTTGTGGCCATCGTGGGCGAGTCCGGCTCCGGCAAATCCACCCTGATGAACATCATCGGCGTGCTGGATAAGCCCACCGCCGGTGAGTACACGCTGGACGGCGTGAACATCCATGACGCCAAAGATAACCAGTTGGCCGATATCCGTAACCGCAAGATCGGCTTTGTGTTCCAGACCTACAATCTGATCGGCCGGCAGAGCGCCTTGAAAAACGTCGAGCTGCCGATGCTGTACGCCGGTGTGCCCGGCGGTGAGCGCACCCGCCGCGCCAAGGAATGGCTGGAGCGCGTAGGCATGGGCGAGCGCATGAAGCACCAGCCCAACGAGCTTTCCGGCGGCCAGAAGCAGCGTGTAGCCATCGCCCGCGCCATGGTCAACGAACCGGCGCTGATTTTGGCCGATGAGCCCACCGGCGCGCTGGACAGCCAGACCAGCCGCACCGTCATGGATCTGTTCCATGAAATGCACAACACCTACCACAAAACCATCGTGCTCATCACCCACAACCCCGAGCTGGCCGACGAATGTGAGCGTGTGCTGACCCTGCGGGACGGGCTGATCGTGGGCGAAAGAAAGGGGAGTGGCAAACGTGCAGCTCTTTGAGAATATCAGCATGGCCTTTGCCAGCGTGCGCAGCAACAAGATGCGCAGCCTGCTGACCATGCTGGGCATCATCATCGGCATTGCGGCGGTCATTGCCATTGTCACGGTGGGCAACAGCATGACCGGCTCAGTCACTGACTCAATGTCCGGCATGGGCGTAAGCAACATTACGGTAACGGTCAAGCAGAAAACCTCCGGCGATACCCAGGGCACGGCCCAGGGTGTGACGCTGCGCCGCTTTATGGACGAGACCCCCGGCGAAAGCGACCGCATTACCGATGCGATGATCCATGATTTTTATGCAGCTTTCCCTGACAAGGTAGACCACTTTGAATACACGGTGGACGTCGGCCAGGAGACGATTTCTAAATACGGCGACCCCACCACGACCATCAAAGCCTCAGTCAGCGGCGTAAACCACGACACACTGGCCAACAAGGACGATGACTCGCAGATCTTATACGGCCGCTGGCTGGACGATGCCAAAGACGCGGGCCGTATGCTGGCCTGTGTCTCGGAGAAGTTTGTCACCCAGGCCATCGGCGGCGGCCCGCAGGATGCCATCGGCAAGTCCTTCACTCTGCAGGGCAGCGACGGCACTTTGTACACCTATTTCATCGTAGGTGTGTATAAATACACCGAGGACAGCTATTCCAGCATGTTCGGTTCCACCAGCGATGATGACATCCAGACGGACATCTACATCCCGCTGGACGTGGCCCGCACCATCACCGGCATCGCCAGCGGCTACCAGAGCTTTACGGTGGTGGCCGCCAACGGCGTGGACGTGACCAGTTTTGTGAACACCGTAGGCGATTTCTTCGCCAGCTACTACACCTACAACGACAGCTGGACGGTCAGCGCGTCCAGCATTTCCAACCTGGTAGAAAGTATGACCGAAATGCTGAACACCGTGTCTCTGGGCATCTCGGCCATTGCCGCCATCTCGCTGCTGGTGGGCGGCATCGGCGTTATGAACATTATGATGGTCTCGGTCACCGAGCGCACCCGTGAGATCGGCACCCGCAAGGCGCTGGGCGCCCCGGCGTCGGCCATCCGCATGCAGTTTATCACCGAGAGCGTGATCCTCTGCCTGATCGGCGGTGTCATCGGCGTGGTGCTGGGTATCGCGGCCGGTGTGGGATTGAGCACCCTGATGAAAGTGCCGGGCAAGCCTACGATTTCTTCCATCGTAGTGGCCGTTGGTTTCAGTATGGCCATTGGCGTGTTCTTCGGGTATTACCCCGCCAACAAAGCCGCCAAGCTGGACCCGATTGAGGCTTTGAGATACGAATAACCGTTAAAATCCGAAATAAAACACCCCCGGATGCACGAACCAATGTGCATCCGGGGGTGTTTTGCTTTATTTACTCCGCGCTTTCCGGGGTGGCGATTTCGGTGGTCTGGCTGCCGTAGAGGGCGTTGAACTGGCGTTCCGTTTCCTCATTCAGGTAATCAACGCTGGGGTAAACGTCGTCGTGTTCATCGGCATAGCGATTGCTGATCTGTTCCCGCAGGTCAGCCTTGATGGCGTTGTCGCGGGCTTCTTTGCTGTCGTAGCAATCGTAGTTATAGTAGTAGCCCTTCTGCACCCGCCTGGCCAGCTGCTCGGTGGTCAAGCCGTCGGCAAAGGATTGGGAGAACTCGGCACGGTAAGTATCATACACGCCGCCGACATTTTCCTCGGTGCCAAAATTCATGGTGGTAAAGTTCCAACCTGCGGCTTTGGCGGCCTGCACAATGGCGGCACAGTTGGCGGCAAACTCCGGCTCATTGCCGGCGGCGTCCTGGCGGAAGTTCAGGTACAGGATCAGGGTGTCGCCCGGCTCCAGCGTGTTGTCCACGTTTTCCGTATCGGTGTGGTTAAAATCAACGCTGGCGTGCATCGAGGTCACGCTGGCTTTCAGCTCCGGATCGGCGGAAAGCTGCTCGTACATGCTGTCCACGACCTGCTGCTCGATGCGTTTTTCGGCGTTGCGGTCCGCGCCGCCCAGCCAGCGCCAGGCCAGCGGTATCAGGGACGCCGTGCCCACCACGACCAGGACGAACGCGCAGCCCAAAATGCCCAGCCAATCAAACTTGAGCTTTACGTTTGGCTTGGTGCTGTAGACCAGCACCTCGATGCCCAGCACAATGAGGATGACCGGCGCGAATTTTAACACAGCCAGCAGGTTTGCCTTGGGCATGAACTGCTGGGCCAGCAGCAGTACACCACCCGCGATGAGCAGCACCGCAAAGGCCATCGTGCCCACGCGGCGGACTTTTTTAGGCGGTTCCGCCGGAGAATTTTGCACCGGCGGGTTGGTTTTCATTTCATCCATTTTGTTATACCTCGCTTTGCATTATACAGATTGTATTAGCATTAAGACACAGCAGAGCAGCGCCTCCCTCTGCGAGGGAGGTGGCTGCGCGAAGCGCAGACAGAGGGAGAGACCGCCCCATTAGCTGCCGCTGAATCGTAGGCTCTCTCCCCCATCCGCTTCGCGGGAGTCCCCTCCCAGAGGGGGCCTTTTTATGGTCTGCTTCCTTACTGCTTCTCATTCGGATACGGCGGAAGGGTGTCGGCCTCGTTGGGGTCAGCCTTCTTGGCCGGGTGCAGGCCCAGCAGCTTGATGCCGGCCACCACCAGCAGGATGCCCACCAGGATATTGGGGATGCCGTGGATGATATCATACGCATAACCGTAGCCGAAGAAATGCTCCAGCACGGTGGTCATCCAGTCCGCGATGAGGATATCATACAGCGCCCAGACGCCAAAGGCGATCAGGCCCCAGCCCAGCAGCTTGTTATGCTGGGGCAGTATGGCCCTAATATTGTCCCAGTTGGCGGGCAGAAGCAGGTCGTCGTCCTTGGGTTCCCCTGCCGCCAGATGACGGATGAGGTCATAGGTGTCAAAAAAGCTGTACATCCACACGATGACTGAGCCAACGACCAGAACATCCACCAGCGTGCCTGCCATGATAAACAGACAGAAGAACGTGATCATCGACAGGCCGCGCTTCATATAACCGTAGTACATCTGGCCTGCGCCGGGGATGCAGGCAAAAATAAATGTCAGAAATGCGTTCTTTTTCATAGTTTATTCCCCCTTGGCGGTACCGCCGCCGATTGGTTCTGTTTTCAGCTGTTCCAGGCCGCTTTCGGCGGTCAGGGTAAAGTTTTTAAAGGTATTGTTCAGGCTTTCGTAAAAGCCGCCCACTACGCTGTTCACGCGCTGGCGGAAACTGGGCTGCGGCTCGGTGGGTGTGGGTCTGGCCACGGGCACGCCTGTGCTGCCAGTTATGCCGAAAGTGGTCACGTTCCACAGCAGGAAAGCCAGCGCCACCGCGGCCGCCGTGGAAACGTAGCGGTTGGTCATAATGCGGAAGCTGCGCAGCCGCATGAGGTTCTGCACCTGCGGGATCAGGTCACGCATCGGCTGCTGCAGGCATTCCGGCGCGTTGTCTATCATTTTGGTGTACCGCAGCAGGCAGTAATCGCAAAATGTCAGGTGCTCGGCCGCTTCCAGCGCCCCCAGATCGTCGAGGGTGCCGTCCTTGAGGGCATACAGGCCCTCGTCGGTCAGGTGGCCTTCGGCGTCAAACAATTTTTCGTTATCAAAGTAAAGGCTCATTCCTTCTGCCTCCTCTCGATGATCTGCTGGCGCAGGATGTTCTTGGCGCGCCAGAGCTGGTTATTGACCGTGGCAGGCGGGCGGCCTACTGCGGCCGCGATCTCTGCGGTGGTCTTATGTTCCAGAAAGTACAACACGGCAATTCTGCCGTAGGGTTCGCGCAGGCTGCGCACCATGGTTTCCACTTCGGCGGCACCGGCCCGCTCTGTCAGCTGCTCGATGGGGTCCTGCGCGTCACCGAGGGGTGCTCCCCGTGGTTCGGGCAGGGCATCGTCCCCCGGGGCTTCCACCCGGCGCACCCAGCTGCTTTTTAAGTGGTCCTTGCATTTGTTGGCGGCCACACGCACCAGCCAGGCCTTGTAATACTGGGGCTCGCACCGGTCAATGGCCGAAAAGGCGGAGAGGAAGGTATCCTGGGTCAGGTCCTCGGCGGTGTGGGGGTCGTGAACAAACTGCAGGCAGACCGTGTAGATCAGCCGCTGATATTGCTGCATCAGTTCGGTAAATTCTCCGTTTGTCAGTTCCCACACCTCCTTTGTTTTGTCTTTCTGTTTACTAAAACGAATCCCCCGCGCCGGATTTTGCAACGCGGGGGATATTTTTTTAAATTTCTTTTAAGGCAATACCGCACAATTCTAAGTGCCGATACGGCGAGCGAGGTGCGGCA
>UQDG01000036.1 GCA_900539695.1 uncultured Oscillospiraceae bacterium
TGCCGCACCTCGCTCGCCGTATCGGCACTTAGAATTATGCGGTATTGCCTTAAAACAAGTGAAGCGCCGCAGGGTGGCGCGGAACGAAAGCCGCAACCTTAAAAAATATCAAAAAATCTATTGACAACGCCTCGTTATCATGCTAACATATGAACAGATAAACATATGAAAGGATGAATCACCCCATGCCAGACATCGCCCCCATCGAAAATCCCCAATCCACTCAGCCTCTGGACGATGCCGCCATCGCCAGGCTGCAAAACGATCTCCCCGACGATGAGATCCTCTACGACCTGGCCGAGCTGTTCCGGGTGTTCGGGGATTCCACCCGCATCAAAATTTTGTATGCTTTATTCGAGAGTGAGCTCTGCGTCAACGATATTGCCCAGGTCGTGGGCATCTCGCAAAGCGCGGTCAGCCACCAGCTGCGGGTGCTCAAAACCAGCAAGCTGGTCAAGTTCCGGCGGGACGGCAAAGCCATCTACTACTCGCTGGACGACGACCACGTCCGCAGCATGATCTCCCTCGGCATGGACCACGTCGAGGAGTGATCGGCTCCCCTTAGCCCCAACCCCGTTTCCCCTTTAAGGCAACACCGCACAATTCCCGCCTGACGGCTTAAGCGCCGCTCCGGCGGCTGCGGCACGGCATCTGCGTTGCCAAAATGCTCGATAATACACAAAGTATTATCTGCGCTTTTGGCTTAGCAGGTGCCGCACCTCACTCGCCGTATCGGCACTTAGAATTATGCGGTATTGCCTTTAACTTAAATTTTATTATAAAGGAGTCCACCGCCATGAAAAAGAAGTTTGCTATCGAAGTCGACTGTGCCAACTGCGCCGCTAAGATCGAGACCGCCGTTAAAGAGCTGCCCGGCGTCACCAACGCCAGCATCAGCTTTATGGCCCAGAAAATGATGCTGGAAGCCGACGACGACAAGTTCGATGCCGTCCTGCAGGAAGCCGTCAAGGTCGCCAAGAAAGTCGAACCAGACTTTGAGATCGAGCTGTAAACTCCGCTTAAAGGCTCCCCTCCGAGGGGAGCTCCCGCGCAGCGGGTGAGGGGTGGCTCCCTTGTAGAGCAATTGCATCCCCCTAAAAATACTCAGCTAAAGCAGCCACCCCTCCGGCCGCTTACGTGGCCACCTCCCCTCAAAGGGGAGGCTTTTCTATACCCCAAACGGAGGTCCCACACCATGAACAAAAAGCAAAAAAAGACGCTGCAGCGCATCATCATTGCTGCCATCCTCACGGCGGCCCTGGCGCTGCTCTTCCACTTTGTTGCCCTGCCGTGGTTCGTCCAGCTCATCCTGTGGCTGGTGCCCTACCTCGTCATCGGCCATGATGTCCTGCGCAAAGCCTTCATGGGCATCAAAAACGGCGAAGTCTTCGACGAAAACTTCCTCATGGCCATCGCCACGGTCGGCGCGGTCGCCTGCGGCGAGTACAGCGAGGGCGTGGCCGTTATGCTGTTCTACCAGATCGGCGAGCTGTTCCAGTCCTACGCCGTGGGCAAGAGCCGCAGCAGCATCACTGCCCTGATGGACATCCGCCCCGAGAGCGCCAACCTGGAGGACGCCGAGGGCAACGTCAGCGTGGTCGACCCTGACGATGTGGAGATCGGCTCCATCATCGTGGTCAAACCCGGCGAGAAGATCCCCCTGGACGGCAAGGTCGTCTCCGGCGAATCCACGCTGAACACCGCCGCCCTGACCGGCGAGAGCCGCCCCCGCACCGTGCGCCCCGGCGACGACGTCATCAGCGGCTGCGTCAATGAGGAAGGCATCCTCCGCATCGAGACCACCACCCTCTACGACGACTCCACCGTGGCAAAGATCCTCGATCTGGTGGAAAATTCCAGCCTGAAGAAGTCTCCCATCGAGAACTTCATCACCAAGTTTGCCCGCTACTACACCCCGGCCGTCTGCATCGGCGCGCTGGTGCTGGCCTTTGTGCCGCCGTTGTTCCTGGGCAACTGGCTGGACTGGATCATGCGCGCCCTGACCTTCCTGGTCATCAGCTGCCCCTGCGCGCTGGTCATCTCCATCCCCCTCACCTTCTTCGGCGGCATCGGCGGCGCGTCTAAGTGCGGCATCCTGGTCAAGGGCGGCAACTACCTCGAGGCCCTGTCCAAAACCAGCATAGCTGTGTTTGATAAGACCGGCACCCTGACCAAGGGCGTTTTCAAGGTCACCCAGGTCATCCCCATCAACGGCAAGGCCTACGACCTGCAGATGATGGAGTACGCCGCCCTGGCCGAGAGCGTCTCCAACCATCCCATCGCCAAAAGCATCCAGCGGGCCTGCCCCGACCTGGACCCCCGCCGCGTGACCGAAGCGAAAGAGATCGCGGGCCAGGGCGTCAAGGCCAAGGTCGACGGCCACTGGGTGCTGGCCGGCAACAAAAAGCTGATGAACGCTGAAAACGTCAACATGTACCAGAACGGCGAGGGCGACGGCAAGTTCGGCACAGTGGTCTACATCGCGGTGGACGGCAAATTCCGCGGCCTTCTGGTCATCTCCGACGAGGTCAAGCCCACCTCCAAGCAGGCCATCATCAACCTGATCGTGCAGGGCGTGCACACCGTCATGCTGACCGGCGACTCCCCCCGCGTGGGCGAGTACGTGGCCAAGGAGCTGGGCGTGCAGGAGGTCCACGGCGGCCTGCTGCCTGCGGATAAAGTGGAATGGGTCGAAAAATTGCTGGCTGCAAAGAGGCCCAGGACCGAGCTGGCCTTCGTGGGCGACGGCATCAACGACGCCCCCGTCCTGATGCGTGCCGACATCGGCATCGCCATGGGCGCCCTGGGCAGCGACGCCGCCATCGAGGCCGCCGACATCGTGCTGATGGACGACGACCCGGCCAAGATCAGCCTGGCCATGCGCATCTCCCGCAAGTGCATGCGCATCACCTACGAGAACATCGTTTTCGCCCTGGCGGTCAAGGCCGCCTGCCTGGTCCTGACGGCCCTTGGCATCACCAACATGTGGTGGGGCGTCTTTGCCGACGTCGGCGTCATGGTCCTGGCCGTCCTCAACGCCACCCGCATGCTGAATACCCGCAATTATCAGGTTTCTGATGAATAAACTTTATATTTCCACCTTGCAAGAGGGGCCGCCACGCGGCCCGCTGGTAAGACAGTAAAATTCAAATTTCTTGGAACAGGCATGATTTCGGGTCATGCCTGTTCCTCTTTTAGAAGCTCGTCTACGGGGATGTAGCCTACGAGATCATATTCGATATGTACCTTCTGTCTGCGTTTGCCGCTGGACTTGTTAGGTGCTTCTACATAGACCGCCTTGGCAAGCTCTCTGAGGGCATAGGGTGTCAGCTCCGTGAGGGTGCCGTTTTTCTTTACCCGCTGAACAAACTGCTCGATATTCTCTGCCTGCTGCTCCTGTTCATGGATTCGCTGTTGCAAACCCTTGACCTCAGTCTTGAGGTTTTTCTGTTCCTCGGTGTAGTTTTTGCTCATCATGGCGAAGCGTCCATCATCCAGCTTTCCGGCGACATTGTCCTCATAAATGCGGACGAACAGACGGTCCTGCTGAACTTGCAGAATAGCAAGCACAGCAGGTGTAGCTACACTCTGCGATTTTTGCAAAATCCAGTTTGCTTGCTAACTCCATAAATGGAGTTAGCAAGCAATGCACGGCGGTACCCACTCGTGCAAAAACTTGTTGGGGCGCGGGTCGCCAGTGGCGACCTCAAAATGCAATGCATTTTGAAGCGCTTGACCGAGCCGGCAGGCGAGACCATCCCAAACCCTTTAACAATTTCAGAGAAATCGGCTGCGCTCCTGCGGAGCTGAACATCAATCTATCTTCGGAAAGTGAGTCAGGGATTTTTCGGCTCACGGTGTTCAGGCATATCCGTTTTTTCCTCATATCCGTCAATCGCCACTTGGCGAAGGTAAGCGCTCATATTCTCTATCCCAAGCTGCGCCATCCTCACCTTTATCAAGCTGAGTTCTTTTTCATCTACGAAGAATTTGACCTGTATCGGTCGTTTGCGATTTCTGTTATCCGGCAAAGATACCGCCCTCCGAATTTTGAATATGCTCTCTGATAGTTGCTTCGTGTTCTTTGCAATAAGCATAACTATTCCGCATAAAATCCTCGATACTCTGACTCTGGTACATGGCATCCAGCGTGTCCAAAATCGGTTTGCCATCCACCACCATATCGAAAAAATAGGGGTAGATGCAGCCGCCGTTCTCTCTGGGGAAGTAGGGATTGATGGAACTGAGTCGTTCATCCTTCATCACAGACTCAACCACCATCTCACTCAAAATCCATTTGAGTGATGGGCGTTCATATTCGTCGTAACTGTCTCCGAACAACCCATTCCATACATGGAACCAAACAAAATGTATGATCTCGTGTATTCCACTACCGATAGCGCCTCTTTCGCTGTTTAGATAGAAAGTATCATAACAGCGTTCTTTTAGAAACCGTGGTTCAATGGGATTCAAGCTCAAATTGCACTGTATGTCGTTAAATAAGTTGGCACAATCCACGTCAAAGGCATCCGATAAAGCTGCTGTAATCTGTGGCTTACAAGCGTTCCAATGGCGAATATATAAAGCTACCTTTTCGTTGATCGTATCTTCTAACTTGGCATAAACGGCTCGCATTGTTCGCTCAATGTATTCGTTCCTTTCGGAGAAAGGTAAACTGATAGCATAGGCTTTATCAAGCTGCGGATAGAAACGGTATAGGGGTTCAGACCAAAAGGCTGATTCGGCTTCGGTCTGAACGTCCATAATCCGCTGAATCATATAATCAACGCCCGGATTTACAAATTCAATGTCCATAGTCTTCTCCAATCAAAAGCAAAACGGATTTACCACATTCTCCGCCCCGAACACTTTTATCGCCATTCGATACATTGCCTTGGCGTGAATGCGGTCATGCCAGATAAAACGGCGCAGGACTTTACGCAGTGACCAATCCTCACCATAGCTGCCTTTTCTGACGGTATTTTGCAGAAAATCAGGGTTGGATTCAAGCGATTCAAATCCCCGCTTGCGGCATTCGTATATGTTGCCGTCATGATCGGCATCCACAGCAATCTCCGCAAAATAATATGTATTCACATTCTTTGTATGCTCGTACATTTCATTTGCTGTGCGGGGGACTCGTCCGTAAAAGGTCTTGCGCTCCGGTATAGCGGCTTCGTTCTTATCCGGGATAGATTCGTACAATGCAAGGAAATCCTTTGCTGACTTCAGCGCAAGGGTTTTAAGCGCCTCATATTCTTCTATTGTCAGTTGTGCTTGTTCGCTTTCAAAAAGCACATCGGAATCCGCATCCCGAATCGTAAGCTCGGAGCGTTTTTCTCCGACGATCACGATTTCTGTTTTGCCTGCGGCATCCATGCCCAGCCAGTTGCAATAAGAAACGATTTCCTGCGGCATCTTTGCCTTTGCGATTTCAAGGCTTTCGCCACGGGTATATGCACCGACAAAATTTGTGGCATACAGCAAGGTGTCGTTGCCATTATGCTCCCATACGCAGTTAATTGTCATAATACTCCTCCGATCTGAGGTTGCTCCGAAGATCAATACTCGTTGATTGCTTCAAGGTCTTCCTCTGGAATGCTGTCCATATTGAACGTAAAAGACAATAAATTTTCCATCCGACGAACCTCTCGCTTGTGTGTGTACACACATTGTAGCACGGCGATAGCTCGGTTTTCAATAAGCTTTTCAAAAGTCAGCACTTTAAAATGTAGCTTTCCTGCGTTCGCAAGCCGATTTGATGGTTTTTATGCTGCTGGCCATACTCAGCATTGAAATACCCGCCTATCAGCTTTACCGTTTTGTGGGGTAATTAGCACAACCGCAAATATTCATGCTCATCAGAGAGCGATGTTCATTATAGCGTGATTTACTGTTTCGTAGGGGTTTACCACGAGGATGGCAACTACTTCACCCGTTTTACTATCCTTGTCTTACAGAGCAGAAAACAAACGTTTTTCGACCCTTAAACGCACAAAACAGGTAGCATCCAACCGAAGTTGAATGTCGCCTGTTTTGTCCAATCCTGTTCCACAGTTGCCGATTTCGTAATTTTCTCAAATTACTGTCTTACCGGCACACGCCACTACGCGGCCCCTCTTTTTTATATCAGCATCCACCGGCAAGCCTGCCTTTTTTGGGTCACAAAAAGGTAGTCCTAACGGGAGAATCCCATGATAAAAGGCCCTGCCGCAAGGTAGGCAGGGCCGATAAATTAAGAATCAAATTTCCGGCTTCATCCAAGCCCCATCTTTCAAACACTCCAGATGCACATGGGAAGCCAAATCCGCCTCGGCAGGGATGGCCGCGACCACCCCAATCACATCCCCGGCGGCCGCATCGCCGCCCACAACACAGCTGGGTGTAACCCCGCAATACCGCCATGTGCAGCCGTTTGCATCAACGATCTCCACCACGCCGCCCCAAAGCGCATCGTCCTCCACAACAGAGACCCGCCCGCCCTTCACGGCGGGCACCTCATCCCCGGCAGCAGCGGCAGCATCCACGCCATTGTGCGTCCGCCAATCGCCTAGGGTTGCATTGTACACCAGCTCGTCGCCGCTGTAGGGGGCCAGCACCTTACCCTGCCAGAAGTCCGAAGACTTTGCCGCAGCACCGGACGGCGCGGCAGAAGCGGCGGGTGTGGGCGATGCAGCGGGCACACCGGAAGCAGCATCCGAGGACGGCGATGCCGATGAGGCAGGCGCAGGCGTACGCACCGGCTCGGGCTGGGTCGTATCGGGTTTGTTTACGGTCGTATCGTCCTGCCATGGGGTCTCCTCCTGTGCGGTGCCGGTCAGCTCAACAACATGGTTCAAGACACTGCGCAGCGCCAGCACCCCGGCCGCCGTGGCCGCAAACACCACCGCCAGACAGGCCAGATACAGCCCCTTCTGCTTAAAAAAATGCTTCAAATGCTCCATCGTCCCCGGTCCTTTCGGCAAAATTTGTGTATGCCGTTAGTTTGGTCCGGGGACGATGGGTTTATTCACACATTTCGTAGTACTGTACACAAAAGGCCCCCTCTGCGAGGGGGCTGCTCTGGGTCGCGCCTTATTTCTCGTGCAGCACGTCCAAAAGCTCCATCACCCGCATGGTGCGCATCCGGGCTGCAGTCTCGGCATCCGCGTCTTTTTCCGCAATGATCCGTGCAAACTCCGCAAATTCATAGGCCATACGGTGGCGTTCCGGCTTGGGGCCGTCCACACGGGTGCCGCCGCCGCGCACGCCGCCCAGTACACTGTACACTACGGGCAGGGCGTTGGTGCCGCCCTCCACCACCAGGTAACCGCCCGGCCCTTGCAAAACCATGCCGTTGCGGCCCTCGCTGTCCTTGGCGGCCAGCGCCGCTGCTGTGAACCCGCCGTAGTCCAGCAGTGCCAGACCGGCAGTATCTATGCCGTTTGGCCCGCAGCTGGGGCGGTACTCGGCCCGGCCGGGCACGCCCAGCAGCCCGCACAGCAGGTGCAGGTTGTAAACGTTCATGTCGTTCAGCGCACCGCCCAGACAGGCCGGGTCAAAGGTGGTGTTCCAGATGCCCTTCAGGTAGTCATCGTACCGGGCGCTGCGGGCGCAGAAGCTGGCCATCGCGCCGCGCACCTCACCGATCTTGGGCAGCTCGGCCTGCAAAAAGGCGTACTGCGGCAGGTAGGGGATCGTGATAGCCTCCATCAGCACCAGCCCCTTGGCATCCGCCAGGGCAAACAGTTCCCGCGCCTCGGCCGCTGTGGCGGTGAAGGGCTTTTCCAGCAGCACATGATACCCCGCCTGCAGCGCCCGCTTGGCCGCCGCATAATGCAGGTGGTTGGCCGTGCCGATGTACACGGCATCGAACCCGCCCGCCGCATAGGCTGCGGCCTCGTCGGTATACACGGCCGGCACGCCGTACTCCGCCGCCCAGGCATGGGCCTTCTCGGCGCTCTGCGGCCGGCAGACGATCGCCGTCACCTCGACCTCCGGCCAGTTTCCGATCTCCCGCATTACCTCCGCCACGATCCGGCTGGTAGACAACACTGCAATTTGTAAAGCCATTTTCAGCACCTCGCACATCTTCATTTGTGGGTATTATAGCATGATTTTCTTATTCCCGCCTGACGGCTCAAGCACCGCTTCGGCATGCACCTCGGCCAGCTGCCGGTATTCCTCCCCATTTGCCGCAATAGAAGCTTTCTGTTTCTCCGAAACCGTCCTAACCACCTTTCCCGGCACTCCCACAACAAGGCTCCCCGCCGGGATAACGGCATTTTCCGTCACCAGGGCCCCCGCTGCCACCAGCGAGCCGGCCCCAATCACCGCACCGTTCAAAATCGTGGCGTGCATGCCGATCAGACAATCATCCCCCACGGTACACCCATGCACCACGGCACTGTGGCCAATGGACACATTCCGTCCAACCACCACATCCAGCCCCGGGCCGGTGTGCAGCACGGCGTTGTCCTGCACGTTGCTGCCCGCACCAACGGTGATGCGCCCGGTATCGGCCCGCAGCACCGCACCGTACCAGACGCTGCTCTCCTCGGCCAGGGTCACATCCCCCGCCAGCGTGGCGTTGTCCGCCACAAACGCCGCCGCACCCACCTGCGGCGCACGGCCATCCACTTTATAAATCGCCATAACAGCCCCTCCTGATTGCTTTTCTCCATCATACACCCCCGCGCTTAAAATTGCAAAGCCTGCGCCCCTGTGCTACAATATACCTATGGCAACACCGCACAATTCCCGCCTGACGGCTTAAGCACCGCTCCGGCGGCCGCGGCACGGCATCTGCGTTGCCAAAATGCTCGATAATACACAAAGTATTATCTGCGCTTTTGGCTTAGCATCTGCCGCACCTCTCTCGCCGTATCGGCACTTAGAATTATGCGGTATTGCCCTATCATACCCCTCACACCGCAAGGAGACCCATTATGCCCATCACCCCCACCAACATCAAACTCATCTGCAGCGACATCGACGGCACGCTGCTGCAATACGGCAAAAAGACGCTGGAAGCGGAAATCCTCTCCCAAATCAAAGCCCTCTCCGCCCGGGGCATCCTGTTCTGCCCGGCGTCGGGACGGCAGTACACCAGCCTGCGCAAACTGTTTGAGCCGGTAGCCGACTGCTGTGTTTTCCTGTGCGAAAACGGCGGCGTGCTGTACAAAAACGAGCAGTGCATCGGCAAGACCCCCATGCCCCGCGCCCTGGCCGAGGAGATTGCCTGGGACATGTGGAACCGCTGCGACGGTCAGGGCGAGGTCATGCTCTCCGGCCAGTGCTGCGGCTATCTGATGTCCCGCGGCTTAGGGATGGCGGACCGCGTAAAATTCATCGGCAACAAGTACAAATTCATCCACGACCCTGCCGAGATCCCCGAGGACATCGTCAAGGTCAGCGTCTATCTGCACGAGGGCGTGGAAAAGTACGTTGACCGCTTCGTCCCCCGCTGGCAGCAGGCCAATGCCGCCGTGGCCGGGCCGTACTGGATCGACACCACCCTGGCCAACAAGGGCACCGGCGTGGCGCTGCTTTGCAAAACGCTGGGCATCACCCCCGCCGAGGTCATGGCCTTTGGCGACAACTTCAACGACACCGCCATGCTGGACCTGGTGGGCACGCCCTACATCATGGACAGCGCCGCCCCCGCCCTGCGCGCCCGCTACCCGCTGCACACGCCCCGGCCCGAGGACGTGCTGCATACCCTTTTGGCATATATGTGACCCAAACAGCATATATACAGCCAGCGCCCCACCCGTATCCCTTGTTGTACCCGCATGGAGAATCCGCCCATCCTCAACCGCATATTTTACGCACAAATCGCCAAAATGTACGACGATAAATGCTCTGTTTTCGGTTGACGCTCACGCCGCAGTGTGTTATTATTATAACGACTTAATGGAGAAGCTCCGCCCGGATTTCGCGGAGAATTAGGAGGAAACCGAAATGAAAGAATTCGTCTATACGATCAAAGAGCCCGTTGGTATCCACGCCCGTCCCGCCGGCATGCTGGCCAAAGAGGCCAAGGCTTGCCAGAGCACCGTTACCATCGTGGACAAGAACGGCAAGTCCGTTGACGCCACCCGCCTGATGGCCCTGATGGGCATGGGCATCAAGTGCGGCGATACCGTTACCGTCCGCATCGAGGGCGCTGACGAGGACACCGCTGCCCCCGCCATGGAGAAGTTCTTCTCCGAGCATCTGTAACACCACCCGGCCGCGGCAGCCCCAACCAAACGGAGGCCGCGGCTTTTTTTCGCATCCTACATGAAAAGGGAGGATTTTGCACGATGATCACCATTCAGGGCAAGGGCGTTTCCGCCGGCGTGGGCGTAGGCCCGCTGTACTACTATCGCCGCGCCACCGCCGAGATCAAGCGCTATACCGTAGAAGATACCGATGCCGAGTGGCATCGTTTCAAGGGCGCCCAGACCGGCGCCGTGGAGCAGCTGGGCCAGCTGGCCGAGCAGGCCCGCGCCGAGGCCGGCGACGAAGCCGCCATGCTGTTTGAGACCCACCAGATGATGGCCGAGGACCTGGACTACGAGGAAGCCATCGAGGACCGCATCACCAACCAGAAGATGAACGCCGAGGCCGCCGTCTCCGACACCGCCGAGCAGTTTGCCGAGATGTTCGCCTCCATGGACGATGCCTACATGCAGGCCCGCGCCGCCGACGTCAAGGACGTCAGCCAGCGCATCCTCAGCATCCTGTGCGGTGTGGTGCAGGGCGGCATCGCCTCCGACGTGCCGGTCCTGCTGGCCGCCGACGACCTGGCTCCCTCCGAGACCATCCAGCTGGACAAGTCCAAGATTTTGGGCTTCATCACGGCAGGCGGTTCCGGCTCCAGCCACACCGCCATCCTGGCCCGCACCATGGGCATCCCCGCCATCGTCGGCGTGGGCGACGCCCTCAAGCCTGAGTACGAAGGCCGTCAGGCCATCGCCGACGGCAGCACCGGCGCACTGGTCATCGACCCCGATGACGACACCCGCGACCGCCTGCTGAAGAAGCGTGAGGAGCAGCAGCGCCTGCAGCGCCTGCTGGAGACCCTGAAGGGCCAGCCCAACGTGACCAAGGACGGCAAGACCGTCCGCATCTACTGCAACATCGGCTCGCCCGAGGACGTCCACGCCGTGCAGGTCAACGACGGCGGCGGCATCGGCCTGTTCCGCAGCGAGTTCCTCTATCTGAACTCCTCCACCTTCCCCACCGAGGACGAGCAGTTCGAGGCCTACAAGCATGTCTTGTCCGACATGGATGGCAAAGAGGTCATCATCCGCACGCTGGACATCGGCGCCGACAAGCAGATCGGCTACTTTGACCTGCCCAAAGAGGACAACCCCGCCATGGGCATGCGCGCCCTGCGCATCTGCCTGACCCGCCCGGAGATCTTCCGCACCCAGCTGCGCGCCCTGTTCCGCGCCTCTGCCTACGGCAAGCTGGGCATCATGTTCCCCATGGTCACCAGCGTGTGGGAAGTGCGGGAAGCCAAGAAGCTGTGCGAGGAAGTCAAGCGCGACCTCAAGCATGAGGGCATCCCCTACAGCGAGGACGTGCAGATCGGCATCATGATCGAGACCCCGGCCGCCGCCATCAACAGCGACCGTCTGGCCAAGGAAGTCGACTTCTTCAGCATCGGCACCAACGACCTGACCCAGTACACCCTGGCCTGCGACCGCCAGAACAACGACCTGGGCCGCTTCTACGACCCGCACCATCCCGCCGTGCTGCGCCTGATCAAGCTGGTCACCGAGAACGCCCACAAGAACGGCATCTGGGTCGGCATCTGCGGCGAGCTGGGCGCTGACCTGGCCCTGACCGAGACTTTCCTGGCCATGGGCCTGGACGAGCTCTCCGTCACCCCCCGCGCCGTGCTGCCGCTGCGCAACGCTGTCCGCATGACCGACACCCGCGAAAGCGCCGAACGCCTCATGGCTGAACTGGATGCCGATTATACTGCGCGGTAAGATTTAAATTTTAATAGCATCCCCCGGCCCTGCCCACCTTGCGGCAGGGCCTTTTATAATGGCATACTTCCATTAAGCTTACCTTTTTTGTGATTTCCCTTTCCGCCCATTAAAAAAGTGGCTCACCACAAAATGGTGAACCACATAAAACACAATATAAAAACTAAACTTACAAAACCTTCGACAAAAACGCCTTCAACCGCTCGTTTTCCGGGTTGGCAAAAAACTCCTTCGGCGGTTTGTCGACCTTAACGACGCCTTCGTCAATAAAAATCACACGGCTCGCCACCTCGCGGGCAAACCCCATCTCGTGGGTCACGCACACCATCGTCATGCCGCTGCGGGCCAGTTCCTTCATCAGCTCCAGCACCTCGCCCACCATCTCGGGGTCAAGGGCCGAGGTCGGCTCGTCGAACAGCAGCACGTCGGGGTTCATGGCCAGCGCACGCACAATGGCAATGCGCTGCTTCTGCCCGCCGGAAAGCATGTTCGGGTAGGTGTCGGCCTTGTCGGCCAGGCCGATGCGCTCCAGCAGCTCCATCGCCTTGGCGTCAGCTTCGGCCTGCTTCATCAGGCCCAGCTTGACCGGGGCCAGCGTGATGTTCTTTTTCACCGTCAGGTGGGGGAACAGGTTGAAATGCTGGAACACCATGCCCATCTTCTGGCGCACATGGTCAATGTCGTGGTCGGTCACAGCCTTGCCGTTGAAGATGACCTCGCCGCCGTCCGGCTCTTCCAGCCGGTTCAGGCAGCGCAGGAACGTGGATTTGCCGCAGCCGGAGGGGCCGACCAGCACCACGCAGTCGCCTTTGTCAATGGTCAGGTCTACGCCTTTCAGCACCTGCAGACCGCCGTAATTCTTTTTCAGTCCTTTAACGTCGATCACTTTGTGCCAGCCTCCTCTCAAATTTTGCCAGCAGCGCGCTGAACAGCATGACCAGCACCAGATAGATGGCGGCAACGCCCAGCAGCGGGAACATGGCTTCGTAGGTACGGTTCATAACGCCCTGGGCCGCATACAGCAGCTCCTTGCCGCCGATGACCGTGATCAGCGAGGAATCCTTCAGCAGCATGATGAACTCGTTGCCCAAAGCCGGCAAAATGGACCGGATTGCCTGGGGAATGATGATCTCAAACATCGTGGTCATGTAATTCAGGCCCAGGCTGCGCCCGGCTTCCATCTGGCCGGGGTCCACCGCCATCAGGCCGCCGCGGATGATCTCCGACACATACGCGCCGGAGTTGATGCCCAGCGCCAGTGCGCCGACCATGGTAAAGTTGCGGCTGCTGGCAAAGATGACCATGCTCATGATGAGCAGCTGCACCATCATAGGCGTGCCGCGGATGACCGTGACATACACCTGGCACACGGCGTTCAGCACACCCAGGATCGGGTTGCGGTGGTGGGGTTTCTGCTGGGCATGGCCCACGCGGACCATAGCCACGATGGCGCCCAGCACAACGCCCAGTACCAGCGCAATGGCTGTTACCAACAGCGTGGTACCCACGCCCTTAAAATACTGCTGCCAGCGGTCAGAATACAAAAACGCCTGGTAGAATTTCACAAAGAAATCCTGTCCAAAGTTCAGCTTATCGCCGTTTTTTGCCATTTCTGAAAGCATTTCAAACTGTGCTTCCATCGCACCACAACCTTTCCCGGCCGCGCCGGTGATCTTTTACGGGTTCCTAACAAACAAAAGGCGCGCCGGTGCTCCCGGCGTGCCCTGCCTCGGACAGTAGGTGTTCAAACGCCCCTACGTCAGATTTTACTCTGCCTTGATGTATTTGTCAACGATGCTCTGCAGGGTGCCGTCAGCCTGCAGCTCTTCCAGGGCGCCGTTGATGGCGTTCAGCAGCTCGGTGTTGCCCTTGGCCACGCCGATGGCGTAATCTTCCTGGGCATAAGCGGTATCCAGGATCTTCAGGCCGGGGTTGGCAGCCACGAACTCCTTGGCGGGGGCGTTGTCGATAACAACAGCGTCGACCTGGCCGTTGTTCAGGGCCTGCACAGCGGTCAGACCGTCATCGTAAGCAACGACGCTGTCCTCGCCGAAGTCGTCGGTGCAGTAGATGTAACCGGTGGTGCCGCGCTGGGTGCCGATGATCTTGCCGGCCAGATCGTCAACGGAAGCAATGTCAGAATCCTCGGGCACGATGATGGACTGGATGCCCTCGGCGTAGGTGTCGGAGAAGTCCATGACCTTTTGGCGCTCGTCGGTAACGGTAACGCCGGCCATGACCATGTCGCTCTTGCCGCTCTGGGTAGCCAGCAGGGCCGCGTCGAAGTCCATGTCGTCGACCTGCAGCTCCAGGCCCAGCTTTTCAGCAATGGCGCCGGCGACCTCAATGTCGATACCCTCGAGATCACCACTGTCGGTGGTCATCTCATACGGGGGGAAAGCGGCGTTGGTGGACATGGTCAGTTTGCCGGCGTTGACGGTGGTCACTTCGCCGGCGGCCTCGTCGGTAGTTTCCTCAGCAGCAGCCTCGCTGGTCTCCTCGGAAGAAGCAGCCTCGCTGGAGGCAGCCTCAGAAGAAGCAGCAGAGGAAGCGGAGCCGCCGCAGGCGGCCAGGCTGAGCACCATAGCGGTGCCCATCAAAAGAGCAGTCAGTTTTTTCATGGTATATTCCCTCGAATCTTATTCAATAAATTCCCAAGCCCTCACTTGGTATGCATACAGTATAGTTGCATAAATATGTAAAGTCAATGTATAAAATCAAATTTTGGCACATTACTGCCGCCCGCGCCCCCCGCGCCCCCACTTTTTGTGCAATTTAGCAGAGAGGATGCCTCCAAATTCTCAAAATTTTCCTCTTGACTTCCCCCAAATCTTGTGCTATAAATAAACTATCTTCATCCTGACAAAGCCATGAGGCAGACAAACGGAACGCACCCCAGCCACACAAGAGAGAACCGCCGCGGCAGACCCGCGTGGTGCAAGCGGTTTTGTGCGCAGCTGCGTTCTTACCACTGCCGAGCGCGGGGGCGAACCTCCGCCGGGTACGGCCCGTTACAGCCGGCACGAGCGGCGCTTACCTTATATAGAAGCGCAATCTGGGTGGAACCGTGGAGCTGCATGCTTCATCCCTTTTGTAAGCGAGGGATGGAGCATTTTTTATTGCATTTTTGTGCAATTGCAAAAGGAGCGTACAATCATGAAGATCATCTACAAAGACGGTACCGTCGCCGAGTGCCCGCAGGACCAGGAGCTGCATGTCCTGCGCCACACCGCTGCCCATGTCATGGCCCAGGCCATCAAGCGCCTGTACCCCCAGGCTGACTTTGCCTTTGGTCCCGCCACCGAGAACGGCTTCTACTACGACGTCGACCTCGGCGACACCAAGCTGACCGACGAGGACCTGGCCGCCATCGAGAAAGAGATGAAGAAGATCTGCAAAGAGAATCTTCCCATCAAGCCCTTCATCCTGCCCCGCGCCGAAGCCGTCAAGCTGATGGAAGATCGCCAGGAGCACTACAAGATCGAGCATATGGCTGACCTGGCCGAGGAGACCGAGTTCAGCTTCTACCAGCAGGGCGAGTACGTGGACATGTGCATCGGACCCCACCTGACCTACACCAAGGCCCTGAAAGCCTTCAAGATCACCCAGCAGTCCGGCGCTTACTGGAAGAACGACAAAGAGAACAAGATGCTGACCCGCATCAACGGCGTGGCTT
>UQDG01000037.1 GCA_900539695.1 uncultured Oscillospiraceae bacterium
AGCCCCGCCCAAGGGGCGCAGGCCGATGCGGTAACCGCAAGTCGTAGGCCGGCGGGACGTCCCGCCGGACAAAAACAGTCCACTGGACTGTTTTTAGAGCGCGGGAGAGTCCCCGATGCATAAAAAGAGCCTTTTGCTGAGTGCGGGCCTCTTTTGCTGCTTGCTTATAAAAAGGCACAACATGTGATGTTTACATAAAAATAGTCCGTTTTACATATAATTATGATTGCGCTTATACCCTGCGCAGGCGCATGTACAAAAATAACGTGCTATGCCCCTTGCAAATCGCTGTAGATTTGTTACAATAAAGGCAGCAGAACGGGTGGCTTGTGGAGCAGCCCGCAGAAGGAGGAAACCTTTATGAAACAGATCATCACGATCGGACGAGAATTTGGTGCAGGCGGCGGCGAACTGGGACGCCGTCTGGCTCGGGAGCTGGGTATCGCCTACTATGACCGCGACATCATCCTGCGCACGGCCAAGGTCAGCGCCCATTTGACGCCGGAACAGGTGCGCCGCTGGGACGAGCGTGTGCCTCACGAGTTCGGCTTTACACAAAGCCTGTTCAACTTTTACGAGCGCCCGCTGAGCGAGGAACTGTGGGACGCTCAGGTGCGGGCCATCCGCGAGATTGCCGACAAGGAAAGCTGCGTTATCGTTGGCCGCAATGCGGACTACATCCTACGCGAGTTCGACCACTGCCTGCGCGTGTTTGTGCATGCCGACCGTAACTGGCGCCTGCTGCACATGCGCAAGCTGATGCCGGACACCCCCTTTGACCAGCTGGAAGTTGACATGGACAAGGCCGACCGCGCCCGCAAAAATTACTGCGTCAAGCATACCGGCCGTGTGTATGGCGACAGCCGCAACTACGATTTGACGCTGTGCACCAGCAAGTTGGGCATTGATAAGGCGCTGGAAATTTTGCTTTGCGCGGCGAAGGATATTTGAGATTTGAGTAGATCGGGAGAGGGGTATCTGCCCCTCTTTTTGCATTTTTATGCCGAAAATCATACTTTCTTTTGCGAGAAATCAAAAAAGCTTAATTTTATTAACCTAATAACGCGGATTCGGCTTGACTTTTAAGGAAAGGATGATATAATATTCACATACGGTTTAAAAACTATCAAGGGCGATAGCGGCACCAGTTGGGCCCTATTGCCCTTTTCTGTTTTTAAGCGGTTGCCCGCTGCGCGGCAGTGGAGCATTTTATGGAGTGGAAAGGAACGTATCAACATGAAAAAACTATTTGCTTTCGGCATGGCTGCTGCTATGACCCTCTCTTTGGCTGCCTGTGGCGGCGCTGCTTCCAGCGCTGCACCGTCTGAAGCCACTTCCGAAGCTTCCTCTGAGGCTGCTTCCAGCGAAGTCGCTGCAGAATCCACCGATGCCACCGGCAAAACCTGGGTCATCGCTACCGACACCGTCTTTAAGCCCTTTGAGTACACCGATGCCTCCGGCAACTTTGTCGGCATTGATGTTGATATTGTTGCGGCCATCGCCGAGGACCAGGGCTTTGACTACGAGATGAAGAGCCTGGGCTGGGATGCTGCCATCGCTGCCTGCCAGGCTGGCCAGGCCGATGGTATGATCGCTGGCGCTTCCATCACCGATGAACGCAAGGCTTCCGGCTGGACTTTCTCTGATGGCTACTACGATGCCACCCAGACCATGACCGTGGCGGAGGACTCCGACATTACCGGCTTTGCTGACCTGAACGGCCAAACCGTTGCTGTCAAGACCGGCACCCAGGGCGCTACTTATGCCGAAAGCCTGAAGGACGAGTACGGCTTCAACATCACCTACTTTGAGGATTCCCCCACGATGTACCAGGCTGTTCTGGGCGGCCAGTGCGTGGCTTGCTTCGAGGATACCCCCATCATGAAGGCTTCCATCAAGGACGGCGGCCTGGCCCTGAAGGTGTTGGACGATACCGCCAGTGACCCCGCCCCCTACGGTTTTGCGATCTTCAGCGCAGACAGCCAGGAACTGTTGGATATGTTCAACGCTGGCCTGGCCGATATCAAGGCCAACGGCAAGTATGACGAGATCCTGGCCAAGTATCTGGGCTAAGATCTGCGCCATAAACAACTGAACCAGGTTTGCGCGGGGACGCCTGTTTTCGCAGGAGGTCCCCGCATTTTTGCGATAGGGAAAAGGAGCGTGCTGCCACTTGGCTAGAATCATTACCAACTATGGCGGACTGCTACTGGCGGCAATGGGGCAAACCCTGCTGCTGGCGCTGTGCGGTCTGTTCTTTGCCTGTATTCTGGGCTTGGTGTTCGGCATTTTAAGCGTGCTGAAAAACCGGGCCTGCAACATTATTGCCACCGTGTTTGTGGATATCATCCGCGGTGTGCCAATGATCGTGTTGGCGTTTTATGTATATTTTGCCGTGCCGATGCTGCTGAACAATATCCTGCACCTGAATACGATGCTGGGCATGAAAGGGCAGATCACTTTCTCGGCACTACAGGCGGGCACCATCTGCCTGGCGCTGAATTGCGGCGCTTATATGGCAGAGATCATCCGTGCCGGTATCGAAAGTGTGGACAAAGGCCAGATGGAGGCAGCCCGCAGCCTGGGCCTGCCCTATTGGCGCGCCATGTACCGCGTGGTGTTACCGCAGGCGATCCGTACGATGATTCCCTCGATCATCAACCAGTTTATCATTACCCTGAAAGACACCTCGATCCTGTCGGTCATCGGTTTCCCCGAGCTGGTCAACACCGCCAAAAACGTGGTTGCGAACACGATGAGCGCGTTCCAGGTATGGACGATTGTTGCCGTGATGTACCTGGTGGTCATTACGCTGCTGTCCCGTCTGGCCAAAAAGGTAGAGAGGAGGCTCAACCGTGGGCGTCAATAAAAACAATGTTAAAATTCACGTTGAGCATCTGAAGAAAAACTTCGGCAAACTGGAAGTGCTGAAAGATGTCTCGACCGATATTTATGAGGGTGAGGTCGTCGTCATCCTCGGTCCCTCCGGCAGCGGTAAGTCCACCTTTTTGCGCTGCCTGAACCGGTTGGAAGAGATTACCGGAGGTGAGGTCGTCGTGGACGGCCACGACCTGACCGACAAAAAGACTGACCTGAATAAAGTGCGTGAGAACGTCGGTATGGTGTTCCAGCACTTCAACCTGTTCAACAACCTGAACGT
The DNA here is from genome assembly GCA_900539695.1 of uncultured Oscillospiraceae bacterium. Classification (GTDB taxonomy): domain Bacteria; phylum Bacillota; class Clostridia; order Oscillospirales; family Ruminococcaceae; genus Gemmiger. Next base: position 3,161 of record UQDG01000037.1, read on the forward strand.
CATGGGCAATATGATGCTGGCTCCGGTGGAACTGAAAAAGGCATCGAAAGCCGAGGCTAAGGAGCGTGCGCTGCACCTGCTGGACCGCGTGGGGCTGGCCGAAAAGGCCGAAGCCTACCCGGCACAGCTTTCCGGCGGCCAGAAGCAGCGTGTGGCGATCGCCCGTGCGCTGGCGATGAACCCCGACATCATGCTGTTTGACGAGCCAACCTCGGCGCTGGACCCGGAGATGGTCGGCGAGGTTTTGCAGGTTATGAAACAGCTGGCGGCGGACGGCATGACGATGGTCGTCGTCACCCATGAGATCGGCTTTGCCCGCGAGGTAGCCAGCCGTGTGATCTTTATGGAGGGCGGCTACATCGTGGAGGAGGGCACCCCCGAAGAGGTCATCGACCACCCGAAACAACCACGTACCATCGACTTTTTGAGCAAGGTTCTGTAAGGGTCTGTGGCCTCTGGCGTAAAGCCGGAGGCCCTTTATTTAGAGGAGGCAAAATCATGAATTACGCAGAACTATTGCAGGCCGCCCGCGGGCAGATGGGCCCCTGCCGCGCCTGCCCCGTGTGCAACGGCCGTGCCTGCGGCGGCAACATCCCCGGCCCCGGCGCCAAGGGCAGCGGCACCGTGGCCATCCGCAACTTTGACGCCTGGCGCAATGTGCGGCTGAATATGGACACCATTCACGAGAATTTTACCCCCGATACCAGCTTGCAGCTGTTTGGGCGTACATTTAAATACCCATTTTTTGCCGGGCCGGTGGGCGCGATGACGCTGCACTACGGCGACAAGTACAATGACATGGATTATAATGCCATCCTGGTCCCTGCCTGTGCGGCTGCGGGCATTGCCGCCTTTACCGGTGACGGCACCAACCCCAAGGTGATGGAGGGGGCCACCGCGGCCATTGCGGCCAATGGCGGTTTCGGCATCCCCACGGTCAAGCCCTGGGATAACGCCACCGTTGCAAAGAAAATGTCGATGGCACGCGAGTCCGGCTGCTTTGCGCTGGCCATGGACATTGATGCAGCGGGCTTGCCCTTTTTGCAGAACCTGACCCCGCCGGCGGGCAGCAAGACCGTGGAGCAGCTGCAGGAGATCGCCCGGGAGGCGGGCGTTCCCTTTATTTTGAAGGGCATCATGACCGCCAAGGGCGCCGAAAAGGCAGTGCAGGCCGGTGTGGCGGGCATCGTGGTGTCTAACCACGGCGGCCGCGTGTTGGACGATTGCCCAGCCACCGAGGAAGTGCTGCCGGAGATCGTGGAAGCCGTGGCAGGCCGTGCCAAAGTGTTTGTGGATGGCGGCATCCGCACCGGCGGCGATGTGTTCAAGGCGCTGGCGCTGGGCGCAGACGCCGTGCTGGTTGCCCGCCCCTACGTTACGGCGGTGTATGGCGGCGGTGCCGAGGGCGTTGCCTGCCTGACCGAGAAGCTGGGGGCCGAGCTGGCTGACACCATGCGGCTGTGCGGTGCGGCTGCACTTAAGGATATTTCCCGGGATATGGTACGGGTCTGATTGCATTTTGGGCGCATTAACTGCCGATTTATCCACCTTTTTGCATTTTAAACTTGCATAAAATTACAGTTTGCGGTAAAATTGTAGCATACGCTTGCTTTATCACCCTGAATCGATAAAGCAAGCGTGAGAGGGAACTGTGCAAAGTATTTTGAGGAGGTCACAACTATGAAGAAACTCATCAGCATGGCGCTGGCTGCCGGTATGGCGGTCAGCCTGGCCGCTTGCGGCGGTGCCGCTTCGTCGTCTGCCCCGGCAGCCGATTCCGCCGCTGCTTCCACCACCGAGGCCGCTGCCGACAGCGATCTGGCCTACATCCAGGGTAAGGGCAAGATGACCATCGGTTACACCGTCTACGAGCCGATGAACTACACCGACGCCGACGGCAACTTTACCGGCTTTGACACCGAGCTGGCCACCGCCGTCTGTGAAAAGCTGGGTGTGGAGCCGGACTTTGTGGAGATCAACTGGGATACCAAGATCGTCGAGCTGGACGCCAAGAGCATCGATTGCATCTGGAACGGCATGACCCTGACCGATGAGATCCAGGCCAACGCCGCCTGCACCAAGGCTTACGCCAAAAATGCGCAGGTCGTCGTGATGAAGTCCGACGCTGACTACAGCTCCACTGCTGACCTGGTGGGCAAGACCGTGGTGGCCGAGGCCGGTTCTGCCGGCGAGAGTGCCATTCAGGATGACGAGAGCCTGTCCCAGGCTGACTACGTGAGCAAGAGCGTCCAGACCGATTGCCTGATGGAAGTAGCCGCCGGCACCGCCGACGCCGCCGTGCTGGATTTGACCCTGGCTACCGCCATGATCGGTGAGGGCACCGATTACGCCAACCTGGCCATCAAGGACGAGCTGAACGCCGAGGAATACGGTGTGGCTTTCCGTAAGGGCAGCGATGTAGCCGAGGCTGTCAACGCTGCGTTTGACGAATTGAAAGCTGACGGTACCATGCAGAAATTGGCTGACAAGTACAGCCTGACCCTGGCCGAGTGATGGGCGAGGCGGCTGTTATTTGGGGACGCCTGACCGAATCTTTCTGGCTGAACTGCCAGCTGTTCGGGCTGACGCTGCTGTTTGCGATCCCGCTGGGCCTGGTGGTGGCGTTCGGCTCGATGAGCCGTTTTGCCCCGCTGCGCGGCGTGGTAAAAACCTTTGTCTGGGCGATCCGCGGCACACCGCTGATGCTGCAGATTCTGGTCATCTACTTAGGCCCCGGCCTGATGGGCTTTACCAACCCGTGGCCATCGGGCAGTAGCGGCCGTCTGGTGGCGGCTGTGGTGGCCTTTGCCATCAACTACGCCTGCTATTTCTCGGAAATTTACCGCGGCGGCATTGAGGCTGTGCCCAAGGGCCAGACCGAGGCCGGGCAGGTGCTGGGCATGACCCGCAGCCAGATCTTTTTCAAGGTCACGTTGCTGCAGGTGGTCAAGCGCATTTTGCCGCCCATGGGCAACGAGATCATCACCCTGGTCAAGGATACCTCCCTGGCCAACGTCATCGCCAACAAGGACATCATCATGATGGCCAAGGAGTACAGTGCCAAGGGCCTGATCTGGCCGCTGTTCTCCACGGCTGTATTCTTCCTGATATTTGTTGGCGTACTGACGCTGTTTTTTGGCTGGCTGGAAAAACGGCTGGACTATTTCCGCTAAGGGGGCACGGCTATGGCATTATTGGAAGTTGCCGGTATCGGCAAAAGCTTCGACAGCACCGCCGTGCTGCGGGATATTTCGTTTGACTTGCAAAAAGGTGAGGCGCTGGCCATTATCGGGTCCTCTGGCTCCGGTAAAACAACGTTGCTGCGCTGTTTGAACTTTTTGGAGACTGCCGACACGGGCTCTATCACCGTGGCGGGCGAAACGCTGTGGAGCGCGGACGATGCCCGCACCCAGAGCGAGGCCGTGCTGCGCAAAAAGCGGCTGCACTTCGGACTGGTGTTCCAGAATTTCAACCTTTTTCCGCAATATACGGCGCTGCAAAATGTGATGCTGGCGGGAGAACTGTTGGCGAAAGAGCGCCCGGACTACAAGCAGAACCGCAAGCAGATCCACGACGAGCTGGAAGCGCATGCCCGGGAACTGCTGGCCCAGATGGGGCTTTCCGACCGGGCGGGGCATTACCCGCACCAGCTTTCCGGCGGGCAGCAGCAGCGCGTGGCCATTGCCCGCGCCCTGGCCCTGCAGCCGGACATCCTCTGCTTTGACGAGCCGACCTCGGCCCTCGACCCCGAACTGACGGGCGAGGTGCTGCGGGTCCTGCGCGATCTGGCCGAGCACAAGACCACCATGATCATCGTGACGCATGAGATGAAGTTTGCCCGCGATGTGGCTGACCGCATCCTGTTTATGGATGGCGGTGTGGTGGTGGAACAGGGCGACGCCAAGCAGGTCATCGACCACCCACAGGAGGAACGCACCCGCAAATTTTTGGCCAGTTACGGAAAATAAGCAAAATTATGGCAGGCCCTCCCCGTGCGGGAGGGCCTTTTTGCGTCCTTTTTCCGGCTGGATGCAACAAATATCTATCCCAGGCGGCTTGCGCCGCGTGGGGTTTGTTGCTATACTGAACATCAAAGACGCACATTACTTTTTATGCAAACGCAAAGCGGAGGAAAAACTATGCAGTTGGATAAACTTCTCCATGGCGGAGATTATAACCCGGAACAGTGGCTGGACCGCCCGGATATTCTGGCCCAAGATGTGGAACTGATGGAAAAAGCACATGTCAACGTAGTTACGCTGGGCGTGTTCTCCTGGTCCACCATCGAGCCGCAGGAGGGCGAGTTTCACTTGGATTGGCTGGCGGACATCATCCACAACCTATACGCCCACGGTATCTCCACCATTCTGGCCACGCCCAGCGCCGCACGCCCGGCCTGGCTGGCCCGGAAGTACCCCGAGGTGCGCCGTGTGCGCGGCGACCGCGTGCGCGAACTGTACAACCGCCGCCAGAACCACTGCTACACTTCGCCGATCTACCGCGAAAAAGTGGCCATCATCGACCGCAAACTGGCCGAGCGCTTCGGTGATGACCCGGCCGTGATCCTGTGGCACATCGGCAACGAGTTTGGTGGCGAGTGCCACTGCGAGCTGTGCCAGAACGCTTTCCGCACCTGGTTGCAGAAGCGTTACGGCAGCCTGGACGCGCTGAACAAAGCCTGGAATGCCACCTTTTGGAGCCACAACTATACCGAATGGAGCCAGATCGAAAGCCCGGCGCCCCATGGAGAGAACGCCGTGCAGGGTCTGGCCCTGGACTGGAAGCGGTTCGTCAGCTATCAGAGCATCGATTTTTACAAGTGGGAGCGCGATTGCGTGCGGGAACTGGCCCCCAAGGCGGAGTTCACCGTCAACATGATGTACCGCTTCAACGACATCAACTACTTTGACTTTGCCAAGGAGATCGACGTGGCCAGCTGGGACAACTACCCCACCTGGCACAAGCCCACCGAGACCATCGAGGAGACTGCCCTGGACACGGCGATGATGCACGACCTGTACTATTCGCTGAAGGGCAAGCCTTTCCTGATGATGGAGTCCAGCCCCAGCTTTACCAACTGGCAGCCTGTCAGCAAGCAGAAGCGCCCCGGTATCGCCGAGCTGTCTGCCCTGCAGGCTGTGGCCCATGGGGCGGACAGCGTTTGCTACTTCCAGTGGCGTGCCAGCCGCGGTGCCGAGGAGAAGCTTCACGGTGCAGTGGTCGGCCATGACGGCCGCGAGGATGCCCGCCCCTTCCGCGAGACCGCCGAAGTCGGCGAGACTTTGGAGCAGCTGGCCTTTGTGGTGGACACCCGCCGCGTCAAGCAGGCGGCCATCGTGCATGACTGGGAGAACAAGTGGGCGCTGGAAGGCTCCTGCGGACCGCGCAACTGCGGCCTGGGCTACTGGAAAGAGTTGGCTTGCCACTACAACGCCCTGGCCCGCCGCGGCATCACCGTGGATTTCGTTAACCAGGAAAGCGACCTGACCGGTTACGGCCTGGTCATTGTGCCGATGCAGTACCTGCTGCGCAACAAATTTGCGCAGGCACTCTGCGATTACACGGCCCAAGGCGGCACCGTGGTGGTGACCTACTGGACCGGCGTGGTGGATGAGAGCGATCTGTGCTACCTGGGCGACACCCCCTACGGTCTGACCGATCTGTTGGGCCTGCGCCGGGAGGAGATCGACGCCCTGTACGATGGTGAGACCTGCCACTGTGCTGCCACTGACGATGGCGCGATGGAAGCGGACGGCAGCATCCTGTGCGAGGTGGCTGCCCTGAACGACACCGATCCCGCCACCCCGCTGATGCTGTATGCGGAGGATTACTACGCCGGCTGCCCCGCCGTTGCTGTGCATGCCTTTGGCAAGGGCCGGGCGTATTACCTGGCCAGCCGCTTCAATGCGGATTTTTACAATGACTTTTATGCGCAGGTATGCGAGAAAGCAGGCCTGCAGCCTGCCTGGCCGGAGCAGCTGCCCACCGGTGTGCTGGCCACTCGCCGCGGTGATTTCGTATTTATGCAGAACTGCAACGACCACAGCGTAGACATCGATGGCGTGGAGCTGGAGAAATACAGCACCCGTTTGGTCCAGCTGGAACCTGTGGACGAAGACGACGAGAGCTGACCTACTTTCTTTGAAAAGAAAGTAGGCAAAGAAACTTTTAATATGTTCCATAAAAAAGAGGGCGGTGCCGGGAAACGACATCGCCCTTTTGTAATGGCATACACGGGGCGCTGGAGAACGCCGCCCCCTACAAATGTAGTAAGAGTATTGGCTCCCCTTGAGGGGAGCGAGGGATGGCCCTGAGGCAGTATGTTGCTAAAGTAGCCACTCCTCACCCGCTGTGAGGAAGCTCCCCTCTGGGGGAGCCAAAAAGCTTTGGTGGGGCCGTGTGCCATTGTAGAGGAATCGGCGGCGGGCAGCCGCCAAACGCGCGCTATCGGAAGTGGCGGGGGCCTTTTCGGTTCCTTTTCGGTCTCCAAAAGGAACACTTGTCGGCGATATGCCGTTAAAAAAGTGGCTCACCGCAAGGTGGTGAGCCACGCCAGAAGCCGTATAAAAAATCAAAGCACGCCGTTCAGCCAGGCGACCAGCGCCGGTTTCGGCTGGAAGCCTACCTGATGGGTAACCATCTTGCCGTTTTTCAGCACCACCAGACATGGGATGCTGCTCACACCAAACTGCGCGGCCAGCTGCGGGTTTTCGTCGCAGTCAATGCCGAAAAAGGCAGCCTTGTCGGCCATCTCATTGCTTACTTCTTCCAGCACGGGTCCCAGCATCTTGCAAGGGCCGCACCAGGTGGCGTTAAAATCCAGTACGGCCACGGGGGCGGCCAGTGCAGCGGTCAAATCGTTATGATGAACTTCCTGTACCATAGGAAAATTCCTCCTTTTATCGTGTGTTTGTCAGTATGGGCAGAGCCCGGCTGAACTATACCACTATCTTACACGATAAACCGCCAAAAAGCAATAGATAACATATTAAAATACTATGAATTAAAAATAAGACAAGTGTACATTGTGCCGAAATTTGGCCCGGCTTTTTGGCGGTTCTGCGGCTTGACAAAAATTGCGCAGGTGCGTATGCTTGAAGAAAAGCACAATCAATTTGCGCGGCTTTTCGCTAAGAAGTTGCGCAAAAGAAAAGGGGAGTACAGCCCATGGCTACGGGGCAGGGACGGGATGGACGTCCGCCGATCGAGGAAATCGCACAGGCACTTGGCATATCAAAAACAACAGTATCACGTGCATTGTCAGGCAAAGGACGTGTGAGCGAGGAGACCCGCGCCAAGGTGTTTGCCTATGTGGGCCGCCCGGGGGTTGATAGCAGCACCCCAGTGCGCAGGCAGGATCCCGGTGCAACACACAATCTTTCGCTGGTGATCCCCAAGCACTTCATGCAGTTGGACCTGCCGTTTTTGCGCAAGTGTATGGGCGGTGTCTGCACCATGGCGGCGCAGCGCGGGTACGATCTGCTGCTCTGTTACGTTAGCGATACCGATACCGTCCAGCTGGAGCGCCAGCTGGCCAGCCATAAAGTGGACGGCGTCATCCTCTCCCGCACGATGAACGATGACCCCAGCATTGACCTGCTGCAGCAGTACGGTGTGCCCTTTGTTGCCATCGGCCGCATCGAAAATGACGATATACCGCAGGCTGATAACGACCAGCTGGGCGCCGCCAGCGAGATGACGCGGGTGCTGTTCCAGATGGGAGCGCGCCGCATCGCTTATTTGGGCGGCAGCGGCACCTACACCGTCAACGCCGACCGCCTGCGCGGCTATTTGCGCGGGCTGGCGGAATTTGGTGTTCCCGCCGACCAGTCGCTGATCCGCACCGGCATTGAATCCGACGAGCAGCGCACCGACGCGCTGGAGGCTGTGTTGGAGCAGCACCCGGATTGCCTGCTGTGCTGCGATGATCGCATTGCCTTTGATTTGATGCGCGAGCTGCGCAATCGTCATATCCGTGTGCCGGAACAGCTGCGGCTGGCCAGCCTGTACGACAGTGAGCTGCTGGCTGGTACGACCCCGGCCATCTCGGCCGTGCAGTTTGACGCTGAGCGGTTGGGTTCTACGGCCTGCCGTATGCTGCTGGACGTGATGGCGGGCAAGGATATCCCGCTGCGCCAGGTGCAGGGCTATCAAGTCATCCTGCGGGAATCGACAAAGTAATGCTACAATTTGCATAAATCTGTTAAAAAAGGCAACTTGCGCAACAAGAAATTGCGCAAAACGGCGCCGAATGGTAGAAAAACGCGAAATTTATGGGTAAAAACTCACAAAAAGTTATCCTAAACACCGTCAATTATGTGCATTGACACCAGCGCAAAAATCTTGTATCCTAAGTATTGTAAAGCAGATGCGCAACGTGATTGCGCAGCACTGCGAATTGTTTGAGCAACGAGCAAAAACAAGAAGAAGAAGGAGAACACAATTATGAAAAAGCAATTGAGCCTTGCCATGGCTGGTGTCATGGCCCTGTCTCTGGCAGCCTGCGGTGGCAGCTCTGCCAGCAGCGCAGCAACCTCTACCGCTGAGGCTGCTTCCTCCGCTGCCGAGAGCACCGCAGAGAGCACTGCTGCTGAGGGCGACGTTCTCGACCAGGCTGCTGCCGCTGCCTTCGCTCAGGATGTTACCTTGACCATGTGGGGCGCTGAAGAGGATCAGGATCTGCTGCGTGAAATCAGCGACAAGTTCATCGAGAAGTACGGCAACTACGGCGGCAAGATCACCATCAATCTGGGATCTCAGTCCGAGTCCACGGCCAAGGATACCGTCCTGACCGACCCCACCGCCGCTGCTGATGTTTATGCTTTTGCCGATGACCAGCTGAACGAGTTGGTCAAGGCTGGCGCTCTGCAGGAAGTGCAGCTGAATGCGGACGATATCAAGAGCCGCAACACTCCCGCGTCTGTCGATGCTGCCACGGTCGATGGCAAGCTGTATGCTTACCCCCTGACCGCTGACAACGGCTACTTCATGTTCTACGACAAGAGCTTCTTCACCGAGGACGACGTCAAGAGCCTTGACACGATGATGGAGAAGGCAGCCGCCGCAGGCAAGAAAGTCTCTATGGACGTTGCGAACGGCTGGTACCTGTACAGCTTCTATGCTGGCGCCGGCCTGAACCTGAGCCTGGCTGATGACGGCGTGAATACCGTCTGCAACTGGAATGAGGCCCCGGGCGCTGACGTTACCCAGGCTGTCATTGATATCTGTAAGAACCCTGGCTTCATCGCCCTGAAGGACGATGAGTTCACCGGTAAGCTGAAGGACGGCACTTTGGTTGCTGGCGTCAACGGCACCTGGCGTGCAAACGACGCTGATGAAGTTTGGGGCGACAACTACGCCGCCTGCAAGCTGCCTACCTACACCCTGAACGGTGAGCAGGTCCAGATGGCCTCCTTCTCCGGCTACAAACTGATCGGTGTCAACCCCCACAGCGCTAACGTCGGTGCTGCTATGCTGCTGGCCGACTTTGTTACCAACGAAGAGAACGAGGTACTGCGCTTCAAGGAGCGCGCACAGGGCCCCTCCAACACCAACGCTCTGGCAGCCGCTTCTTCTCCGGCTCTGACCGCTGTTGTTGCCCAGTCCGAGTACGCTAACCTGCAGCGCGTTGGCGGCAACTTCTGGGCTTCCGCTGAGACCCTCGGTTCCATCTGCGTCAACGGCAACCCCGATGGCAAGGACACCCAGACTTTGGTCGATGACGCTGTTGCCGGTATCACCGCTCCTGTCACCCAGTAATCTCTGCTTCTACCTATAATAATGAAATGATCTGATAAGACAGCCCGCTTGTGATAGAAAACACTTGATGCAAGCGGGCTGTTTTATCCGTATGATTTATGAAGATCGTGTGAACGAAAGGGGACTTCGCTGTGGCGAAAACTGCAACGCAAGCCATGCCGGGCGAGAAAAACTTCTTCCAGACTTTTGGGGAAGCTTTTGCAAAAGGCGATATCTTTACCAAAGTTTCGTTCCTGGTATGGGGTCTTGGCTATATCGGTCATGGCCAGCTGATGAAAGCGCTCCTTGTCACCCTCGTGGAGGGCCTGGGGCTTTACTTCCTGGCACTTTACGGTGCGCCGAACCTTGCTAAATTCGGCACGCTGGGCACTGTCAAAATGGAGATGGTGTTCGACGTTACGACGATGAAAAACGTCGTGAACGATTACGATAACTCTTTCGAGATCCTGCTGATAAGCATGATTTCCTTCGTGGTCATCGCTGCGTTGATTGCGGCCGCCATGATGGTGGTCACATCCAACTACCAGCTGCAAAAAATCCGCGCAGCGGGCAAAAAGACGAACAACTTATTACAGGACGTCAACGTCTACCTGAACGAAAAGTTCTACGTCACCCTGCTGACGCTGCCTGTGCTGGGCGTTGTGGTGTTCACCATTGTGCCGCTGTTCATCCTGATTGCGGTCGCCTTTACCAACTACGACCAGCAGCACATGCCTCCGAACGACCTGTTCACCTGGGTGGGTCTGTCCAACTTCTTCACGCTGTTTGGCGGCGGCGGTATGACCTCGACCTTCGGCTACTCCTTTGCCAAGGTGTTGACCTGGACGCTGGTCTGGGCGTTCTTTGCCACCTTTACCACCTTCTTCGGCGGTATCCTGATGGCCATGTTCATCAATGACAAAAAGACCAAATGCCCGAAGCTCTGGCGTACCCTGTTCATGGTGACCATCGCCGTGCCTCAGTTCGTTACGCTGCTGCTGGTACGCAACTTCTTCTCCAACAACGGCATCTGCAACACAATGATGGCCAACGCCGGAGTTACGGATTTCCTGCATAACATCGGCCTGTTGGACAAGGGCCTTAGTTACATTCCGTTCCTGACCCAGCCGGGCTGGGCCATGTTCACCATCATCATGATCAACATTTGGATCGGCGTGCCGTACCAGATGCTGATCGCCACGGGTGTGTTAATGAACATTCCCGCCGACATGATCGAGGCCGCCCGCATCGACGGTGCGAACCCGGTTCAGATGTTCTTCCGCATCAAGCTGCCCTACCTGCTCAGCGTGCAGGGACCGTCGCTCGTCACGGACTTTGTCAAGAACGTCAACAACTTCAACGTTATTTACCTGCTGACCCAGGACGTGTTTGTCACGAACAACCAGCAGCTGGCCCAGTCCAACGCCAAGGAAATTGACCTGCTGGTTACCTGGCTGTTCCGCTTGACGCAGGAGTATTACAACTACAAGATGGCCGCTGTGCTGGGCATCATGGTGTTTATCGTCTGCGCAGTGTTCACCGTTGTGTGCTTCCATTTTATCAATAAGAAGGAGGCGACGTTCTCTTGAGTACCACTGCTGTATCCTCTGCCGCTGTGCAAAAGCAGCTCAAGCAGGGCAAAGTGAAAAAAGGCATCTTCTCCGTCATCCGCCATCTGGTGCTGGCACTGCTGGCTTTTATCTGGCTGGTACCCATCGCCTGGCTGTTGCTGACCTCGTTCTCCACCGATAAGGGCATCAACTTTACCCGCTTTGTGCCGGAAGGTTTTACCCTGTGGAACTACACCAGCATTATGACAGAGCCGGACTCTGTTGCACAGTTCCCGCGCTGGTTCATGAACACCTTGGTTGTGGCATGCTTTAACTGTGTGATCTCCACCTGCTTTGTGCTGATGGTGGCTTACGCCATAAGCTGCTGCCGCTTCAAGGGCCGCAAGCTGCTGCAGAACCTGTCCGTTACGGTCAACCTGTTCCCCGGCGTTCTGGCCATGATCGCGGTTTACTTCGTCTTGAAGTACATGAACCTGACCAACTCTTACGCCGGTCTGATCATGGTGTACGCGGGATCTTCCGGCCTGGGCTACCTGATCTGCAAGGGCTTCTTTGATACGGTGCCTGTGGCACTGCGTGAGGCCGCCAAGCTGGACGGCGCATCCGAAGCGCGCATCTTCTTCCAGATCGTCATCCCGATGTCCCGCCCGATCCTGGTGTACACCATCATCAACTCCTTCCTGACCCCGTGGACCGACTTTGTTATGGCAAAGATGATCCTGAACTCCGGTGTCAGCGCGGACTGGACGGTTGCCATCGGCCTGTACAACATGCTGCAAAAGGCTCTGATCAACAACTACTTCTCCCGTTTCTGCGCAGGCGGTGTTTTGGTGGCTATCCCCATCTCGGTGCTGTTTGTTATCATGCAGAAATTCTACGTCGAGGGGATCACCTCCGGCGCTGCCAAGGGTTAAACCTGGCGTAAATAAGCTAAGGCAACACCGCACAATTCCCGCCTAACGGCTTAAGCACCGCTCCGGCGGC
>UQDG01000038.1 GCA_900539695.1 uncultured Oscillospiraceae bacterium
CAGCCGCCGGAGCGGTGCTTAAGCCGTCAGGCGGGAATTGTGCGGTGTTGCCTTAACCGGTATACCGATTTTTCTATCTCTCCTTTTGGGTCTCCGAAAGGAACACAGAAAGGCAGTATGCCGTAATAAAAAGGGCCACCGCAAGGTGGCGGCCCTGGGCGGGCACGCGCTTTGCGGTGGCTCTCAAATAATTTGGCTTACGCCTGCACAGGCGGGATAAAGCCCGGTTCGCCGGGGAGAATGACATTGCTGTTGGCAAGCATCCGGCGGAACTCTTCTTCGGGGAAGTCGAAGTAGACCTCCTTGAACATGGTGGTGTCGTTGACCAAAATCTTCCAGGGGGCGCCGTTCGGCTGCTGCAGGAACATGATGCCGGTCACACCTTCCAACTCACGGATGGCTTCGTCATTCCAGAAATTGGGGGACGGCGTGACGAAATAGTGGTCCACCATGCGGCCGTTGTGGAAATCATGCTCGATGGTGGCCGGGAGTTCGCCCTCGGCCTGGGTGGAGAGATACTGCAGATGCAGGTTTGTGAAATCTTCGGCAGTCATGGGAAACCTCCTTATAAAAGAAAAGCTCCCCGCAGAAGGGAGCCTTTCTCAGAAGAACATGGGAAATCAGACGCGCAGGCTGGCGCTTTCGGGCTCGTTGCTGCCCTCGTCGAACTGGTAGTCGTTGCCGGGCAGGAGGGCGTTGAGCAGGATGCCCGCGATGGCGGCAATGGCCAGGCCGGACAGGTTGATGCTGACGCCGGCGATGGCGAAGGTGATGCCGCCCACCGAGTTGAAGCCCAGGGCGCAGACCAGGATGACGGCGGCGATGATCAGGTTGCGGCTGTTGGAGAAGTCGACGCGGTTCTCGACCACGTTGCGCACGCCGATAGCGGAGATCATGCCGTAGAGCACGAAGCTGATGCCGCCTACGATGCCGGAGGGGATGGTGTTGATGATGGCCTCAAACTTGGGGCAGAAGCTCAGGATCATGGCAAAGACAGCGGCGATGCGGATGACCAGGGGATCGTAGATCTTGGTCAGGGCCAGGACGCCGGTGTTCTCGCCGTAGGTGGTGTTGGCGGGGCCGCCCAGCAGGCCGGCCATGGCAGTGGCCAGGCCGTCGCCCAGCAGGGTCTTGTTCAGGCCCGGATCGCGGATGTAGTTTTTGCCGGTGGTGGCGCTGATGGCGGCGATGTCACCGATATGCTCCATCATGGTGGCCAGGGCAATGGGCACGATGGTGAACACCGCACTGATGAAGGTCTCGCTGCCGTCCATGGCAAACAGACCCATGCTGTCCTTATGGATGGGGATGCCGAACCAGGCGGCGGCACCGATGGCCTGGTAGTCCACCGCGCCGGTGACGAGGGCCACCGCGTAGGCAACCAGCACGCCGATGAGGATGGGCAGGATCTTGACCATGCCCTTGCCCCAGATGTTGCAGACGATGACCGTTGCCAGGGCCACAAAGGCCAGCAGCCAGTTGGACTGGCAGTTGGAAATGGCGCTGGGGGCCAGGATCAGGCCGATGGCGATGATGATGGGGCCGGTGACCACCGGCGGGAAGAAGCGCATCATTTTACGGATGCCGAAGGCGGAGATCAGCGCGCTGAACAGCACGTAGACCAGGCCGGACAGGGCGACCGCAGCGCAGGCGTAGGGCAGATTCTCGGGGTTGGCACCGCCGTTGGTGACGATGGTGAAGCCGCCCAGGTAGGCAAAGCTGGAACCCAGAAACGCGGGCACCTTGCCCTTGCACAGAAAGTGGAACAGCAGCGTGCCCAGACCTGCGCAAAGCAGCGTGGTGCTGACGCTCAGGCCCGTCAGCAGCGGGACCAGCACCGTTGCGCCAAACATGGCAAACATGTGCTGGGTGCCCAAAATCAGCAGCTTGGGCGTGCCCAGGGATTTGGCATCGTAAATGCCTTTGGAGTAATCGATCTTTTCGCTCATGACATCCTCCTGTCAGTTGACGGCGCTGCGGGTCCTGCCGCAGGGCGGACGCAGCGCACAAAGGCCGCAAAAAAAGGGAACAGCTGTGTGTTTAACAACTGCTCCCTCGCTTTCCTATATAGTATAGCGGGTTTTGCGGGGAATTGCAAGATGGAAGAGGAGATTTGTTGAAATTTGGTGCGGACGGCCCGCCGGGGCGATTGTGGCGGGCCGGGGGATGTGGTATAATAAGGCGGAAATTTTTGGGCCGCGGGAATACAGGGGGCGATGCCTGCATCGCTCCGCCATCAGGCAGGCGGCCGGCGGGCCGATGACGAGCAGCGGCCCCTACATGTGTGATGTGGCTTGATTATAGGAGGATACCATGATACAAGTTGGATGCAAAGGGCATGCGGCGCTGCGGGTGACCACCGAGAACACCGCCCGGGCGATGGGCAGCGGCGAGCTGCCGGTGCTGGCGACCCCCGCCGTGGCGGCGCTGGTGGAAAAGACCTGCTGGCAGGCCATCGCGCCAGAACTGGAGCTGGGCATGACCACCGTAGGCACCAGTTTGCAGCTGGCCCACACCGCGCCGACGCCCATCGGGATGGTGGTGCAGTGCGATTGCGAGGTTTTGGAAGTGACCGACCGCCGGGTGCGTTTTGGGTTCCGCGTGTATGATGATGTGACCGAGGTGGCCGGCGGGGAACATGAACGGTACCTTGTGGATGCCGAACGTTTTTTGAAAAAAGCCGAGAGTAAAATTTGATTGTTTTAGTATGTTGCTATGCGGGCGTCACCACCATGCGGTGACGCCCTTTTATCATGGGATGTTTCCGTTAAGGTAAGAGCGCGGCCGCGGCATAAGAACATGGATCAATAAATCGCGTCTTCCCGCCAGTGGGCCAGGCGGTGGACGGTGTCTTCGGATTCAACGAAGCCGTCTTTATCATCGGCGTGGGCATCGGGGGCGTAGGATCGCATCACGCCGGGGGAACGGCCCTGCAGGTATTCTTTGGCCTGTTTTTGGCGGCAGGGGACGGTGTGGGTCAATGTTTCCTCAGACATAATATGCTTCTTTTTCATCGTGATTGCTCCTTTCACGGGCAGGCCGATGACGAGCATCGGCCCCTACGGTGGGGGATACTTTCCATAAAGGCAATACCGCATAATTCTAAGTGCCGATACGGCGAGCGAGGTGCGGCAGCTGCTAAGCCAAAAGCGCAGATAATACTTTGTGTATTATCGAGCATTTTGGCAACGCAGTTGCCGTGCCGCAGCCGCCGGAGCGGTGCTTAAGCCGTAAGGCGGGAATTGTGCGGTGTTGCCTAAAGTAAGTGTTCCCGCAATTCCACTGGCCATCCCCGCCAAAATATGGTATACTGTTTCCTATGCCAAACAAAGGAGCGAACCAAATGGAAGTCACGATCAATCAGGTCATCCTGCACCTGCTGGACCCCGGCGCGTCGGAGCCGATGCTGTCCGACCGGCCCATGGAGATGGATGCCGACCTATTTGAATATTTCACCGCCGTGCTGGAGAAGGCTTTCGCCAGCGACGAGGTCAAAAACTGCCGGTTCCTGCCGGACTCTGCCTTTGCTGCCGAGATGGCCCACAACAATGATTTTGTCGATATTTCGCGCAGAATTGCGGGCGTCATCTTTGAGCAGATGCTGCAGTATCCCACCATCCCGGCGGGCGATCTGGCCGTGGTGGATTTTAACTACGGCGCGGTGCCCCACTACGGCGTGCTGAAGCTGAACTACCGCCCCGGCTACACCCACAACACCCAGGTGCTGGGCAACGGGCAGGTCAGCAGCATGGTGCCCCAGCGCACGCTGCTGCCCGGCACCCCCAAGGCCGACGAAGCTGCGCTGATCGACCGCGCCAACGGCGTGGTGCGGTTGATCGAGAAGAAGTACACCATCGACGACAAGAAGGATTTCTACCTGTCTACGCGGGTTTTTGGCTGCACCGAGGCCATGCAGGAGAAGGCCAAGCTGAAGGCCGTCTGCGAGACCGCCGTGGCCGCCGTGAAGGAAGCCTACCCCGAGACCGACGACCTGGACGATGTGCCCCCCTTTGACGGCGGCACCGAGACCGCTGTGGAGCTGCTGGTGCGCAACCAGGCCGTGGACAACCAGATCGCCGTCGAGGATGTGCGCAGCCGCATCCGGGAGAATTTCCCCCTGGCAGCGCCGAAATTTGAGGAGGCTCTGGCCGAGACCGGCGTGCGGGAAGACGACCGCATGACCGTAAGCCCCGCCCGCATACGCAAGCTGGAAAGCCGCAGCTTTAAAACCGAATCCGGTATCGAGATCAAAATTCCGGCAGAGTTATGCAGTTCCGACGATGCCGTCGAGTTTATCCATTCGGCCACCGGCGGGTTGAGTTTGCTTATCAAAGACGTGCTGGTGTAAATTTTGCATAGGAAAAGGGAGTCTCCCGTGGATGGGAGGCTCCCTTTTTTATTGGAAATTTAAGAGATAAACGATGAGAACACCGGGCAGAGGATGGCGGTCATGACGCCGGCGACGGCGACGGCCAGGCCGCTCATGGCGCCTTCGACTTCGCCCATCTGGAGGGCTTTGCTGGTGCCGACGGCGTGGGCTGCGGTGCCGATGCCGATGCCCCGGGCGATGGGGTGGGTGATGTGGCAGACCTTGCAGACCGTCTCGGCCATGAGGGCACCCAGGATGCCGGTGAGGATGACGATGGCGCCGGTCAGGGCTGCGATGCCGCCCAGCTCCTTGCTGACATCCATGCTGATGGCTGTGGTGACCGACTTCGGCAGCAGGGTGATGTACTGGCTGTGGTCCAGCCTCAGCAGCAGGGACAGCACCAGAACACTGCCCAGGCTGGCCAGTGTGCCTGCCAAAATACCCATGACGATGGCAAGTACATTTTTGCGCAGCAGGTCCCATTTTTCGTACAGGGGGACCGCCAGGCTGACCGTGGCCGGCAGCAGCAGGTAATTGACTGGTGAGGCGCTGGCCTTGTAGGACGCGTAGGGGATGCCGCAGACGCTTAAAAACACGATGACAAACACCGTGCCCAGCAGCAGCGGGTTAAAAACAGCTTTACCCGTTTTGTGGTTGATGAGGGTACCCAGGGCAAACGCTGCCAGCGTGAGCAGCACGCCCCAGGTGGCTGAGGTGGACAGAAAATCATTGAGCATCGTCATTTGCTAATTCCTCCTCCAGTTCGGGCTCGGCCTTGGCGAACCGCTGGGTGACACGGCCCGCCGTGGCCATGACCAGGAAAGTGACCGGCACCAGCGCGATGAGCACCGGCAGCAGCATGGCGTGAAGCTCCGCCCACAGGTCCATGACGCCTGCGGCGGCGGGGACAAACAGCAGCGGGAAGATGCCGATGAGGAACAGCGCCGCCGTGCGCACCTGTTCCAATTTGACCCACCCCAGTTTGAGGGCGGCCAGCAAAAGCAGCAGGCCGTAGACGCTGGCCGGGATGGGGAGGGGCAGGAAGTTATAGCAGAGCTCGCCGGCGAAGCAGAATACCATAATGCGGAGAAATTGGAAAATAAGATCCATTTTGGATACCTTCTTTGTGTGGAGATGAATGGGGGACCATCGGGAAAAATGGGCGCACAAAAGCCGCCATCGGGTGTTTGGAGGAAGTGAGTCCCGACAGCGGCAGTGGATAATTTATTTGTGAGGAACTTAATAAGCAGAGAACGAGAAAGCGCGAAGTAGAGGCCGCGCTAACATAAGTAGAGGTTTATTCAGCGGCGGGCTGGTCGGGGCGGACCATCTCGCGGACGGCGGAGACGATGTTTTCTGCCGTCAGGCCGTAGTCACGCAGGACTTCGGCGGCGGGGCCGGAGTGACCGAACTGGTCCATGACGCCGATGCGGCGCACGGGGACGGGCAGCTTTTCGGCCACGACAGAGCAGACAGCCTCGCCCAGGCCGCCGATGATGCTGTGCTCTTCCACCGTGATGATGCGGCGGCACTCGCGGGCGGCGGTGAGGATGATGTCCTCGTCGATGGGCTTGATGGTGGGCATGTTGATGACCCGGATGGCAATGCCCTGGCGCTTGGCCAGCACGGCGGCGCGCAGTGCCTCGGGGACCATCAGGCCGGTGGCGATGACCGCGATATCGTAGCCGTCGGTGAGCTTTTCGCCCTTGCCGATCTGGAACTGATAGGTCGCAGGATCGTGGAAAACCGGCGTGGCCAGGCGGCTGAAGCGCAGGTAGACGGGGCCGTTGTAATCGTAGGCGGCGATGACTGCGGCGCGGGCCTCGACGTCATCGGCCGGGCTGAGGATGACCATGCCCGGGATGGAGCGCATGAGGGCGAGGTCCTCGCAGCACTGGTGGGAGGCGCCGTCCTCACCGACAGACAGGCCGGCGTGGGTGGCGGCGATCTTGACGTTCAGGTGGGGGTAGCCGATGGAGTTGCGGATCTGCTCGAAGCCGCGGCCCGCCACGAACATGGCAAAGCTGGACACGAACGGCACGTAACCCATGGTGGACATGCCGGCGGCTACGCCGACCATGTTCTGCTCGGCAATGCCGCAGTCAAAATGACGGTCCGGGAACTCTTTGCGGAAGATCTCGGTCTTGGTGGCGGCGGCCAGGTCGGCATCAAAGACGACCAGGTTGTCGGCGCCCTGGCGGGCAAGCTCCACCAGCGTGTTGCCGTAGCTTACACGGGTGGCAATTTTTTTCATATCAGCCATTGATCAGCTCAAGCTCCTTCTCCAGAGATTCATGGGCGGCGCGCAGCTCGTCCATGGCCTGTGCGTACTCTTCGTCGTTGGGGGCCTTGCCGTGCCAGTCGACGGCATTTTGCATGTAGCTGACGCCCAGGCCCTTGGTGGTGCGCAGCAGGAAGCAGGTGGGCTTACCGCTGCCATGGCTCAGGTCAAACATCTTGAAAGCCTGCTCCAGCTCCGCAAAGCTGTTGCCGTTGCAGACGATGGTGTTGAAGCCGAAGGCATCCATCTTTTTATCCAGCGGCTCGCTGTTCATGACCTCGCGGGTGGGGCCGTCGATCTGCAGGCCGTTGACATCGACCATGATGCACAGGTTATCCAGCTTGTAGTGGTTGGCGAACATGAAAGCTTCCCAGCATTCGCCTTCCTCGACCTCGCCGTCGCCCAGCAGGGTGTAGACGTTGATGTCGCTGCCGGCCTGCTTGGCGGCCAGTGCCATGCCGCAGGCGGCGCTGACGCCCTGGCCCAGAGAGCCGGTGCTCATGTCCACACCGGGGACGGTGTTCATGTTGGGGTGGCCCTGCAGGTAGCTGTTGGAGTGGCGCAGGGTGGGCAGGTCAGCCACGGGGAAAAAGCCGCGCTCGGCCAGCGTTGCGTACAGGGCAGGGGCGCAATGGCCCTTGCTGAGCACGAAGCGGTCGCGGGCAGGATCCTGGGGCTGCTCGGGGTCGACACGCATCTCACGGAAATACAGATAGGTCAGCACGTCTGCGCAGGACAGGCTGCCACCCGGATGGCCGCAGCCTGCGCCGTGGGTGCCCTCAATGACGCCCATCCGCACACGGGTCGCAGTCAGCTTTAACTGCAGCGTTTCCATTTTTGTCATAATCAAGTTCCTCCGGTCCCGTTTGGGGTTTTGTTGGCGGCAGGCTGCCTGCCGGGGGCGCAGAGCTTTACATAGTATTATGTAAAGAGAAACGCGCGGCCCGGCGGGAGATAGTATACCGCAACATAATTCACTACTTTATATTATACACGGTTTCGGCACGGGTGCAAGAGATTTTATGGAAATTGTCGGATTTTAACGGTCTGACAATTTTTGGAGTTTTTGATTTGCAGGGGCGGCCCGGTCAGGGCCGATTCTTCTGCAGGGGGGATACGGTCTTGCGAACGGATGTGCCCCATGATAAAAGGCCCTGCCGCAGGGGAGGCAGGGCCGGAGCGGTGCAACTAAAGGATAAAGAAAAACTCAGCACAGCGGTGCCACCAAACGCAGGCAGGCGCTGAGCATGCTGCCCAAAAATCCATTTCGGCAGTCGTCGGGGCCGAGGCGGCGGGAAACGGACTCGATGCCGTCGAGATCGCGGCGGATGTCGGAGAGGACCTCGCCGCCGTAGAGGACGGTGCTGTTCTCAAAGTGGAGATACAGGCTGCGGTAATCCAGATTCACCGTGCCTACCGCGGCCGCGCGGTCGTCAATAAGCCACGTTTTAGCGTGCAAAAAGCCCGGCGTGTAGCTGTAAATCTTTACGCCCGCCTTGAGCAGATGCGGGAAGTAACTGCGGGACAGCTGGTAGATGGTCTTTTTGTCCGGCACGCCGGGGGTGTAGATGCGCACGTCCACGCCGCGCTTGGCGGCCAAACTTAAACAGGTGAGCAGGTCGTTGTCCAAAATCAGGTAGGGCGTGCAGATGCGCAGGCTGTGCAGGGCCTGGTTGATGAACTCCAGATACACATTTTTGGCTACTACTTCCCGGTCGACGGGGCTGTCGGCAAAGGGCTGCACCAGCGTGCCGCCGGTAGGGGCCACGGGGGCGACCTGCGGCAGCAGCTTGTCATAATTCGACGTTTCATCGGGAAAATGTGCCCGCCAGAACGTGAGGAACACGTTCGCATAGCTGCGGGCGGCGGGGCCTTCCAGGCGGACGCCGCTGTCCTTCCAGTGGCCGAAACGAGTCACTTTATTGATGTATTCATCCGCCAGATTCACGCCGCCGGTGTAGGCGATGCGGCCGTCCACCACCATGATCTTGCGGTGGTCGCGGTTGTTCAGCACCAGATTCAGCACCGGCACGCAGCGGTTGAAACTGAACGCCCGGATGCCGTCGGCACGCAACAGATCTACATAGTTGTGGGGCAGCAGGCTCAGGCAGCCGGCATCGTCGTAGATGACACGAACGTCCAGGCCGGCGGCGGCTTTCTGCCGCAGGATCTCGTGGATCTGGCCCCACATCTCGCCCATGCCGATGATGAAGCTTTCCACAAAAATGCTGTGCTGCGCGGCCTGCAGGTCGGCCAGCATATCGGGCAGCATCACATCGCCCACGGGGTAATACCTGACGGCGGTGCCACCGAAAACAGGCGAAGCAGCGTAGTTTTGCAGGTAATCAGCGGTCTCGGCCAGGCGCGGGTCGCGGCGGGCCAGCTCGGCGCGGGCGGCGGGGTCGCCGGTGCGCAGGGGCGCCAGCTCGGCCTCGGCACGCTCCATGCGGCGGCGCAGGGGAATGGCCGGGCGCTTATTGCCCCACATTAAATATAGGAGGCCGCCCTGCACGGGCATGAGCATGAACAAAATCATCCAGCTGATTTTAAATTCCGGCGCGGTGGAGTCCTTGCGGACCAGCGCCAGGCACATCAGCGCGCTGACGGCGAGCCCCACGCGGGAGATGAGGTGCGAGTAGTCGCTCAGCCAGTAAAACACGCTGAACAGCCACACCGCCTGCGCCAGCACGAGCACGACCGTGACCACGGTGCGGCTGAAGACGATGGACAGGGCGCGGTGCAGCAGCCAGCGCCAATCTTTGGGTTTGTGCAGTTTTTGCATAGATGCGTCCTTTTTGATGAAAAGGGGAACAAAAAGCCCCCTCGGCACGGCCTTGCGGCAACGAAAACCGGGGGGGTATTGCAAACAGCTATACCCAAGCTACAGCCGAAAGCAAACACAGAAATTATGCGCAGCACCGTTTGTTGCGGGCTGCCGGGCGAATCAGGCGTGGAGACGTGCGTCGATAGCGGCCATGCAATCGTCCATGGTCAGGAACGTGACGGCGCAGTCAGAGCCGATAAACCAGCGTTCTTCCCCGTTGCAAACGATCTTGCGGATCAGTTTGCCGTGGTACTCCGTCTGGATGTAGATTCCATTCGGCATGTGGTCAGCCCTCCTTACATTTATATGTATTATGGGGGCGTCCCCCGGATCGAACTTGAACTGGTATTATTATCGCATATTTGAAGGTATTTGACAAGTGGGAGAAGTGACAGATATTTTGGAATTTTGGGGGTTATTTTCTACGTGGGTGAGTATACATTTTGTACGATTTTACGTGATGTTTTATGCTTGCGGTTGGGGGCGTCCGCGCGGCAGGGCCGCAAGGCAGGCAGGACCGGAAATGCGCAAACGTAACGCAAGTAAAAGCAAGTAAAAGCAAGTAAAAGCAAGTAAAAGCAAGTAAAAAGAACAATTTATTGTATTCCTTCCGCGACTATGGTATACTTGCCTTGTATGTACTCGCAAAAGTGTACTAAAATTTGTAACGGGCGTGAGCCTGTTTTGGGAGGAAACCCCCTATGAAGTATCTCTCCTACGGCGAGCGGGCGTTTTTGCGCGGGCACCTCAACCGCGTGCGGCATGTTACGCTGGACCCCGACGGGCCGGGCGTCGTGCGCATCCACCTTATCCCCTGCACCAAGCCCGACCGCGATACGCCGTTTGTGGCCATTTTGAACGGCCAGGATATTCTGCCGCTCAACCTCAGCTGGGCCATTCTGCTGACCAACCTGATCGAGGCACTGCAGCCCCACGCGGGGACTGAGTTAAAGGACGCCGACTGGTCGGCCATCAACGCCCAGGCAGTGGCGGCTACCCGTAAAATTTATCGTAAGACCGAACCTTTGCAGATCGAATCCGATTTGCAGATGATGCTGGATACCCTTATCGCCGTGGCGCGGGGCAAGGAGCCGCCGCTGCACATCCAGCCGATCTCGCTGGCCCAGTACGCCCCCCGCATGGCCGCGCCCCACCGTATGGACCTGATGATCTCCACGATGGTGAAGGACAACGCCTGGCATTGCAATCAAAAATGTTTGCACTGCTACGCCGCCAACCAGCCCCTTTCCGCCGTGCCCGAAATGGACACCGACCAGTGGCTGGCGGTGATTGAAAAATGCCGCAGCATCGGCATACCGCAGCTGACTTTTACCGGCGGCGAGCCGACGCTGCGCCAGGATCTGGTCAAGCTGGTGCAGGCTGCACAATGGTTTGTAACGCGGCTGAACACCAACGGCCGCATGCTGACCAGCGCCCTGTGCAAGGACCTGCGCGCTGCCAGCCTGGACGCAGTGCAAATTACGTTCTATTCTGCCGACGAGGCCGTGCACAACGAGCTGGTGGGCGTGGACGGTTACACCGACACCGTGAACGGCATTAAGAACGCACTGGCCGCTGGCCTGAACGTGAGTTTGAATACGCCGCTCTGCAGCCTGAACAAAGATTATCGTGCTACCGTTGAATTTGCCCACGACCTGGGCATCCGGTACCTGACTTGCAGCGGGCTGATCCCGGCCGGCAACGCGGCGGAGTCGGCCAGCAAAAGCGTGCGGCTGACCCCCGAGGAGCTGACCGAGGTGCTGCGCCCTGCGATGGATTTTGCGCTTTCTCACGGCATGGAAGTGAACTTTACCAGTCCCGGCTGGCTGGACGAGGACACCCTGACCGGGCTGGGATTTACCCAGATCCCCAGCTGCGGCGCGTGCCTGAGCAACATGGCGGTGGCGCCCGACGGCACCGTACTGCCCTGCCAGAGCTGGCTGACCGGCCACGGCTTGGGCCATATTTTGCGCACCCCGTGGAACCGCATCTGGCGAAGCCCGGAGTGCTGCGCGATCCGGATGGAGAGCGCCCGGATGAAGCGGCTGTGCCAGCTGGGGGATACCCCGATGCAGGAGGGTTTTTAAATGTTTCAGCGTAAGCGCTGGGGCGGTGTGGGGAAAGTTCCACGCGGCTTCGTATGCAGTTTTCTGTTATTGATTTTTGTTGCAGCGTCCCTGCTGTTCCCGCTGTCTGCCCGGGCGGAGAGCGGTCAGGCGGATTTGGACAGGCTGGCGCCGTATGCGGACGACGGGGATCTGGATTATATTCCCGACTACTTCGTCACGGTGGACCTGCGGGAGGATGGCTCGGCGGACATTGTCTACGACATCACCTGGCAGGTCATCGACGGCGACCAGACCGACTACCTCTCCTGGGTCAAGATCGGCCTGCCCAATGCCTACGCCGAGGACCTGACCCCGCTGACCGACACCATCTCCGATTTGCAGTACACCGGCGACGGCGGCAGCTACGCCAAGGTTGTGTTTGCACGGCGGTATTACTCGCCCAAGGTGGCCGCCCAAAACGGCGGCGAAAGCCGGGTGCGGTTCGCGTTCTCGGTGCATCAGAGCCACCTGTTTTCCTTGAATAGTGACGGTACAGCGACATTTGAGTTCACGCCCGGCTGGTTTGACGACCTGGTGGTGGAGCACATGCAGGTGCGCTGGCGCAGCGGCGACGGCTTTGTGGCCGACAACACCAGCGAGGAAGACGGCTACCTGATTTGGGATTTTGGCCCCATGGGCCACGGCCAGAGCGCCAACATCCACGTGACCGTGCCGGTGACGACGGCCGAGACCTTTGACCCCGACGCCCAGCTGACGGCGGCGGATTACGACGACGGCGGCATGACCGCCGATGAGATGATCGGCATCCTGACGGTGGTGATCGGACTGCTGATTTTTGCCGCAGCACTGATTATTATTGTCGGCTCGATGACACCGGACTGGGGCGGCGGCTTCGGCAGCGGGCTGGACCCGGACGACTGGTTCTGGTACACCAACGGCGTACACACCATCCATGTGGCCCGCACCGCACCGCCCCCCAAGGGCTACACCCGCACCGACCCGCCGAAAAATTACCATACCGGCGGCGGTTCTTCCCGCGGCGGCGGCGTGGGGCGGCACAACAGCGGGTGCGCTTCCAGCTGCGCCTGCGCCTGTGCTTCCAGCTGTGCGTGTGCCTGCGCCTGTGCGGGCGGCGGCCGTGCCGGATGCACTGCAAAAGATTTTTACACGTACAAACTGCCCCATAAGGCGGACCGGGAGGATGACCAATGAGCCTGGAAGATCAGTATGATGCCTGGGTGCGCGGCCTGATGGGCGGTAAAAAATACGCCGCTACGTCAAAACAGGCCGAGGAGGCCAACGACGCCGTGCAGCAGATGCAGGCAAGCCTGGACGCGCTGAACGCGGCCCAAAAGCGGCAGAGTGCGGCAGGCTCGGCACTGGATGCTGTGCAAAAAGCGGGCGCTGCCACCGCCGAGAGCGTGCGGAAAATGAGCAGCGAGCTGACGAGATCGCTGCATCAGGACGGGCTGCTGGGCGGGACCACCGCCGCGCCGGCTGCCGAACCGAAAAACGCGGACAAGCCCGTGAACACGGATTTTGGCGGTGTAGCGGATAAAATTAAAGCGCAGGTGTTGGGGCAGGACGCCTTTGTGTCGGCGCTGGTCAAGGCGTTCCGCCGCCCCTTTGTGATGGGCACGGCGGGGGACACCGGCCGCGCCCGCAACCTGATGCTGCTGTGCGGCCCCAACGGCACCGGCCGCCACTACGCGCTGACCTGCGCGGTGGAGGAGCTGGCCAGCCGGGGGATCTTGCGCAGCGCGGCCATTGAGCGGATGGACTTATCGCTCTATCCCGGCCCGGCCCAGGAAAAATTATTTTTACAGGATCTGTATGCGGCGCTGCAGTCCGATGCCGAGGTTTTGGCCTTTGACCACTACGAGGGCTGCGCGGCCAATTATTTAAATATGTTGTCGACACTGGCCATCGAGGGGACGCTTTCGCTGAGCAGCCGCTACGTGCTGCAGCGGGGCATCCTGGTGGACGTGGGCACCGCGCTGGCGCCCGGAGCCATCGGAGAATTGACGGCCGGCGGTAAATATTTTGTGTTTTTCTCCAACAAGGACGAGGCCGCGCTGGCCGATACCTTTGGGGCGCGGTTCGTGGATGCACTGGCCGGGGACGTCTGCCGCACCCAGGCCTTTACCCCCGAGGCGCTGGCTGCCGTGGCCGCCCGCGAGCTGAACTGGCTTGCGCAGCGTGTGCGCAAACAATGCGGTCTGGCGCTGTCCATGGGCGCCGACGTGCGCGACCTGCTGGCCGCCCAGTACGGCAAGACTACCGGCATGCAGGCCATGCGGGATTACTGCGAGACCGCCTACCGCGCCCTGGCCGAGTACGTGCTGGACGCGGAGGAGCCGCCCGCCGACGGCACACCCGCCGTGCTGACCGCTGCGGATGGAAAATTGTTGCTTAGCGTAAAGGACGGCGAGCCCTTTGACCTGCTGGCCCTGCTGCCCCAGCAGTACCGCGGTGACGTGGATGCCGTGGAGGCCGAGCTGGACGAGATCGTCGGTTTGGCTGAAGTGAAAAATTATGTGCGTGACATCGCCAAAAATGTGCAGGCCCAGCAGCGCCGCAAGGCCCAGGGCCTCAAGGTGGCCGAGGTCAACATGCACATGATCTTTACCGGCAACCCCGGCACCGGCAAAACCACCATCGCCCGCATTTTGGCGAAATATCTCAAGGCCATCGGTGCGCTGCGCGGCGGCCAGCTGGTGGAGGTGACCCGTGCGGACCTGGTGGGCCGGTATGTGGGGCACACCGCGCCCCTGACCAACACCGTGATACAGAGTGCGCTGGGCGGTGTGCTTTTCATCGATGAAGCGTACAGTTTGTACCGCGGGGGCGAGGATAGCTTCGGGCTGGAAGCCATTGATACCCTTGTGAAAGGCATTGAGGATAACCGGGGCGACCTGGTCGTGATTTTGGCCGGGTATACCAGGGAGATGCAGCTGTTTTTGTCGGCTAACTCGGGTTTGGCGAGCCGGTTCCCGAACCAGATCGAGTTCCCGGATTACACCGGCGAGGAGCTGTACCGCATTACCTTGTCGATTGCCAAGAGCAAGGGGTATCATTTGGACGAAAGCTGCCGGGATGTGCTGATTCAATGGTACGATGAGCAGCAGGCGGCGGATGCGGCGACCAACGGCAACGGACGTATGGCCCGGAATGTTTTGGAAAAGGCCATTTTGAACCAGGCAAAACGGCTTATTGCTGACGCGGACGCGGATCTGGCGCTGCTGCTGCCGGGGGATTTTGAATTGGATTGATTTGATTTTAGGCAATACCGCATAATTCTAAGTGCCGATACGGCGAGCGAGGTGCGGC
>UQDG01000039.1 GCA_900539695.1 uncultured Oscillospiraceae bacterium
GACTACTACGCCCAGCACATGCACAACTGCGACCTGGTCAATCTGGACGACATGCTGCAGAACGGCACCGTCATCAGCGGCACGCTGATTGAGAAGCCCCATTCCTTCTCCACCGCCTGCAACATTGCCACCCAGATCATCGCCCAGGTGGCGTCCAGCCAGTACGGCGGTCAGAGCATCAGCCTGACCCACCTGGCCCCCTTCGTGGACGTCAGCCGCAAGAAGATCCGCCGCGATGTCGAGGCCGAGATGCGCGATCTGGGCATCGATCCCGGCGAGGAGAAAATTTCTGAGATCGTGGAAAAGCGCCTGCGTGAGGAGATCAAGCGCGGCGTGCAGACCATCCAGTATCAGGTCGTCACCCTGATGACCACCAACGGCCAGGCCCCGTTCATCACCGTGTTCATGTACCTGAACGAGGCCGGTGACAACCAGCGCCTGAAGTCCGACCTGGCCATCGTCATTGAGGAAATGCTGCGCCAGCGTTACCAGGGCGTCAAGAACGAGGCCGGCGTCTGGATCACCCCCGCCTTCCCCAAGCTGATCTACGTGCTGGAGGATGACAATATCTACGAGGGCCAGCCCTACTACTACCTGACCAAGCTGGCTGCCAAGTGCACCGCCAAACGCATGGTACCTGACTACATCAGCGAAAAGAAGATGCTGGAGTACAAGGTGGACAAAAACGGCGAGGGCCATTGCTTCACCTGCATGGGCTGCCGCAGCTTCCTGACCCCCTATGTGGACGAGAACGGCAAGCCCAAGTATTATGGCCGCTTCAACCAGGGCGTTGTCACCATCAACCTGGTGGATGTGGCCTTGTCCAGCGGCGGCGACTTTGATAAGTTCTGGAAGATCTTTGACGAGCGCCTGGAGCTGTGCCACAAGGCCCTGATGTGCCGCCACAACCGCCTGAAGGGCACCCTGAGCGACGCCGCCCCCATCCTGTGGCAGTACGGCGCCCTGGCCCGCCTGAAGAAGGGCGAACCCATCGACAAGCTGCTGTATGGCGGTTACTCCACCATCAGCCTGGGTTACGCAGGCCTGTATGAGTGCTGCAAATATATGACCGGCAAAAGCCACACCGACCCCGCCGCCAAGCCCTTTGCCCTGCACGTAATGCAGCATATGAACGATGCCTGCACCAAGTGGAAAGAGCAGCACAACATCGATTTCAGCCTGTACGGCACGCCGCTGGAGTCCACCACCTACAAGTTTGCCAAGTGCCTGCAGAAGCGCTTCGGCCTGGTGCCCGGTATCACCGACCGCAACTATATCACCAACTCCTACCACGTCCATGTAACCGAGCCGATCGACGCTTTCACCAAGCTGAAGTTCGAGAGCGAGTTCCAGCGCCTGTCCCCGGGCGGTGCCATCAGCTACGTGGAAGTGCCCAACATGCAGGATAACCTTGAGGCTGTCATCAAGGTTATGCAGTTCATCTACGAGAACATCATGTACGCCGAGCTGAACACCAAGAGCGACTACTGCCAGGTGTGCGGCTACGACGGCGAGATCAGCATCGTGCAGGAGGACGGCAAGCTGGTTTGGGAGTGCCCCAAGTGCCACAACCGCGACCAGAACAAGCTGAACGTTGCCCGCCGCACCTGCGGCTACATCGGCACCCAGTTCTGGAACCAAGGCCGCACCGCCGAGATCAAGGACCGCGTGCTGCATCTGTAAACAGCATTTTTTGTAATGTAAATCTACAATTATATCTTAAGGCAACACCGCACAATTCCCGCCTGACGGCTTAAGCACCGCTCCGGCGGCCGCGGCACGGCATCTGCGTTGCCAAAATGCTCGATAATACACAAAGTATTATCTGCGCTTTTGGCTTAGCATCTGCCGCACCTCGCTCTCCGTATCGGCACTTAGAATTATGCGGTATTGCCTTAAATAAGACAAAACATCTTAAACAAGCAAGGCCGCTTCTACCGAAAGGTGGAGGCGGTCTTTTTGCCATCAGGGAATCAGAAAGGATTTTTTCAACTCTATCGTTAATATTTATTACAACACTTCGTTAATGAAGTACAAGTCTATCGTTAATGAAAAGCAACAATAGCGGTAAAGCGCCGCTCCCACGAGTCTGTGGAGGCGGCGCTCTTTATTTGATAATATGCTTTACCATATTCTGTTTAGATATTACGATTCACCTTGAAATATGGGAGACTACTTCATATCGGGAAAATAAGTTATGCAGATTCCAGTAAACATCTTACTTTCCCTTGGATAGCACTTTCCAGCATTTTAATGCGTTCATCACTGAGATTGTAGCGGCTATGTTTTTTGAACTTGAAAGTAAGCAAATGTCGCAGTTCCTGTTTTTGCTTTTGTCCAATAACGTGAAGAGCAACCTCATCGAAGTTCGCATACAGGGCAGGAGCTAATGTTTTTTCCTGTTCTGCGAGGTTGTTTAAATCATTGTCCATAACATAGCAATACAAGGACAGTCCATTGTCAAAGATGGGTGCTGGCCTCAACAATTGATTCGTATGGTTATCGACCAAGAAGCCGAAGTTGCCGAGGTGACGGTCCGTATTACGAATGATGGCATCCAGAACAAGCATATCTGCCAAGTCGTTTTTCCAGCCGTGGTCATCAAACCAATCAATAATTTGGGAAATTCTGGAAGTTCTGATAAGTGTGGATGCCGGTACAAATGAAATATCTTTGCTAGTAAACAGTTCGCAGGTGGAGCAGAGCTGTCCCTTCCATTTTGAAAGACCGTAGGTAACATGAGGTATGCCCATTGCCTCTGCCACCTGTGCGGCATAGAACTCAGAATAGGGTTCTTTACCTGTATTGGCTAAACCGCTCGTTCCACCTTTATAAAGCAGAACCTTACCTTCTTTCCTGCGCCACGCTTTAGGCAGCATACCATTCGTAGTAAATTCAGGAGAAGAACGAAATTTGGATGCCGGAGAACTACCATATCCAGTAAATGCAATCTGAGAAAGCACTTGGCTAAAACGATTATCGAAGAGATTTACTTCGGCAAAGGTTTTTTGGTCATTTGGGTATGTAACCCAATAGCAATCCGTCAGAGAAAGCCCTTTACAGATTTGCAGGATACCAATAAAGTCGTTTTCGCTCAAACCGTTCTTTGATAAGAAATTTTGTGCATACGCACGATTTGCCGGAATCGTCCGATGTCGTAACCAGCGTGTGAGCGATTCGCTGGTAGGTGACATGCCAAGAGGAAGCCGTTCTACCTTATCTTTATTTATTGAGGTAATCGAAACATCAATGCCATCGATAGTTCGTTTAGTCATAAAATTAAGCAGAACATCGTCAAATTGTTTTAGTACAAAATCCATAAAATTTCCTCCTCTCGCAAATAATTTATAAAAATATTATAGCATACAGCGCCATTTTTCTCAACATTTTATTCCCGATAGTTGTCATCGCCACAGTGAAATATAATCTCTAACACCCTAAAGAGTCACAACGGTTGTAAATAAAGCGCTGTTTTCGGTCGATAAGAGAAACCCAAAAATGCTGACTCACATAGGTTCGAAATCTTTGCGTTTTGCCCCAAAGCACATAGCGTTTATTCAAGGCAGGCGCTTTTTTATATTTGCGATATAGTTGTAGATTCCCCGATTCGTTGAGGTTCCTTATTTACGATATAGTTGTAAAAAATCGCCCCAAAACCACTCAAAAGCGGCTGTTTCATTTACGATACAATTGTAGATGAAGATGTAAGGTCAAGTAAAACAGCCCCTTTATTGTCAGGTACCAGATGACAATAAAGGGGCTGTAATTTTTATGGTTGTTGCTTTTTGCAAGTATAAAAGTAGTATGGTATCTCAAAACAGAGCATGACGCACCAGCCGAAGGCACAGGCATAGGCGATACCGGGCAGGCCGATGCGGGGGGCCAGCAGGGCAGCTCCGAGGGCGCGCAGGCCGGCCTGCAGGCAGGTGCCGATGAGGGTAGTGGTCATCTTGCCCATGCCGCGGTAGAAGCCCTGGAAGGCATTGGTCAGCGCAGGCAGGGCGTAGAACAGCGCCATATAGCCTAGGTATTGGCTGCCCAGGGTCACGATCTCGGCGGCACCCTCCCCTGCCACAAACAGGCTGACGACAGGCGCACGCAGCAGCCAGGTCAGGCTGCCCACCAGCAGCCAGTAGCACAACTCCAACCGGATGCCCACGCGGAAGCCGGGGCGGATGCGTTCCTTTTGGTTGGCGCCGCGGTTCTGGGCAATGTAAGTGGTAATGGCGGTGGCAATACTTTGCTGCGGGGTAAAGGCGAAGTCATCCACGCGGGTGACAGCGTTGAACGCGGCGATGGCCTGCACGCCCAGCGCGTTGACCTGTCCCTGGATCAGCACCTTGCAGACAGGCTGTACCGCCTGCTGTAAGGCTGTGACAGCGCCATACTGCAAAATGCGACCCAGCAGCGCCGGGCGGATGCGCCACTGGCTGTGCGCCGGGCAAAGCTGCGGCACATGGCGCGTCATGTACCAGGCGGCCATGATGGCGCTGGCGGCCTCGGCCACCACGGTGGTGACGGCGCTGCAAACGATACCAAACCCCAGTCCGCCGATAAGCACGATGTCCAGCACGGCGTTGAGCACGGCGGAAAACGCCAGAAATTTGAGCGGCGTTTTGGAGTCACCCACACTTTTCAGGCCCGCCGCCAGCGCGTTATAGAAAAACGTAAACGGCGCGCCCAAAAACGTGATGCGCAGATAAATGCCGGTACTATGCAAAATTTCATCGGGCACCGCCAGGCTGTGCAAAATCAGCGGCGCGGCGGCCACGCCCAGCAGTGCCACGGCACAGCAGAGCGCTGCGCCGAACAGCAGGGTCGTAGCCAACGTTTCCTTTAAGCGTTCCTCATTTTTCGCGCCGAAGGCCTCGCTCATCAGCACACCGGCGCCGATGCATAGCCCGCTGACGGCCAGGATGACCAGGTTCATCACCGGGCCGGCAATGCCCTCGGCCGCCAGGGCGTCCTGCCCGATGAAGCGGCCCGCGATGATGGAATCCACCGCATTATAGGCCAGCTGCAGCCAGTTACCCAGCAGCAGCGGCACCGCATAAAAGAACAGGTGCCCCAGCGGGGCACCCTTTGTCATATCACGCATAAGCGTTATTGATCTTCCTCGGTCTCGGCCACAATGTAGATGGGGCGGTGCTTGACTTCCAGGTAAGTCTTGGCCAGGTACTCGCCCACGATGCCGGTGCAGAACAGCTGCACACCGCTGCACAGCAGGATGATGCAGACCATGCTGGGCCAGCCGGAGGTTGGGTCACCAAACATCAGCGCACGGACAATTACGAAAATAATGCCGATGAACGCCAGGATGCAGAACAGCACGCCCACTCCGGCGGCGATGAGCAGCGGCGTGGTGGAGAAGCCGACGATGCCCTCGATGGAGTATTTAAAGAGTCCCCAGAAGTTCCACTTGGTGGTGCCGGCCACGCGCTCGATGTTCTCGTAATCGAACCACTTGGTCTTGAAGCCGACCCAGCTGAAAATACCCTTGCTGAAGCGGTTATACTCGGCCATGCTGAGCACGGCGTCGGTCATTTTGCGGCTCATCAGGCGGAAATCACGCGCGCCGTCGACAATTTCCGTGTCCGACATCTTGTTGATGATCTGGTAGAACTTGCGGGCGAACCAGCTGCGCAGCAGCGGCTCGCCCTTGCGGGTGGTGCGGCGGGTGGCGGCACAATCGTAGTCGCCGGTCAGCAGCGTATCCAGCATCTGGGGCAGCAGCGTAGGCGGGTCCTGCAAATCGGCATCCATGGTGGCAATGTAGTCACCCTTAGCGGCTTTCAGGCCCGCATAGATGCCAGCCTCCTTGCCAAAATTGCGGCTGAACGAAACGTACCGCACGCGGTCATCCTGGGCGTGCAGCTCGCGGGCCACGCGCAGGGTACCATCGCGGGAGCCGTCATCCACAAAGATGAACTCGAAATCCGCGCCGTGGCTGGTTTTCATCTCGGCCGCCACACGGCTGGCCTCTTTATAAAACAGAGGCATCGCCTCTTCCTCATTATAACAAGGTACGATCAGACTGATGAGCATGGTTTGTGACCTGCTTTCGTGACAAATTTGTATCTTTTATTATATCGTACTTTTCTCCTTTTGTAAACAATGGAAATATAGGTCGATGCCCCACGGGCCGATGCAAGCATCGGTCCCTACAAAGCATAACAAAAAGGCAGGACCATTGCGTCCTGCCTTTGATTAAAGGCAACACCGCACAATTCCCGCCTAACGGCTTAAGCACCGCTCCGGCGGCTGCGGCACGGCATCTGCGTTGCCAAAATGCTCGATAATACACAAAGTATTATCTGCGCTTTTGGCTTAGCATCTGCCGCACCTCGCTCGCCGTATCGGCACTTAGAATTATGCGGTATTGCCTAAAGTTTCTTTGGTTCTTTCTTTTCAAAGAAAGAACAGAGTCTTAGCCTTTCACGGCGATGTTGACCAGCTTGCCCTTAACGTAGATCTCCTTGGCGATGGTCTTGCCGGCGATGGCTTCGGCCACAGCGGGCTCAGCCTTGGCCTGGGCAATGGCATCGGCGCTCTCGATGGCGGCGGGCACGTGGATGCGGGCCTTGACCTTGCCGTTGACCTGGACAGCGATCTCGATGGTCTGCTCGGTGCACTTGGCCTCATCGTAGGTGGGCCATGCGTGGTAGGCCAGCTGCTCGGTGTGGCCCAGCTGCTGCCACAGTTCCTCGGTCATGTGGGGGGCAAACGGGTTCAGCAGTTCCAACAAAACCTCGTACTCGTCCTTGGTGGCGCCGCCCTTGTCACTGAGGGCGTTGACGTAGATCATCAGCTGGGCGATGGCAGTGTTGGCCTTCAGGGCGTCGATGTCCTCGCCGACCTTCTTGATGGTGCGGTTGGCCACAGCCTCCAGCTCGGGGCGGATGCCGTCGCCGTCCGCCAACTTCTCGCTCATGGACCAGATCTTATCCAAGAAACGCTTGCAACCCTTAATGGAGGAGGTGTTCCAAGGGGCGGCTTTCTCGAAGTCTCCGATGAACATCTCGTACAGGCGCAGAGTGTCGGCACCGTACTCGTTCACCACGTCATCGGGGTTGACAACGTTGCCCAGAGACTTGGACATCTTGACGATGGGATGCTCAGCCATCTCACCGTACTTCTCGACCAGGGCCTTGCGGGCGCCCTTCTCGTCGCCATAATCGGCCAGCAGGCGCTTGCGCTCGGCATCGGGCTGGTTCTCGAAGGCATGGGGGTTCAGGCCCAGGATCATACCGTGGGAGGTGCGCTTCTGGTAGGGCTCCTTGGTGGGCACTACGCCGATGTCGTACAGGAATTTATGCCAGAAACGGCTGTACAGCAGGTGCAGGGTGGTGTGCTCCATGCCGCCGTTGTACCAATCCACGGGGCTCCAGTACTCCAGGGCCTCCTTGCTGGCGATAGCATCGTGGTTGTGGGGATCGCAGTAACGCAGGAAATACCAGCTGGAACCGGCCCACTGGGGCATAGTGTCGGTCTCGCGCTTGGCGGGGGCACCGCAGCAGGGGCAGGTGGTGTTGACCCACTCGGTGTGGCGGGCCAGCGGGCTTTCGCCGTTCTCGCCCGGCTCAAAGTCCTTGATCTCGGGCAAACGCAGGGGCAGCTCGCTCTCAGGCAGGGGCACCCAGCCGCACTTGTCGCAGTAGACCATGGGGATAGGCTCGCCCCAGTAACGCTGGCGGCTGAAGACCCAGTCACGCAGCTTGAAGTTGACCTGCTTGTGGCCCTTGCCGTTCTCTTCCAGCCAGGCGTACATCTTGTTCTTGGCATCCTCGACAGACAGGCCGTCCAGGAAGCCAGAGTTGACCAGCGTGCCGGTAGCAACATCGGTGAAAGCTTCCTTGTCCAGGTCGCTCTCGGTGGTGCCCTTAACGACCTCGATGATGGGCATGCCGAACTTCTTGGCAAACTCCCAGTCGCGGGTATCGTGGGCCGGGACAGCCATGATGGCGCCGGTGCCGTAGGTAGCCAGAACGTAGTCAGACACGAAGATAGGCACCTGCTTGCCGCTGACGGGGTTGATGGCCTGCACGCCCTCGATGACAACACCGGTCTTTTCCTTGTTCAGCTCGGTGCGCTCGAAGTCAGACTTGCGGGCGGCTTCCTCCTGATAAGCGGAGACAGCGTCGGCATTCTTGATGAGGCCGGCGTCGGTCCACTTTTTGATGAAGGCATGCTCGGGGCTGATGACCATGTAGGTGCAGCCGAAGAGCGTATCGGCGCGGGTGGTGTAGACGGTCAGGGTGTCGCCGGCGGTGGTGTCGAAGTTGATCTCGGCACCATGGCTGCGGCCGATCCAGTTACGCTGCTGGGTCTTGACGCGGTCGATGTAGTCCACATCGTCCAGGTCGTCAATCAAGCGGTCCGCGTAAGCGGTGATCTTGAGCATCCACTGGCTCTTGTTTTTCTGCACAACGGGGCTGCCGCAGCGCTCGCAAACGCCGTTGACGACTTCCTCGTTGGCCAGCACGACCTTGCAGCCGGTGCAGTAGTTGACGGTGGTCTCTTTCTTATAAGCCAGGCCCTTTTTGAAGAGCTGGATGAAGATCCACTGGGTCCACTTGTAGTACTCGGGGTCAGTGGTGTTGATTTCACGATCCCAATCGAAGGACAGGCCCAAGGCTTTCAGCTGGCTCTTGAAGCGGGCCACGTTCTGGGCGGTGACGATTTCGGGGTTGATGTGGTTCTTCAGGGCGTAGTTTTCGGTGGGCAGGCCGAAAGCGTCCCAGCCCATGGGATACAGGACGTTGTAGCCGCACTGGCGCTTTTTGCGGGCGACGATGTCCAGCGCAGTGTAGCTGCGCGGATGGCCGACGTGCAGGCCAGCGGCCGAGGGATACGGGAACTCGACCAGGGCGTAGAATTTGGGCTTGGAATGGTCGATGCCAGCGTGGAAGGTATCTTCATCCTCCCAGACCTTCTGCCATTTGGCCTCAACGGTTTTGAAATCGTACTTCATACTCTATCTTTTCTCCCCATGTTGATAATTTAAATGGGTTTTGCTGTAAGGTTATTCGGCCGGGGTCTCGGCTTCTTCCGGCATCCACTCGCTGGCGGGCACGGGCTTGGCATCGGCCCACAGGTGCTCCAGGTCGTAGTAGTCATGGGCTTCCTGGGTAAAGACGTGAACGATGACGCTGCCGTAATCCAGCAGCACCCAGCGCTTGCCGTCGTGGCCCTCGGTGCGCAGCACCTGGACGCCCTCGCGGCCCAGCTGGAACTCGGCCTCATCGGCCAGGGCACCTACATGGGTGGTGGAGTTACCGGTGGCGATGACGAAATACTCGGTAACGGTGGTCAGGTCCTCAACCTCCAGGATATGGATGTTGAAAGCCTTTTTGGCGTCCAGCGCACGGGCCAGACGGATGGCAAGTTCTCTGCTTTCCATAGGTTCTCCTTTTATTTAGGCGGCCGGTTCGCTGGTGGATTCGGATTCCGATGTCGTAGTCGCCGAATCATTTTCCATAACATCCGTAACCTGGTTGGAACCGTCGCGGTTATTGTTCTTCTGGGCATCGTCGGCCTCGCTCATCAGACCGCCCATTACCTGAATGTTGGGGTCGGTGGCCGAGTAGCCGGACAGGTCAACGACGTTATCGCACAGGTTCAGCTGGCTGGCATCCACGGGGCCGGTATTCTCGCGGAAATACTGGTTCAGCAGGTCAGCGTCCTCCTGCCGTGCCGGGTAAAGCAGCGCCTGGCCCTGATACTTCGGACCGCTGATGACCGGCATCTGGGCGATCATGATCTTGTTGGAATCGATCTTGAGCATGCTGACCGCGAAGCTGATGAGGGTGGAGGCGTTGAGGTCGGTCTCCATATAGTTCAGCACGGCGGGGGTCAGCCTGGCAACGTCCCAGATGTTGCCGATGCTCTTGAGCTTGCGGAACAGAGCGGCGTAGAACTGGCGCTGCATGTTCAGACGGCCGATGTCGCCGTCCGGGTAGACCTTACGGGCACGCAGCAGGAACTCCATAGCCGCGCCGTCCAACGTCTGGTAACCGGCGTGGATAACGCTGGCGCCCTGGCCGATGGCCGAGTAATCCACGTCCACAGGGACGTTGATCTCGACACCGCCGAACAGGTCGACGAGTTCAGTCAGCATTTCCAGGCGGATGGTGATATAACCATCGATGTGGATCTTGTACTGGTCGGCGACCAGCTCACACAGGGCGGCCATATTGTTGTTGTTATCGCTGCCCTGGGTCTTGGCCACGCCGTTGATGCGGTAGTTGCCGGAGACGCTGGCGTCGGTGGTGACCATCGTGTCACGGGGGATCTGCAGCATCTTCAATTCGCCCGTTTCGTTGTTGAAATGGACGTACAGGATCATATCGGTCATGCCGTCGTTGACGTTGGAGTCGTTGGCGGCACCGGCGGACAGGTCGCCGGTGGAGGAACGATCCACGCCGGTGACAAGGACATTCAGCTCTTTATCCTGGAATTCCTTGGGGGTGTTGACCAGCTGGTTCAGCTTGATGCTGCCGCCCTTGGGGGCGATAGCGCCCATGATGAGCGCATACGCGCCGCCGAAGATCAGCACGATCACCAGCAGGGTGATGAGCAGGATCTTCCACCAGGTGCCTTTCTTTTTCTTCTTTTTGCCGCCGTTGCCCTTGCCGCTTTTTTTGCCGTGAGGCTTGGGGTCGGCGGGGTAACCGTCACGCGGGGGCTTGCGGCCGCCGCCGTTGGCGCGATGGGTGCGGGGGGTGGCTTCGTCCTTATGGTGGGCCTTGTGGGTGCGGGGCGTTTCTTCCATCTGGATGCCTCCGGCGGCGGGGGCTGCCTCGTCATAATTAAAGGCGGGGCGGCTGCCCTGCACCTTGTTCACATCCAGCTGCTGCACCTGCGCACGCGGGCGGCCGGTCTGGGCGGCACCATCACGGTGGATGGTGCGCTGCTGGGACGGCTGCGCGGGCCGGCTGGGGCGGCGGGTCTGGATCTCCCGCGTGGGGAACTGCACGGTGTTGCCGTACTTGCGTTCGGCTGCAGCGCGGTAGGCCATGGCCTGGCGCTGGGCGTGGGTCAGCTCACGGGGTGTCTCCTGCACGGAGGCCTGCTGGACCGGCTGCGGGGCTTCCTGCACAGGTTCCTGTACGGGGGCCTGCTGGCGGATCTGCCGGGCCTGCTGCTGGGTGCGCATGGGCTGCTGGATGATACGGCGGCGGGCGTTCTGGTTGGCCTGCTCCTGGGCACGGCGGCGGGCAGCCTCATACTGGGACTGGTCAAATCCGCCGGACGCGCTGCCGGTATTGAGCTTACGCGGTTCGCTCATTATGTTTCCTCCCTGTTTTTGGAGTTGGCGGGAACAGCCGCAAAACAACATACCGCGGATACGGCAGCAGCACTTTGGCTTCCCTTACGGTTCTTGCAAATGCTCTTTTGCATACTCGTATGCGGCCACGCTTTCAGGGTCCAGCGTGCCGCCCTTTTCTTCTACAAAATCAATGCTGCGCTTCAAAGCGTCGCACAATGCCCGATCCAGGTCCTGCATCTCCAATTTGCGCAGGTCTTCCACGCCGGGCCAGTCACGCTCAGCGCTGGTCATATCGGCCAAGTAGATGATCTTGTCCAGTTTGGTCATGTTCGGCTTGCCGGTAGTGTGGCAGCGGATGGCGGACAAGATCTCAGGATCGGTAACGCCCCATTGGGTCTCGGCCAGGATGGCCGCGGCGATGCCATGCCACACGGGCGATGGGCGCGCAGGGGCATTTTCTGCTATTATAGCATTATCGGCAAAAATCTGCAACAACTCCGATTTGGGTAGTTCTTTGGCAGAATCATGCAAAATTGCCGCCACAGCGGCTTTTTCCGGGTCTGCACCCCACTGTTTTGCCAGTTTTACCGCCATTTTTTTTACATTTTTGGTGTGTGTCCAGCGTTTTTCGCTCAGACGCGGCTTCACGATCTTCTTGGCTTCTTCGCAGGTCATGGTATCAAACCTCTTTTTCTGCGCTGTATAAATGGTTTTCCTGCACCACGCACAATGTTTCCGGCGGCAAAACCTCCGGCCATTGTTCCGGCGGGATCTTGCCGCTGCGGATGTCGCTGGAGGCACAGGGGTAAGCCTCGGCCCTGGCAAACAGCACCCTGCCGCCCTGGGCGGTCAGGTCGGCAGCGGCCGCCTGCAAAGCGGGTTCGTCCCCCGCTTCGCGGCTTTCCACCACCAGCGCGGCCATGGCCAGCATATCCTGCCAGCGGTACCACTGGGTAAAGGTCAGCAGCATGTCGCTGCCAACACAAAGGTACAGCTCTACGCCGGGGTAGGCATCACGCAGCATTTCCAGCGTGTGTACCGTGTAGCTGCGCCCGCCCTGGGCGATCTCCCAATCGCTGACTTCCACCGCCGGGCTAAGCGCCGTAAAGCATTGGCACATGGCCAGCCGCACTTTGCCGGGGGTGGTGCTGGCCTTTTTGTGGGGTGGGATGCCCGCAGGCATCACGATGGCCTTATCCGGCCGCACCAGTTCCAGCGCGGCCCGCAGGTTGTTCATGTGGCCGTTGTGGGGCGGGTCAAACGTGCCGCCGTACAACAAAACCTTTTGCACCGTGCCCATTATTTTGCAAAAACAGCGTCGAAGGCGCTTTCTTTCTTCTTTTTCTTGAACAGCACGAACTTACGGCCGATGACCTGCACGCACTCGCAGTCCAGCGCTTCGCAGAGGGTGTCGGCGGCTTCGCGGGCGGAATACTCGCTGTTTTCCAGCACCTTGATTTTGATCAGTTCGCGGGCGGCGATGCAATCGGCTAGGCCCTGGATCAGGGTCTCGTCGATCTCGCCCTTGCCGATCTGGAAAACGGGGTCAATGGTATTGGCGGCGCTGCGCAGGGCGGCGCGCTGTTTGCTGGTTAAAGCCATAATGGTCTCCTTTTTATAAATAGGTTACTGTAAAAACGCAGACATTCATTTTAAAAACACCGGAAGCTCCCGGGCCAATTTTTCCATGGCGCGGCCGCGGTGGCTGATAGCGTCCTTCTCGGCGTCGGTCAGTTCGGCATAGCTGCGGCAGGCGGTGTTCTCGGTGGTGGTGCCGTCGGGCAGGCCCACACGGGCGGGCACAAACAGCGGGTCGTAGCCAAAGCCGTTGGAGCCGGTCTCGGCGAAGCTGATGGAGCCGGGGCATTCCCCTGCCACTTCCAGTGCGCGGCCATCGGGCAGCATAAAGCAGATGGCCGAGACAAACTTGGCGGCGCGCTGCCCTGCCGGGACGTCGGCCATCTCGTGCAGCAGCTTAGCGTTATTGGCGGCGTCATCGCCGTGGTGCCCGGCATAGCGGGCGCTGTACACACCGGGGGCACCGTGCAGGGCGTCGACACACAGGCCGGAGTCATCCGCCACGGTGGGCAGGCCGCTGGCCTTGCAGAACGCTTCGGCCTTGATGCGGGCATTCTCGGCAAAGGTAGTGCCGGTCTCCTCGGGGTCGAGGTCTATACATAAGTCACGCAGGCTCTTGACCTCGTGGCCCATCTGCTCCAAAATGCGGCGCAGTTCTTTCAGTTTGCCGGCGTTGTTGCTGGCGGCACATACGATCATGCCTGTTCCTCCCCGGAAGTTTCCTCTTTTTCTTCTTCCTCTTTCTGCAGTGCTTCCTCGGGCAGCAGGGTCTCCACGAAGGTCTGGGCGTCGAACTCCATCAGATCATCGATCTTTTCGCCCACACCGATAAAGCGGATGGGCAGACCCAGGTTCTCCCACACAGAGACCGCACAGCCGCCGCGGGGGGTGCCGTCCAGCTTGGTCAGCACGATACCGGTGGCACCGGCGGCGCGGCAGAACTCCTCGGCCTGACTGATGGCATTCTGGCCGGTGATGGCATCCAGCACCAGCAGCACTTCCAGGCTGGCTTCGGGGCTGGCCTTTTTGACGCTGCGGGAAATTTTGGCCAGCTCGTCCATCAGGCCCTTTTTGTTGTGCAGGCGGCCTGCGGTATCGGCAATGACCATGTCATAGCCCTTGGCGGTGGCGCTCTTGACCGCGTCAAAGATGACGGCGGCGGGGTCGGCACCCTGACCGGCCTGCACCAGCGGCACACCGGCGCGGTCGGCCCACAG
Organism: uncultured Oscillospiraceae bacterium; assembly: GCA_900539695.1. Taxonomy (GTDB): domain Bacteria; phylum Bacillota; class Clostridia; order Oscillospirales; family Ruminococcaceae; genus Gemmiger. Next base: position 14,065 of record UQDG01000039.1, read on the forward strand.
TTCCAGCTGCTCGCTGGCAGCGGCGCGGAAGGTATCGCCCGCGGCCAGCATCACACGCTTGCCTTTCTCCTTATACAGGCGGGCCAGCTTGGCGATGGTGGTGGTCTTGCCCACGCCGTTGACGCCGAT
>UQDG01000040.1 GCA_900539695.1 uncultured Oscillospiraceae bacterium
TCGCAGCCGCAGCAGCGGTGCTTAAGCTGTAAAGCGGGAATTGTGCGGTGTTGCCTTAGCTGCTTTTCCCTTCCAGTATGGTATAATTGCCCCCGCACGTCAAGAGGTGCGAACGGTTTAGAAAGGATTTTACGGACCACGAAAATATGGAACAAGCTCCTGTGCGCTACTACGAAGCCGCAGAGCCTCCTGTAAGGGCTGCTGTTGGCGGCAGTGACTTTTTACGGGCAGTGTCAAATATAGACCTTACGGATGCGCTGAAAGAAGCGCGGCCTGATGCGTATAATGATTTAGTACACAACTTGCAGAGAAAATGGGCAAGTGTGTACTAAAGTGTACTTGAAAAAGAAAATGCCGTAGATTCTAACGAATCTACGGTATTTTACTGGTCGAGGTGACAGGACTCGAACCTGCGGCCTCGTGGTCCCAAACCACGCGCGCTACCAACTGCGCAACACCTCGGTGTGTATGCCGGGGCGAACCCGGCTCTCTTATTATAATACCGGCGGCGGGGTGCGTCAAGCATTTTGGCGGCTTTTATGTGGCGGGGCGCTTTCTTTTTGCGGTGGGGTGTACTATAATGGATGACGGTGTGAAATAACAGCAAAAGGAAGCTGAAAAATGGAACAGGAAAAGAACAAGCCCTGGGCGTTCAGCCGCAGGGTGTTTTGTGACGGCATGCGGGACGGGTTCCCCATTGCACTGGGATATTTCGCGGTGGCGTTCTCGCTGGGCATTGCCGCGCGGCACGCGGGCTTTACCCCGATGCAGGGCTTTTGGGCCAGCCTGCTGAACAACGCGTCGGCAGGGGAGTACGCCGCCTTTACGCTGATTGCGGCCAAGGCCACTTACTGGGAGGTGGCGGTCATCACGCTGATCGCCAACGCACGCTACCTGCTGATGAGCTGTGCCCTGGCCCAGCGGTTTGCGCCGGGTACGCCGTTCTGGCACCGGCTGGTCATTGGGTATGACGTAACGGACGAGCTGTTCGGCATCACCATCGCCCGGCCCGGCCATTTAAACCCCTATTACACCTACGGCGCGATTTTGCTGGCAGCGCCCGGATGGGCTGTGGGTACGGCGCTGGGCATTATGGCGGGCAATGCACTGCCGCTGCGGGTGGTCAGCGCGCTGAGCGTGGCGCTGTACGGCATGTTTTTGGCGATCATCATCCCACCGGCGCGGAAGAACCACATCATTGCCGGGCTGGTGGCGCTGAGTTTCGCGCTGAGCCTTGCCTGTAATTATCTGCCGGGGATTTCAGCCATGTCTGACGGTACCCGCACGATCCTGCTGACGGTGGTCATTTCGGCAGCTGCGGCGGTGCTGTTCCCGGTGAAGGACCAGCTGGCAGAGGAGGGCGGCAGCGATGAATAATTATATCTACATTGCCGTGATGGCCTTAGTCAGCTACACCATCCGCATCCTGCCTTTGACGCTGATCCGCAAGCCGATCCGCAACCGGTTCATCCAGTCGTTTTTGTATTACGTGCCCTACGTGACGCTGGCGGTCATGACCTTCCCGGCCATCATCCACGCCACCCAGACGCCGATCTCCGGCGCAGTGGCCCTGGCGGCGGGCATTGTGGCCGCCTGGCTGGGAGCAGGGCTGTTTCCGGTTTCGGTTCTTTGCTGCGTTTTGGTGTTTGTGATTGAGCTGTTTGTTTGAATTCTTGATTTTATTTTAAGGGTCTGCCTTGCGGGCGTCACCACCATGCGGTGACGCCCTTTTATAATGGCAGGATGCCGTAATAAAAAGGCCCTGCTGCAGGGTGGGCAGGGCCGGGGTGGCAGCACATGATCCAAACAAACTTCAAACAAACTCCCGCCAGGTCTCCTCGGCCGACGATTGGAATTCGCCCAGTTCCTGGCAAAGCTTCCTCGCACCGGGGCTGGCGGCGGGATAGTCTTTTTCGGCCCGTTTGCAGTCCAGCACGCCCTGGCCGCTGCCTTCGGCCAGCATGGTGGCCAGGTTGCGGGTGGACTTGTCCATCATGGTGCGGGTGCGGATGCCCATGCTCACGCTCATGCGGGCGGCAGCGCTCTGGCCCTGGGCCTCGGCCCCGATGGCATCCAGTGCGGTGTGGGCCGCCTGGTTGATGCGCCGATACTCCCGCTTCTGGCGCATCATCTCGTCTTTCAACCGCTGGTCGTGGGTCAGGCCTATCAGCTCGTCCAGCGTGTTTTTGCCCATCTCGGTGTTCTGCACGATCTCCTGGAGCATTTTTTCATTATCGGTTTGCATAAAAACATCCCCCTTGTGTACATGGTGGTCGGTCAACCATAGTATGTACACAAGGGGGATGTTTTTATGCAAAGATCACAGGCGCTGCTGGGCCAGAGAAAACATCATGTCCCAGGCCGGGGTCTCGCCCCATTCGGCGCTGGCCAGCTGCACGGTAAAGCTGCCGCGGCGGGACAGGCTGATGCTGAACTCCCGGCGGGAGTTGTCCAGCGCGTCCTGCAGTTTGCGGGCCACCTGGGCGGCGGGGGTACCCACCGTTACCACGGCGAACAGGCCGTCTTCCAAACGGGCCAGCACGGCGGCCTTGTCGTCGGTGCCGACAGACAGCTGCAGGATACCGGCGGCCATGTTCAGGCAGCAGTCGGCCGCATTGGCGGACTCGTTCTGGCGCAGGCTCCAATACTCGTTCACGCGGGCCATCACCACGCCCACGGGCTTGCCGGCCTGGGCTTGGGGCTCGGCGTAGCGGCGGTACTCGGTGTCCAGATAGCGGGCATTGTACACGCCGGTCAGGTAATCGCGGCGCAGCTCCTCCTGCATCTGGGCCAGCACGCGGTTAAAGGAATTCTCGGCCCCGGCAGAGGATTGCAGATTGTGGGGCATGCAGCAGTGGAAAGCCAGCACGCAGGGGCGGGCGTCCGCCTGGATGCCCTGGTACAGCACCAGCTCCGGGCCGTCATCGGCCTGGGCCAGCTGCACGCCGCGGCCGGTCTCATCCAGCGCGGTCAGTTCCTCAGCTTTATCGGTGGGCTGCAGGGTGGCAGGGTCCAGCACGGTGCCCAGGTAGGGGTCCAGTACACTGACCTTGCCGTAGACCTGCTCCAGCGCGGTGATCGCGGTGGACAGTTCAGCGAGGGTATACTCAAATTTCATGTCAGTTCCTCATTTTTAAAACAAAAGATCCCTGTTAGGAAAATAACCTTCAAATACCAAACTATTGTATCACAAAATACGATTGCTGGATAGTTCTGCCTTGCACAAAGAATTTGCGCACCACAGCGCAAAACATTGTTTAGGTTCACAAAAAAAGCAGATGCTGCGTTATAGAAAACACCCCGCACGGTCCCTGGCTGGATACGCGGGGACCATGCGGGGCTGTTATGCGATTATTTCCGGGTGGCCGGTGCGCGGAAGTACCGCACGGTCATGGCCTTGATCTCCCTGGCCAGGGCGGGGGTGAGCTTCTTCTCATCCACGCGCCACTGCCAGTTGCCCTGGGCCACGCCGGGGGTGTTCATGCGGGAGGCAGACGGCTCCTCCAGCCAGTCGGCCATCGGGATGATGGCCAGGGCGGCGGTGCAGGCCATCACGCCGCGCAGCATGCCGCGCAGTTCGCCTTCGGCCTTGTTCAGGGCAAAGTATTCACGGGCCTGCTGGCGGTATTCGGGGGTCAGCTCCTCGCCAAACCAGCCGGCCAGCGTATTGTTATCGTGGGTGCCGGGGTAGGCCACGCAGTTGCGGGGGTAGTTGTGGGGCAGGTCGACGCTGTCCTCGCCGGTAAAGGCAAACTGCAGCACCTTCATGCCGGGGAAGCCGCTGTCGGCCAGCAGCTGGCGGACCGAGTCAAACATCTCGCCCAGATCCTCGGCCACGATGGGCAGCTCGCCCAGGGCGTTGTGCAGGGTGCGGAACAGGTCCATGCCGGGGCCGTTCTCCCAGCGGCCGTTGCGGGCGGTGCTTTCCCCAGCCGGGATAGCCCAGTAGGTGTCGAAGCCGCGGAAGTGGTCGATGCGCAGGATGTCGTAGATGAACAGGGCGTGGCGGATGCGGCGGATCCACCAGGCGTAGCCGGTGCGGCGGTGGTAGTCCCAATCATACAGGGGGTTGCCCCACAGCTGGCCGTCGGCGGCAAAGTAGTCCGGCGGGCAGCCTGCCACGCGGCGGGGCTTGCCGTCGGCGTCGGTCTCAAACAGTTCGCGGCCCGCCCAGGCATCGGCGGAGTCGGCGGCAACGTAGATGGGAATATCACCCATGATGGATACGCCTTTGCTCTTGGCATAGGCGTGCAGGGCGCGCCACTGGCGGTCGAACTCGTACTGGACAAACGCCCAGAAGCCGACCTCCTCGGCGTGTTCCTCTTTAAAAGCAGCCAGGGCGGCGGGGTCGCGCAGGCGCAGGGCCTCGGGCCACTGCTGCCAATCCACCATGCCGTTGTCCCGCTTGATGGCCATGTACAGGCAGTAGTCGGGCAGCCACTCGCAGCTCAAAAACTGGAAGCGGTACCAGTCATCGGGGTAGGGGGTGTCGTAGCCGGGCACGGGGCGCTGCTTTAAAAAGTTGGCGTAGGCCTTGCGCAGCACGTCGAAGCGCTTCTCGTACAGGGTGCCGTAGTCGATGTGGGCCGCGTCGCCGCCCCAGTGGATCTTGGCAAAATCCCGGCGGGTCAGCAGGCCATCCTTGACCAGCTGATCCAGATCAATAAAGTAGGGGTTGCCCGCAAAGGCGGAGCAGCTCTGGTAGGGACTGTCGGCATAACCGGTGGGGCCGACCGGCAGGATCTGCCAGATCGTCTGCCCGGCGGCAGCCAGGAAATCCACAAACTTACGGGCGGGTGCGCCCATGCTGCCGATGCCATAACCGCCCGGCAGGCTGGAAAGCGGCATAAGAATACCGCTGCAACGTGCAAAACCCATTTGCTATCCTTCTTCTCTTTCGCTAGTATTTTTAATGTACTCTTTATTCTGCACCCAGGGCTGCCAAAGCGGCCTGGGTAAAGGCAGTGCGCTCGGCCTTGCCGCGTGTGCCGCCCTGCAGGGCCTCCTCGTTGGCCGTAAGGGCCTGGGCCGCTGCCGCCGTGGGCAGGTCGATGCCCGGCAGGATGGCGGTGTTGACCTGCTCCACCTGCATCGCGCCCAGCGTGGTGGTGTCGGACGCGGTGTTCCACGGGGTGATGACGCCCAGCGTGTTGGTCAGGGCTTTTTCGCCATCGCCGCTGGAGTACAGCCAGAGCACGGCACTCTCGGCGGATTTCAGTGCGGCGGCATCGCCGGTGTCCTGAAGGGCGAAGCAGCCCGCATTGGCCAGGATAGGGTAGTCCAGCAGGCCGGTGAGGTTGTACTCCTCGGTGGTCAGATCGCTGTCCTCCAGGTTGGTTTTGAAGGGGATCAAAACCAAATCCTGGCAGGCGTCGGCCCCGTAGGCGGCCAGCAGGTCGGTCAGCTTGGCCCGGCGGAACAACCCGCCCTCGGCACTGTCGGCCATGGCGTCCCATTCCAGCGAGACGGCGCTGTAGATGCCGTTCAGCGGGCCGGTCAGGGCGTCGGCCGTATACTGGCCGTCCGCCGCCAGCACGGCCACAGTGTAGCCGCTGGTGCGGTCCAGCGGCGGGGCAAATACGCCGGTGGCGGTCAGGGCTTCGGGCCGGGCCTCCGGCAGGGTGCGGTCGGCGCCGTTTAAGGTGACGGTGGCGGCTTTCGGCTCGGCCAGCCAGTCCTGCAGGGTCTCCACAAAGTCGCTCCACTCGTCCCAGCTGGCATTCTGCAGGGCTTCGGCAGCGCCATCACCCAGCAGGCTGTTCAGCAGACTGCCGCTGACCCAGTAACCGTACAGGCTGCGGCCTGCGGGCAGGGAGGCGGCACTCCCGGTAATATTGGCGCGGGCGGCGGCTGCGGCCAGCAGGGGATCGCTGGTCACATCCAGGGTGGTGCCGTCCGGCTGGTGGTCCAGCGCCAGCAAGCTGGCGGTGCTGGCATCGTCCGTCCAGTTCAGGGCCACGCCCTGGGCATCGGCATAAGCCTGCAGGGCGGGGGCCAGCCCGTCAGCGGCATAGGCGGTAAGCACCTGAGGAGCAGGCTCGGGGGCCGTCTCCACCGTGGCAACGCTTTCCACCGGGGCCGCCGCGCAGGCGGTAAGCAGCAGCGCCGATAACGCCAGCGCCGCCGGGGTGATTTGTTTTTGCATAGGTTTGAAGTTCTCCTGGTAGGAAATGATGGGCACAACAGGGAAGGGACCTACTTGTAGAGGGCGGGCCCTCCTAAATTTCAGCCCATATATTTCATATTATATAGGAAATGAAAGGTTTTTTCCACACCTGTTTTGTGTTATAATAAGAAAAATCTGATTTTTTTGAGAGGAGTCTCCTTTCTGTGACGCAAAAGTTATACGAAACAGACGCTTACGTGCAGGAATTTGCTGCAGCCGTGCTCTCCTGCACCCCGGCCAAGGGCGGCTATGCGGTCGTGCTGGACAGGACTGCCTTCTTCCCTGAGGGCGGCGGCCAGCCCTGTGACCTGGGCACGCTGGGCACCGCGAAGGTGACCGACGTGCATACCGACGGCGCCACCATCACCCATACCACGGACGCTCCGCTGGAGCCGGGCACCGCTGTGACCGGCCGCATCGATTGGCCCCGCCGCCTGGATGCCATGCAGCAGCACACCGGCGAGCATATCCTCAGCGGCACCTTCCACCGCCTGTTCGGGGCCGAGAATGTGGGCTTCCACATCGGCACCCCCTACGTGCGGATGGACACCAGCATCCCGCTTTCCGCCGCCCAGCTGGCCCGGGCCGAAGCCGAAGCCAACGCCGCCGTGCGGGCCGACACCCCCGTGAACTGCTACATCCCCGACGCCGCCACCCTGGCCGCCACCGAGTACCGCAGCAAAAAGGAGCTGGACGGCCCCGTGCGGCTGGTGGAAGCCGGCGGCGACTGCTGCGCCTGCTGCGGCACCCATCTGGCCCGCACCGGCGAGGTGGGGCTGATCAAAATCATCTCTGCCCAGCATTACAAGACCGGTATGCGGCTGGCTGTGGCCTGCGGGCAGCGCGCCTATGACGCCGTGGCCGCCATCTGTGCCGACGCCGAGGCCGCGGGGCGCGTGCTCTCTGCCCCCGCGGGCAGCCTGACCCCGTCGGTGGAGAACCGCCAGAACGGCGAAGTTGCCCTAAAGCAGCGCATTGCCGCGCTGCAAAACGCCCTGGCGGATGCCTACGTGCAGGCTGCAGCGCCCGACCGGCCCGCCGTGCTGTGGGCCGAGGGAGCCGACGGCGACGGCCTGCGCCGCATTGCCATGGCGGTCTGCGCGGGCATAAATCAGGTCGCCTGCGCCCTCGCCCCCGGTGGGCAGGGCCTATCCTACGCGCTGGCCGCCCCCGATGGCACCGACGCCCGCGCCCTGGGCAGGGCACTGAACGAAGCCTTTGCAGGCCGGGGCGGCGGCAAGCCTGCCTTCTGCCAGGGCAGCCTGGCTCAGCCCGGCCTTACGCCCGATGTCATCCGCGAGAAACTTTCTACATTATTATAACAGGAGACACTCCCATGAGAATGCGTTTTAAACCCTACGCCCGCCCCGAACTGCTGGCCTGCGACTTCCATGTGCACGAGCCGCTGACCCACGGCGGCCACTGGCACGAGACCTACGCCCGCCCCGACCAGCCCTGGCACCTGGAGCTGGGCTGTGGCAAGGGCGGTTTCCTGGCGCAGCTGGCCCCCCGGCACCCGGACATCAACTACCTGGGCATCGACATCACCGACAAGGTGCTGATCCTGGCCAAGCGCAAGGTCGAGGCCGCCTATGCCGAGCGCGGCATGACCCCTGATAACGTCAAGATCGCCAGCATCGACATCGAGCGCTTGGGCAATGCCTTCACCCCTGCCGACCGGGTGGACCGCATCTACATCAACTTCTGCAATCCGTGGAGCAAAAACGCGGGCAGCAACAAGCACCGCCTGACCCATCCCCGCCAATTGCTGCAATACCGCCAGCTGATGGATGAGGGCGCGGAGATCTGGTTCAAGACCGACGACGATGACCTGTTCCGGGACAGTTTGCATTACTTCCCGGCGGCAGGCTTTGAGATCACCTGGCAGACCTTTGACCTGCACGCCAACGAGCCGGATTGGAACCTGCGCACCGAACACGAGGGTATGTTTACCGAGATGGGCATCCCCATCAAGGCGCTGATCGCCCGCAAAGGCCCCGACAGCACCGTGACCTGGGTGGAGCCCAAGACCCTGGCCAAAGAGCTGGAAGCCGAGGAAGAGGAGGAAGCCGCCGAAGCACCCGCCCCGCAGGAGGACGCCGAATGACCCAGACAGAAATCTTTTCATTTGTCGTACAAACGCTGTATTGGTTCTTCCTCTACGGCTGTATCGGCTGGGGTGTCGAGGTCGTCTACGCCGCCATCAAGGAGCGGCGGCTCGTCAACCGCGGGTTCCTCTGCGGCCCCATCTGTCCCATTTACGGCTGCGGCATGGTGGTGCTGAACTGGACGGTGGCCGCGCTGGCCCCATCCGGCGAGGGAAAAAGCGTCAGCACCGTGGCGGTGTTCTTTGTGGGCATGGTGCTCACCACCGCCATCGAGCTGGTGGGCGGCTGGACGCTGTTCAAAATTTACCACATCCGTTGGTGGGACTACTCCAACATGAAGTTCAACATCGGCGGCTACATCTGCCCGCAGTTCTCGCTGCTGTGGGGCCTGGGCAGTGTCATCATGGTCAAGGTGGTGCACCCGGCGCTGGCCAAGGCCAGCAGCCCGCTGCCCATGAAGGTGCTGGTGCCTGTCGAAGCCGCCGTGCTGGCGCTGTTTGTGGTCGACCTCATCGTCTCCGCAGCCGCCGCCACCGGCCTGAACAAAAAGCTGAAGGAGATCGACGAGGTGCGCGCCCGCCTGCGTGTGACCAGCGACAAGCTGACCACCGTGCTGGGCGTCAGCGCCATGACCGCCGATACCATTTTAGACGAGCAAAAGCTGCAGCTGGCCCTGGCCAAGCTGGAAGGTCGCGAGAACGCCGCCGAGTTGAAGCTGGAAATGCTGCTGCGTGCCAACGAAATGCGCGCCAAGCTGCGTGACATCAGCGTGGATAAGATAGGCACCCGCCGCTTGCTGCGGGCCTTCCCGGATATGAAGAGCCTTACCTACGCCGAGACGCTGGCCTCCACCCGCGCCGGCGTCCGCCGCCTGAACGAGCTGGCCGCTGCCGCCAGGACCGCTGCCAAAGAGATGGCCCAGACCGCTAAGGAGACCGCGCAGACCGCCGTGGGTACAGCTGCCGCCGCCGCCCAGACGGCAAAAGAAACGGCTGCCAATGCCGCGCAGTCTGCGGCCCAGACCGCCAAAGAGGCTGCCGCCTCGGCGATCCAAACGGCCCGGGAGACCGGCATCAGCACGCCCCAAAGCACCAAGCCCGCCAAAGACGAACCGGGCCAATAAAGCCAATAGCCAATAAGCATGCGCTTCGCCACGCCCGGCGAGGCGCATCTTTTTTGCGACGGTGGTTTCTGGCAAAAACAGCCACCCCTTTATCAAAACTGCGGAACTACGGAAGTACTTATATAAATTACATAGATATGTTAATTATAACTACTTCCATAACTCCGGAAGTAGTTGGAAACACCAGGGTACTTCCGGAGTTCCGCAGTATATATACCGGGCGGAAATACCCGGAAGTAGTTCTTTGACTGCCGCAAAATCGTTGCGCTGCCCGCACCTCTATCGGCAGCAAAAAAGCAGCAGGGCTTTCCCGACCCTGCTGCTGACCTTATATACTTTATAAATAAGCTGGCATCCCACTCGCTGGGACACCTCCTGGATGGCCCCCTCTGGGAGGGGGCTCCCGCGAAGCGGGTGGGGGAGAGAGCCTGAGATTTGGTAGCAGTTAATTTGCTTGTCTCTCCCTCAGTCTGCGCTTCGCGCAGCCAGCTCCCTCGCAGAGGGAGCCTTTTTACCTATAATCAGTTCAACTTCTTTCCAAAGAATTCCAGCTCCGGCTTGATGACCTTCATCAGGGCGTCGAACTGGTCGGGTGTCAGGCTCTGGGCGCCGTCGCTCTTGGCCTTGGCCGGGTTGTTGTGCGTCTCGATCATCAGGCCGTCCGCGCCCACGGCCACGGCAGCCTGGGCCAGCGCGGGCACCATAAAGGCGATGCCGGCAGCGTGGCTGGGGTCGATGACCACAGGCAGATGGGTCATCTTTTTCAGCATCGGCACGGCGGAAATGTCCAGCGTGTTGCGCATGCTGGTCTCAAAGGTGCGGATGCCGCGCTCGCACAGCACCACGTTAGGGTTGCCCTCGGCCATGATGTACTCGGCGCTCATCACCAGCTCCTCCAGGGTGGAGGACAGGCCGCGCTTCAGCAGCACAGGGGTCTTCAGGCGGCCCACGGCTTTCAGCAGCTCAAAGTTCTGCATATTGCGTGCGCCGATCTGAATCATGTCCACGTGGGCATCCTCAAACAGGTGGATGTGTTCGTTGTTCATCAGCTCGGTCACGATGGGCTGGCCGGTCACAGCGCGGGCCTCCTGCAAAAGCTCCAGGCCCTCGGCACGCAAACCCTGAAAGCTGTACGGGCTGGTGCGGGGCTTGAACGCGCCGCCGCGCAGGATGCTGGCACCCGCGGCCTGTACGCGCTGGGCCACATAGGTGATCTGTTCCTTGCTTTCCACGCTGCAGGGACCGGACATCACGGCAAAGTACCCGCCGCCGATCTTGTGCCCGCCCACGTCCACGATGGTGTCGTCCGGGTGGAACTTGCGGTTGGCTTTCTTGTACGGCTCGGTCACGCGGCGGCAGGTCTCCACCACCGGGTTGGCCAGCACCCAGCTTTCGGCCAGGGACTTGGTGTCGCCGATCAGGCCCAGGATGTGGGTATCGCTGCCCACGGAATCGTTGATCTGGTAGCCCATATCCTCCAGCTCGTGGCAGAAGGAGTCGACCTGCTCGGCCGGGGCGTGCTGTTTTAATACGATGATCATAATGTGTCTCCCATTTCTCTATTTCTTAAGGCACCACCGCACAATTCCCGCCTAACGGCTTAAGCACCGCTCCGGCGGCTTCGGCACGGCATCTGCGTTGCCAAAATGCTCGATAATACACAAAGTATTATCTGCGCTTTTGGCTTAGCAGCTGCCGCACCTCGCTCGCCGTATCGGCACTTAGAATTATGCGGTATTGCCTTAAACTTTTGGATTCCTGGCGCAATCGTCGCCAGCGTTCGTGTTTGTATCGAATGATGATAGTCTAACACTTTAAATCGCTAAAGTCAACCCCTCTTGCCAAAATTTTGCAGGGGACGTATAATGGGCATATCTTATATAAAGGGAAAAGCACAAACCTTTGTAGGGGCCCGCTTGACGGCCAAAACGAAGGCCGCCAGCCAGCAAAGCTGGCCCGTTCGTGCGGATCAATGCCCCGCAGGGGCATTGATCGCTGCGCGACCCCGCAATGCTTGCATCGGCCCGCACCCTATACTATATAATAAATGAGGTAATCTCAAATGGCAAAAGAAGCAAAAACCAACGCCATGCGCATGCTGGAGCGCGCCAAAGTCAACTATACCGCCCACGAATACCCCCACGAGGAAGGCCAGGCCGTTGACGGCGCCAACGTCGCCCGCCTGACCGGCCAGGACCCGGCCCGCGTTTTTAAAACGCTGGTCACCCAGGGGGCAGACCATAACTATTATGTGTTTGTCGTGCCCGTGCTGGCCGAGCTGGACCTGAAAAAGGCCGCCAAGGCCGCGGGCGTCAAAAGCGTGGCCATGATCCACGTGGCCGACATCAATAAAGTCACCGGTTATATCCGCGGCGGCTGCAGCCCTGTGGGCATGAAAAAGCAGTTCGTCACCGTCTACGATGAAAGCTGTCTGGCCCAGCCCACCATCATGGTCTCCGGCGGCCGCATCGGCACCCAAGTGGAGTGCGCCCCTGCTGATCTTATCAAGGTGACCCGCGGCAAAACGGCGGCCATCACCCAGGAGCACCAGGCATGATGCGGCTGGATAAGTACCTGGCCGAGCGCACCGGCATGACCCGCAGCGAAAGCCGCAAGGCCATCACCAAGGGGCGCGTGATGGTCGCGGGCAAGATCTGCCGCAAGGCGGATACCCAGCTGGACGAGACTGCCGCGCAGATCGCGCTGGATGGCGCGCCGTTGGCAGGCGAATATAAAAAGTATGTGTATATCATGCTCAATAAGCCGGAGGGTGTCGTCAGTGCCAGCCGCGACAAGCGGGATACCACTGTGGTGGACCTGGTGGCCGCGGACTACCCCCGGCGGGAGTTGTTCCCGGCGGGCCGCCTGGACAAGACCAGCACCGGCTTTGTACTGCTGACCGATGACGGTGCCCTGGCCCATGACATCCTGGCCCCGGCCCACCATGTGGACAAGCAGTATTTGGTTACGCTGGACACTCCGCTGACCGAGGAGATGCGCCGCGGCTTTGCGGCGGGCGTCACCCTGGCCGACGGCGAACACCTGGCCCCCGCCGAGGCCGAACCGGCCGGGGACGACCCCTGCACCGTGCGCGTCACCCTGCACCAGGGCGTCTACCACCAGATCAAGCGCATGTTCGGCGTCTACGACGCCGGCGTCAACACCCTCCGCCGCCTCTCCATCGGCGGCGTTGCATTGGATGAGACCCTTGCCCCCGGCGAGTACCGGGAACTGACCGAGGAAGAACGAAAACAATTGCAGAACTAAGGCTGCCCTAGAGTGGCGACTCCCCGCAGAGCAGGAAATTTGTAAAAAAATCTGAAAAAAGGTGTTGACAAACGCTTGCAGCGGTGGTATTATATACAAGCTGTCCGGCGGGACACCCCGTAAGGACAGCGCAGCAGGACCTTGAAAATTGAACAAAACTGAAACTTGTGGAACCTTGAACGTGGGT
>UQDG01000041.1 GCA_900539695.1 uncultured Oscillospiraceae bacterium
CGCCCTTGCGCTGAGGACCATCCAGGATCATCTGGTCGCCGGTGTAAGCATGAACGGTGGTCATGATGCCGGAGACGATGGGGAAGGTCTTGTTCAGGGTGTCGGCCATAGGAGCCAGGCAGTTGGTGGTGCAGGAAGCAGCGGAGATGACCTGATCCTCAGCGGTCAGGGTCTTCTCGTTGACGGAGTAGACGATGGTCTTCAGATCCTTGCCAGCGGGGGCAGAGATAACGACCTTCTTAGCGCCAGCCTGGACGTGAGCCATAGCCTTGTCCTTGCTGGTGTAGAAACCGGTGCACTCCAGAACGACATCGATGCCCAGCTCGCCCCAGGGGCAATCCTTAGCATCTTTAATGGCGTAGATGGTGATCTTCTTGCCGTCGACGACGATGTAGTCCTCGCCAGCCTCGACGGTGTGCTTGTGCTCACCGATCTTGCCCAGGAAAGAGCCCTGAGCGGTGTCATACTTCAGCAGGTGGGCCAGCATAGCGGGGCTGGTCAGGTCGTTGATAGCGACAACTTCGTAGCCGTCAGCCTCAAACATCTGACGGAAAGCCAGACGGCCGATACGGCCAAAACCATTGATAGCAACTTTAACAGCCATTGTTAAATCCTCCCAAGATTTTTGTTGTACCCGGCAGCCCGGTCACCCGCTCTGCCGTATGCTACTATTGTACCCTATTCTTGCGAAATCTGCAAGGGGGCTGTTATTCATTTAACAGGATTTTTTCAAAAAAATCATGATTTTTTTTGTCTGGAACCATTTCCCACTCCTCCGCCGGGCCGTTTTGCACAGACTAACAGGGACTTGGCACCACGAGAGGGGGAGTGACAATGCAGATTTTCGACGATCCGCGCCGCCTGCGCCTGTCGGGCATGGCCGCAGCCGGGGCGGATGTGCAGCCCCAGCTGCGGCTGCTGATGCTGGCGGAGGCCCTTGCTGCACCGCCCACGCACCGTGCGCTGGACCTGAGCGCCGAGACAGCCGTCCTGTGTACCGCCGCCAGCGAGGCCGTGCGGCGGCGGCCGGGCTGGCTGTACGTGATGCCCTCCCCTGCCCCGCTGCCCGTGGCACTGCCCCGCAATTTGTGGCAGGCGGCGGTGCTGTGCGTGCTGCGGTGCGTGCTGCCCGCCGGGCGGGCCGCGGTCACGCTGCAGCCGGGCGCAGGGGCGGCGGTGGCGGTGTTCCGCGCGGTTTCCGCCTCCGGGATGCCCGCCGACACCCTGCCCTTGCTGCGCCGCGCAGCCGCGCTTACAGGCGGTCTCTGCTTGGCCACTTGTTCCCCCGTGCATGGGCGCAGCGCGGACGCAGCCCATCCCCCACATTTTGCCGCCGCCCTGCGCCTGCCGCTGGCCCCCCACGCGCCCCTGCGTGAGCCGCCCACTGCCGAAGATTTACTGTATGACCGGTACAGCCCTGTGCAGGTATTGTTGGATGGGTTTACGGTATAGGGAGGATGGATGTACGCACAACATTTTGCAGATTTTATACCGTACAGGACAAAATTGACCAAAAGTTGCCATTGGCAATCACGAACGCCGTATTATAATATCAGTTTACCATCCGCACAATATACAGAATATATTCTTCTTACAGAGAGGTGCTGATCTATGGGCATCCTGCAGGAATTGCTGCGCCAGTGCGCCCTGTTGCAGCGAACACAAGAACTCAACAAAGCTATGATAAAAAGATGTTGTGAGGGCAATGATTTATCCTATGACAGATTCTGATGTTATGAAACGGTTATGCCGCCTCATCGCTGAAATTGATTTTTGATGCTGATAACAGCATCCGCTGCGTGCCGAATTATAAAACAAAAGGCGGGAGAGCCGGTTGAAACGTTTGTTTCAACCGGCTCTCCCGTTACCTTTGGAGCGGCCGACGAGGCTCGAACTCGCTACCTCCACCTTGGCAAGGTGGCGCTCTACCAGATGAGCTACGGCCGCATAAAAAAATCACCGAAGATTGTTCGGTGATTTTTTTGTTGGCTGCCCCAGTCCGACTTGAACGGACGACACCCTGATTAACAGTCAGGTGCTCTAACCAACTGAGCTATGGGGCAATATTTAACTTGTCGTGTCAGGCGCTCTCGCTGACGACTCCATTATTATAGCAATCACGGTTTGCTTTGTCAACACTTTTTCCCAAGTTTTTTTGATTTTTTTGCTGAATTTCCGGCGCCGCTTTTAGGCACTCTGTATATTGTTGCAAAACAAAAGCCAGGTACAACCTGTTGGGTCACGCCTGGCGAATGGTTCGGTTTTACCTTTACAAAAAGCGTCCTGTCACACTTTCGGGTGTGGCTTTGATCTGCGCCGGGGTGCCTGCGGCCACCACACGGCCGCCTTTTTCGCCGCCGCCCGGGCCCATATCCACGATATAATCCGCACTGCGGATCACGTCGAGGTCGTGCTCGATGACGATGACCGTGGCGCCGTTGTCGATCAGTGTGCGGAAAACGCCCAGCAAGGTCTGCACATCCAGCGGGTGCAGGCCGATGGTCGGCTCGTCAAACACAAACACCGCGTGGGACTGGGTGCGCTCCATCTCGCTGGCCAGCTTCAGGCGCTGGGCTTCTCCACCGGAAAGGCTGGGCGTTTCCTCGCCCAGGGTCAGGTAGCCCAGCCCTAGATCCTGCAGCACTTGCAGGCGCTGGCGCACCAGCTTCCTATCCTTGCACAGATCCAGCGCCGTATGCACGTCGCAATCCATCAGCCGGGGCAGTGTGGTAGTGCGGCCGTGCTTGTCGATCAGCTTCACGTCGTCGGCCTCGCGGGCATAGCGGGAACCGTGGCAAGCGGGGCAAGGGATCTCCACATCCGGCAAGAACTGCACGTCCAGGCTGATGACGCCGGTGCCATCGCACACCGGGCAACGCAGTTTGCCCGTGTTGTAGGAGAAATCGCCTGCCTTGTAGCCGTGGGCCTTGGCGTCCTGAGTGTGGGAAAAAATCTTGCGCAGTTCGTCGTGGACGTTGGCATAGGTAGCCACAGTGGACCGCACGTTGATGCCGATGGGCGTGGCATCGATGAGCTTGACCTGCTCGATGCCCTCGGCTGTTACCGCCTTGACATGGGACGGCAGTGGACGGCCCGCGGTACTGGCCGCAAGGGCAGGCACCAGGCTTTCCAGAATCAGCGTGGTCTTGCCGGAGCCGGACACACCAGTGACGACGGTCAGCCTGCCCTTGGGGATGTCTATCTCCAGCGGGTGCACCGTGTGAATGGCATCGGTGGAAAGGTGGATGCGGCCCTCGGCAAAGAGGTCGCTCTTCCCCGCCCCGGCAGGCAGCGCGGCGGCCGCCGGGCGCAGAAAGGGTCCGATCATCGACTTGGGATCCTGCTCAATTTCGGGCACAGTGCCCTGAGCGATGACGTAACCACCGCCCGCACCGGCTTCGGGGCCCATCTCGATGATCCAATCGGACTCGGCCAGCACCTGGGTGTCGTGATCCACCAGTACCACCGAGTTACCGTCCTCGACCAGATCGTGCATGACGCCGGTCAGGCCCACGATATTGGCCGGGTGCAGGCCGATGGACGGCTCGTCCAGCACGTAGAGCACGCCGGTGGTGCGGTTGCGGACCGCGCGGGCCAGCTGCATGCGCTGGCGCTCACCGGTGGAGAGGGTGGACGCGGCGCGGTCCAGGGAGAGATAATCCAGCCCCAGGTCCATCAGGCGGCGGGCTGCGGTGCGGAAGGACTCGCAGATGCTCTCGGCCATGGGGCGCATTTCCGCGGGCAGGCTGGCGGGCACGCGGTCCACCCACTGGGTCAGCTCGGCCAGCGGCATCGTGCAGGCATCGGCCAGCGAGATACCCCGCAGACGGGGTGCGCGGGCGGCCTCGGACAGACGGGTACCGTGGCAGGCCGGGCAGGTCTCCTGCTTGAGGAACTTTTCCACACGCTTCATGCCCTTTTCGTCCTTGACCTTGGCCAGCGCGTTTTCCACCGTGTAGACCGCATTATAATAGGTAAAGTCCAGTTCACCGGCTTCGGGGGTGTTTTTGGCCTTATAAAAAATATGTTTTTTCTCCGCCGGGCCGTGATAGACGATTTCTTTCTCGGCGTCGGTCAACTGGTTGAAGGGCACATCGGTGCGCACGCCCATGGCACGGCAGACATCGGTCATCAGGCTCCACATCAGGGAATTCCAGGGGGCGACTGCGCCATCGTCGATGCTCAGCGTCGGATCGGGTACCAGCGTGGCCAGGTCCACCGTGCGCACGGTGCCGGTGCCATTGCAGGTGCGGCAGGCCCCCTGGCTGTTGAATGCCAGTTCCTCGGCGGAGGGTGCGCGCACCGTGGCCCCGCAGGTGGGGCAAATCAGCGGCTTTTCAGCCGCCACAGCCAGGCTGGGCGGCAGGTAGTGACCGTTGGGGCAGCGGTGGGACGCCAGGCGGGAGAACATCAGCCGCAGGCTGTTCAGCAGCTCGGTGCCAGTGCCGAAGGTGCTGCGAATGCCCGGCACGCCGGGCCTCTGGTGCAGCGCCAGCGCCGCCGGGACGTAAAGCACCTCATCCACGCTGGCCTTGGCGGCCTGGGTCATGCGGCGGCGGGTGTAGGTGGACAGGGCGTCCAGGTAGCGGCGCGAGCCCTCGGCATACAGCACGCCCAGTGCCAGTGAGGATTTGCCGGAGCCGGACACACCTGCGATGCCGACGATCTTGCCCAGGGGGACGTCAACGTCGATATTTTTCAGGTTATGGACCCGCGCGCCGCGGATCTTGATTGCTTCTTTGGTTGGCATGGTCGTTCCTCTGTATATAAATAGGTTACAAAAAGCGGGCAGATGCGAGCATCCGCCCTTACAGATGGGTAATTACGTATTTTCTTCGCTCTTGCCCAGTTCCAGCTGGCGGAAGCCTTCGCCATGGACCTCGTTGGATTGCAGCATAATGATAAAGCTGGCCGGGTCCATCTTCTGGATGGCGTGCTCGATCTCGTACAGCTGCTTGTTGGAACAGGCGCAGAGCACTACATCCTTGGGTGCGCCGCCATAGCCGCCGCGCCCCTGTAAAATGGTGGCACCGCGGTCCGCCACGCGGTCGATCTCCTTGCAGGCGGCCTCGCCGTCGTCGGTCACGATCATGGCCAGCATCGAGGAGGAGAAGCCGAACATCATCTTATTGATGACCGCCGAGCAGACAAAGTTGAAGATAAGGCCGTAGATGATGGAGTCCACGTCGTGGAACACCAGACCGTTGGCCACAATGACAGCCAGCGCCGCCGCAAAGGTGATGTTGCCAAAGGGCAGGTGCGGGTGCTTGACCTTGACGGCCATCGTGATAAAGTCGATACCGCCGGTGCTGGAGTTCTGCATGTAGATCAGTGCATCGCCAATGCCGCAGATGACGCCGCCGCACAGGGTGGCCAGCAGGCGGTCGCCGGTGTAGACCGGCATCATGGGCAGCAGATAGTCGGTAAACACGGCGAACAGCACCATGCAGCGCATGCTGCGCAGCAAAAACGACTTGCCCAGCACCTTGTAGCTGAACAGGATAACGGGGATATTGATGAGCACGTTGGACAGGCCCATGGGGATACCGAACAGACGGTACAGGATGGCGCAGACGCCCGCAACACCGGTAACAGGCACACCCGATGCCACGGCAAAGCTATAGATGCCGGCAGCCGAGACAAAGCAGCCCAACACCTCCAGCAGCAGATTTACGTGTTTGTTTTGGGTCATGATGTACCTCCTTACAAAATGGGGAAAGCTGAAGAAAAGGGCGGGGGCATACTGTGATGCTCCCGCCCTGTGTGTTGCACAGACGTTCTTTTACTTAGAGACAGTCTTTTTGATTTTGGATGCGCTGTAAGTATTGATGGCCGAGCTGTCCAGGTTATGTTCTAGTGCGGCGCCGTCGGCGTAGAGCTTATCCTGAATCTCGTCGCTCTTCATGCTGGTCAGCATATCATACATGCTGTTCAGCTGGTCAACGGTATAGGTCTTGAGCGGGTCGATGCGGCGGGCCACCAGCAGGGTGGTGCCCAGGTCGATGGTCGTCCAGGTGCCCAGGGGGATCTCATCCAGCGGGTCGGTCAGGTTGTTGTAGCCGTCGCCGCCAAAGCTGGAGAGATCGTCCGGGGTGTACAGCTTGGAACCGGCGTAGTAGACCGCCTGGGCAGACTCGATCGTGCTGCCCATAGCGCTCATGGCCTGGGGCACGTAATTCATGGCAGCGGTGTACAGGGCGCTGTTGCTGGCGGTCTCGGCGGTAGCCTGTTCGTTCAGTTCAGCCAGGCACTGGGCCGCGATGTCCTGGATCTGGGACTTCTGGTCATCGGTGGCCAGCGAGTAGCTGGAGTAGTTCACCAGCGGGAACTGCACGGTCTCGACGTAGTAGCAATCGTTGTTGACGTAGTCGGTGTACTCGGCCTCGGTCACGGGGCTGGTGCCGTCGGCGCCGTAGGTCAGATTCAGGATGGCCTTGGCCTTCTGGGCGTTCAGCAGGTAGGTCTCCACCGTGGACTTGGAAATGCCGTTGGCGGTGTACAGGTCGCCGTTGGAATTCCACAGGCTGTCGGCAGAGTTGGCAGCCTCGGCGGTGGCAGCATCATCCAGCACACCACCCAGCTCGTCGAACTCCTTTTCAACAGCAGCGTAGTACTCGATGGCGTGGCTGGTCAGCTGGCTGATGTAGTCGGCACCGTCGGTGGTGACTTCCTCGCCGTTGATGGTGCCGGTGCACTGGGCCTTCAGCACGGTCTTGACATCGTTGGCGGTTTCGCCGGTCGCCAGGTCGGCCAGGCCGGAGGCGGTGTTGTAAGAGTTGTACTGGGCCAGCAGGTAGACACCGGCCGGGATCTCGACCCCGCCGATGGAGCCCACATTGGCAGGCGTAGACATAGCACAGCCGCCCAAAGCCAGCAGCATGGAAGCAGCCATGCCCAGGCTGAACAGTTTGGTTTTGATGGAACGCATGATCGGTTCTCCCCTTTATAATACTTGGCAGGGCGTATAACACCCTGAATTAGTATTATACCGCGTTTAATCGCGTATTGCAAGCCCTGGCCCCGGTATGGTATACTGGCTTCACGAGAGTTTCACATATTATAATAAGGAGTACGCCATGCTTCTGACCGAACAGGCTGCCCGGCTGCATGACGGCGATTGGGCGCCGTTTTTTGCAGCTGAGTGCGCCAAGCCCTACTTTGCTGCTCTGGACGCCTTTGTGACTGAGGCCGCCCACACCACTGTCTACCCGGCTGCCGAGAATATCTTTGCTGCCTTTGCCACCTGCCCCGCCGCGGGCATCCGCGCGGTGATCCTGGGGCAGGACCCCTACCACGAGCCGGGGCAGGCCATGGGGCTGTCTTTCTCGGTGCCCGATGCCTGCAAGGCACCGCCCAGCCTGCGCAATATTTTTAAGGAACTGGAAAGCGAAACCGGCACCCAGCGCGCTCACAACGACCTGACCCCCTGGGCGCAGCAGGGCGTACTGCTGCTGAACACCGTGCTGACGGTGGAGCAGGGCCGCGCCTTTGCCCACGCCAAGCAGGGCTGGGAGACTTTCACCAAGGCCGCGCTGGAATACGCCGTGCAGCAGAGTAATGCCCCCCTGGCCGCTGTGCTGTGGGGCAAGCCCGCCCAAAAGTACGCGCCGGTGTTTGCCGCTGTGCAGGACCGCCGCCCCGTGCTGGTGCTGGAATCGGCCCACCCCAGCCCGCTTTCAGCGTACCGTGGGTTCTTTGGGTCGGCACCCTTTGGCAAGATCAACGCCTTTTTGCAGCAGCACGGAGAAGCAGCGATCGATTGGCTGAAATAAGCCGCGCGAGAAAGTGAAAAAGCCCCAGCAGGCTGACAGCGGTGCCGGGGTGGGTATAATAAAGACAACAAAAGGCACTGCGACAAGCGGTTGGCCCTTTGGGCTAAGGAATTAGAAAAGCTCTAATACCCGTCACCGGCCAGGGTGGCGGGTATTGCTTTTTACCACTAAACTCAGCGTAACAGTCTTGTGACCGATATGGGAAGTCAATGTAAAACGCATGGTCTTCCCCCCTTTTCGGGTAGTGGGGCCAACCGCCTGCCGTTGTGTGCAGCGCCTTGCCGCCGAAGCGGCAATTTCAGCATGCCATATTTCGACAGATCCCGCAAGCCCAATCCCGGTGCCTGCGGGCTTTTGTTTTGCGTATTTTTCCCGATAAAACCAAAAGCCATGGGAAATCTTACGATTTACCATGGCTTTTGTTGGCGGAGTAAGAGAGATTTGAACTCTCGCGGCGGTTTCCCACCCTACGCCCTTAGCAGGGGCGCCTCTTCGACCTCTTGAGTATTACTCCACAAGTCAAAGTGATATATTCTATTCACTTGTTATACAAAATGGCGGAGAGGATGGGATTCGAACCCATGGTCCGCTCGCGCGAATCGCTGGTTTTCAAGACCAGTTCCATAAACCACTCGGACACCTCTCCATAGTGGCTGCCGCCAGATGCGAGTATTATAATACCACAGGCCCCCAAGGTTGTCAACCCCGGAGGCCTGTTTTTTCTAAAAAAATCTATAAAATTTTTAGTCGGCAGCTTTAAAGCCCACGCTGTACATAAAGCGGACGAAAGCCTGCTGTCCGGCGGCGTCCTGCTTAAAGACACCGGCGTTCTCCAGCACGTGGCTGAACACGATGCCGATCTCCTTCTTCACGACTTCGTTGGCCTCTTCGGGGCGCAGGGCCGTGCCATACTTGGCGATCAGTGCATCGATCCAATCGGCGTGTACGGCCAGGTTAGAGCCCTCCTTGCGGCTGGTGTTGGGCTGCTGGCCGCTGAGGATCTCGGCGATCTGGGCGCCCTGTTCTTTCAGGCGGGCGGGCAGGATGGCCAGACCCATGACCTCGATCAGGCCGATGTTTTCCTTTTTAATGTTGTGATATTCCTTGTGGGGGTGGAAGATACCGTCGGGGTACTCCTCGCTGGTGCGGTTGTTGCGCAGGGCCAGGTCCAGGATGTAGCCGTCCGTCTCATCGTAATGCAGGATAGGCGTTACGGTGTTGTGGGGAGTATCGCCGGTGTGGGCCAGGATGCCCACGCTCTCATCGCTGTACTCTCGCCAGGCGGTCAGGATGTTGTTGGCCACGGTCTGCATCTGCTGGCTGCTGCGGCCCACCAGGCGCACAGCGGAGACAGGCCAGTTCAGGATGCCCGCCTTGACGCCGGGATAGCGCACGTCCTTCATAAGCAGGGCGATGTCGGCTTTCTGCATGGGGAATACATAGCGGCCACCCTGGAAGTGGCTGTGGCTCAGGATGCTGCCGCCCACGATAGGCAGGTCGGCGTTGGAGCCGCAGGTGTAATGCGGGAACTGGCTGACGAAATCAAATATCTCGGCCAGGGTCTGCTTGTTCATCTCCATGGGCTTATGCTGTTCGTGCAGCATGATGCAATGCTCGTGGAAATAGGCGTATGGACTGTACTGCAGGTAGAACTGCTCCCCTGCCAGCTCAATGGGCACGATACGGTGGGTCTGGCGGGCCGGGAAGTTGATACGCCCGGCATAGCCGATATTCTCCTTGCAGAGCATGCAGGCGGGGTAGCCACTCTTGGGCTGCAGGCGCTCCAGGGCGATGGTCTTGGGGTCCTTCTCGGGCTTGGTCAGATTGATGGTGATCTCCAGCTCGCCGTAGGGGGTGGCGGTGTTCCACTGGATGTTCTTGGCGATCTGGGCAGTGCGGATATAGTTCGTTACCACGCAGAAATCATAGAACCAGTCGGTAGCAGCCTTGGCGCCCTTTTTCACGTACAGCTTATGGAACTTTTTGCAGACTTCGCTCTCGCGGGGCATCAGAGCCCCCATCAGGCGGGTCTCGAAGTTGATGCGGTACTGGGGCACAGCACCGTCAAACAGTTCCTTGCGGGCAGCCAGTTCCACCATTTCGTCCAGCAGGGCGGCGGGGGTCGCCGGGTCCTCCTTCGGCGGTTTGGTCTCGCTGGGGGCGGCCAGCTGCAGCAGATCCAGCAGCGTGTTGCGGGCCACCAGCTCGTCCAGTTCTTTGATCAGCTTATGCTTACGCCCGAAGCGCAGCAGGCGCTCCACGTCCAGTGCAAGGCGCTCGTCGCGCTGCTCCGGCGTCAGGGTGGTGCAGTCAAAATCGTTCTTTGCCATGATACAAGCCCTCCTGTAGCGGTGTGTTTTGTGTTCCGTTGTATTTACCATACCGCTTTTTCCTCTCGTTTTCCATGGCGCTGTGTGCCAAGGTTTTGCAGTTTTTGACCAAACTGCGATTTGCACCGCGCAATTTTCTGTCTCTATTGTCGCATTTTGTCGCTGGGTTGTCAATAATTTGTTTTCATGTATGAGTCTGGCACAACGGAAAAACCCGGCACCGCAATGCCGGGTCTTTTCTATAAGATATAGGGCAACACCGCACAATTCCCGCTTTACAGCTTAAGCACCGCTGCTGCGGCTG
>UQDG01000042.1 GCA_900539695.1 uncultured Oscillospiraceae bacterium
AGCAGCTTGTACTTCTCGCTCGCCGCATCGGCACTTAGAATTGTGCGGTATTGCCCTAGGAACGAGCGGGACTTTTCTGGTACTCTTTTGGTCATAAAATAGTACGCATAGCGGCCGGATGCCGTTAAAAAAGTGGCTCACCGCAAGGTGGTGAGCCACGTAAAAGCTGCTATTAAAAACTAAAAATCATTCCTTATCAATGGCCGCCACAACCCTCGAAAGTGCCAGCAGTGCCAGCAGGTTGGGCACGGCCATCAGGCCGTTGAAGAAGTCCGCCATGGCCCACACAAGGTCCACTTTCAGCGTAGAGCCGACCAAAATGAACACAACCACGATGACGCTGTACACCGGCAGGGCTTTCTCACCAAACAGAGCCTTGAAGTTGGACTGGCCGAAGAAGTACCACCCAATGATGGTGGAGAACGCGAAGAAGAACATGCAGATGGCGATAAACACCGGGCCGAACCCGCCGAACGCCTGGCTGAACGCTGCCTGGGTCAGGGCGGTGCCGGTCAGCCCCTCGGGGATCAGGCCAGAGGTGATGAGCACCAGGCCGGTCAGGGTCAGCACCACAAAGGTGTCGATGAACACGCCCAGGATGGCCACGGCGCCCTGCTCACGCGGGTGGTTGACCTTAGCCAGCGCGTGGGCGTGCGGGGTCGAGCCCATGCCGGCCTCATTGGAGAACAGGCCGCGGGCCACGCCAAAGCGCATCGCCTGCTGCACGGTCACACCGGCCACGCCGCCGGCCATCGCCTGCGGGTTGAACGCCAGCACAAAGATCTGCGTAAAGGCATTGGGCAGCGTCTTGTAGTTCATGACCAGGATCACCACGCAGCCCACAATGTAAAACGCCGCCATGATGGGCACGATCTTTTCGGTCACAGCGGCAATGCGCTGCACGCCGCCCAGGAAGATGAACGCTGCGATCACGGCTACGACAATGCCCACGGCCAGATGGCTCATGCCAAAGGCGTTATGGAACGCATCACCGATGGAGTTGGACTGTACCATGTTGCCCATGAAGCCAAGCGCCAGAATAATAAGTACCGAGAATACGCCTGCCAGCACCTTGCCAAAGGTGCCCTTGAACGCCGCGCGGATGTAGTACGCCGGGCCGCCGGTGACTTTGCCGTTGACGGTGGTGCGATAACGCTGGGCCAGCACGGCCTCGGCGTAAATCGTCGCCATGCCGAAGAACGCCGATACCCACACCCAGAACAGCGCGCCCGGGCCGCCGCTGACCAGCGCCGTGGCGCAGCCGGTGATGTTGCCGGTGCCCACCTGGGCCGCAATGGCCGTGGCCAATGCCTGGAAGCTGCTCATTCCCTGGTCATCGGCCTTTTTGCCCCGCAGGGTGAAGTTGCCGAAAACGCGGTGGAACCCTTCGCCAAAGCGGCGTAGCTGTACGCCCCGCAGCCGGATGGTGAAAAACACGCCGGTGCCGACCAGCAGGAACAACAGCAGTGAATTCCACAGAATATCGCTGGCCTGCTCAATGGCCGCCGTAAAAATTGTCATGTAAAATACCCCTCTTCTTACATCTTGTCTTTTATACACTTACCTATGCCCGCTTTGCGCGGACAATGTAACTACTATACTATGCTTTCATAAGAAAGTCAAGTGTATTTATATAGTGAACATACCAGAGAAAAAAGTTGTAAATTCTCCCGAAAAAGTGCAGAATTGAAACAACTCTGTCACAACTGTGGGGTATCCTGCAGCTAAACCAAACGCGAAAGGAGAACACGTCATGAACAAGCTGCTGCCCTTTGCCCTGGCTTTGGCGCTGGCCCTGCCCGGCTGCGCCGCAGGCGATACCGCGCCCCAGCCCCCGGAGACACCCACCACCACCACCGAGACCGCCGCAGAGGCACCGGCCGAGAGCACCCTGCCCGGTCTTACGGGCCGCCTGCGCCAAACAAGTTATGATACCGCCGCCGTGGGGCAGACGTTCTACGGCATGATGAGCACTTACGATGAGGAGACCTTGACCAGCGTCTACACCATAATTGCAACCGACACCGCGGCCAACACCCAGCAGAAAGCGGCCGAGCTGGAGACCCAGGGTTACTATACCAGTCTGGCCGCCTGGCAGGACGGCCTGGAACTGTACATTGACGATTGGTTGGATGAGACCGGCCAGCCCGTGACGAACAGTTACCAGAATGGCGAGATAACCAGCTGGCGCTATAAGATCGACCCCGCCACCGGCCAGATGGAGCGGCTGGAAGTGGAAGGTGCGCCGTATTCCCCGCAATGGCAGGACGACGCGGCTGTGTACGCCGAGCGGAGCGTGGGCCAGTGGATCGAATGTATCAACCGGCTGGATCACGCCACCGGCCAGCAGGTGGACCTGCCTCTGCCGTCCCAGACGCAGAGCGTATATGATGCCATCGGGCAGCGCTGGCTGATCGGCCGTATCATCAGCCCCGGCCCCATGCCAGATTACACCACCGACCGGGATGCTTTTTTTGCCATGTGGCAGAACTCTCAGCTGGAGATCGACCTGTACGACCCTGCCACCCGCGCCTGCGAAAAGCTGTTCGAGACCCCCTGCTACGACGGGGAGAAGTGGATGTACAGCGGCCAGCGGGACGGCGTACCGTACTTTATCCACTATACCGCGACGGAGGACCAGAGCTACACCATGGCGGTGGGGCTGGACAAGCTGGAAAACGGCACCATGACGACCGTGTACACCCCGCAAAGCGATCAATGGCCGGAGTTTGAAAGTTACGGTCAGGACGGAGAAGAACGCTGGGTCGTGGAATATCTGCGGGACAGCATTGCAATTTATGATTTGGCAGACGGCCAGACCTACACCCCGACGGTCGACCACGATAATTATATAGGCTATCCCATACAGCTGCTGCCTGATGACCGTGTGGTCGTGACCAACGGCTGGTACGAGACGACCGCCGCCACCGACAGACAGCCCGCCCTGGTGACCATCGACATGACCGCCTACCTCAACGGCAGTACCGACTACACCCCGATAGAAATGTACACGGGCAAGTAAATCAAGTAAATGCAAACGCGAAAGGAGAACACCCTATGAAAAAAGCCATTGCCTGCCTGCTGGCCCTGCCCCTGGCTCTCGCCGCCTGCGGAGCGCAGGGTGCGGATAGCGCCCAAAGCCAGCCGGCTACGGAAACCGAACAGACCACCGAGACCGCCCAGGAAACGACCGCCCCGGCGGTTGGCACTGCGGGCAAGCTGCGCGGCACAGCGTACAGGCTTTATACCAACACCGGCCTGTACAGCATGAACCAGAAATACGATGAAGCCACCAACACCAATACGTTTTACCTGATAAAAACCGACTGCGACACCGCCACGCAGCAAAAGCTGGCGGAGATCGAGCTGCAAGGCGGAGAGACCTGTGGCATGGCCGCCTGGGACGACATGGTAGAGCTGTACTGCTTTGAAAATATGGACAAGGACAACCCCACCGAATGGTGTTACATCGTGGATACTTCCACCGGCAGTGTGGAGCGCCTGCCTGTGGAAGAGGAATTCTACCCTGCATGGTATGATGATGCCGCGCTGTACGAGCTGGACTATGCCAGCGGCAAGCGCATCATCCGGCGGGACCGCACCACGAACGAGGTAAGCTATATCAACCTGCCGGAACAGACCATAAATGTATATGGCGCGGGCGATAAATGGGTCATCCACCGCATTGTCAGCCCCAGCCCGCTGCCCAGCAATGTCGACGGGGATGAGTACAATGCCGTTTTTCAGAACTCAGAGTATGAGTATGACCTTTTTGATGCTGCCACCGGCGAAATGAAAAAACTCTACAGCTATCCCACAAGTGAGGATTTTTATTGGTATCGCGGCCAACGCGACGGCACACTGTATTTCGACCTGTATGGGGAGGATGGCTACCCAACCGGTGTGGGTAAGCTGGAAAACGGCGAAATGGTACAAGTGCTGGCACGGGACGACCCGTACACAAGTGAGCAGATGTTGGAGAACGAACAGGGCGAGCTGCAATGGATCGTTTTGGATGAGGGCGAATCGGTACAGGTATATGACCTGAACGATGGGCAAAGTTACCGCCCGGCGTTTGTAAATGAATCGAGCCAGTATGCCTCCACAGGCTACCCGGAAATGCTGCTGCCCGGTGGGAAGGTATTCGTCACCCACGGCAGCATGGATGCCCCGGACTTTTTGGATAAGATCGCCTACGCCACCCAGGACCGCGCCGCCTACCTTTCCGGCAGCACCGACTATACCCCGGTAACGATGTACACGGGCGAATAAATATAAACAGAAAAGGAGAACGCCCTACGCCCCTGCAAAGCACGAAAGAACTTCCGCGGAATTATTATTTGTCGTTCTTTTACCGGCTGGAGTCCATTGCCGGCCAGTAAATTATACATACACACAAAAAATGCTCCCCGTGAGGGGAGCATTTTTATGTGCTGGTTACTTCTTCTTTTCCTGTTTCTCTTTATCGCTGCAATGCTGGTGACAGCTGGCGCAGTTGCCGCCGCAGCCACCCTGCCAGCCGCCGTTCTGGCAGATAAACAGGATCGCCAGCGCCAGCAGCACAAAAATTACCACTACAATGATCGCACTTGCCATAGTCAATTACCTCCGGGACAAGGGTTCACACAAACCCCAGCAGTGTACCTATACAGTGTACCACAAAGGCAACCACCCATGCAATACCGCACTGCATCACAACCACCCCGGCGGCGGCTTTTGCACTGCCAAGTTCGCGCTTGGCGGCGGCCACAGCGGCCACGCAGGGGGTATACAGCAGGGTAAACACCAAAAATACCACGGCGGTAAATGGGGTAAACATCGTGGAAAGTGCTGCCGTATCGCCGCCCAGCAGCACCGTCAAGGTGGAAACAACGCTCTCCTTGGCGGTAAAGCCGGTGATCAGCGCGGTAGAAACACGCCAGTCGCCAAAGCCAAGCGGCTTAAAGATCGGCGCTACCCAGCTGCCGATCAATGCCAGCAGGCTGGTATCCGGCGCTGCAACATTCAGCCGTGTATCAAAAGTCTGCAGGAACCAGATCAACACGGTGGCTACAAAAATAATGGTAAAGGCTTTCTGCAAAAAGTCCTTGGCCTTCTCCCAAATCAGCTGGCCCACGCTGCGGGCCGAGGGAAAGCGGTAGTTGGGCAGCTCCATGACGAAGGGAACAGGCTCGCCCTTATAGCGGGTCAGTTTCAGCACCAGCGCGTACAAAATACCGCATACGATGCCGGTCAGGTACAGCCCCACCATTACAACGGCCCGCCATTGCCGCGGGAAAAACGCGGTGGTAAACAGTGCGTAGATCGGCAGCTTAGCCGAGCAGCTCATGAACGGTGTCAGCAGAATGGTCATCTTGCGGTCGCGGTCACTGGACAAAGTACGAGTGGCCATGATAGCAGGCACCGAGCAGCCAAAGCCGATCAGCATCGGCACAAAACTGCGGCCCGAAAGGCCCACCCGGCGCAGCAGCTGGTCCATCACAAACGCCACGCGGGCCATATAGCCGGTATCCTCCAGGATGGAAAGGAAGAAGAACAAAGTGACGATAACGGGCAAAAAGCTCAGCACGCTGCCCACGCCGGCAAAAATGCCGTCGATGACAAGGCTGTGCACCACCGGGTTGATGCCGTAGGCGGTCAGCGCATGGTCAGCGGCGTTGGTCACGGCGTCGATACCCAAAGTCAGCAGGTCAGACAGCGCCGCGCCGATGACCCCGAAGGTCAGCCAGAACACCAGCGCCATAATGCCGATAAAGCAGGGCAGGGCGGTGTACTTGCCGGTCAGGACCTTATCCATAGCCACGCTGCGCTTGTGCTCGCGGCTTTCACCGGGGCGCACCACGGTCTTGTCGCACAGGCGCTCGATAAAAGTAAAGCGCATGTCAGCCAGGGCAGCCTCGCGGTCCAGGCCGGTCTCGTTTTCCAGTTCGGCGATGGTATGGCCCAGCAGTTCGGTCTCGTTTTCGTCCAGCTGCAAAGCAGCTTCGATCAGCTGATCACCCTCCACCAGCTTGGTGGCGGAAAACCGCAGCGGCAGACCGGCGCGCTGGGCGTGGTCCTCGATCAGGTGGGCCGCGGCGTGGATGCAGCGGTGTACCGCGCCGTCCTTGCCATCGGTGGCATCGCAGAAATCGATGCGGCCGGGGACCTCGCGGTGGCGGGCCACATGCAGGGCATGCTCCACCAGCTCGTCGATGCCCTCGTTCTTGGCGGCCGAGATGGGCACCACCGGCACACCCAGCAGTTCCTCCAGTTCGTTGACCATGATGGTGCCGCCATTGGCGCGCACTTCGTCCATCATATTCAGCGCCAACACCATCGGAATCTCCAGTTCCATCAGCTGCATGGTTAAGTAAAGGTTGCGCTCAATATTCGTGGCATCAACGATATTGATGATGCCGTCTGGGTGGGTGTTCAGCAGAAAGTCCCGGGTGACGATCTCCTCGCTGGAATAGGGCGACAGGGAATAGATGCCCGGCAGGTCGGTGACGGTGGCCTCGGCATGGCCGCGGATCATGCCGTCCTTGCGGTCTACCGTGACACCGGGAAAGTTGCCCACATGCTGGTTGGAGCCGGTCAGCTGATTGAACAGCGTCGTTTTGCCGCAGTTCTGGTTGCCGGCCAGGGCAAAACGCAGCGGCTGTCCTTTGGCGATCTCACTGCCCGCCTTGCGGTCGTGGTAGCTGGCGGCCTTGCGCAGTTCGCCCACGCCGGGGTGGGGCACAGGCGCGTGCCGTGTCTCGCTGCGGGCGGCGCGGTCCGTTTCGTGGACATTGTCCACTTCGATCTTGGCGGCATCAGCCAGCCGCAGGGTCAGCTCGTAGCCGCGCAGCTCTACTTCGATGGGGTCGCCCATGGGGGCAACCTTGCGCAGGGTCACCTCGGTGCCCGGGGTCAGGCCCATATCCAGCAGGTGGTGGCGCAGCTCGCCCTGGCCGCCGATGGTGCGCAGTACCGCATCCTGCCCAACTTTGATTTCTGCCAGTGTCATATTTTCCAGTCCTCTTATAAAAAGTTTGATTATTCTAACTTTATCTGCCGCCAGTATAGCACAAAGCTTTCCGCTGTGCAAGATGGAACTTCGTTTGCGCATTGCACGCACCCCGGCTTTGTGATATACTTTACTATATGTTCACATAAAGAGGGGACGCGCTGCTATGCAGCCTTTACAAAGGGAAAAACTTTTTGCCAATCACGAATTGCTCACGCTGCTTTGGCCGCTGATTATCGAACAGACGCTCAGCGTGCTGGTGGGCATGGCGGATACGGTCATGGTCTCGTCGGTAGGCGAGGCCGCCATCTCCGGCGTTTCGCTGGTGGATATGATCAACCAGCTCATCATTACGGTGTTTGCGGCGCTGGCCACCGGCGGCGCTGTGGTCACCAGCCAGTATCTGGGTGCCAAAAAGCCAGAGCAGGCCGCCCGCAGTGCCGGACAGCTGGTGGGGTTAAGTGCCCTGCTGGGTCTGGCGGTGGCGGCGTTCTGCCTGCTGACCCGCCGCCCGATGCTGCGCCTGCTGTTTGGCGCCATCACCGATGACGTTATGGACGCGGCGGTGATCTACTTTACCATCACGGCGCTGTCCTTCCCGTTTTTGGCGCTGTATAACGCAGGTGCGGCCATTTTCCGCTCCACCAGCAACAGCGCTGTGTCCATGAAGGTGTCAGTCATCGTTAACGCCATCAACTTTGGCGGCAATGCCATCTGCATCTACCTGCTGGGCATGGGCGTCGAGGGCGTGGCCATCCCCACGCTGATCTCCCGTGCGGTGGGCGCGTTTATCATCCTGGCGCTGGCCGCTCAGCATGAGTATGTGCTGCACATTACGCCGCGGTCGGTCACCCACCTGGAGAGGGGGACCGTGCAAAGCATCTTGCGCATCGGCATCCCCTCGGCCTGTGAGAACAGCCTGTTCCAGCTGGGCCGCGTGCTGGTGGTGTCGATGATCTCGCTGTTCGGCACGGTGCATATCTCGGCCAACGCGGTGGCCAATAACCTGGACGCCGTGGGCGCTATCATCGGCCAGGCTATGGGCCTGGCGGTCATTACCGTAGTGGGCCGCTGCGTGGGCGCACAGGACATGCAGCAGGTGGTGTACTACACCAAAAAACTGATGCTGTGGGACTACATTGCCCAGGGCATTGCCAATGCGGCGGTCATCCTGTCGCTGGGGGTGGTGCTGAATATGTACACCCTATCGCCGGAGACCCGCAGCCTGGCGGCGGAACTGGTCATCATCCACTGCGCCATGGGTATCCTGATCTGGCCGGCGGCCTTTGTGCTGCCCAACGCTCTGCGCGCCGCCAACGACGTAAAGTTTACGATGGTCGCATCGGTGGTCTCGATGCTCGTCTGGCGTTTGGCGTTCAGCTGGATCTTGTGCGTCAACATGGGCTGGGGCGCCGTCGGCGTCTGGTGGGCCATGGTCATTGACTGGGTCTGCCGCAGCATTTGCTTTGTCGGCCGCTTCGTCAGCGGCGTCTGGAAGAAAAAAGCGGTTAAGATACCGAATTGATTTTTGGCTTTGGCGGATGCCGCCCCGGCCCCGCCGCATGGAGGCGGAACACCGAAAGCCGCCCATGCACCCACGTAAAACAAAAGAAAGGCTTACCTCATGAAATTCATCAGTTGGAACGTCAACGGCCTGCGGGCTTGCCTGAAAAAGGGTTTTGAGGATACCTTCAACGCCCTGGATGCCGACTTTTTCTGCGTGCAGGAGACCAAAATGCAACCCGGCCAGGCGGACTTCGCCCCGGCAGGCTATACAGACTATATTTACAGCGCCGAGAAAAAAGGCTACTCCGGCACGGCCATCTGGGCCAAGACTCCGGCATTATCGGTCAACTATGGCATCGACTGCGAAGCCCACAGCCATGAGGGCCGCGCCATCACGCTGGAATACCCGAACTTTTACCTGGTCAACCTCTATGTGCCCAACTCCCAAAACGAGCTGGCCCGCATCGATTATCGCATGCAGTGGGAGGATGACCTGCGTACTTATTTAAAGAAGCTGGACGCCGTTAAACCTGTCATCCTCTGCGGCGATCTCAACGTCGCACACGAGGACATCGACCTGAAGAACCCCGGCCCCAACCGCGGCGCGGCGGGCTTCAGCGACCAGGAACGCGGCAAGCTGGACGAACTGCTGGCCGCCGGTTTTACCGACAGCTTCCGCTGCCTACACCCCGCCGACACCGGCATGTACAGCTGGTGGAGCATGCGCTTCCGCGCCCGTGAGCGGAACGCAGGATGGCGTATCGACTATTTCCTCGTCAGCGACCGCGTGGCCCCCAACATCAAAGAGGCCGGTATCTTAATGGACATCATGGGCAGCGACCATTGCCCCGTAAGCCTGGACATCGAAATTTGAGAGAAATCTTAAGGCAACACCGCACAATTCCCGCCTTACGGCTTAAGCACCGCTTCGGCGGCT
>UQDG01000043.1 GCA_900539695.1 uncultured Oscillospiraceae bacterium
CTTGCCGCCTGCAATTCACAGACAGCAAGCCCTTTCGGCTGCTTGAACAATTTTTGCTTCAAATTATTGTCTAACTTTTTGGGGGCACTTCAGTGCAACAGGCTGGGGGCTTCTTACAAAATCTTATTTGGCTTTTTCCTGCAGCTCTTTGGCGCGGGCCAGCATGGGTTTGAGGTACTGGCCGGTGAAGGAGTTGGGGTTCTCGGCCACTTCCTCGGGCGTGCCGGTGGCAACGATCGTACCGCCGCCGCTGCCGCCCTCGGGGCCAAGGTCGATGATATAGTCGGCGCGCTTGATGACATCCAGGTTGTGCTCAATGATGATGACCGTGTTGCCGGCATCCACCAGTTTGTCCAGCACCTTGACCAGGCGATGCACATCGGCCACATGAAGGCCGGTGGTGGGCTCATCCAGGATATACACGGTCTGCCCGGTGTCCCGGCGGGCCAGCTCGTTGGCCAGCTTAACGCGCTGGGCTTCGCCGCCGGAAAGCGTTGTAGCGGCCTGACCCAGCTGGATATACCCAAGGCCAACCTCCTGCAACGTCTGCAGCTTACGGGCAATTTTGGGGATGTTGGCAAAAAAGACGCAGGCCTCCTCCACCGTCATATCCAGCACGTCGGAAATACTCTTGTCCTTGTACTTGACTTCCAGTGTTTCGCGATTGTAGCGCTTGCCTTTGCAGACATCGCAGGGCACAAAAATGTCCGGCAAAAAGTGCATCTCTATCTGCAAAATGCCGCCGCCCTCGCAGGCTTCGCAGCGGCCGCCCTTGACGTTAAAGCTGAAACGTCCGGGGCCATAGCCGCGCATCTTGGCGTCCTGCGTGTTGGCAAACAGCGATCGAATGTCCCCGAACACACTGGTATAAGTGGCCGGGTTGGAGCGCGGTGTGCGCCCAATGGGCGACTGGTCGATGCCGATGACCTTGTCCACCCACTCCATGCCCTCGACGGCTTCGCACTGGCCGGGGCGGCTGCGGGCACCGTTCAGCGCGGCCGCCAGCGTCTTATACAAAATCTCATTGACCAGCGTGGATTTGCCGGAACCGGACACGCCGGTCACGCAGACCATCTTGCCCAGCGGGAAATCCACAGTAATGTCCTGCAGGTTGTTCTCGTGGGCTTTGACCACCCGCAGGAACTTGCCGTTGCCGGGACGGCGGGTCTCAGGTACTTCCACATACTTTCGGCCCGAAAGATACGCGCCGGTGATGCTGCGCTTGACCTTGCAGATGTCTGCCACGCTGCCCGCAGCTACGATCTCGCCGCCGTGCACACCGGCACCGGGGCCGACATCCACAATATAATCAGCCTGGCGCATGGTATCCTCATCGTGTTCGACCACGATCAAGGTGTTGCCCAGGTCGCGCAGGCGCTTCATGGTGGCGATCAGTTTATCATTGTCGCGTTGGTGCAGGCCGATGCTCGGCTCGTCCAGCACGTACAGCACACCGGTCAGCGCGCTGCCGATCTGGGTGGCCAGGCGGATACGCTGGCTCTCACCGCCAGACAGGGATGCCGCGCCGCGAGACAGGGTCAGATAGCCCAAACCTACGCTCTGTAAAAAGCCCAGACGTTCGCGCACTTCTTTAAAAATCGGCGCACCGATCATCTCATCCTTTGCGCTGACCTTGGCGTTCTCGATGAACTTCAACTCCTCGGTCACGCTCTTATCACAGAAATCGGCAATGTTGATGCCGCCGACCGTGACGGCCAGGCTGGTGGGCTTTAAGCGGCGGCCATGGCAGGCAGGGCACTCCTCGCTGGACATGACCAGGGCAATCTCCTCTTTGACCCACTCGCTGTTGGTCTCACGGAAGCGGCGCTCCAGGTTGGGGACCAGGCCTTCGAACTGGTTGTAGTAGGTGCCGGAGCCAAACATGCTCTCGCGCTGCATCTCAATGCGCTCATCGCCGGTGCCGTACAGTAGGGCATGCAGGGCTTCTTTGCTGAAATCCTTGATGGGAGTATCCAGCGTAAAGCCGTAGCGCTTGCCCAGGGCCTTGTAGGTCATCTCGGAGATGGAACCCTCGGCATAGTACCAGCCGCTGGCTTTGATGGCGCTTTCGCGGATGGATTTGCGCTTGTCCGGGATGACGCGGGCAGGGTCGACCTTCATAAAGGTGCCAAGGCCCGTACATTTCTCGCAGGCACCAAAGGGGTTGTTGAAACTGAACATGCGGGGCGTCAGTTCTTCCACCGAGATGCCGTGCTCCGGGCAGGCATAGCTCTGGCTGAACATCATCGGCTCGCCGCCGATGACATCGATAACGACCAGGCCGTTTGCCTGGGCCAGGGCGGTCTCAATGGAATCTGCCAGACGGCCGCGCACTGTATCGCTGATGACCAGGCGGTCGACCACGATCTCCACGGTATGCTTGATGTTCTTTTCGAGGTTGATCTCCTCGCTCAGATCGTACATGTTGCCGTCAATGCGCACACGTACAAAACCGGCGCGGCGGGCGGCGTCCAGTTCCTTGACCTGGGTGCCTTTGCGGGCACGGACTACGGGGGCCAGCACCTGGAAGCGGGTGCGCTCCGGCAGCTTCATCACCTCGTCGACCATCTCATCAATAGACTGCTGGGTGATTTCCCGCCCGCAGATCGGGCAGTGAGGCACGCCAATGCGGGCATACATCAGGCGCAGGTAGTCGTAAATTTCGGTCACGGTGCCCACGGTGGAACGTGGGTTGTGGCTGGTGGTCTTCTGGTCGATAGAGATGGCAGGCGAAAGGCCGGTGATCTCGTCCACATCGGGCTTTTCCATCTGGCCCAGGAACTGGCGGGCGTAACTGGAAAGGCTCTCCATATAGCGGCGCTGGCCGTCGGCGTAGATGGTGTCAAAGGCAAGGCTGGACTTGCCGGAGCCGGAAAGTCCTGTCATGACGATCAGCTTATTGCGGGGCAGCGTCAGGTCGACGTTTTTCAGGTTATGCTCCCGCGCGCCCTTGATGACGATGCGGTTGTTGGGGTCGATTTGAATCTTCGATCGGCGCTTTGTTTCTTTCACTTCGGTGCTCAACTTTTGTATTTCCCTCTTCCCTTGCGCTTTTTGGCAGTCGCCTTGCGCTCACTGGTATCGGCTGCGGTAGGGTCTTCCCCGCGCTCCAGCCGGGCAATCTCGTCGCGCAGCTGGGCTGCCAGCTCAAACTGCAGCAGGCGCGCGGCTTCTTTCATCTCTTTGGTCAGGCGTTCAATCGTCTGCTGGCGTTCCACGCGGCTCATACGGTGCTGGCGCATGCGCTTGTTTTCCTCGCTCATGCTGATCTCCAGCCCGCCGCCGATGGCCTTGACGATGGTCTTGGGGGTGATGCCATGCTCTTTGTTGTAGGCGTCCTGGATGGCACGGCGGCGCTCGGTCTCCATGATGGCGCGCTCCATGCTGGGGGTCACTTCATCAGCGTACATCAGCACTACGCCGTTGGCATTGCGGGCTGCGCGGCCAATGGTCTGGATAAGGCTTGTCTCACTGCGAAGGAAGCCCTCTTTGTCGGCATCCAGGATGGCAATCAGCGAAACTTCCGGCAGGTCGAGACCCTCACGCAGCAGATTGATGCCCACAATGACATCAATGGCGCCCACGCGCAGGTCTTTGATAATTTCCATGCGCTCAAAGGTGTCGACCTCGTGGTGCATGTACTTGGTCTTGACGCCGTGATCTTCTAAATAATCTGTCAGGTCCTCGGCCATCTTGACGGTCAGGGTCGTGACAAGGGCGCGTTCGCCGCGGTCAATACGCACACGTATTTCACCCAGCAGGTCTTCAATCTGACCTTCCACCGGGCGCACCATGATGACGGGGTCCAGCAGGCCGGTGGGACGGATGACCTGCTCGGCCAC
Organism: uncultured Oscillospiraceae bacterium; assembly: GCA_900539695.1. Lineage (GTDB taxonomy): Bacteria > Bacillota > Clostridia > Oscillospirales > Ruminococcaceae > Gemmiger. Next base: position 3,843 of record UQDG01000043.1, read on the forward strand.
GCGGCTGGAGTGTTCCCGCTCATAATCGCCGGGGGTGGCCGAAACAAAGATTTTCTGGTGAACTTTCTGCTCAAATTCCTCAAATTTCAACGGGCGGTTGTCAAAGGCGGATGGCAGGCGGAAGCCGTATTCCACCAGCGTCTTCTTGCGGCTGTAGTCGCCGCCGAACATACCGCGGATCTGGGGCAGCATGACATGGCTCTCGTCCACCATCAAAAGGAAATCATCCGGGAAATAATCCAGCAGCGTGGTGGGCGTGGAGCCGGGGGCGCGGCCCGACAACACAGCCGAGTAGTTCTCGATACCCTTGCACATGCCGACTTCCTGCAGCATTTCCATATCGTAGTTGGTGCGCTGCTGGATGCGCTGGGCTTCCAGCAGTTTGCCTTCCTCGGTGAATTTCTTCACCTGCTGCTCCATCTCGACGGCAATCTTGGCAAGGCCTTCTTTCATCTTTTCCGGTCCAACGATATAATGGCTGGCCGGGAAGATAGCGACATGGCGCACCACGTTCTTGTGCTCGCCGGTCAGCGGGTCAAACTCAATGATACGGTCGATCTCATCACCGAAAAACTCTACCCGGATGGCAAATTCATCGTTGTAGGCCAGGTGGATGTCCACTGTGTCACCCTTGACACGGAACTTGTTGCGGATAAAGTTCATGTCGTTGCGCTCATATTGCAGTTTGACCAGGCGGCTGCAAAGTTCGTCCCGCTCCATCTGCATGCCGGGACGCAGGCTGATAACCATGCTGCGGTAATCGATAGGGTCGCCCAGAGAGTAGATGCAGGAAACACTGGCAACGATGATGACGTTGCGCTGCTCTGACAAGGCCGCCGTGGCCGAGTGGCGCAGACGGTCGATCTCATCGTTGATGGCGCTGTCTTTTTCAATATAGGTATCAGTGGACGGGATATAGGCTTCGGGCTGGTAGTAGTCGTAGTAGGATACGAAATATTCTACAGCATCGTCTGGGAAAAAACTGCGCATCTCGGTGCAGATCTGGCTGGCCAGCGTTTTGTTGGGCTCCAGGATCAGCGTGGGGCGATTGCACCGGGCAATGATATTAGCCATGGTAAAGGTTTTGCCGGAACCGGTAACGCCCAGCAAGGTCTGGGCATCGTCCCCCTCATTGATGCCCTGTACCAGGGCGTCGATGGCCTGGGGCTGGTCACCGGTCGGCTGGAATGGTGCCTTTAGGTGAAACACATCATCCATAAAAGTTTCCTTTCGACACAACAATTGGTTGTAAGCTGATTATATCACAACTGAAAAGTAATGTAAAGTCTTTTGGTAGGTATTTTGTGCACTCGGCGGCCAAAAATATACCCTGCCGCGGCATAAGGCGGCAGGGCGAAACGGCAGCTTAAAAATCCGTACTGGCGGCGTTTAAAATGCCGGGGTGGGCGCTGATGTCCGGCAAACGGCCGCGGTCTGCCATAGAGCAGGCGTTCTCCCCTGCCACGATGATGTGGTCCAAAATAGAGATGCCCGCCGGGGCCAGCAGCTGCATAATTTTCAGCGTGGTCAGCTGGTCGGTGGCACTGGGCAGGGCCGGCCCGGTGGGATGGTTGTGGGCCAGGATGGCGGTGGAGGCGTTGGAGCGCAGCACATCCCGCAGCAGCTTGCGGGTATCGATGCTGACGTGGTTCGGCACACCCTCGGCGGCTTTCAGGTCGTAGAGCGGATGGCAGGAATCGTCCATTAAAATGATGTACAGCACTTCGTTTTGCAGGCCGAGGAACAGCGGCTTGATGTACTCAATAGCGTTGGCAGTGGTGTCCAATGTAGCCTGCTTTTTGCGCTTTTTCACGGCATAATAGCGGCCAAACTCCATAATGTCGGAGATCAGCTGGGCGCTGCGCGGGCCGACGCCCTTCACCTGCATCAGCTCTTGCGGCGTGGCTTCCATCACGCGGCAAAAACTGCCAAAATGGTCGATCAGCCGGTGTGCCAGGGGATTCGTATCCTGGCGCGGAATGGCCAGGTACAGCATATATTCCAGCACTTCGTGTTCGGCCAGGCTTTCCATGCCGTTGTGCGCCACACGCTCCTGCATGCGGGCACGATGATTCTCGTGAATAGGCCGCTCTTTGCCGTCTGCCATGGTTCCACATCCTTTTTGCCACTTTACGTTTTCCTGATTTCATTATATACTGAAAGAAAGATTTTGCAAAGAGATAAGTGAGGGTTCCATGAAAAGTTTTACCGCCGGTGCCAACGAGAATGACGTCCGCCTGAGCCGCTTTGTGGAGGGCGTGACCAAAGATATGCCCCGCAGCATGATGTACAAGGCGTTTCGCAACAAGCGCATCAAGGTCAACGGCAAACGGGCCGAGCCGGACACCCGCCTGAAAACGGGCGATTTGATCGAGATGTACATCAACGATGAGTTCTTCCCGCCCGAGGGCGTCAAGCCCAAGGCCACGCCGCCACGTCACCAGCCGCCGGTGACGGTCATCTACGAGGACGCCAACTTTGCGGTGCTGTACAAACCGGCGCACCTGCTGTGCCACAGCGACCGCACCGGCGATGCCAACCTGGTGGACGCCTTTGCCGCCTACCTGGAGGCCAAGGGCGAGTACGATCCCCACGCCGAGCAGCGCTTTGCCCCGGCCCTGTGCAACCGGCTGGACCGCGGAACCGAGGGCCTGGTGCTAGCGGCCAAAAGCTACACCGCCCTGCGGGATCTGAATGCCATCATCCGTGACGACCTGATGAAAAAAGAGTACCTGACCATCACGGTAGGTGCCCCGCCCGCCGGGCGGCATATCGCCTGGCTGCAGCACAGCGAGAAGAACAACAAGGTGCGCATCCACGCCCGCCAGTGCGAGGGCTATAAGCAGATCATCACCGATGTAACGGTCATCCGCCAGAACGGCCCCTTTGCCCTATGCCGCATCGGACTGATCACCGGCCGCACCCACCAGATCCGTGCCCACCTGGCCTATCTGGGTCACCCGGTGCTGGGCGACATCAAGTACGGCAACCGCAAGATGAACGAGCGTACCGGCCTGAAGACCCAGGCCCTCTGCGCCCAGCGGCTTACCTTTGGCCGCATCCCGGAGGAAAACACCCTGCACTACCTCTCCGGCCGGGTCATCAAGCTGGACGACCCGGCCATTGTAAAGAAGTTCGATGCACTGACTAAGACTGCCCCGCACAAAACGGAAGAATAAAACAACAATACAAGACCCATGCCGAGCCTGCGATTGCAGCGGCATGGGTCTTGCTTTTTCTATTTTTTATTGTTCAGCATCGGGCACGGCGTCTTTGGCGGCCTCAGCGCGCAAGGCTTTCTCCTGGCGGTCAAAACGCTCCAGGAAGGAATGCTCCACACCCTCGGTCTTATAACCGGGCATGGTGTCCAGTGCGACGGAATGAATGCTGCGGAAGATGCTGTTCTCGATGTTGGGGTTTTCCCGCATCAGGCGGCGCAGCAGGACCTTGACCTCCTGCCGCTTGGAGCCGCCGCCACCGTTATCGCAGATGGTGCAGGCCTCGGTAAAGCGGCAGGCGCACTGGATGAATTCCAGGTCGTTGTAGCGCCGCCAGGCGATGATGTCATCCTCGCGGATGCAGTACATCGGGCGGATCAGCGTCATGCCCGGGAAGTTGGTGCTGTGTAGCTTCGGCGGCATAGCCTGCATCTGGGAGCCGTAGAACATGCTCATAACGGTGGTCTCGATAACATCATTGAAGTGATGGCCCAGCGCAATTTTGTTGCAGCCCAGCTCCTGCGCTTTCTTGTACAGGTGGCCGCGGCGCATGCGGGCGCAGAGGTAGCAGGGCGACTTCTCGCTGTTGTTGGCAACATCAAAAATGTTGGTTTCAAACACGGTGATGGGCAGGTGCAGCAGCGCGGCGTTGCTCTCGATCTTCTGACGGTTGATCTCGTTGTAGCCGGGATCCATCACCAGATAGACCAGCTCAAAGGGCACCTCGCTGTGGCGCTGCAATTCCTGCAGCAGCTTTGCCATCAGCATGGAATCCTTGCCGCCAGAGATGCACACGGCAATCTTGTCGCCCGGCTGAATCAGCTGATACTGTCGAACCGCCAGTGTAAACGGGTTCCAGATGGTCTTGCGAAATTTTTTGATGATACTACGCTCGATCAGCTCGTGCGGCTGTAAATCTCGTTTCATAATGATGCTCCCTGTATTACTTGACTAACTCGTGATAGCACGCGTCGAAAACGGCCAGAAATTCGTGGATTTCCGCATCTGTGGTGAGGTGGCTCAGGCTGATGCGCCATGAGGACAGTGCATTTCTGCGATCACGGCTGACAGCAAACACTGCACGGGACGGCAGACCGTCTGCCGAGCAGGCAGATTTGACCGAAACGCACACGCCTTTTTCGGACAGCGCGCGCTGAAATACAGTGCCTTTCACATTCTTGACGCTCAGATTGAGGATGTGCGGCACGGCGTGCTCCGGACTGTTGATATGCACCGCCGGATACGCCGCAAGTGCGCGGCGCAGCTTCTCGCTGTGGCGCTGAACGGCTGCACAGCGGTTTTCGCGTTCATCGCATGCCAGCTGCAGTGCCAGCGCGGACGAAGCCGCCAGACCGAGTGCAGGCGTGCCGCTGCGGTACAGCGTCGTGCTGGCACCGCCGTTCATTTGCGGTTCGAGCGGCATCCGGCTGCGCTTGAGCAGCACGCCGCTGCCGCAGATGCCGCCGAACTTGTGCGGCGCAAAGCTCAGCGTGTCGATGCCGGAAAAGTCCACCG
>UQDG01000044.1 GCA_900539695.1 uncultured Oscillospiraceae bacterium
GGCGCTTCGGAGCGCAACCGCCGCTTGCGGCGGCTCTTGGCGCGGAGATCCGCCGAAGCGGTGCTTAAGCCGTAAGGCGGGAATTGTGCGGTGTTGCCTAAAGTAAAACACAAACGGGAGACACTGCAATGCTGAAAAATACCTGCAAAACCCTTACCGCCTGGCTGCGCCGCCACCGGGCCGCCTGCCTGGGGCTGCTGGCCGGGCTGGCGGCCCTGGGCCTGTTTGCGGCCGCACGCGGCAACCGGGCGGCCATGGATTGGTGGCTGGCCCATGTCTCGATGCCCGTCAAGCGGGGCATCTCGGCGCTGGTGAACCCGCTGCCCTTCAGTGCCTGCGAGCTGGGGGCCACCGTGCTGATCGTGGGTGCGCTGGCCTTTCTGGTCCGTGCCATCCGCCGTGCGGTTAAGGGCCAAAAAGGTGCCCTGCCCGCCTGGCTGTTGCATGTGGCGGTGCTGGTCGTCTGGGGCTATGCGGGCGTGTGCGCCCTCTGGGGCACCCAGTACTACGGTACAAGCTTTGCAGGCAGGGCAGGCATGCAGTCCCCGGCGGTCAGCGTAGAGCAGCTGGCGGCGGTGACCGACTACTTCGCCGCCCGCGTCAACGAGACAGCCGATGCTGTGCCCCGGGACGAAAGCAGTCTGTTTACGGTGGAGAAAACCGAAATTTTGCAAAGCTGCACCGGCCTGTACACGCCACTGCTGGAGCGCTGGCCGTTTTTGGACGGCCCCGAGCGGCACCCCAAACCGGCGGTCTACTCCAAGCTGATGAGCGCGTGGGGCTTCACCGGCTACCTCTGCCCGCTGGTGGGGGAGAGCACCCTCAACGTGGACAGCCCGGCGGTGTTCCTGCCGGTGACGGTCGCCCACGAGCTGGCCCACCAGCGGGGCGTGGCGGCGGAGCAGGAGGCTAACTTCGTCGGCGTTATGGCGGCCACAGCGGGCGGCAATGCGGCATACCAGTACTCCGGCTGGCTGTTCGGCTATCTGCATCTCTCCAACGCGCTGTACAGCGCCGACCCGGACCTGGCCCGGGCATCCTATGCCGCCCTGTGCGCCGAGGCTCAGGCCGACATGGCGGACAACAACGCCTATTGGAAGCAGTGGGAAGGCCCGGTGAAGGAGACCGGCGAAAAAGTGTACACTGCCTTTTTGCAGGGTTACGGCCAGAAATTGGGCATGCGCAGCTACGGCGCCTGCGTGGACCTGCTGGTAGAAGAATTTTTGCCCTACACAACTACTGGTGGCCTTACGGCAGAATAACCACCATATCAGCTAAAAAACTGCCAAAATGCGGTAAATTGAACAAAATTGGAACATCAGTTTTGGCAAAATTTACAAGTTTTTTCGCCCCTGCCCCCTTGCGGCCAGGGGATCCTTTATGGTATGATGACCATAAGCAGTAATAGAACTCTATAAAAGGAAACAGTGAGGACAGGATGTTCAGTAAGCGGAATCCCATGAAATATTTCTCCGGCAACGCCTTTGCGCGTCTGCCGCTGTACAAACTGGTGGCAGGCGGCTCGGCCGTGGTGCTCACGGCCAGCATCGGCCTGGGCGTCATGGCGGCGTCCTTCACGCCCCTGGCCCAGCCGGAACCCACCCCGGAGCCGACGGCCATCGTGGAGGCGACCCCCACCCCGACCCCAGAACCGACGGCTACGCCGGAACCGGATAAGGATCTGTACGTCGATGTGACCGTCGTGCAGCAGGACATTGGTGTGGAGCTTTATACGCTGCCGACTACCACCCCCGAAAGTGCCTCCGACAAGGATGAGGACGCCGAGGAAAAGCTGCCCCTGCTGGATGTGGCCGCCACCGTGACCCTGACTGACAAGGAAGGCAAGACCACCGATTACGAGCTGGACACCAAGACCGGCACGGCCCTGGCCGAGGAGGTGGAGCCTGGCGACTACACCGTGACTGTGCAGCCCATCGAGGGGTATGTCACGCCCGAAAGCAAGACTGTAACCGTCAACGAGAAGGTCGTCTATAAGGCTGATGTGGCCGCCGTGAAAGAGAAGATCGTCCAGGCCAGCCAGGTCAACGAGAGCGCTGAGGACTCTGCCAGCAAAAACGCAGGCGCTGCCCCCATCGTCGAGGAGGTGACCGACACCGTCACCTACGCTGAGAGCGCCAAGACCGAGACCGGCAAGACCACTACATACACCGCCAAGCTGAGCAGCAGCGGCCATCTGCTGCTGTCTGACGGCACCGAGACCCCGTACCTGCCCGTTTACAAAGACGGCACCAAGGACCTGGCCGGTGCCAAGCGCGATGACAGCTATGCCGCTGCCCACAGCATGGCTGTCTGGCTACCCGGTGCAGCGGATACCATCGTGCCTCTGGCTGTTACCACCCGTGTCATCCACCATGCCGACGATAACGAGGGCATCATGGGGGTAGATGAGAACGTCGAAAGTGGTTCCTCCTCTGCCAGTGGTGACAGCGAGTCCACGCCGACCCCCACCCCGGAGCAAGAGGCAACGCCTACCCCGGAACCCGAAGTGACCGCCACCCCGGAGCCGACGGCCACGCCGGAACCCACCCCTACCGCCACCCCGGAGCCGACCGCGACCCCGACGCCTGCCCCCACGGCCACCCCGGCCCCCACGCCGGTGGATCGCACCGCAGGCTTTCCCCATGAGATCGAAGCCTCCAAGCTGGCCGGGTACGGCTTTGACGTGACCAGCACCGAGACCGTCGAGTACCAGTACACCGGTTGGCAGAACATTGACGGTGCCACGTACTATTACGACCCCGCCACCCACCAGCCCGTTACCGGCAACCAGGTCATCCAGGGCAACGTCTACACCTTTGGTGCTGACGGTGCGCTGAACCGCACGGCCCGCGGCATTGATGTTTCCAAGTTCCAGGGCAGCATTGACTGGAACGCTGTCAAGGCCGACGGCATCACCTTTGCCATCATCCGCTGCGGCTACCGCGGCTACGGCAGCGGCGCTCTGGTCGAGGATTCCACCTACCGCGCCAACATCCGCGGCGCCATCAACGCGGGCCTGAAAGTGGGCGTCTACTTCTACAGCCAAGCCACTAACGAGGCCGAGGCCGTCGAGGAAGCCAGCATGGTGCTGAGCCTGGTCAGCGGTTACTCGCTGCCCCTGGGTGTCTACTACGATACCGAGAAAGTCGCCGGTGATACCGGCCGCGCCGATACCATCAGCGCCGCCCAACGCACCGCCTGCGCCGTCGCATTCTGCGAGACCATCCGCAACTCCGGCTACTCTGCCGGTGTGTACTCCTATGCAAGCTGGTTCTACAACTCGCTGAACTTCGCTAACATCAGCAAGTACAACATCTGGATCGCCCAGTACCGCGACACCCTGAACTTCAGCTATAAATACAACATCTGGCAGTACACGGGCTCCGGCCACGTCAATGGTATCTCCAAGCCCGTCGATATGAACATCGGCTGACATCCATATAAACAGCAATTCCCCGGTGCGGTTTTATTCTGAACCGCACCGGGGAATTTTTTGCCATTTTAAATTTTCAGCAGCAGGGCGTCTGCAGTTTGGCGGCGGCACCGCCGCGGGTCTGGCCGCTGCCGTGGATGATGTACTTGTAGGTGCACAGCTCGGCCAGCCCCATGGGGCCGCGGGCGTGCAGCTTTTGGGTGCTGATGCCCATCTCGCAGCCCAGGCCAAACTCACCGCCATCGGTAAAGCGGGTGCTGGCGTTCACGTAGACCGCGGCGCTGTCCACGCAGGCGGTAAAACGCTGGGCGGCGGCCTTGTCCGCCGTGATGATGGCCTCGCTGTGGTGGGTGGAGTGCTTGGCAATATGGGCAATGGCGTCGTCCAGTGTATTCACCACGGCCACGCTCAGCTTGTAGTCCAGATATTCGGTGTCAAAATCCGCAGGTGCGGCAGGCACACCGTCAATGATAGCCGCGGCGCGGGCGTCCAGGTGCAGTTCCACCGGGGTCAGCCCGACGGCGGTGCGGTCGTCTACAAGGCGCTGTTTCAGCATCGGCAAAAACTGGGCGGCCACATCCCGGTGTACCAGCAGAGCCTCCTCGGCGTTGCAAACGCTGGGACGGCTGGTCTTGGCGTTCTCCACAATGTTCACAGCCATCTCCAGATCAGCGGCAGCGTCCACATAAACGTGGCAGATGCCGGTGCCGGTCTGGATGCAGGGGACTGTGGCATTCTCCACGCAGGCGCGAATCAGCCCGGCACCACCGCGGGGAATCAGCAGGTCCACCAGCCCGTCAGCGGTCATCAGCTCGTTGGCGCTGGCGTGGCTCGTATCCTCGATCAGGCTCACTGCCGTTTCGGGCAGGTGGGCTTTGCGCAGCCCGGCGCGCAGGGCCTCCACAATGGCGTGGCAGCTGGCCCAGGCATCGCGGCCGCAGCGCAGGATGCAGGCGCTGCCTGCTTTCACCGCCAGAGCAGCGGCGTCGCTGGTCACGTTGGGGCGGCTCTCGTAAATAATGGCGATCACACCCATGGGCACGGCGGTCTTTTCAATCACCAGCCCGTTGGGGCGCACGATGCGGCGCAGCACCGCGCCCACCGGGTCTGGCAGGGCGGCGACCTCGCGCATACCCTTGGCCATGTCAGTCAGGCGGGAGGGCGTCAGCGCCAGGCGATCCAGCATCACATCGCTGACCCGGCCGCGGGCCGCTGCCAGATCTTTCGCGTTGGCGTCCAGGATCGCATCTTTCGCGGCAATCAATGCCACGGCCATGGCCTCCAGCGCCGCATTTTTTGTGTCGGCATCGGCCAGAGCCAGCGGCATGCGGGCGGTCTGTGCCGCCTGCAAAATTTCCTGCGTCGTCATTGGGCATGCTCCTTTTTGCCAATAAAGCGGGTGCCTACCGGCTTACCCTCCACAATATCGTACAGCACGTCGGCGCGGGCACCGTTGGTGATGATCATATCGGCCCCGGCGGCGGTGGCGCGTTTGGCAGCGCTGATCTTGGTCAGCATGCCGCCGGTGCCCAGGCTGGACCCGGCCCCGCCGGCCAGCGCCTCAATTTCGGGTGTAATTTCTTCCACCACAGGGATAAGTTTCGCGTCGGCATGGGTGTGTGGGTCGGCGGTGTACAAGCCCTCGATGTCAGAGAGCAGCACCACCAGATCGGCGTGGATGCACTCGCCCACCAGCGCGGCCAGCGTGTCGTTGTCGCCCAGAGAGTACTCCTCGCAGGCGATGGGGTCGTTCTCGTTGATGATGGGGATGGCTCCCAGCTCCAGCAGACGCTCCAGCGTATTGCGCAGGTTGTGCAGCCGGTTTTCGTGGTCGAAATCCTCCCAGGTCAGCAGCATCTGGGCCACAGTGTGGTTGTACTGGCCAAACAGCCGGTCGTAGATGTACATCAGCTCGCACTGGCCCACGGCAGCGGCTGCCTGCTTGGTGGTGATGTCCCGGGGCTTTTGAATTTGCAGCTTGCCCACGCCCAGACCGGTAGCAGCCGAGGAGACCACGATCAGCTCATGTCCGGCGTTTTTGATGTCGCTCCATACCTTGACAAGGTCCTCGGTATGGCGGATGTTCAGCCGCCCACCCGGGTGGGCCAGGGTGCTTGTGCCGACCTTAACAACAATTCGCATCTTACTTTCCCAACTCTTTCGTTTTCTCGTAGGCGGCCAGCACGGCGTCGGTCACAGCACCGCGGAAGGCCCGTTCTTCCAACAGGCGCACACCCTGGATGGTGGACCCGCCGGGACTGCACACGGCGTCTTTCAAGGCACCGGGGTGGCTGCCGCTTTCCAGCACCATGCGGGCGCTGCCCAGCACCATCTGGGCGGCATATTCCTGGGCCTTGGCGCGGGGCAGGCCGGCGGCCACGCCGCCATCGGCCAGTGCCTCGATAAACTGGTACACCCAGGCCGGGCCGCAGCCGGAAACTGCGCTGGCGGCATCGATCAGCGTCTCAGGCACTTCGTCCAGCCGCCCGGCGGGCTGCATGGCGGCCAGCCACTCCTGCAGTTGGGCAGGCCCCACGTCGTCGCAGCAGTACTGGATCATACCGGCGCCCAGCGCCACGGGGGTGTTGGGCATCATGCGGATGATGGGGTAGCCGCTGCCCGCCATGTGGCGGATCTGCTGCATCGAAAGCCCCGCCGCCATGCTGACCAGCACAAAGGGGCGGCTTTCGGCCCGGGCCTCCAGCGTGGGGGCCAGCTCGTCCAGCATGTCAGCCATCATTTGGGGTTTGACCCCCAGAAAAATAAAATCGCAGATACTGGCGACCTGCTCGTTGGTGCCACAGGCACAGCCCAGATCGCCGGCCAGGGCCTGCGCTTTGGCTGGTGTGCGGTTGGCCAGCAGCACATCCCCGGCGCCTGCACCCTTGCAGACCGCACGGGCCACTGCGCCGCCCATATTGCCGCAGCCGATACTTCCAAATGTCAACATAAAGACTCCTTTGCTTCTTTGCTACAGAGAGATCAGTATACCCAGCAGCAGGATCGTTCCTACCGCACAGGGAACCACCGCCACGATAAATGGTTTCCAGTTTCGAGTGACGCGGCAGCAACCCGCAGCGCCCTTGTTGGCTTCCTCCGCAAATCTGGAGAAGCCAAATTTCCAAGCCACAAAGACGCTCATCAGCAAGGCTCCGACAGGCATGAGCAGTGCCGTCACCACGTACTCGGCGAAGACGAAGATGCTCCTGCCCCACAGCCGGATAGACGCCCACGGGGCATGGGCTCCGTAGGAGAGCAGCGGCGGAAGGCTTAGCAGCAATACTGCGGCCAGCACGAGGAACAATGTTTTGTTGCGTCCGAGCTTCCAAGCTTCATCCAGCGTGCCGACTACGCCTTCCACCAGCCCCAGGCCGGAAGCAAAACCCGATATGATGAGCAGAAAGAAAAATCCCGCGCTCAAGAACCAGCCGCCCGGCAGATGGGCAAAGACGGCGGGCATGGTTTCGAAGACAAGCCCCGTCCCGGCGGCCTTGGTCAATCCAAAGGCATACATGGCTGGAAAGATGGCCAGCCCGGCCAAAACGGCTACGGCCGCATTGATGGCGATAATGATCAGCGCGTCGGCAATGATGTTGCTTTGTTCGTTCAGATAGCTGCCAAAAACAAAGGCGGTGGAAACGCCGATGCCCACGGCAAAGAAGGTATGTCCCAGCGCGTCCAGCGCCACCTGAATATCGATGCGGGAAAAATCAGGCTTCAGGAGCCACGCGACTCCTTTTTCCGCTTCCGGCAGGCTTAGCGAGCGCACTGCCAGAATGCCCAGAAACAGCAGGAGTACCGGCATGAGGTATTTGCAGGCCCTTTCCAGCCCGCTTTTGAGCCCGGCTCTGATGATTCCCCCCATAAGTACGATCGCCATCAGGACATATAGCCCCAATGCTCCGACGCGGGACGATGTGACGTCGAACAGCGGGCTCAATGCGGCCAAATCCGTACCGTAGGCGAAGGCTCCTCCGAGGCTCTTGACAAAATAGACCAAGAGCAGTGCCAATATGACGGAATAATAGGAAAGAATCCCTATACCCGATGCGATGCCCAGCCAGCCCATCAATCGGA
>UQDG01000045.1 GCA_900539695.1 uncultured Oscillospiraceae bacterium
TGCCGCACCTCGCTCGCCGTATCGGCACTTAGAATTATGCGGTATTGCCCTAAAAAAGGTTCCCACTGCGAAAGCAGCGGGAACCTTTTTTGTGGTGGGGAAATTCTTTTTTACAGCTGGTACAGGGCAGTGTATTTCTCTTTCAGGTAGCGGGTGAAATAGTGCGGGTCAAACTTGCCGCCGCACAGGCTTTGCACCAGCCACTGGGGTTCCTTCATGCTGCCCCACTGCCATACACGCTCTTTCAGCGCGGCCTTCAGCGGCTCCATGTCGCCGGCAGCCCACTGAGCGTCCAGATCCATGGTCTTGCGCAGGTCGGCGATGGCCTGGGCACCGTAGGCGCTGCCCAGCGCATAGCTGGGGAAGTAGCCAATGTCGCCCATCGACCAGTGAATGTCCTGCAGGCAGCCGTGGGCGTTGTCGGGCACGTCCACGCCCAGGTACTCCTTGTACTTGGCGTTCCAGGCGGCGGGCAGGTCGGCCACGGCCAGCGTGCCCTGGATCAGCGCTTTCTCGATCTCGTAACGCACCATGATGTGCAGCGCGTAGGTCAGCTCGTCGGCCTCGGTACGGATCAGGCCCGGCTCGGCACGGTTGACGGCGCGCCAGATCTCCTCCTCGGTCACATCGGCCAGCTGGGTGGGGAACAGCTCCCGCAGGGTGGGGTACAGGCAGTGTACAAAGGCGCGGCTGCGGCCGACGTAGTTCTCAAACAGGCGGCTCTGGCTCTCGTGGATGCCCATGGTGGCGCCGCCGGTGACGGCAGTGTAGTCGTAGGCGGGATCAATGTTCAGCTCGTACAGGGCATGGCCGCCCTCGTGGGCCACGCTGTACAGGTTACTGAACATATCGCGGGGCATGTAATGGGTGGTGATGCGCACATCGCCGCGCCAGAACTCGGTGGTAAAGGGATGTTCGCTCTCGGCCAGGTAGCAGTGGGCCGGGTCCAGGCCCCACAGCTGCATGATCTTCTTGCTGACCTTGCGCTGGGCGTCGATGGGCCAATCCTGGTCCAGGAAGTCGGTGCGGATGGGGGTGCCGTGGTCGCGGATGTCGGCCAGCAGCGGCACGATGGTCTCCCGCAAGGTGGCGAAGAATTCATCGCACTGGGCGATGGTCAGGCCGTGCTCGTACTGATCCAGCAGCACCTCGTAAGGATCGCGGTCAGGGGCAAAGTAGTGGGCCTGGGCGCGGCGGGCAGCCACGATCTTTTCCAGATACGGTGCAAATACGCTGAAATCGTTGGTGCGCTTGGCCTTGACCCAGGCGGGGATGCTCTGCTGGGTCAGCTTGGTAAAGGCGGCGTACTCGTCAGCCGGGATCTTGGAGATCTGGTCGTAGGCACGCTGCAATTCCCGTACCTCGGCGCGCTCCTGCTCGGTCTCGGCATCCTGGGCTGCCTGGCGCAGCAAAGCGGCGGTGTTGTCGTTGACCAGCAGGTCGAAGTCGGCGCGGCTCAGTACCTCGCAGGCTTCGGCGCGGCCATCGGCGCTGCCCTCGGGGGCGACGGTTTCAGCGTCAAAATCCACCACGTTCAGGGCGTAGCGGTAGGCAAAGCGCTGCTTCTCCAGCGTACGAAGGCGGATAATGCTTTCTTTCATAGCAAAACCTCATTTCTTGCAAATACTTTTTCTCATCATACCACAAAGCGGCGGTTTTTTCCATTGAAAACCGGGCAAATTTATGGTATGGTGGGTATATTATAAAATGAAGGAGGGCCGCCGCCATGCCGGAACAGCCGCTTGTCAGTATTATTGTCCCCATATACAACGCACAGGATCACATTGCCCGCTGCGTAGAGAGCATCCGCCGCCAGACTTACAAAAACATTGAGATTTTGCTGCTGAATGACGGCAGCCAGGACGTTAGCCTGCAGGTGTGCGAGATGTACGCCCGGGTGGACGACCGCATTGTGCTGATCGATAAGGCCAACAGCGGCGTGGCGGCCACCCGCAACCTGGGGCTGCGCCAGGCCAAGGGCAAGTATCTGCAGTTTGTGGATGCGGACGATACCATTCAGCCCTACGCCACCGAAATGCTGGTGGCTCGTGCCGAGGAGAGCGGGGCAGACCTGGTGATCGCCCACTACAACCGCATCACGCCGCCGCGCCCGCGCAGCGAGGCCAGCGCCCGCCCCGAGCGCCCGACCAAAGTGCAGACCTTCGGCTTTTTGCTGGAGGGTGCCATGACGAAAGAGGAGTTTGCCGCCGGCCTGATGCAGGAACCGGCCAGCTTTTACTACGGTGTTATGTGGAATAAGCTCTACCGTGCCGACATCGTACACGCCCACGATGACATTATCTGCGCCGAGGACATGGATTGGTCGGAGGATCTGTATTTTAACCTGAGCTATATCCGCTATGCTGAAAAGTTCTACGCATTGTCTACGCCGATTTACAATTACTACAATACGCCGGGCAGTGCAGTGCATACGGTGCTGAATCCTGTCAATATCGTTTCTACCCGTGCAACGTTGTTTGCGTATTACAAGGAATTGTACGAGAATTTGGGGCTGTACGAGGAGTATAAGCCGCAGATTTATAAATACCTGGTTGCTGTGGCGGAGAGCTGAAAGGAAAAGAGGGAATAGCCATGGCTGTACAGCTTGGGAAAATTACGCGGGAACACGATTTGCGGACCGTATGGTCTTACCCCGTGGCTGGCCGAGCATTTGGACGTGCTGGGGGATGCGTTGGGCATTACAATAGAACTGGAAGAGCGGGAGTGGTCGGTTGGGGCGTTCTCGCTTGACATATTGGCGCGTGACCAGGATTCCGGCGAAGCGGTCGTGATTGAAAACCAAATCGAGCAATCAGACCATGAGCATCTGGGAAAACTGATTACTTATGCGTCCGGCAAAGATGCAAAGTATATTGTATGGATCGTAAAAGATGCGCGGGAGGAACACCGCGCTGCCATTGAATGGCTGAATAAAATCTCTGACGATACGATTGGATTTTTCAATCCGCTTTTTCGTCGTGTCATTTTGCTTGAAAACACAAACAAACCAGCCCGCAGAATTGCCCATCAAAGATTCTGCGGGCTGGTTTCTATTTCTTTTTGGCACTAACTAAGTGACATTGCTCCCAAAGGGGGCCTTTCTCAGGCTCCGATCCTACATGCTTCCAGCGCGTTGGTAATGCCGCCGTGGGTCACAGTGGAGACGCGCTCCACGATGGCGGCAGGGGCCTCTTTCATGCCGCCGCGTATCCATTCCAGCGTAAGCCCCACAAAGGCGTACTTATAAAAGTGGGCGATAAACTCCTTATCCTCGGCCCGCACAGACATACCGGCGGCCCGCTCCTCCACCACGCCGATCATCAGATCATAGGTCAGCTTATACAGGTACTGCTCGATGTACTCGCGGCTGATGGAGTGATAGACATTGATGTAAAAAACCTTATCCTTTTGCAGGCTTTGCAAAATCTGCAAAAAGCCCTGCTGCCAGGTATCGTAGGTCTTTTTGCCCGCCAGGGCGCGGGTAGCTTCCTCCACGCAGGCCCATTCCACCAGGTCGTAGATGTCTTTGAAATGGTAGTAAAAGGTCATGCGGTTGACGCCGCAATGCTCGGTCAGGTCGGTGACGGTAATTTTATCCAGCGGCTTTTCGGCCATCAGTTCTTTCAGCGAGGCTACCAGCGCACGCTTGGTCATCTGGGACATAAGGGCAAACCTCCTTGCGGTACTGCCCTTATTATAATAGGTATTTGTGAAAATTTCCACTCAACCGCTGGCCCGCAGCAGCAGTTCCATCCCCTGCTTACCCCAGCCGAAATCCGCCGCCGCGTACCCGCGTTCCAGCACGCGGGAGAGCGCCGGGTCGTCCAGATGCAGGCGGCGGAACGGCTCCTGCCAGTGGGGCAGCCCCCGGGCCGAGAAGATGAGCATGCCCTCGGTGCCCACCATCGGCCGCAGCCCCCGCAGAGTCAGCCCGGCCGAGAGGTACTGGGCGCAGAGATCCTCGCAAGAGGGCAGGTCGTCGATGGTAAGGGGCTGCACGGCCCAGATGTGGTAGCTGGCGTAGCGTTCGGTGGCCCAGCGCAGCGCCATGCGCAAAAAATGGCGCAGCTGGGTGTAGTTTTCGTTCAGCACCGGCGGGGTCAGCACCGCGCCCTGGCCGTCGGCCCCGTAGCCCGCGGCCCGCAGGCTGGTGGGCAGCGGTGCGTCGTCGTACAGGGGCATCAGGGCGGCGGCCGCCTGCAGCTCCGGCTGGCCAGCATAATCCGCGATGATCTGACCGTTTTCCAGCGCGGTGCGCTGACGGTCCGGCGGCAGAAATGGCAGCCCTGCCGGGCCGGTAAGTTCTGCCAGCGCCGCGGCCCCCGCAGGCGTAAGCACCTGGGCATCAAAAGTGTGGACATTGCGTTCGAGTGTTTGCAGCATAAAACAGTTCCCTCCGTGAATTTAAAATTCTTTACGGAACTATTGTATGTGCCCCCCGCCGCCGAACCTGCCGAAAGCCGGCGAGGAAATGGAAAATTTTACCAGTTTATTTTGCTCCACAGAAATAGAAAAAGCCCCCTCTGCGAGGGGGCTCCGCCGGCAGGTGGTGGGGGAGAGACAGCAATTTTATATGCTCTCTCCCTCAGTCCGCTTCGCGGCCAGCGCCCTCACAAAAGGAGCCTTTCACTGCTTCTCATTTATATTCGGTCTCGCCAGCTCTTCCAAACTTCGATTCTGCGTAAAAAATCGGTGGTACGGGTTATCCACCGGCGGTGCCTTGGGGGCGGCAGGCTTGGGGGCAAAACGCTTGATATACGCCCGCAGTGCCGGGGCGGCCCGCAGCTTGCGGCGGCTCATTCGGCCGCGGCTGTCGAGACAGCCCCCGCGGTCAGCGTCTGCCACAGTTCCTCGCCGTCGGCGTAGTGGGCGGCCTGTTCCTCATCCAGCACAGCGCGGCGGCCCACATACAGGGTGGACAGCACGCTCTGGCTGCTGCCGGTGGCATCGTCCAGCAGCGTGTAGCCGTCATAATCGCCCAGATCCATCCCGGCCAGCACCGGGCAATCGGTCCAGCGGTAGACCATATTCTGCCAATCGTCAGCGTCATCCTCGGGCGGGGTGCCGTCCAGGTAGGCCAGTGCGCCGGTGGATTTCTGGAAGCCCGCCGGGTCCGCGATGAGCATCACATACAGCGTGCCGCTATCGCTCAGGTCGGCGCTCAGCCGGGTGACACCCGCCATCTGGTTGTAGGCATCGGTGTTGTCGTTCTCGTCGTTAAAATCCACGGTGTAACTGTTGACCTGCACCACAACCTTGCCATCACCGTTCAGGTCGGCGCAGTAGGGCGTCAGCGCATCCTGCAGGGCAGTCACGGTGTCAGCGGGCAGGTCGTACTGGCCGATGTAGCCGATCTGCACGTCCGGCCGGGTCTGGAAGACGGTATCCTTGATGAACCACGCCACCACCAGAATGGCCACCACCACGCCCAATACGATGAACTTATGATAGTGCCACCAGTTCTGGGCCTTTTCCTTTTTGGTGTATTCCTTCGGCGGTTCGGGGGTATGATCGTACTGTTCTACGCTGTCTTTGGTGACCCATGCCATGGGGTGCACGCTCCTTCGGGGCTTGAAAGCCAAATTTCTATTTATTATAACACATAAAACAAGGGGTAATTGTAAACTTATTTTGACGCCGCCCTGATAACGCCTTGCAAAACCGGGCTAAAGCGGGTATCATACAAATAAGAGCGGCCCAAAACAGCCGCAGAAAGGCTGCATTTGTATGGATAAAAACACCTTTTTATTGCAGGACACCGAGGCTTTTATGCGCGGCGAACTGGACAACGTAACCGTGGCGGGGGGCAGCATCGTGCTGGATCTGGTACAGGGCAGCTATGTGCCCTACGGCTGCTACACCAGCGCGCCCATCCCGATGCCGCTGTTTGACGCCCTGTGGCCCAGCTGGAACGCCGCCACTCCGCCGGGCACCGCCGTGGAGACCCAGGTGCGGGTTCTGGTGGACGGCAACTGGACGGCCTGGATGGCCTTTGGCAAGTGGAGCCTCTACCTGAAGCGGGAGGGGGCTGCCCCCCGGGAGCGCGGCCCGCTGCAGCTGATGCCGGATTGCCTGCTGCTGGACAGCAAGTGTGCCACCCAGGTGCAGCTGCGCATCTACCTGTACAGCAAAAACGAAAAGGCCACCCCCGCCGTACACCTGCTGGGCGCTACCGTGCGGATGGTGGATGTCATCCCCTCCAGCGGGCGGCCGGTGAACCGAACCCTGCACCTGATGCCCTACCTGCAAAAGCGCCGCGCCCCGGTCCTGGCCCCCTGGATGGACCTGGCCATCAGCCTGGCCAGCCTGACCAACCGCTGGGGCGCCGACATCCTGCCTGAAGAATTTGCCCAGGCCTTGCGGGACTGGCGCAAACCCGACGGCTGCGATTGCCGCAATTTAGGCTTTGCCGCCGCGGCCGCCGGAAGCTGGGGCTTCCCCGCCTGGCTGTGCTGGGGGGGGCTGAACATTTTGCGGGACGAAATGCGCAAAGGTTACGGCGCGGTGGTAGCCCTGCAGGCTACCCCTGCCGAGAAAGAGCACGGCCTGCCTGACCGCCGCTTTGCCGCCGTGCGCGGCTTTGTGGCAGGGGCCTCCGCCCCGCAGGTGCTGCTGTGCGACCCCTGGGCCGACGGCACCGATTTTGACGCCGAGACCGCCATGCCGCTGGATGACTTTTTGGTTGCTTGGGACAACGTAGCCCTGCTGATGCGCCGCCGCCTTGAGGAGCAGCCCGCCTGGGCCCCCACCCACGGCAGCGCATGGATCCGCCCCGTGGGCACCGACGCCCCCGGCATCTACCGCCTGTATGTGAACGGCGAGGAGCACCCGATTCCTGATGACTTCTGCGCCCTGGGCGGCCTGCTGGCCTGGACCACCCCGGACGACCACCCCCACGCCACCACGGCCCACCGCAGCTTCCACTTTGTGGAGCCGGAGGCAGGCGGCATCCGGCTGGAATCCGGCGAAACGCCCTGCAAGTACACCGTTTACCTTATCGATACCTCCGGCTGCATGCTGGTGGGGGATGTGACGGTGTAACGGCAAGGTCAAAGATTCCAGAGAAGTTCGCAAATCTTGCTAATGTATTTGTCAAGAGTTTTTTATAGATTTTCCGATTTTCCTT
>UQDG01000046.1 GCA_900539695.1 uncultured Oscillospiraceae bacterium
GGCAAGCAGGGCCGCTTCCGCCAGAACCTGCTGGGCAAGCGTGTTGACTACTCCGGCCGTTCCGTTATCGTCGTCGGCCCCGAGCTGAAGATGTATCAGTGCGGTCTGCCTAAGGAGATGGCTCTCGAACTGTTCAAGCCCTTCGTCATGAAGGACCTGGTCGAGAAGGAGAAGGCCAACAACATCAAGTCCGCCCGCAAGATGGTCGAGCGTGCCCGCCCCGAGGTCTGGGACTCTCTGGAGACCGTCATCAAGGGCCACCCCGTCCTGCTGAACCGTGCACCTACACTGCACCGTCTGGGCATCCAGGCTTTCGAGCCTGTCCTGGTCGAGGGCCGTGCCATCAAGCTGCACCCCCTGGTCTGCACCCCCTTCAACGCCGACTTCGACGGCGACCAGATGGCTGTTCATCTGCCGCTGTCCACCGAGGCCCAGCGTGAAGCCAAGATGCTGATGCTGGCCTCCGGCAACCTGCTGAAGCCCTCTGACGGCGAGCCCGTCACCGTGCCCACGCAGGATATGATCCTGGGCAGCTACTACCTGACCCTGGTCAACCCCGATGATAAGGGCCACGGCAAGATCTTCCGCGATGAGAGCGAGGCTATGATGGCTTACTCTTCCGGCCTGATCACGCTGCAGGCACCCATCAAGGTGCGCCGCACCCTGACCTTCGACGGTGTGGAGGAGACCGCTTTGGTCGACACCACCATGGGTCAGATCATCTTCAACAACCCCATCCCGCAGGACCTGGGCTATGTCGATCGTACCGACCCGGCTACCAAGTTCGACTACGAGATGAACCCCCGTACCCTGAAGATCGCTTCCGGCGGTAAGAGCGACAAGCTGACCAAGAAAGGTCTGCCTGACATCATCAGCCGCTGCCTGACCAAGCATGGCACCAAAGTCTGTGCCATGATGCTGGATCAGATCAAGGCACAGGGTTATAAGTACTCCACGCTGTCCGCTATCACGGTCGCCGTTCCCGATGCCATCATCCCCGATGAGAAGCCCGCGATCCTGGCCGCCGCCGATAAGAAGATCGAGAAGGTCATGAAGAACTTCAACCGCGGTCTTATTTCGGACGAGGAGCGCTACCGCAGCACCGTTGCTATCTGGCAGGCTGCTACCGAGGAAGTCTCCGATGCTCTGAGCAACAACCTGAAGGCCCACCACCAGCGCAACCCCATCTATATGATGTCCGACTCTGGTGCTCGTGGTTCTATGGACCAGATCAAGCAGCTGGCCGGCATGCGCGGTCTGCTGGCTAACACGGCCGGTAAGACCCTGGAAATGCCCATTCGTGCCAACTACCGTGAAGGCCTGAATATCCTGGAATACTTCATTTCTTCTCGAGGCGCCCGTAAGGGTCTGGCTGATACCGCTCTGCGTACCGCTGACTCTGGCTACCTGACCCGTCGTCTGGTCGATGTCTCCCAGGAAGTTATCATCCGTGAGGAAGACTGCCACGCTACCGAGGGTATCTGGGTTCGCGAGATCAGCGAAGGTAACTCCGTTGTCGAGAGCTTCAAGGAGCGCTTGAACGGCCGCTACGCCCTGCATGACGTTATGGACCCCACCACCGGTGAGCTCCTGGTCAGCAAGGACAAGATGATGGATATGTTCGACGCCGAGAAGATCGCCAACGCCGGTATCACCGAGCTGGAGATCCGCTCCGTCATGACCTGCCGTGCCCACGTCGGCGTCTGCGCCCGCTGCTACGGCTCCAACATGTCCAACGGCGAGTGCGTCAAGGTCGGCGAGTCTGTCGGTATCATCGCTGCCGAGTCCATCGGCGAACCCGGTACCCAGCTGACCATGCGTACCTTCCATACCGGCGGTATCGCATCTGCCGAAGATATCACGCAGGGTCTTCCTCGTGTTGAGGAACTGTTCGAGAGCCGCCGCCCGAAGGCCATGGCTATCATGTCCGAGATCGGCGGTACCGTCCACATCGACGATACCAAGAAGACCCGCCATGCCGAGATCAACGGCGTGGACGAGAACGGCGCACCCATCACCAAGAGCTACCTGATCCCGTTCGGTCAGCGACTCAAGGTCATGGAGGGCGACGTCGTCGCCAAGGGTGCTCTGCTGACCGAAGGCCACGCTTATCCCCAGGATATTCTGGCCGTCCAGGGTCCCATCGCCACCCAGAACTACCTGATCAGCGAAGTCCAGAAGGTCTACCGTCTGCAGGGCGTTGACATCAACGATAAGCATATCGAAGTCATCGTCCGCCAGATGATGCGTAAGGTCCGCATCGAAGATTCCGGCTCCAGCGACTTTATTATGGGCAGCATCGTGAACCGCCGCGATGTCATGATCAAGAACGAGGAGATCCAGGCCCGCATCGATGCCGGCGAGACCGATCTGAAGCTGGTCCAGGCCAGCCAGGTCCTGCTTGGTATCACCAAGTCCAGCTTGGCCACCGACTCCTTCCTGTCTGCTGCTTCCTTCCAGGAGACCACCCGTGTCCTGACCGAAGCCGCCATCAAGGGCAAGGTCGACCCGCTGGCCGGCCTGAAGGAGAACGTCATCATCGGTAAGCTCATCCCTGCCGGCACTGGTCTGCCGGAGGTCGAGGAAGAGCTCGTCCAGGCTGAGATCGCCCGCGACGCCGCCGAAGCTGCCTACGACCACTAATCTGTAAATGAAAATCCCGTCACCGTTTGGTGGCGGGATTTTTTATGTGCGGTGTTTGCAAAAGGTCAAAACTAAGAAAGATTCAGCAAAATCGTTAATAACTCACAAAAGGGAATCACAAAGCCAAAAAGGAAGAAGAACACGGTTTCGCGCAGAAGCCGGACAAATTGCGAAAACCGGGGCTGAAAAGCACTGAGCCATGCCAAAAATTGCGTTTCCCAAAGTGATATATGGGCATCACAAAAGTGCCAGAAAAATAACGCCAGACATTGCAGCAATGCCGCAGTAGGAAAGATAAAGAACTTTGCGGCGTAGGAAGCAGGGACGATCTGTGCGCCGACATCCCACAAAATTGCAAGGCTGTCCGGACATAGCAAAAGCCCTGCCAGACAAAACAGGATGGATAACAGCAGACATACGGCACGGAGAAGTTGACCGGCATACCGGCTCTGCGGAGAAAACAGATCGACAAAAGTCTTAACAGAATCCGCACCGCTGCCCGTGCCGGAGGTCCCGGTGTGAATTAATTCGTCTAATGTCAGGTGCAGTACTTGGGCCAGCGGCTCCAGCGTATTTATATCGGGCAATCCAACGCCGCGCTCCCAGCGGCTTACCGCTTTGTCCGTCACGTGGAGGCGTGCAGCAACCTCTGCCTGTGTCAGTCCCAGCGTCCTGCGCTGGTCGGCAATAAAGGCTCCGAAACTTTTAGCGTCCATGTTTAATCCCTCCGTATATGATCTGCAACAAGCGTAGCACACGGAGGCCGAATTGTAAACCGACGCTTCGTTTACAAACGTACATACGCAAAAAAGCAGGGGAGCACTTTCTCTTGCATTGACACACACACGGCGGCGGGTTATAATAAATTAACCGCAAACCACCCAACCGGAAAGGGAAGTGACCGTTATGCTGTTTTTGCAGTATCCGCCGTGCTCCACCTGCCAGAAGGCCAAAAAATGGCTGGACGACCATGGCATCGCCTACACCCCGCGCCATATCAAAGAGGAAAAACCTACGGTCGAAGAACTGCGGCAGTGGATCGCCCGCAGCGGCCTGCCGGCCCGCAAATTCTTCAATACCAGTGGCCTGGTTTACCGGTCCCTGGGGCTGAAAGATAAGTTGGATACCATGACCGAGGAGGAGCAGATTGCTCTGCTGGCCACCGACGGCATGCTGGTCAAGCGCCCGCTGCTGGTAGGGGAGGACTTCGTCCTGCCCGGCTTCAAGCCCGCCGATTGGGAAAAAACGCTTCTGTAATAAGGATAGGATAAGGAGAAAACCATGGCTGAAATTTTAAAAGAACGCAGCGAACTGGATCCGCAGTTCCAGTGGGACCTGACTTCGATGTTTGAAAGCGACGCTGCCTGGGAGACCGCCCTCGAAAACCTCGATGCCGAGATCGACAGCGTAGCCGCTTTTGCGGGCAAGCTGTCCGACGCCATCACCATCGGCGCTTATCTGGACGCCACCACCGAGCTGAACCGCAAGGTCGAGCAGCTCTACTGCTACGCCAGCATGCGCCACGATGAGGACACCCGCGGCGAGGCTGCCCAGAGTATGTACGCCCGCATCAACAGCAAGTACGTCAAGCTTATCACCGCGCTGTCCTTCGCCCAGCCGGAGATCCTGGCCCTGCCCGAGGAGACCCTGACCGCCATCGTCAACGATCCCGCCGTGGCCGACTACAAGTTCAATCTGGAGGACCTGCTGCGCAGCAAGCCCCACACCCTCTCCAAGGCCGAGGAAAAGCTGCTGGCCAGCTTTGGCGAGGTAATGCAGGCTCCCTCCGAGGCTTACCACAACCTCGAGGACGCCGACCTCGTCTTTGACCCCGCCAAGAACGCCGAGGGTGAAGAAGTTGAGGTCACCGGCTCCAACTTCGTGCCCATCGAGATGGGCACTGACCGTGTCCTGCGCGAGAATGCTTTCCGCAGCTTCTACAAGGGCTACCGCCAGCACATCAACACCATGGCCGCCACCTACGCCGGTGCCGTCAAGGCTGCCACCGCCGAGGCCCGCGCCCGCCACTATGAGTCCTCCCGCGCCATGTCCATGGCAGGGGAGAATGTGCCCGTGGAGGTCTACGACAACCTGGTCGCCACCGTCCGCAAGCACATGCCCGCCATGCACCGCTACGTCCGCCTACGCAAAAAGATGCTGGGCGTCGACGAGCTGCATTTCTATGACGTCTATGCCCCGCTGGTCGGTGACCTGAAGAAGTCCTACACCTACGAGACCGCCCAGCAGATGGTGCTGAAAGCCGTTGCCCCCCTGGGCGAGGACTACCAGAAGGACGTGCAGAAAGCCTACAACGAGGGCTGGATCGACGTTTATCCCAACCGCGGCAAGCGCGGCGGCGCTTACTCCGGCGGCTGCTATGACTCCAACCCCTATATCCTGCTGAACTTCAGCGGCACGCTGGACAGCGTTTCCACCCTGGCCCACGAGATGGGCCATACCATGCACAGCTGGCGCTCCCGCAAGCATCAGCCGCCGCAGTACGCTGACTACACGCTGTTCGTGGCCGAGGTCGCGTCCACCGTCAACGAGAACCTGCTCATCGAGCAGCTGCTCCAGAACGAGAACGACCCACAGACCCGCCTCTACCTGCTGAACCAGTACCTGGAGAACTTCAAGGGCACCGTCTACCGCCAGACGATGTTTGCCGAGTTTGAGCGCGAGGCCCACGCCATGGTGGAGCGCGGCGAGGCCCTGAACGCCTCCGCTCTCAACGCCCTGTATAAGCGCCTGGTCATCGACTACTTCGGCGACGACATGGTCATCGATGACGAGATCCAGTACGAGTGGGCGCGCATCCCGCACTTCTACCGTCCGTTCTACGTCTACAAGTACGCCACCGGCTACTCCACCGCTGTGGCCCTGTCCGAGGGCATCCTCAAAGAGGGCGAGCCTGCCGTCAAGCGCTACAAGGAGTTCCTCTCCATGGGCGGCAGCGCCTACCCGCTGGATGAGCTGCGCCACGCCGGTGTTGACCTGGCCACCCCGGCCCCAGTCGACGCTGCCCTCGAAAAGTTCGAGCGCATCCTCGATGACGCCGAAGCTACCTTGGCAAAGCTGCAGTAACAATAAAAAGGAAGGGGCACCCGAGAGGGCGCCCCTTTTGCTGTTATATAAGGTGTTACTTGCCAAGAACTGCCTTCACATAGGCGGCTTCGCGGGCGGCTACCTGTGCCTGGAATGCCTTCACGGCATCGGCATAAGCGGCTTCGCGCTTGTCGGCTGCGGCCTGGGTAGCCTTACCGGCGGCAATCACAGCGGCCACTTTGGCGTCTGCCTCAGACTGAGCGGCCTTGCCGGCGGCGATCACGGCCAGACACTCTGCATCGGCCTTGGCCTGGGCAGCTTTAGCAGCCTTCAGGATCGCGGCACTGTCGGCGTCGGCCTTTGCCTTAGCCTGCTTGGAGTAGGCATTGACAGCGGCCGTGTAGGCGGCTTCTTTGGCGGCGATCTCCTGCTGATAGGCTTTTACAGCGGCGATGTAATCATCGTTGGCGTCTGCAAAAACGGGAACGGCGAACATGCAGACCATGCAGATGGCGAGCAGGGCAGAGAGAAGTTTTTTCATTGTCAATACCTCCTTAAAAATAAAACCAAGGGTGATTTGGTCTCCCGGAACGCCCGGGAGTTATCTACAGCCTTATTATACCAGATGGCGCATAAAGCTGCAACAAAAAATGACTCGACAAAATCATGAATTCTGGCATTGCAAATTGTGCAAACTAGACAAATGTTGTTGAAGCATGGACAAAAAACGCTTACACAAACCTTGGGCAGGGGAGTAGGCACCCTGTTCATCTTATGCACCGCCTTATAAAAAGGCGTCAGGCCCTGGCCCATAGGCCCGAAATCCACATTTTAGCCTGCGAAAACAAAAATTCTCCGTATTGCACGATTTTTTCAAAGTTTTTTTGGCAATACTCTTGACAACGGGCCGCGAATCCTGTAAACTAAACATTGCGTGAGTTCCAGGGAGTAGTGCGGCAAAAATGCCGCGGCTCCGGTAAAACGAACGTGAATATGTGAAGAAAGGAGAAAAGAAATGCCTACTTTTAACCAGCTCGTGCGCAAAGGTCGTGAGGTCCTGGTCAAGAAGAGCACTGCCCCTGCTCTGCAGAAGTGCTACAACTCCCAGAAGAAGCAGTACACCACCATGAACAGCCCGCAGAAGCGCGGTGTTTGCACTGCCGTCCGTACCATGACCCCCAAGAAGCCTAACTCTGCTCTGCGTAAAGTTGCCCGTGTCCGCCTCACGAATGGTATCGAGGTCACCTCTTACATTCCCGGTATCGGCC
>UQDG01000047.1 GCA_900539695.1 uncultured Oscillospiraceae bacterium
GGGTGAAGTTGATGCCCCAAGTGGAGTAGAAGAAGCCGAACACCTTACCGGTGGGGCCCTGATCGGAAGCCCACTGGCTGTCCCACAGGCTGGACTTGTTGTTGTAGCCCTTGTCTGTATACTCCTTGGTCTGGTCCACCCACTTCATCAGGTTGGGATCGACGGTAACGGTAGTGCCGCTGACCCAAGGTGCGGACACGTTATTGGAGAAGGTGCGATAAGCATCGTCAAAGCCGGACAGCATCTTGTAGCCCTTGGCAGCAGCCTTGGCCGCTACATCGTTGAACTTATCCCAGTCGGACAGGCAGCTCTGCACCTCGGTGGGGTCGTCGGTGCCCAGCACTGCCTTTGCAATACTGCGGCGGTATGCAAACAGACCCGGCGTTGCCTGCCATGTAGTGCCGCGCTGGCTGCCGTCCACCGAAACGATATCCTTGGTGTACTGGTACTGCCCGGCCAGATCGGAGTCGGTCAGACCGATATCCTTCTTGACATCTAGAACGTAGTCGGAGTCCACATACTTCAGGGCGTAGTCAGCCTCGATCAGGAAGATATCGATCTTGCTGTCATCGGCGGCGGAATCCTGATTCAGCAGCGCCTCGTCCAGCTTGTTCTGGTAGTTGTTGTTCTCGTTGGCGTTGATGGTCCACTTTACAAGGGTGCCGTCCTTCAGGGTGGTGGTAGACTTGTCGGCTGCGATCTCCTTGACCTCGGGGTAGTAGTCGTTGAAGCGGCTCTGGAATTCATCGTTCCAGCACCAGATATTCAGCACCTTGCCCTCTGCGGAAGCAGGCGCATCGGAAGCGGCTGCAGAGGATGCGGGAGCGGAGGAAGCAGCAGCACTGGTAGAAGAGCTGCCGCCGCAGGCTGCCAGAGCAGCACCGATCGTCACGACACCGGAAGCGAGCAGGAAATTACGACGAGAGATCTTTTTCATAAGGGTAAACCTCCTTCATGGTTTTCCATCAAATAAAAATCATTCTCAAAAAACTCCGCGCTGGGAGTTGTGGGCCTTTGTCAAAGGATGCGGACGGAGCCGCCGTCCAGCAGCTTGCCGGACACCCGAATCTGCTCCGGCAGGGTCACACGCGGATGCTCGATCAGCTCGATCAGCTTATCCGCCGCCAGCCTGCCAAGGGCTTTGGTGTTCTGCTGGTAGGTCACCAGCGAGGGTTTGACCACCCGAGAGAGATAGATGCCATCGTATCCCATCACTGAGATATCCTCCGGGATGCTCAAGCCCGCCTCGGCCAGGGCGTTGTAGCCGCCCAGTGCGGAAAAGTCATCCGGGAAGATGATGCAGGTGGGGCGCTGCGGCAGCGCCAGCAACGCCCGGGTCTCTTCAGCGCAGCGATCCACGTCGTGGTACACGCCGCAGCGGACGTACTGCTCCGGCACCTTCAACCCCAGCTCCTCGCAGGCCTGATAGAAGCCTGCCAGACGGTTCTCGGTAACGGCGGTCTTTTCGCCATGGATAAAGGCGATGCGCCGATGTCCGCAGGCCCATGCCTGCTGCACCAAGGCCTTTGTGCCCACCACGTTGTCCGAAAGGATCGCCATCCGGTTGTTGAACACATGGTCGATGGTCACCACCGGCACATCGCCGTTGACCAACTCCACCACTTGCGGATCGTAAAAGTTCACACAGGCGATCACCACGCCGTCCACACCCCGGTAGTGGCAATGCTCCAGATAGCTCATGGATCTGCCGCTGATGTTGTGGTTGATAAAGGTGATATCATAGCCGCGCTTTTCTGCTTCAACCTTGAAGCTGTCCAGCACTGCGGAGAAGTACTCGTGGGTCAGGCCGCTCTGTTTTTCATCCACAAACAGAACGCCAAGGTTGTAGGTGCGGTTGGTCTTCAGCGCCCGAGCCGCTGCATTGGGCAGGTAGCCCATGCGGCGGGCCGCTGCGTGGATCCGCTCCCGCGTAGCCTGAGCAATGTCCGGCTGGTCGTTCAAAGCTTTACTGACAGTTGCGACGGATACGCCGCACTCTTTTGCCAGATCCTTCAGGGATGGCATTTTGTAGCCTCCTTCCGATGAAAGGAGCTGCGGGATGTTTCTCGCAAGTCACTTAATCGTTTTCGCAACTTCAATATAGCGCATTCTGCACCAAAAATCAAGCGCTAATGTAAAAGTTTTAGTCTAACTGCATCACTTTCGGCATTTTGTTCCAATGCGACCTGTAGAAATTGTGCATCTCGATTTACTTTCGTTACATTTCGATTAAAACCGAAAAAATTTCGTTGCAGTTTCGTTATGTTTTTCGGTGAAAAAGGTCGTATGTATATATTACTTTTAAAATGGGGTTTCGGGGCTTTGGTTCTGTACTCTGCCGGTGTGCACGCCCCAAAATTACGCCAAAAACTACCGGGACTTCGCAGATTATTTTTAAAAATCTTCCCAGATTTTTGCAAAAAGCCCTTGCATTTTTTTGCGAGATACGGTATGCTTAACGTGATAAGATTGCTTCTTTCACAGTGCCTTAATCGTTTTCGCCCATCGATGTGCTGCCCACCCTACAAGGCGCAGTTTTAAGGAGGAAGCATTATGAAGTTCGGATATTTTGATGACCGGAACAAGGAATACGTCATCACCACCCCGCAGACGCCCCTGCCCTGGATCAACTACCTTGGCAGCGAGGACTTCTTCAGTCTGGTCTCCAACACGGCGGGCGGTTACAGCTTTTACCGGGATGCTCGGATGCGCCGCCTGACCCGCTACCGCTACAATAACTCTCCGCTGGACATGGACGGTCACCGCATCTACATCAAGGACGGCGACACCGTGTGGAACCCGGGTTGGCAGCCCACCAAGACCCCGCTGGACAGTTACAGCTGCCGCCACGGTCTGGGCTACACCGTTGTGGAGGGCAAAAAGGACGGTGTGACCGCCCGGCAGGAGTTGTTCGTCCCCAAGGGCGACGCCTGCGAGCTGGATCGGGTGACGGTGTGCAACGAAAGCGCCGCCGTCAAGGAGCTGGACCTGTTCAGCTATGTAGAGTTCTGCCTGTGGGATGCCGTGGACGACAGCTCCAACTTCCAGCGCAACTACTCCACTGGCGAGGTGGAGGTGGAAGGCAGCGTCATCTACCACAAGACCGAGTACCGCGAACGCCGCAACCACTACGCCGTTTTCTGGGCAAACTGCCCGGTGGACAGCTTCGACACCACCCGGGATGCCTTCTGCGGGGTATACGGCGGCCCGGCAGACCCGCAAGCCGTCCGCGCCGGGCACTGTTCCGGCAGCATTGCTCACGGCTGGGCACCGGTGGGTGCGCTGCACATCCACCTGAGCCTTGCTCCCGGCGAAAGCCGCAGCATCCTGTTCGGTCTGGGCTACATCGAAAACCCGCAGCAGGAAAAGTTCATCGCGCCGGGTGTCATCAACAAGACCCGCGCCCACGCCATGATGGCGCGCTACGCCACCGACGCACAGATCGATGCCGCCCGCATCGCCCTGCGCACCCACTGGGAGGAGCTGCTGTCCACCTACCATCTGGAATCCGGCGAGGAAAAGCTGAACCGCATGGTCAATATCTGGCATCAGTACCAGTGCATGGTCACCTTTAACATGAGCCGCTCTGCCAGCTATTACGAAAGCGGCACCGGACGCGGCATGGGCTTCCGGGACAGCTGTCAGGATCTTTTGGGCTTTGTGCACATCATCCCCTCCCGTGCCCGGGAGCGCATTCTGGATATCGCCGCCACCCAGTTCGAGGACGGCAGCGCCTACCACCAGTACCAGCCCCTGACCAAAAAGGGCAATCGGGACATCGGCACCGGCTTCAACGATGACCCGCTGTGGCTCATTGCCGGTACCGCCGCCTACCTGCGGGAGACCGGCGACTGGTCCATTCTGGAGGAGCAGGTTCCCTTTGACAACGATGCCGCCAAGGCGCAGCCCCTGATGGAGCACCTGCGCCGCAGCTTCAACTTTACCTGCACCCATCTGGGTCCCCACGGTCTGCCGCTCATCGGGCGTGCGGACTGGAACGACTGCCTGAACCTGAACTGCTTCTCCGAGCACCCGGGCGAGAGTTTCCAGATCACCGGGCCCAGCGAGGGTCCTGTGGCGGAGAGCGTGTTCATTGCGGGCATGTTCGTTAAGTACGGCCACGAATACGCCGAGCTGTGCGACCATCTGGGCCTTGACACCGAGGCTTCCGCCGCCCGCCAGAGCATTGACGCGGTGGAGCAGGCCGTCCTGACTGCAGGCTGGGATGGCGCGTGGTTCCGCCGTGCCTACGATGCTTTCGGCAACCCCATCGGCAGCAAGGAGTGCGCCGAGGGTCAGATCTTTATCGAGCCACAGGGCATGTGCGTCATGGCGGGCATCGGCAGGGAGACCGGACAGGCCGCGCAGGCGCTTGCCAGCGTGGAGGAGCGGCTGGACACCAAATACGGTGTGGTGCTGCTGCAGCCCGCCTACACCGGCTATCAGCTGAATCTGGGCGAGATCTCCAGCTATCCTCCGGGATACAAGGAGAACGCCGGTATCTTCTGCCACAACAACCCGTGGATCAGCTGCGCCGAGGCAACGCTGGGTCACGGCGACCGCGCCTTTGCGGTCTACCGCAAGACCTGCCCCGCCTACATCGAGGACATCTCTGAGATCCACCGCACCGAACCCTACGTTTACAGCCAGATGGTGGCAGGCAAGGACGCCCCCACCTTCGGCGAAGCCAAAAACAGCTGGCTGACCGGCACGGCAGCATGGACCTTCTTCAACATCAGTCAGTACATTCTGGGCATCCAGCCCACCTTGGACGGCCTGCGGGTGGACCCCTGCATCCCCCACACCCTGACCGGCTACACGGTCACCCGCCGCTTCCGTGGCGCAGAGTATCGCATCACGGTGGACAACGCCGCCGGGGTTCAGCACGGCGTCAAGGCGGTTACCGTAGACGGCAAGGCCATCTGCGGCAATGTGCTGCCGCTGGCTGCCGCCGGGACCGAGGTAACGGTGCAGGTAACTATGGGTTAAACCGACTTTTTCTGCTTCCTCATATTATTCTCCTTTTCATAACCAACGCCGCCGCGCAGCCCCCCCCCCCCTGCACGGCGGCGTTGGTTTCACAGCTTATCCGACCGTACAACGATCAAAAATGCGCTCCGCGTTGCTCTGCGCATAGATAGCGGAATTATTATTTTAATTTGCATGGGGCTGTTGCACAAGCCCAACAAAAAGGCCAGAGTTATTTAGCCAAAAGGCTTTACAACTCTGGTCTTTTGCTTTAACGTTAACAGTGCAGAATGAAACGGATAAAGCAAGAACAGCATAGGTATCGTCCTGCTCCTGTGCCTGATTCCGCTGGTCAAGGGCATTAAATAAATCAAATCCGTTTAATGGGCAGCGGCTTTTCAGCCGCTGCCCGATTTTTTATTTCCTGAGCGAATTAACAATTCTCAAACAATTCTCAAACATTGCGGCAATGCTGCTTTTATATGATATAATCACTATAAGCAGAGGGAGCAAAAAGAATGGAACAATTCAAACGGCTGTTACGAAAGCTCTTTTTCCCCAAACCGTGGATGACGCTTCTCAGTATTCCTGTTGCGGCCGTACTGCTGATCTACACATTTGCAGGCGGACATAAAGAGGACTGGATTGCCATTCCGGCGTATGTCTTTTCTGCGTACAGCTTGTCACTGGTCTGTGCCAGAGTTGGATTGTTGTCCGGACACGCGAAAGAAGATGCTCAGTTGATCATCGACAAGGTGCCGCTGGCACATCGTTATTTCAGCGATGTCTCCTTCAAGCTGCATATATCTCTCTATCTTTCCCTCGGCCTTAATGTGATATATGCCGTGATGAAATTCACATTCGGCCTCCGGTATCATTCCGTTTGGTTCGGGACGCTGGCAGTCTATTATTTCCTATTGGCCGTTATGCGCTTTCTTCTGCTGCATCATGCGAACCGAAAAGGCTTTGGCACAGACAGAATCGGTGAGCTGCAAAGCTATCGCTTATGCGGTATGATTCTGATGGTCATGAATATTTCCCTTACTGGTGTCGTTGTGCTTGTGATTCGCAAGAACGAGGGATTTCAGTACGCCGGCTATCTGATATACATTATGGCGATGTATGCCTTTTATAACATCATTACCGCAGTCATGAATGTGGTAAAATACCGAAAATACCGCAGTCCGGTCATGTCTGCGGCCAAGGTGGTGAGTCTTGCTGCTACACTGGTATCTATGCTGTCGCTGGAAACGGCCATGCTGACACAGTTCGGCAGCACCGACTCGGAACAGTCCCGAAGGATCATGACGGCCTGCACAGGAGCCGGTGTCTGCACGATGATTTTGGCAATGGCGGTTTATATGATTTATCATGCAACACGAGAATTGAAATACGCACGAATGGAGGAAGCAAAATGATTCGTATTCTTGTTTTGGAGGATGACGCAAAACTGAATCAGATGGTCTGCACCTATCTGAATGACAGTGGTTTTCAGGCCAAAGGCTGCCTGCACGCAAGCACCAGTTGATCATCGATCCCGATGCCGCTGAAATCGTCAAACTGATTTTCTCTTTGTTCCTAAAAGGGACAT
>UQDG01000048.1 GCA_900539695.1 uncultured Oscillospiraceae bacterium
TGTTATTCCTTTTTGTATATCTATCACAAGTAGTTTCATTCGTTTCTCCTTTACATATAAAAATTTCGATTTGCAGGTCTGTTCGGCTCCATATTATCATATGGCCGGATAAACTACAAGAACAGCCACAGCAGTGCAAGCTGCTGTGGCTGTTCGCTGCCTTACGAACACCGCCCATTCGGGCAGGGAGTTTTGTTTTAGTGGTTCTTATAATAATTGATCAGGCAGCCATCGGCCAAGATCTGTCTCTCGGCGTCGGTCATAGCGCCCAGGCGGACCCTGAACTCTACCAGGCCGCCGTCGGGCTTGACGGCGATGGCCGTCATCTCATCGGCGGCTTCCAGCAGGGCTTTGCGGATGCCGGGCAGGTAGACATAGTCGCCGTTGTCCAGCACGTTGGGGGTGTCCAGCAGGAAGGGCAGCATGCCCCAGTTGATGCAGTTGGAGCGGTAGCGCTTGGTGGCGTACTCGCAGGCAAAGTTGGCGGCGCCGCCCAGCACGCGCTGGCAGCTGGCGGCCTGCTCACGGGCGGAG
Source organism: uncultured Oscillospiraceae bacterium (assembly GCA_900539695.1). Lineage (GTDB taxonomy): Bacteria > Bacillota > Clostridia > Oscillospirales > Ruminococcaceae > Gemmiger. The sequence goes on from UQDG01000048.1 coordinate 535, forward strand.
CCATCGCCGGGCTTGTTGGCGAAGATGGCCGAGCCAATGTTGGTGTGGGCTGCGTCCGGGTGGTAGCCAAGCGCCTTGACCTGGGTGTAAACCACCGTAATTTCATCAGGCACTTCGCCCGCCAGGCGCTCGTTATCCAAAGCCTTCACGGCCTTAGCGTTAGGCACGTAGGCGGGGTCCTTGCGGGAGAGGGTGAACTCCGCCAAACGCAGCGGGTTAGAGCGGAAGGACGAAGTCTCGCCCGAGGGGATCAACTCGTCGGTGGTGGTGACGGGGTCGGTGATGTAGCTGACGATCTTGACCAGCAGGTCGTCGGACAGGGCGGGCTGCTCGGGCCAATCCTTGATGTTGGGGCCGAACTTCAGCTCGTAGTCCGGCTCCGGGCGGCCCCAGCCATTGTAGACGCGCTTGTCGTAAACGCCCTGGTCAAAGTGGTAGTCCGGAGTGGTGTACTCCACGTCTGTCAGCTCGCTGGCGGCGGTCAGGTAGCCGCCGTTGGCGGCGGTGGCGGCGATGGACCGGGCGTCCATCAGGGCCACCGCGCTGATCTGCCCCTCGCCGGGCTTGGAGCCCTCGCGGTTGGGGAAGTTGCGGGTGGTGTGGCGGATGGAGAACTCGCCGTTGGCGGGGGTATCGCCTGCGCCGAAGCAGGGGCCGCAGAAGCACTCGCGGAAGATGCCGCCTGCGGAAACAATATCCGCTACCGCGCCGTTTTTGACCAGCTCCAGATAGGTGGGCATGCTGTCCGGGTAGACGCTGAATTTGAACTCACCGTTGCCGCAGCTCTTGCCGCGGATGATGTCCGCTACCGCGCAGATGTTTTCATAGGTGCCGCCGGAACAGCCAGCGACGACGCCCTGCTCCACGTAGATGCGGCCATCGGGGCAGATCTTGCCCACCAGGTCCATGTGGACCTTGCCGCCCAGCTGCTTGTTGGCCTGGTCCTCGGCCGCCTGCAGAATCTCTTTAGCGTTGGCTTTCAGTTCGCGGATGGGGTAGGCATAGCTGGGGTGCATCGGCAGCGCGATCATGCACTCGACGGTGGAGAGGTCCAGCTCGATGCAGCCGTCATAGTAGGCCACGTCGGCGGGTTTCAGCTCTTTGTAGGCTTCGGGGCGATTGTGCTGCGCGAAATATTCTTTCGTCACATCGTCGGTCTGCCAGATGGAGGACCAGCAGGTGGTCTCGGTGGTCATGACGTCGATGCCGTTGCGGTAGTCAGCGGAGAGGTTGGCCATACCGGGGCCGACGAACTCCATGACCTTGTTTTTCACGTAGCCGTTGGCATAGGTGGCAGCCACCAGCGCCAGCGCCACATCATGGGGGCCGACGCCGGGGTTGGGTTTGCCGGTCAGGTAGATGGCCACCACGCCGGGGTAGGCCATATCGTAGGTGCGGCCCACCAGCTGCTTGGCCAGCTCACCGCCGCCCTCGCCCACAGCCATGGTGCCCAGGGCGCCGTAGCGGGTGTGGGAATCAGAGCCTAAGATCATGCGGCCGCAGCCGGACATCATTTCCCGGTTATAGCTGTGGATGACGGCCATGTTCGGCGGAACGTAGATGCCGCCGTATTTGTGGGCGGCGGAGAGGGCGAACTGGTGGTCGTCCTCATTGATGGTGCCGCCGACGGCGCACAGGCTGTTGTGGCAGTTGGTCATGACGTAGGGCAGCGGGAATTCCTTCATGCCGGAGGCGCGGGCCGTCTGGATGATGCCGACATAGGTGATGTCGTGGCTGGTCATCGAGTCGAACTTCATGCGCAGGTCCTGCATGGAATCGCCGGTGTTATGTGCTTTTAAGATGCCGTAGGCGATGGTGCCCTGCTTGGCCTGCTCCTGCGTGAAGCCTGCCGGGGCTTCGGCCTGTGGCACGCCGTGGACGAGGTATACGCCGGTATCGTGCAGTTTCATAGGCTTCTCTCCTTGCCTTTCATTTTAAAAAATCACAGCCGGGCGATAACGGCCTGGGTAAATTCCTTGGTGCCGGCCGTGCCGCCGATGTCTGCGGTGATGACCTTGCCCTCGGCCACCTGGGCCTGGATGGCGGCGTTGAGCTTGTCGGCCTTGTCGGTCATACCCAGGTCATTCAGCATCATGGCAAAGGCCATCAGGATAGCGCTGGGGTTGGCCTTGTCCTGGCCTGCAATGTCGGGGGCGGAGCCGTGGACAGCCTCATAAATGCGCGTTTTATCTCCGATGTTGGCGCTGGGCGCGAAGCCCAGGCCACCCACCAGACCGGCGCACAGGTCGCTGATGATGTCACCGTAGAGGTTGGGGGCGACCAGCACGTCGAACTGCTCAGGGCGCTGCACCAGCTTCATGCACAGGGCATCGATGATGCAGTCGTTGGCCTCGATGTCGGGGTAATCCTCGGCCACTTCGCGGAAGGTGCGCAGGAACAGGCCGTCGGTCAGCTTCATGATGTTGGCTTTGTGCACAGCGGTGACCTTTTTGCGGCCGTTTTTCCGGGCGTAGTCAAAGGCAAAGCGGCAGATCTTCTCGCAGGCCGGGCGGGTGATGAGCTTGACGCCGTTGGCGATGTCGTCGGTGAGCATGTACTCGATGCCCTTATACAGGTCCTCGGTATTCTCGCGCACGATGACGAGGTCAACGTTCTCAAAACGGGTAGGTACGCCCGACAGCGTGTGCACAGGGCGCAGGTTGGCGTAGGTGGCAAAGCGCTGACGCAGCTGCACATTGATGCTGCGGAAGCCCTTGCCGATGGGCGTAGCCGTAGGGCCTTTCAGTGCCCAGCCGCACGCCTCGATGGCGTCCAGCGTGCCGGGGGCGATCAACTCGCCGCTGACTTCGGCGTACTCGGCACCGGCCTCACACTCCTGCCATTCAATGTCGGTGTTCAGTGCGGCCGAGACGGCACGCACGCTTTCGGCAATCTCGCGGCCAATTCCATCGCCTGGGATCAGTACTGCTTTCATAAAAATACGTTCCCCTTCCCTGTGCTTTTTGAAAGGCTCCCTGCACAAGGGGGCCTTACGCAGCGAAAATGCTGCAATATACTACAACTATATCTGCTTTGGGCCGGTTTGTCAACGCGGTTTTTTATACAGACCGTGTCAAAACGCCTATCAGCTTAATAAAATAAAGCCGTACTTTGGCTATTGTGGTAATATTTTAAGTTTTTCTTGACGAAACTCCAAGGATATTATATTATTGTAGCAATCACCCACGCGGTGGGTGCCTGCGGTGCAGGAACGGGAAATTTGTGTGCGTGTATAAATATGCAAGTAGAGAGGGGTCTGCCGATGTATTACCCGGACGTACCGGCACTGGAGCCGGAAGAACTGGAACTGCTCTGCCATGAATATGTAGAGCATAATGCCACGCTGGACCCGCATTTGGCGGACCAGATGGGCGTCAAGCGTGGCCTGCGCAACCTGGACGGCACCGGTGTGCTGGCCGGTATCACCAACGTGTCCAACGTTGTTGGCTATGACAAAAAGGAAGACGGCACCATCGTGCCCATCCCCGGCCGCCTGATCTACCGCGGCATCGATTTGGATGCCCTGGCCGCCGAGGCCGACGCCAGCGACCGCTTTATGTTTGAGGAAGTGGTCTGGCTGCTGCTGTTCGGCTCTCTGCCCACACGGGACCAGTATGCCAAGTTCCGCAAACTGCTGGAGAACCACCGTGAACTGCCCCGCGGCTTTGCCGACGATATGATCTTGAACTCGCCTTCGCCCAACCTGATGAACAAGATGGCGCGAAGCGTGCTGGCCATGTACAGCTACGATGAACACGCCGAGGACCTGAGCCTGCCCAACATCCTGCGGCAGAGCATCAACCTGATCGCCGAGCTGCCCACCATGATGGTGAACGCTTACCAGATCAAGCGCCGCGTCTACGACCGCAACAGCATGTACTTCCACCTGCCCACCGAGGGACAGAGCACGGCCGAACATATCCTGTCCACCTACCGTGCCGACCAGAAGTTCACCCACGAGGAAGCCCGCCTGCTGGACCTGTGTCTGCTGGTGCATGCGGACCACGGCGGCGGTAACTGCTCGACCTTTACCTGCCGCGTGCTGTCCAGCTCCGGCACAGACACCTACGCGGCCATCTCGGCGGCCATCGGCGCGCTGAAAGGCCCCAAGCACGGCGGCGCCAACCTGAAGGTCATGCACCAGCTGGACTACATTTTGGAAAATGTGGAGGATCCCACCAACGACGACGAGGTGCGGGAGTTCTTGCGCAAGATCATCCGCAAAGAGCGTGGCGACGGCAGCGGCCTGATTTACGGCATGGGCCACGCCGTGTACACCCTGAGCGACCCGCGTGCCCAAATTTTGAAAACACACGCCAAGAGCCTGGCCTACAAAAAAGGCTACGACGAGGAGTACGAGATGCTGTGCAGCATCGAGCGCCTGGCCCCCCAGGTATTTACCGAGGAAAAGCACGGTCCCAAAAAGGTCTGTGCCAATGTGGACCTGTTCAGCGGCCTGATCTACCGCATGCTGGGCATCAGCGAGGATCTGTTCACCCCGCTGTTCGCCATTGCCCGTGTACCAGGCTGGTGTGCCCACCGCGTGGAAGAGGTGGAGTTCGCCAACCGCATCATCCGCCCCGCGTACAAGTATGTCGGCCAGCCGCTGGATTACCTGCCGCTGGAAGAACGGTAATTTATACAAAAATAGCGAGTACCCGGTTTCTTTCGGGTACTCGCTTTTTATTGTTATTGCGCATGTTTGTAGGGGCGGATGCAAGCATCCGCCCCTACAGAACACTCACACAAACACCACCTGCACCAGCACCATATACAGTGCCGTCCCGGCGGCAATACTTAATAAGGTATTCTTTTTCCAGCAATGCAAACCCACCACCGCGGCGGCGGCGATCAGTTCCGGCAGGCCGTGGGTGGGGCCGAGTAAGTCCACGCCATACCCTTTGCTTTGCAGCAGCACGCCAAAACCCAGCCCCAGCACGAGGTAACCCGCCATAATGGGCAAGGTACGCGCAAACGCGTAGCGGAGTGTTTTCATCATTTTCCTCTTTAGCCTACTGAAGTGCTAGGTTAGTATAACATAGTTTTTGCACTTTAGCAAGTAAGGGACGCTTTGCCAATGCGCCAGGCGCGGGAGGATGCTTATGGCAACACCGCACAATTCCCGCCTGACGGCTTAAGCACCGCTCCGGCGGCT
>UQDG01000049.1 GCA_900539695.1 uncultured Oscillospiraceae bacterium
TCAGGGAATTGTAATTGATGGTGAAGGTTCAAAGGTTATTTGCAAAGACTAATTTGAAAATTCCAGTTTGTATGGTAAAGGCTCTCCCCTGCGCATTTTTCAGCAGCAGGGGCTTTTTTTGTTGGCATTTTTCGGTTTTTGGCGGTTCTGTATTGTACTGGGGGGATTTCTTGTGGTACAATAGGAAAGCCTATAAATATAATGTAGTGAGCATCCACATACACCCTAAGGGAAAGGAATAAAAACTATGTGTGGTTTTGTTGGTTTTACCGGCATGCGCGCCGAGCGTGAGGCTATCCTGCATCGGATGGCCGACCGCATCATCCACCGCGGGCCGGATATGGAGGGCTACCACCTGAGCGGTGACACCCCCGAAAACGCCGTAGCCCTGGGCTTCCGCCGCCTGAGCATCATCGACCTGGCTGCCGGCAAGCAGCCCATGTATAACGAGGACGGCACCGTTGTCGTCGTTTTCAACGGCGAGATCTTCAACTTTATGGACCTGCGCACCGAGCTGCAGGCCAAGGGTCACATTTTCAAGACCCACTGTGATACCGAGGTCATCCTGCACGGCTACGAGGAATACGGCACCGCCCTGGCCGCCAAGCTGCGCGGCATGTTCGCCTTTGTTGTCTGCGATACCAAGACGAATACCCTGTACGGCGCCCGCGATATGTTCGGCATCAAACCGTTCTACTATACCCAGACCAGCGAGGGGGAGCTGCTGTTCGGCAGCGAGATCAAGAGCCTGCTGGAGCATCCCGGTTTCCGCCGGGAGGTCAACGCCGAGGCCCTGCGCCCCTACCTGACCTTCCAGTACAGCGCCATGAACGAGACCTTTTTTAAAGGCACCTACAAGCTGCCCCCGGCCCACTGGTTTGAGTACAAGAACGGCCAGATGCATATTGAGCGCTACTGGGATGCGGACTTCCGCCACAAGACCAGCCTGACCTACGAGCAGGCGGCGGACGAGATTGACGCCCGCGTGCGGGAGAGCGTGGCTGCCCACCGCATCAGCGATGTGAAGCTGGGCTCGTTCCTGTCCGGCGGCGTGGATTCCAGCTATATCACCGCCTGCCTGATGCCCGATGATACCTTCTCGGTCGGCTTTGAAAGCCCCGACGGCACCCACAAATTCGACGAGACCACCGAAGCCGGCGAGCTGAGCCAGAAGCTGGGCATCCACAACTACCGCGAGATGCTGACCAAGGAGCAGTGCCTGGACGCCTTTGCCGACATCCAGTACCACATGGATGAGCCGCAGTCCAACCCGTCCAGCGTGCCGCTGTACTTCCTGTGCCAGCTGGCCCGCCAGCATGTCACCGTGGTGCTTTCCGGCGAGGGTGCCGACGAGATCTACGCCGGTTACGAGTGGTACGCCGACACCCCGCTGATGCAGAAGTACAAACGCCTGCCCGCCGGTGTGCGCCATCTGGCCAGCGATGTGAGCCAGCATCTGCCCTACTTCAAGGGGCACGACTTCATTATTAAAGGCAGCGGCCGCCCCGAGGATTGGTTCATCGGCCAGGCGCACGTCTTTGAGGAAAAGGACGCCTACGACATCCTGAAACCCAAGTACCGCGTCGGCCCCACGGCCCGCGAAGTCGCTGCGCCGATCTATGACCGCGTGAAGGACCTGAGCGAGTTGGAAAAGAAGCAGTACCTTGACCTGAACCTCTGGCTGCCCGGCGACATTTTGCTGAAAGCCGACAAGATGAGCATGGCCCACAGCCTGGAGCTGCGCGTGCCCTACCTCGACCGCGAGGTATTCCGCGAGGCCGAAACCTACCCCGTAAGCTACAAACTGCGGGGCGACACCAAGGCTGTGCTGCGCACCGCCGCCAACAAGACCCTGCCTGATGCCTGGGCCAACCGCACGAAGAAAGGCTTCCCCGTGCCCATTGCCAAGTGGCTGGAGGACCCGGAATTTTCCGCCAAGGTTCGCAAGAGTTTTGCTGGCGACGTAGCCGGGGAATACTTTGACCAGAATAAGCTGCTGGCCATGCTGGATGACCCCAAGCACGAGCGCCGCAAGATCTGGACGGCCTACACCTTCCTGACCTGGCACGAACAGTTCTTTGAGAAATTTGACGCGTAAATTCTAAGCAGGGCCGCCCGGTCCCGCTTATCATTTGGAGATGGAAATAATGTCCGAGATTATCCCCGTATTTTTGGGCGCTGACCTGAACTGCTACAACTTCGCCCGTGCCTTCCACGAGGCTTACGGCGTGGAAAGCTACGCCTACGGCCGCTACCCCATGGCCCCCACCAAGTATTCTAAAATCGTGCACTTTACCACCGTGCCTGACATGGACAACGAGGACACGATGCTGCGCATCCTGCACGAGTTTGCCGCCCAGCACACCGGCAAAAAGCTGTATCTGTTCGGCTGCACTGACGACTACGCCGCCATGATCATCCGCCGCAAGGCTGAGCTGCCGGAGTATATCGCCCCCGGCCCCGCCGCCGACCTGTACACCACCGTGCAGAAAAAAGCCGAGTTCTATGAAGTGTGCGACAAGTTCGGCATCCCCTACCCCACCACCAAGGTGCTGACCGCGCCGGTGGAGGCCAGCGAGCTGTCTGCTGCCAAGCTGGGCTTTGCGTATCCGATCATTGTCAAGCCGTCTTCCAGCGTAGACTATTGGAAGTTTCCCTTTGACGGCATGAAGAAAGTCTACACCGCCAAAAGCCCGGACGAAGCCGCCAAAATTGTGCGGGACATCTACGCCAGCGGCTACCCGGACAAGATGATCCTGCAAAAGATGGTGCCGGGCGGCGACGACCACATGCGGGTGCTGACTGCTTTCTCCGACGAGAACGGCAAGGTCCGCGCCATGTGCCTGGGCCACACGATGGTCGAGGAGCACACCCCCCACGGCCTGGGCAACCATGCCGCCATCGTGACCGAGGACACCACCGCCCTGCCCCTGGTGGAGAACATCCGCCGGATGCTGGAAGATTGCCACTACACCGGCTTCTCCAACTTTGACATCAAGGTGGGCGACGACCCGACGGACTTCCGCGTGTTTGAGATCAACCTACGCCAGGGCCGCAGCAACTACTATGTCACCGCCTCCGGCATGAACATCGCCCGCCTGGTGGTGGAAAAGTGGAACAATGGCGGCAGCGACTGCGTGCTGAACCGCAACGAGGTGTTCTGGCACCATGTGCCCGCCCAGGTTGCCTTTACCTACACCGAGGACAAGGCCCTGGTGGAGCACGCCCGCCAATTGAAAGCCGAGGGCAAAGAGGCCTGCTCGCTGCTGTACAAGCCGGATCTGGCCTGGAACCCGGTGCGCTACGCCTGCGTGCTGGAACAGCTGCGCCGCCAGTTCAAGAAGTTTAAGACTTATTATCCCAAAAAGAACTAAAACATAACGCAGCACCGCATACTTACCGCAGCCGCCACCGGCAGGGGGGTGTGCGGTGCTTTTGCGAGAAGAGAAAGAGGATGTCTCTTATGAAACTGAACGATTTGGTCCAGCACATCCCCCACACCGGGGCTTCGGACGCGGAGATCTCCGCCATCACCTACGATTCCCGCAAAGCGGCGGCCGGTTCGCTGTTCGTCTGCCTGGTGGGTGCCTGGCTGGACGGCCACACCTACGCCGCCAGCGCCTACAAAAACGGCTGCCGCGCCTTTTTGTGCGAGCATGCGCTGGATCTGCCTGCCGATGCCGCGCAAATCATCACCGCAGACACCCGCGCCGCGCTGGCGGTCATCGGTGCCGACTTTTACGGCAATCCGGCTGACCAGCTGCACATCATCGGCATCACCGGCACCAAGGGCAAAACGACGACCGCCCTGCTGACCGCTGCCATCATGACCGAGGCCGGCCTGCCCTGTGCCTACATTGGCTCGAACGGCGTGGACATTGCGGGCGTGCACGAGGCTACCGCCAATACGACGCCGGAAAGCCTGGAGCTGCACCGGCTGTTCCGCAAAATGCTGGACGCCAACGTGCACCATGTGGTGCTGGAAGTGAGCAGCCAGGCCCTGCGCCACAACCGCGTGGACGGCATCCCCTTTGAGGTAGTGGCCTTCACCAATCTGTCCGAGGACCACATCGGCCCCGGCGAGCACCCGGATTTCGAAGACTACAAAAACGCGAAGCATCGTCTGTTTGTGGACTACCAAGCTCGCGAAATGATCTACAATGCCGACGACGACACCAGCGAATTCATGCGCACCGGCTTTGGCGGCCACCAGACCAGCTACGGCATCGAGCGCGCCGCCGACTACCACGGCACCGCGCTGGCCCAGTTCCGCAGTGAGACCGCGCTGGGCATCGACTTTTTGTGCGAGCATGGCGGCAGTTCCACCGCCGTGCGGGTGCTCTCCCCCGGCGAGTTCAGCGCGTCGGATGCGCTGTGCGCCATTGCGCTGTGCGGGGCCTTTGGCGTAAGCCCGGCCCAGGCCGCCCAAACGCTGGCCCACACCCCGGTGCAGGGGCGGTTTGAAGTCGTGGAGGGACTGCCCGGCCGGACCTTCATCGTCGACTACTCCCACAACGGCCTGGCGCTGACCAGTGCGCTGAAGACCCTGCGGGCCTATAACCCCCACAAGCTGCTCTGCGTGTTCGGCTCGGTGGGCGGGCGTACCCAGGTGCGCCGCAGGGAGCTGGCCGAGGCCGCCGGTGCGTTTGCGGATTACAGCATCATCACCAGCGACAACCCGGACTTTGAGCCGCCGGAGGATGTTATTAAAGAAATTGCCTCCCACATGCCGGAGGGCGCCCCTTACACCTGCATCACCGACCGCCGCGATGCCATCCGCGCCGCCATCGGGATGGCCGAGGATGGGGACATCATCCTGTTTGCCGGCAAAGGCCACGAGGATTACCAGCTGATCGAAGGCAAAAAAGTGCATTTTGTGGAGCGGGAGATCATCCAGGAGATTTGCCGGGAGAAACAGTAAAAGCAAACAAAACAAGCCCTGCGCTTTTGATGGCGCAGGGCTTGCTTATTTTAAGTTATTCCGCGTGGTTCTTCTCGGCGAAGGCGATCATTTTACTGTAGGTTTCTTCGCTCAGGTCGTGCTCGACTTTGCAGGCGTCCTTGGCGGCGGTGTCGGGGTCGACGCCCAGGGCGATAAAGAAAGCGGTCAGCTTACGATGGCGGCCGTAGATGCGGTTGGCGATCTCCATACCGGGGGCTTCCAGCTTGATGAAGCCGTCGCTGTCCATCGAGATATAGCCGTTCTCGCGCAGGTTCTTCATAGCCACACTGACACTGGGTTTGGAGTACCCCATAGCCACCGCAATGTCGATGGACCGCACAGAGCCTTTTTGCTCCTGCAGCATCAAAATTTTTTCGAGGTAATCTTCTGCCGACTCGTGAATATTCACAGGTGTGGCCTCCTTTCCGGGTTTACGGAATTTATTTTCTTTATCATACCACGCCATGGAATTTTTTGCAAGCAAATGCCGGCAAAGAACTATGGCAATACCGCATAATTCTAAGTGCCGATACGGCGAGCGAGGTGCGGCAGCT
>UQDG01000050.1 GCA_900539695.1 uncultured Oscillospiraceae bacterium
GCAGCTGCCGCACCTCGCTCGCCGTATCGGCACTTAGAATTGTGCGGTATTGCCTAAGGTATTATAGCATAAAAGCGGGCGGATGCAAGCATCCGCCTCTACGGCAAGAGCGGCTATCATATTGTAGGGGGCCGATGCCCGCCATCGGCCCGCAAGTGCCACCCAAAATGTGAATTTTTTTCTCCTCCGTTGTACACGGCTAACGTTTGTGCTATACTGGCATCGTCTCCGACCGACCGGTCGGTCGGTTTTTGTAAGCCCAAGAAAGGATCTTTTCAACCTATGCCGAAATACAGTGTCAAAAAGCCCTTCACCATTCTGGTGGCGGTCATACTGGTGCTGGTGCTGGGCGTGGTCAGCCTGCTGCGCATCCAAACGGATCTGCTGCCCTCGATGAACCTGCCCTACCTGCTGGTAATGACCACCTACCCCGGCGCCAGCCCTGAACAGGTGGAGGCCGATGTGACCCAGCCGCTGGAAAACAGCCTTTCCACGCTGAACGGCGTGAAAAACGTGACCAGCCAAAGCAACGAGAACTACAGCCTTATCTTTCTGGAATACCAGGAAGATACCGACATGGACAGCGCCATGGTCAAGGCCAGCACGGCCGTGAACCAGCTGGGCGACACCCTGCCCGACATGGCCAGCACTCCCACGCTGATCGAGATCAGCCCCGATATGATGGCCACCCAGTACGTGGCTGTGGACTGCGAGGGCATGGACATCTACGAGCTGTCCGACTACATCAACGACACGATCTTGCCCCAACTGGAGCGCGTGGACGGCGTAGCCAGCGTTTCCGCCACCGGCCTGGTGAAGCAGACCGTGCAGATCACCCTCGATCAGGACAAGATCGATGAGGTGAACGACAAGCTGCTGGTGAAAGTCAGTGACCGGCTGGCCGAAGCCAAGGACCAGCTGGACGAGAACCGCGCCAAAATCAACGAAGGTCTGGCCCAACTGGACGACGCCCAAGCGCAGCTGGACAGCGGCAAAAGCCAGCTGAACACCCAGAAATCCAACATCACCCAGCAGCTGCGGGACGCCATTACCCAATTGGACGACCAGATCCCCACGCTGGAGCAGAAGATCGCCGACCTGAAAGGCCAGCTGGACAAGGCCAACCAACAACTGGGCAGCCTGAAGACCGATCCGTCCAGCCTGCCGGAGGTCACCCTGCCCATCGATGACGCGCTGTTTGCCAGCTGCAAGCAAATTCTGGCCCAGTACGACAGCGAGTACAACGCCGCCGCCCTGCCCGCCAATCTGGAAGAAGCCAAGAGCGACCTTAACAAGATGGCTGCCATGATCGCCTCCATCGACCGCGCCGATGCCGCCATCCAGGCCGCTGCCGCGCCGCTGACCGGCGATGCCACCATCGAGCAGGCCAATGCCGCGCTGAACATTCAGATTACGGCGCTTACGCTGCAAATTCAGCAGTTGGACAATGAAATCGCCAACGACATCAACAGCGGTGCCACCGACGAGGAGCTGCAGGCCAAGCGCGACCAGCAGACCGCCCTGCAGACCCAGCTGACCACGGCCACCGCCAACCGCGATGCCCTGACCGGCTACAGCGACATGGTGAACACCCTGTCCACCACCCACACCGCTTTGCAGAACGCTACCGTGCTGCTGAACGCCCGCAAGGACGCCGAGTCCAGCCTGAACAGCAGCACCGAGGAACTGCGCAAGACGCTGCAATCCACCATCTCCAGCCTGAACGACCAGCTGACCAAGGCCCAGACGATGCTGGCCCAGCTGAACGACCAGCGCGGCAAGCTGCAGACGATGCTGGAGAATCTGGAAGAGAACCCCGTGGACCCCAGCCTGGCCGATATGGCCGTACAGCTGCTTTTAAGCGGCAGCGAGGCCCAGCTGCAGCTGGGCGAATTCCAGCTGGAAAGCGGCCGTACCCAGCTGGAATCCGGCAAAGCGCAGTTGGACGCCGCGCAGGAAGAATACGATTCTGCCCGCGAAGAAGCGCTGAAAAGCGCCAACCTGGACCAGCTGCTGAACATGAACACGTTGAAACAGCTGATCTCCGCCCAGAACTTCTCGATGCCCGCCGGGTATATTGAGGGCGGCGAGGGCGATGACAACCGCTACATTGTAAAGGTGGGCGACACCTTCGACAGCGCCGACACACTGAAAAGCATGGTGCTGTGCAGCATTGACGGCATCGGTGATGTGCGCCTGTCCGACGTGGCGGACGTAGAGATCACCGACAACGCCGACGACAGCTACGCCAAGGTGGGCGGCAACCGCGCGGTGCTGCTCTCCATTTACAAGAGTTCCACCGCGTCCACCTCAGCCGTGTCCTCCGCCAGCACCGCCGCCATGCAGACTTTGATGGACGGCAAGGACGGCCTGCACCTGACCACCATCATGGACCAGGGTGACTACATCCGCATGATCGTCAAGAGCGTGCTGTCCAACCTGGTGGAAGGCGCCGTGCTGGCCATTCTGGTGCTGGCACTGTTCCTGAAGGACCTGCGCCCAACGCTGGTCGTCGCCATTTCGATGCCGCTGAGCGTGCTGTTTGCCATCGTGATGATGTATTTCACCGGCATCACCTTCAATATCCTTAGTCTGTCGGGCCTGGCGCTGGGCATCGGCATGCTGGTGGATAACTCGGTCGTTGTCATCGAGAACATCTACCGTCTGCGTGGGCGCGGCGTACCGGCCCCGCGGGCTTCGGTTCAGGGTGCCCGGCAGGTATCGGGTTCCATCATCTCCTCGACCCTGACCACCATCTGCGTATTTTTGCCGATGATCTTCTCCACCGGCATGGTGCGCGAACTGCTCACCGATATGGCACTGACTATCACCTTCAGCCTGCTGGCCTCGTTGATCGTGGCGTTGACCGTGGTGCCCTGCGCGGGTTCCACCGTACTGCGCACCCAAAAAGAGGTCAAGCACCCGCTGTTTGACAAGCTGCTGGACGGCTACGAGAAAGCCCTGCGCTTCTGCCTGAAAGTCAAGGCCCTGCCCCTGGGGCTGGCTATCGGCCTGCTGGTGCTGTCGGTGTGGCGCATTGCCACCATGGGCATTGTCATGATCCCCGATATGGGCAGCAACCAGCTCTCCATCACCGTGGACGTGGCCGACGACACCGCCAAGGACGACGCTTTTGCCACCGCCGATGCTGTAATGGACGCCGTGAGCGCCCTTGACGGCGTACAGACCGTGGGCGCCATGTCCGGCGGCAACAGCATGGTGTCCATGATGGGCAGTGATGCCGCCGTGGACAACACAACCTTTACCTATTATGTACTGCTGACCGATGAGGGTGCCCGCCGGGGCAGCGAAATTCAAGAACAGATCACCGATGCCACCGCCTCCCTGCCCTGCGAAGTGACCGTGAATGCCAACGGCATGATGGACATGAGCGCACTTTCCGGCAGCGGTATCGAGGTCGACCTGTACGGCAGCGACCTGAACGATTTGAACACTGCCGCCGGGCAGGTGGTCGACCTGTTGAACAGCGTGGACGGAATCGCCAACGCCAGCGACGGCCAGGAGAACGGCGACGAGGAGATCAACATCTCCATCGACAAGGACAAAGCCATGCGGATGGGCCTGACCGTAGCGCAGGTCTACCAGCAGGTAGCCGCCAAACTGACCACCGATACCACCGCCACCACACTGAAAGCCAACGGCACCAACTACACCGTGACCATCGTGGACAAGACCGAAACGCCGGATCTGGACAGCCTGTTCAACATGGAATTTGAGACGACCACCACCGATGAGGACGGCAGCAGCGTAACCGAGACCCATACCCTGGGCGAGTTTGCCACCCGCACCACCAGCGCAGGCTTTGTTTCCATCGCCCGCGAGAATGGCTCCCGCAAGATGAGCGTGACCAGCGAGACCGTGGACGGCTACAACACCACCCTGCTCTCCCGCGAGGTGGAGCCGAAGCTGGCCGCGCTGGATCTGCCCGACGGCGTGACCGCCGAGCTGGCCGGTGAAACCACCCAGGTGGCCGAGATGCTGCAGCAGATGGTGCTTATGATGACCCTGGCGCTGATCTTCGTCTACTTTGTTATGGTGGCGCAGTTCCAGAGTTTGCTGTCGCCCTTCATCGTGCTGTTTACGATTCCACTGGCCTTTACCGGCGGCATGCTGGGGCTGATGATTGCCGGCGAACAGCTTTCGCTGATCTCGCTGATGGGCTTCCTGGTTTTGATGGGCGTTGTCGTCAACAACGGCATCGTCTTTGTGGACTACGCCAATCAGCTGCGCATTGGCGGGCTGGAGCGTACCGACGCGCTGGTAGCCACCGGCCGTACCCGTATGCGCCCCATTTTGATGACCACCCTGACCACCGTGCTGGCTATGGTAACGATGCTGTTCAGCCAGGATGTGGGCAGCGAAATGAGCAAGGGTATGGCCATCGTAATCATTGGCGGCCTGACCTATGCCACGTTGATGACGCTGTTCATCGTGCCCGTGATGTACGACCTGTTCTACCGCAAGCCGCCGGTGAACATTGACGTGGGCGACGATGGCATGGACGATCTGCCCGATGACGCCGCCGAATTTGCGGCAGAGTTTGCCGCCCGCCGCGCCGGTGCAGCCCAGCCTGCCGCCGACGCCGAAGCGGAACCCACTTTTGAGACCACCCTGCTGCCCCCGAAGGAGGATGCGAAATGACCCCTGACAGCCATGCACAGCGCAAAGCCAAAGTATACGAAGCCGCGCTGGCCTTAACGTCTCAGGGCGTCAGCCCCGCCGCTATGACCATCCAGCAGCTGGCCGACGCCGCGGGCATCGGCAAAGGCACCGTGTACGAATATTTTTCCTCGAAAGAAGAGATTTTGCAGGGCGTGGCCCGCTACTGCTTTGCGCAGGAGAACGAGCGCATCGCCGCCCGGTTTGACCGCTGCCGCACGCTGGTCGATTTGGAGAATGAGCTGGTGGACTATTTGCAGGAGGTTGCCGCCCAGCGGATGAGCACCTACCGGCTGTTGGCCGTCAGCTTTGGCCAGCAGGCCGCTTCGCCCGAATGTACCAACGCATGTCGCAGCCAGCTGACTGCCCTGACCGATGCGCTGGTGGCCCGCCTGCAGGCCGCCGGGGAGATCGACCCCGACTTGACGATGGACGCTTGCCGCACCTCGATCTTCTGCACCGTGACCGGCGGGTTGATTGCCCTGTGCTGCAGCGCCGGCAGCGGCACCTCCCTGCCCGCCCTGCCGCAGAATTTGCGGGAGGCACTGCATAGGAGTTTGCAAGCTCCCAAATAAATACTAAACAAAAACAGCCCTGCGCTTTGGAGTGAAGTGACCCCCAAAAGTTAGACAATATTTTGAAGTAAAAATTGTTCAAGCA
>UQDG01000051.1 GCA_900539695.1 uncultured Oscillospiraceae bacterium
AGCAGTTGCCGCACCTCGCTCGCCGTATCGGCACTTAGAATTATGCGGTATTGCCATTAATTAAAAACAGCATACCACACCAACCATTTATTGACAACCACACCACAAAAAATATATAGTATATGTGTATGCCAACCACGCAAAAGAGGGAGAAGACAAACTATGGAACTTGCTGTCATCACGGCCAAGCAGGTGGCGGAGCTGCTGCTTATGATCCTGGCCGGTGCGGTCTGCTGCAAAGCGGGCGTGTTCAAACCCAAAGAAAAATCCGTCCTGGCCAATTTGCTGCTGTACCTGGTCGTCCCGGCCATGGTGCTGGACAGCTATATGGTCGAGTACGATCCCGCTACCTTCCACAACCTGATGCTGGCCTTCGGCCTGGGCGCTCTGGTGCTGCTGGTGGGCCTGGGTGTGGCATTTCTGGCAAGCTTCAAGGTGCAAAAGGACGCCCGCGCCATCCTGTGGTTCGCCTGTGCGTTCTCCAACGCCGGGTACATGGGTTTCCCACTTATCAAGGCGCTGTTCGGCAGCGAAGGCCTGCTCTACGCCAGCGGTTTTGTCACTATCTTTAATATTTTGATTTGGACCATCGGCTACGTGGTCGTCTCCGGTCAGGTCGACCCTAAGCAGACCGTGAAAGCCGTGGTTACCTGCCCCTGCATCATTGCGGTAGTGGCGGGCCTTATCATTTACCTGGCCCGCATCCCGCTGCCGGAAGTCCTCACCGGCCCCATCGGTGCCATCGGTGATATGAACACTCCGTTGTCCATGATCATCACCGGCGCGACCATCGCCTCCAGCGACCTGAAAAAGCTGCTGAAAAATAAGAACCTCTTCCTAACCTGGGGCGTGCGTATGCTGGGTGTCCCGGCGGTGGAGCTGCTGATCTTCGCCCTGCTGGGCCTGCACGGCACCGTGCCTACTATCGTGCTGCTGCTGGAAGCCTGCCCCTGCGCCGCCATCACCACGATGTTTGCCATCCAGTTCCACCACGATGAAGAACTTGCCGCCGGTGCAGTGGTATTTTCCACCCTCTCCAGTATTCTGACCCTGCCGCTGTATGCGCTGCTGCTGACGATGGTGTTAGGGTAAAATAGCTTGCGCTCCCCTCAAAGGGGAGCCTTTTTCTTTGCTCGTACACTTGCCCTCCCACCCCTTAGGTGCTATAATAATGTTTCAAAAGAGGAGTCCTCACATAAAAGGAGCACTATGCAACAACAAAAAACATCCCACTGGCTCATCGCGTTCCGCGTTATCTTTACGGCGGCGCTGCTGGCCTGTATCCTCTTTATCTTCCGCAATTCCATGCAGACAGGCGAAGTCTCGTCTGCCCGCAGCCAGGCCGTTACCACGCTGGTCAACGGCTTCCTGGGCAAGTTCGGCCTCGGCCCCTTGTCCGAGCATATCATCCGCAAGC
The DNA here is from genome assembly GCA_900539695.1 of uncultured Oscillospiraceae bacterium. GTDB lineage: Bacteria > Bacillota > Clostridia > Oscillospirales > Ruminococcaceae > Gemmiger. Next base: position 1,418 of record UQDG01000051.1, read on the forward strand.
TGGCGCATTTCTCCGAGTTCATGCTCGAAGGTTTCCTGCTGATGCTCTGCCTGCGGGTCTACACCCGGCATTTTGTTCGGCATATCAGCTGGCCCCTGCTGGCTGGCATGAGCACCGCCCTCATGGATGAGACCATCCAAATCTCCATCCCCAACCGCACCTCGTCTGTCACCGACGTGTGGATCGATATGGCCGGTGCCATCGCAGGGCTGTTTGTGGCCCTGATTATTCTCTTGATTTTACGCGCTACTACGGCGTTTTATCAGGTGAAACGCGAAAACAAAGCACTGCGCGCCGAGCAGGAAGCTCTGCGTCAGCGCGAACACGAACGTCTGGCCCGCCGTGCCGCCCATCGTGCGGCCCAAGGCGAGGACAACAACGAGGAGGAAGACGAAGCATGACCACCCAACAGGCAATCGAAGCACTGCACGCTCTGCCGCGCCTGGGGCAGGGGGCACCCGGCCTGGCCCGCATGCAAAACCTGATGGATCACCTGGGCAACCCGGAAAAAGACCTGCAGTGCATCCACATTGCGGGTACCAACGGCAAAGGCAGCCTGGCCGCCATGACCTCGTCCATCCTGACCGCTGCCGGCTACAAGACCGGCCTGACCATCAGCCCCTACGTGGTGGATTTCCGTGAGCGGTTCCAGATCGACGGCGAGATGATCCCGCCCCGCACCCTGGCCAACCTGGCCCAGAAGGTGCTGGACGCCATCGATGCCATCGAACTGGAGGGCGGCGAGATCCCTGTCCAGTTTGAGGCTGTCACTGCGCTGGCGCTGCTCTGGTTCGCCCGCGAAAAGTGCGACCTTGTCGTGCTGGAGACCGGCCTGGGCGGCCGCTGCGATGCGACCAACATCGTGCCCAACAAGCTGGTGGCCGCCATCACAAAAATCGGCCTCGACCACACCGAGATCCTCGGTGATACGCTGGACAAGATCGCCGCCGAAAAAGCCGGTATCATCAAAGAGGGCTGTGCCGTTGTCAATTACCCCGAGCAGCCCGCCGAGGCCATGGGCCCCATCCTGGGTGCTGCGGCCGAAACGAACACCGTCATCATCACGCCCGAAATGGACGACATCCGCCTGTTGCGTGGCAAGCGCCTGGAAAACCGCATCGACTACGGCGGTTACAAGGCCAGCCTGCAGTTCCCCGGCGCCCATCAGGCCAACCACGCCGCTATGGCTGTGGAGATCGCCCTCGCCCTCTGGCGGGAGTTCGGCTACGACATCTCCGACGATGCCATTGAGCAGGGCTTGAGCAGCGCCCATATGCCTGCCCGCATCGAGGTCATGCGCCGCCATCCGCTGCTGCTGCTGGACGGCTGCCATAACCCGGACGGTGCCAGGGTCCTGGCCGAAACGCTGACCAAAGCCGAGTATGAGGAAAACCTCGTGGGCGTCATGGGCATGCTGGCCGATAAGGACTACAAGGCCATGCTGTCCGACCTGGCACCCTGCTTTGCCAAAGTGTTCACCGTCACGCCCGCCTGCCCCCGCGCCCTCTCTGCCGAGGCCCTGCAAAAGGAAGCCCGCTTCCACCTGGATGCCGAAGCCGCCGCCAGCGTGCCTGAAGCCCTGCACAAGGCCCTCGACTACTGCGAGGAAAACAACCTTGCCGGTGTGGTCGTCTGCGGCTCGCTCTACCTGGCCGCCGAAGCTAGGCCGCTGATGCTCAAAGAGGCAGAAAATTAACGCGTCACCGCCCTGTTTTAACAAAATATGCACCTTGAAGCCTGTATCGTAATGGTACAGGCTTTTTCTATTTAAAAGTAAAAGGGGCAAGCACTATGGCAAAGGTTTGTTTTGTGCCGGGCAGCGGCACGCTGGCGGCGTATTTAAGCGGCGAGATCGACCACCACGCCGCCCAATCCATCCGGCGGGAAATCGACGCCCAGGTGGACGACCGTCTGCCGGAGCTGCTGACGCTGGATTTTTCGGGCGTCACCTTTATGGATTCCTCCGGTGTCGGGCTTATCCTCGGCCGTGGGCGGCACATCTCGGCCCTGGGCGGCCGTCTGACCGTGCAAAACCCACCGCCCGCCGTGCGCCGCATGCTGGACCTGGCCCGCATAACCTACGCGTAAAGGAGAACTGCCATGAAGATGCTCAATCAGGTAAAGATCACCTTTGCCAGCCGTTCTGTCAATGAGGGCTTTGCCCGTGCGGCGCTGGCAGCGTTCCTTGTTCAGCTTGACCCCACCGTTCCGCAGCTGGCTGACCTCAAAACTGCTGTGTCCGAGGCTGTCACCAACTGTATCGTGCACGCCTATCCGGAGGGGATCGGCCCTGTCACCTTGACGGCGGCCCTCTATGAGGGCGGCATGGTGCGCATCACCGTCACCGACCGCGGCGTTGGCATCGCTGATGTAGAAAAAGCCATGCAGCCTATGTACACCACCGGCGACCCCGAGGAACGCGCCGGATTAGGTTTTGCCGTGATGCAGAGCTTTATGGATAAGGTACATGTCTCCTCGCGGCCTGGGCGTGGCACCCGCGTGACACTTACCAAACGGCTGGACACTCGCAGATGACCTTTACATATTTGTAAGGAGGATTCTGCCTATGCCAGCCCAGACCATCCAAACCATGCCACGTGAGGAATTTATTGAGAAGAACTTAGGCCTTGTCCATGCCTGCGCCGGGCGATTCAAAAGCCGGGGTATCGAGTACGAGGAACTGTACGCCGCAGGCTGCCTGGGATTGGTGAAAGCGGTTGACGGGTTTGATACCACCCGCGGGGTGTGCTTCTCCACCTATGCGGTGCCCGTGATTTTGGGCGAGATCAAAAAGCTGTTCCGGGATGGCGGAACCGTTAAGGTCAGCCGATCCTTAAAAGAACTGGGCCTGAAGGTCAACGCTGAGCGGGAACGCTGCCTAAAACATACCGGCCAGGAACCCGGCGTAGCCCAGCTGGCTGAAATCCTACAGACTACCCCGGAACAGATCGCTCTGGCCATACGCGCCTCGCTGCCTGCACTGTCTCTTACACCCAGCAATGATGAGGACGGCAACCGTGAATGGGATGTGCCTGTGGACTCGCCGGAGGAAACACTGGCGGACCGCATCGGCCTGCGCGAGGTGATGGACAAGCTGGAACCCAAGGATAGGGAACTGATCCGTCTGCGGTTCTTTGGCAACCGCACTCAAACCGAGACCGCCAGGATCCTTGGCAGCACCCAAGTCCAAATCTCTCGCCGTGAACGTAAGATACTGGCATGGATGAGGGTGCAGCTGCTTGAAATATAACTCACTGTTCTGTAAGGGCCGATGCTTGCATCGGCCTGCTATCTATACGCCTGCTTTTAAACTCTCTCGTCAACCTGCACGTCTCGACACATTCCGCCTTGTGCATCTTCCCAAAAGTATTACAACCCCTTGACACACTCTTTTCAATATGATAAGATACTCCCATCGCAGAAGAAACGTTGTTATAAGGTTATTACTGAACAAAATGCGAAAAACTTGAAAAAAGTTTTAAAAACCTGTTGACAAACTGTATCTGCTGTGGTATCATAATCAAGCTGTCCGGCGGGACACCCCGTAAGGACAGCGCAGCAGGACCTTGAAAATTG
>UQDG01000052.1 GCA_900539695.1 uncultured Oscillospiraceae bacterium
GCCGGTGTAAAACTGGCAGGAGCGTTTCTTGTTGAAGTGATTATAAAAGACCTTTTTTGCCGGAGCCCCGGCCCAGCGCAAAATCCCAGGTGGATACTCCTGCTCCGGGTGTCTGCCGCTCACTTTTTCCGCGTGGCAATGTCCTGAAAGCAGAAATAGTCCGGTTGGTGGCGGGACTGGGTGTACTCGAACAGCATCCCGTCCGAGTTGAAGGTCTGGTTTACCACCACTGCCACGCAATCATAGCCGTCCATATCCAGCAGCTTTTCATCCCGGACGGTGGCGTGTTCCACTGTGATGTGGCGCTTACTGGTGATGATCTGCATACCCAGTGTGTTCTCAATATAATCGTAGACAGAGTTTGCGGCAATCTCCGGTGTCAGGCCGGGGACAAACTCCTTTAAAAAGTAGTTGACGTCGAGAATCAGCGCTTTTCCGTCCAGATAACGCACACGCTGTATCGCCCACAATTCATCGCCCTCAGAAAATCCGCTTTCCGCAGCAAACTGCTCGGTTGCAGTGATCGTCTCAAACCGAATGACACGGGTAACGGCTTGCAGATGGTTGCGGCGGGCTGTCTCTTGAAAGGTCTCGATGCCGCCTATGGTAAAGGTGGTTTTGCCCACCGGTTGATAGATGACCCGGACACCACGTCCTTGCATGGCCTGCACATAGCCGTCGGCGATCAGCTCCGCCAATGCGCGTCGAACTGTGTTGCGGGAGCAGGCGTATTCCTCTATTAAGGTATTCTCGCTGGGCAGCAGCGATTGATAGGGGTAATCCTGCGCCTCGATGCGTTTTTTGATGCTGTGATAAATGCCCTCATATTTTGCCTTTGGCATGGTGTGTACCTCGCAACTTGTTCAAACATTTACTTTAGTATACCGTCTTTTCGGCTAAATTTCAAGGGGGCAACTTGTGAGCAGTGCCGAAAATAGGCATTCTGCAATGCTTTTTTGCAAAAGCATATTGACTTGTATGAACAAGTCTGGTATTCTGTGGCTGTAAGGAGAACTTGTATGAACAAGTTCGAAGATGCCCGTATGAACAAGTTCTAAGATGCCCGCTCTACCGGGCAAAAGGAGGTAAACATCATGGGTAAATACGAACAGGACGCGCGGCTGCTGCTTGAGTACGTTGGCGGCAAGGAGAACATTGCGGCAGTATCCCACTGCGTATCGCGTATGCGATTTGTCCTCAACGATCCCGCCAAGGCGGACGTTGCCAAGATCGAGGCACTGAAATCCGCCAAGGGCACTTTCACCCAGGCAGGTCAGTTCCAGGTCATCATCGGCAATACGGTCAGCGATTTCTACAATGACTTTATTGCCGTCTCCGGCATCGATGGTGTCTCGAAGGAAGCTGTCAAGAGCGCAGCCAAGCAGAACCAGAACGCATTGCAGAAGGTCATGAGCGTGCTTGCGGAGATTTTTGCCCCGTTGATTCCCGCCATCATCACCGGCGGTTTGATTCTCGGCTTCCGCAACTGCATTGACAGCATCTACTTTTTTAATAACGGCACCCAGACGCTGTGCGACATCAGCCAGTTCTGGTCCGGCGTTGACAGCTTCCTGTGGCTGATTGGCGAAGCCATCTTCCATATGCTGCCGGTCTGCATCTGCTGGTCTGTCACAAAGAAAATGGGCACGACCCAAAGCCTGGGCATCGTCCTCGGCCTGACGCTCGTCTCCGGCCAGCTGCTCAACGCTTACGCCGTGGCTTCTACTGCGGTGGCAGATATCCCAAAATGGGATTTTGGCTTCTTCACCATCAACATGATCGGCTATCAGGCGCAGGTCATTCCCGCCATGCTGGCCGCGTTCACGCTGGTGTACTTGGAACGCTTCTTCCGCAAGATCTGCCCGGCGGTCATCTCCATGATCGTTGTGCCCTTCTGCTCGCTGGTGCTGTCCGTCATCATCGCCCACACTGTCCTTGGCCCCATCGGCTGGAAGATCGGCACCTTCATTTCTGACATCGTCTACGCCGGCATTTCCGGCTCCTTCCGCGTGGTCTTTGGCGCAATCTTCGGTTTTGTTTATGCCCCGCTGGTCATCACCGGCCTGCATCACATGTCCAACGCCATTGATATGCAGCTGATCGCCGACTTCGGCGGTACGATGCTGTGGCCCATGATCGCGCTGTCCAACATTGCGCAGGGTTCCGCCGTGCTGGGCATGATCTACCTGCAGCGCAAGAATGCTGCCGCACAGGAAGTCAACGTTCCCTCCTGCATCTCCTGCTATCTGGGCGTTACCGAGCCCGCCATGTTCGGTGTCAACCTGAAATTTCACTTCCCGTTTATCTGCGGCATGATTGGATCTGCCATCGCAGCGGTCGTCTGTGTGGCAACTTCCACCACGGCCAACGCCATCGGTGTCGGCGGCATCCCTGGTATTTTGTCGATCCAGCCCGCCTATATGCTCAGCTTTGCGCTGTGCATGGTCATTGCCATCGTCGTCCCCTTTGTGCTGACCGTCATCGTCGGCAAGAAAAAAGGCGTTGCCTGATTTTGTGAGGTGTGTACCATGAATGATTTTAAAGATAAAGTTGTCTACCAAATTTACCCGAAATCCTTCATGGACTCGAACGGTGACGGCTTCGGCGATTTGAAGGGCGTCACCGCGAAACTGGACTATCTCGCCGACCTGGGCGTTGACTATCTCTGGCTGACGCCGTTCTTCCCCTCGCCCCAGCGCGACAACGGCTATGATGTGGCCGACTACCGTGCTGTTGACCCGCGCTACGGCACGATGGAGGATCTGGAGGAGCTTATCCGCGAGGCAGACAGGCGCGGCATCGGCCTGATGCTGGACATGGTGTTCAACCACACCTCCACCGAGCATGCATGGTTCCAGCGGGCACTGGCCGGTGAGAAAAAGTATCAGGATTACTACATCTTTAAGAACGGAACCCCGGACAATCTGCCCACAAACTGGGTGTCCAAGTTCGGTGGCCCGGCATGGCAGTATGTGCCGCAGCTGGGCAAGTGGTATCTGCACCTGTTCGATGTGACACAGGCAGACCTGAACTGGGAGAACCCGGCGGTGCGGGAAGAAATGGCCGACATCCTCCGTTTCTGGAAGGCGAAGGGAATCAAGGGATTCCGCTTTGATGTGGTCAATCTGATTTCCAAACCGGAAGTGTATGAGGACGACTTTGCGGGCGATGGCCGTCGCTTCTACACCGATGGCCGCAACGTCCACAAGTACCTGAAGGAGCTGGTCGCCGCGGGCGGCATCGACGGCATGGTGACGGTGGGGGAGATGTCCTCCACCACGCTGGAAAACTGCATCGGCTACACCGCTGAGGGCAATCACGAGCTGACGATGTGCTTCAACTTCCATCATCTGAAGGTGGACTACAAGAACGGCGACAAATGGGCACTGATGCCTGCCGACCATCTTGCCCTGAAAAAACTGTTCCAGACATGGCAGGAGGGGATGCAGGCCCACGGCGGCTGGAACGCGCTGTTCTGGTGCAACCACGACCAGCCCCGTGCGGTCAGTCGCTTTGGCAGCGATACGGCCTACTGGAAGGAAAGCGCCGAGATGCTGGCCACCGCTATCCACTTTATGCGCGGCACACCGTACATTTATCAGGGTGAGGAGCTGGGCATGACGAACCCGCACTTCACGAAAATCGAGCAGTACCGCGACGTCGAGAGCCGCAACTACTACAGGATCCTGCGAGAGCAGGGCAAGACCGAGGCCGAGACGCTGGACATTATCGCCCAGCGCAGCCGCGACGACAGCCGCACTCCGATGCAGTGGGATGCCAGCGCGAACGCAGGCTTCACCACCGGTACGCCGTGGATCGGCATTGCCGACAACTACAAGGCCATCAACGCCGCTGCCCAAATGGACGCCCCGGATTCCATCCGCAGCTTTTACAAAACGCTGGTGGCCCTGCGCAAGAAAATGCCGGTCATCAGTGCGGGAAAAATCGAGTTTTTGTACCCCGACAACGCGGATTTGTTAGCCTATCGCCGGTACGACGGCGAGACGGAGCTGCTGGTTCTCTGCAACCTGCGGGAGCGGGAAATTGCCAAGCCCCTGCCCGTAGGCTGGACCGATGCCGAGAAACTGCTGGGTAACTACCCCGACACCGCCGACACGCTGCGCCCCTATGAGTGCGTAGTGCTGAAAAAGTGAAGGCTGCCGTATTATCTTTTCGCTATTGGGAGTTGACCGTATCCTTTGCGATAGTAACCTCATAGTGAGCAAGACAAAAGCACTTTCCCTTATTTGCAATGCAAATATAAGGGAAAGTGCTTTTTTGTGTTGATGCCGCTGGGCAGATCGACGGCCAGCACGAATGCGCCGCTTTCCCGCTGACGATTCATCAGCGCACAGGCAGCCAGCCCGGCCGGGCGAAGGCTGCCGTGAAACCCGGTGCCATACAAAGCATCCACGACGGCGTCAAAGGGCTGTGCTGCCAGCGCTGCCGCATCGCGGCATTTGGTGACCAGCAGGTCTGCCAGGCATGCATAACTTTCTCCGAACTTCTCCGCCACTATGGCGTCGATGTCAGTGACAAGGAAATCAGTAAATGGGAAAAAGGATACACCACTCCCAGCATCTACCAACTGGTTGCAATCTGCCACGCATTGAACATCAAGGAAGGACCTTCCTACTTTATGGAGAAAAGTGTTTTGCACGGTTTCTGGTAGGAATGTGAAAAATAGATTTACACAGTTTATCTTGTATTTACATGGATTTACAGGAAAGCGGCTGCCAATTTTAGCAGAGAGCCGGGAAACAGAGTTCAAAAGGTGCTTTATGGGGCTTCATTAGCTGGAAACCTGATTTTTATTAGCTGAAACCGAAAATTCTGCTAATGGCATTAGCTGGCTAATTTTGGTGATAGGTTCAAAATGAAAAATGCGAAGATCGTCTTTCAC
>UQDG01000053.1 GCA_900539695.1 uncultured Oscillospiraceae bacterium
GGATTTTGTCGGGTGAATCGGCGGCAAAATGAATCGGGTGTGTTGCGGGGCGGTACGTTCTTTCTGGGCAATCATCCGCTGAAAGTGGTGGTTATCACGGTGAGAACCACCACTTTTCGGCAGGATTTGGAATAAAGGGTATCATGGAAGCGTAGGTGCGTCAATATGGTTTTGCAAAATTTATCACGGTAAAGTGGCGATAGTAGGTGGTGTATAATTGCGCCCTTGTCTCCGTCAAGGGTTTTCGCCCTCGTCCGCTTCCTGCGTTTCTCTCCGGCTCTCAATCAGCAGATTCAGCTTCTTTTGAACCGCTTCGCTCTGGAAGATGAAGGTCAGCGGCTCCATCACATCCTCATCGGTCAGGACGGTCGGCTCTTTCAAAAAGATCTCCAACATTCCGGCACGAGTGCAAAGCCGATGGGTTCTCTCGCTTCTGGTCAACCGTTTCAGCTCGCTCTGCAATCGCTTCTCCTTGTGCTTGGCTACCCAACACAATTCCCGGACAGTGAAATACCGTCCGGGAATTTCTGCGTTTACGGCTCAGATGGACTGTCCATTGGTGGCGGCAACTTCACCGTACCAGAATGCGCTGTCTTTCGGGATGCGCTGCCCGGTGGCGTAATCCACATACACCAGACCGAACCGCTCCCGGTAGCCGCTGTGCCACTCGAAGTTGTCCAGCAGACTCCACTGGAAATATCCCCGCACATCTGCACCGGCATGGATGCCCTCCGACAGCTTTTCCAGATACCGTGCCAGAAAATCGATGCGGTCTGCATCGTGCACCTTGCCGTCCCGGTAGACCTTATCCGTACAGGACAAGCCGTTTTCGGTGATGAACATGGGCAGACCGTACCGCTCCTGCATCTGGCGGGGACCCCAGTTCAGGCATTCCGGCTCCACCGGCCAGTTCATGGCGGTATGGGCGTACCCGGCGGGGCGCTCTACATAGCTGGGACCGTTTTCGCCCATCTGCGCCGGGGCAGCGTTGTAGATGTTCAGCCCCACCATGTCCGGCTTGCCCAGAGGCAGGGCATCGTTGATGTACTGCGGCACAGCGGCGATGCTGGCGGCAAGTCTCGGTCCGCAGATGTCCGGTTCCGGCCAACGGCCCAGACAGGCCGGGTCCAGTGCCATGGTGTGGGTGAAGGCCCAGTCGTCATCCGGGCAGGCGAAGGTCAGGACCCGGGCAGCGTCCACGTCTGTTTTTGCCTCCGACACCGGATAGCAGATGCGGCCGGTGGAAACAAAGCCCACCTTGTTTTCCGGGTCTGCATGGCGCAGCTCCTGTGCGGCAAGGCAGTGGGCGTAGATAACGTTCCGCCAGCAGGTAAACTGACCTTCCAGCGGCAGTTTCAGACCCGGGGCGTGCTCTCCGGTGCCGTAGCCCATTTTTACGATGCAGGCAGGCTCGTTGAAGGTGAACCACTGATGTACCCGGCCTTTGAAGTGCTCTGCCATCTTTGCGGCATAGCTTGCAAACGCGCGTGCCGTTTCCTCACTGCGCCAGCCGCCCTTTTCTTCCAGCGCCTGGGGCAGGTCCCAGTGATACAAAGTTACATAAGGCTCGATCCCGGCTTCCAGCAAGGCATCCACAAGGGTATCGTAATAGGCAAAGCCTTCCTCGTTCCAGTCTGTGCCGCCGTTGGGGGCAATGCGGGTCCATGCCACGGAAAAGCGGTAGGCTTTCAGGTGCATGGACTGCAGCAGTGCAAGGTCCTCTTTCCAGCGGTGGTAGCTGTCGCAGGCAACGTCACCGGTCTCGCCCCGGTAGGTGCAGCCCGGTGTGTGGGAAAAAACATCCCAGATGCTCAGTCCCTTACCGCCCTCTGTGGCACCGCCTTCGATCTGATAGGCCGCTGTTGCAGCACCCCAGACAAATTCTTTTGGAAATTCAGCCATAATAGTTTTCCTTTCTGTCATTCAAACTTGTGTGCACAGGCATTCCACTGTCATGGTAACGTTAAAGCAAAAGACCAGAGTTGTAAAGCCTTTTGACTAAATAACTCTGGTCTTTTTGTTGGGCTTGTGCAACAGCCCCATTGCATTTTCACAGGAGGGGCTTTGGCGCCGGTCGTAATTTCAGCCCTTGACGCCGCCCAGAGCCACGCCGCGGACGATGAACTTGGACAGCAGCAGGTAGACGATGATGACCGGCAGAATGGCGATGGCTACCATCATGTACACCTTGCCCATATCGAACTTCAGGAAGTCCGCGCTGCGCAGCTGGGCGATCAGGATGGGCAGGGTCTTTTTGTCGGCGGTGTCCAGTACAAGCGCCGGAATGAAGTAGTTGTTCCAGCTTGCCACGAAGGAGAAGATAGCCTGCACAGCCAGCGCCGGCTTCATGATGGGCAGCACGATCTTATTAAAGGTATAAAATTCGCCTGCGCCGTCAATGCGGGCAGCCTCCACGATCTCCATGGGAAGGGAGGCATCCAGATACTGCTTCATGAAGAAGAACACGGTGGGTGCCGCAATGCTGGGAACGATCAGAGGGATGAAGCTGTTTTTCAGCCCCATCTTGGAGATCAACTGCAGAAAGCCCAGTGCGGACACCTGTGTGGGCATGGTCATGATGAGCAAAATCAGAGCAAAGGCGGCCTTTTTGAACTTGAAGTTATAGGCGTAGATGCCGTAAGCCGTCAGTGCCGAGAAGTAAACGCTGAGCGCTGCCGAGCAGGCGGACACCAGCAGGCTGTTGCGGATACCGCTCATCACGGGGATGTTGGCATCCGTAAGCACGTTGCGGAGGTTTGTGACGATGGACTTGCCCGGCACAAGCGAGAACCCCTTCTGGATCTCGAAATGGGTGCGGGTGGAGTTGATGACCAGCACATAGAAGAAGAACAGGCACAGAAAGCTGATCAGCACCAGCACCAGATAGCACCATGCACGGCGGGCGGTCAGGATCGCCTTTTCGGACTGGTTTTTAGGCGTATGTGCCATACTTATTTCCCTCCTTTGGCAGCAGCCTTTTTGGTTGCCTTCAGTTCCTTGCGCTGCGCCTTTGTCAGGCCGTCATCCTCCTTGGTCAGCGAGAAGTACACGATGACGCACAGCACCGCACACACAAGGAACAGCACCACAGACACCGCACCCGCCATGCCGTAGTTCTTGCTGAACAGGTGGTTATTCAGGTACATGATCATGGTGGTGGATGTGCGGTCGGGGCCGCCCTTACCGTTGGTCAGGATCTGCGGCACATCGAACATCTGCAGGCCGCCGATCATGGAGGTGATCATGACATAGACCAGAATGGGACGGATGAGCGGCAGGGTGATCTTCCAGAACATCTGGTTCGGGGTGCAGCCGTCCAGCTCCGCAGCCTCGTACAGGGTGGGGTCCACACCCATGATGGCTGCCATCAGCATGATGGTGGTGTTGCCAAACCACATCAGGAAGTTCATCAGGCCCACAAGACCACGGTTGCCCCACACGGTATTCAAAAAGCTGATGGGTGTCTTGATCCAGCCCATGCTCAGCAGCACCGCGTTCACCGGGCCGTTATCCGAGAACAGGGCGAAGAACAGCATGGCGAAGGCCGAAGCCATGATCAGGTTGGGCATATAGATGACCGTCTTGAAGAAGGTCTGCCCCTTCAGCTTCAGCCGCAGGTCGGTGAACCATGCCGCCAGCAGCAGCGAGACGATGATCTGCGGGACGAAACCGATGATCCACAGGATCAGCGTGTTGCCAAAATACTTGGGCAGGTCGGTGGCTAACAGGGTGATGTAGTTTTTCAGGCCCACAAAATTGGGTCCGATGATCTTCAGGCCGCTGCGGTAATACTCAAAAAAGCTGTAATAGATGGTGGATGCCAGAGGGACCAGCTGGAATACCGCGAAGATGATAAAGAACGGTGCAATGAAGATATAGCCCCATTTCGCGTAGCTGATCGACCCTTTCTTTTTTGTTTTCTCTCCCATGAGATCCTCCCTCCTGCCGGGTCACAGCAAAAGCAAAGGGGCGGGCGAGATACGCCGCCCGCCCCTTTGCTTTGATTTTCAGTTCGGAGTAAAACCGCTTATGCGGGCCAGACCACCTCGGTCAGCTCGGGGTACTTCTCCTTGATGGCGGTCTCGAAGTTTGCCTTGGCGGCATCCTCCTTCACGTTGCCGGTGAAGTAATCCTTGAAGGCGGTCTGGAAGCTCTCGTTCAGGCCCTGATCGTAGGGGCCGGCGTTGGACATATCGATCTTGGCTGCAGCCTCTGCAAACAGCGCGATGTGGTTCTGGCCACCGAGGAAGTCGGACTTGAAATCGCTGTTGGCAATCTCGTTCATAGCCTTCTCGTTGTTGGTGTAGTCCTGCGTATCCATGGTGATCT
>UQDG01000054.1 GCA_900539695.1 uncultured Oscillospiraceae bacterium
GGAGTATGACCTTTGTCAAGCACTTTTTTCGGTTTTTTTGACAAAGTTTTTATTGTACTTTTGGGTAAGGTGTATATTGTGGGGATTGGGTGGGATTGGCACCATTTGTAGGGATAAGGGGTGGTAACGCAAGCCCTCCTCGCAGAGAGGTAGCCAATCAATAGCGGCTCTTGCAATTTCTTCTTTATTATAATAGTATATAAGCATCACCTGTAGAAAGAGGGACCCGAATGATCCTGGCATTAAATATCGGCAACTCCAACATTACCTTTGGCAGTTATACGCCGGATGGTAAGCTGGTGTTTTCCTCACGGCTGTTTGCGGATACCGCGTTGAGCAGCGATGAGCTTCTATATAAAATGGTAAACATGCTGGCCTTGTACGGCGCGGAACCGCAGGAGATCACCGCCATCATCTTTTCCAGCGTGGTGCCCGCGCTGACGCCCCGCATCCGGGAGGCTCTGCGCAAGATGTGCGAGGCCCCGGTCATGGAAGTAGGCCCCGGTCTGAAAAGCGGTGTGCGTATCCGCATGGACAACCCGGCCCAGTTGGGCGGCGAACTGCTCTGCGCGGTGGTCGGCGCGCTGCGCCGGGCCGAGCCGCCGCTGGTGGTCGTCAACTTCGATACCGCCACTACCCTGCTGGCCGTGGACGACACCGGCGCCCTGGTGGGCGGCGCTATCCTTCCAGGGCCGCAGTGCTCGCTGGCATCACTGGTAAAAAATACCGCCCAGCTGCCCCAGGTGGAGTTGGAAGCCAAGCCCCGCCGTCTGCTGGGCACAAACACCGCTGATTGCCTGCACAGCGGCATCGTGCACGGGACCTCGGCCATGCTGGACGGTATGGTAGCACAGTTCCGCGCCGCGCTACATGCCGACGCCGCCCCTGTGATCGCCACCGGTACTCTGCCCTCCAGCGTTCGCGATTGCTGCGTGACCGAGATCACCTACCGGGAAACGCTCATCCTGGACGGCCTGTTTGCCATCTGGCAGCGCAATACCCGCCGGTAAGCCCCCCACAAACCAAACAAACACCGCCGCCTGACCAACAGGCGGCGTCTTTATTTTTGCTGCAATATATGCTATACTGTAACTTGTAATATTATGTAGTATAGAAAGGTCTTATCTATTTCCATGCAAAAACTGAAAAATTTCAACTGGAAGAATTTCTTCCTGCAGGGGATCCTGCCCTTTGCACTGGCCATCACTGCCGCATTTATTGCGCGGTATCAGCTGGAACTGTCCGACGGCGTTACGCCGGACTTTCTGGCCATGCAGTGGCCGCTGTACGCCCCGCTGAACGCCCTGACCGCCTTCTGCCTGACACTGGTGTTGTTTGCCATCCTGGGCAAGTGGAGCCGCGCCACCGGCATCTCCGGTGCACTGTTCACCGTGATCGCACTCATCAACTACTATACCCGCGATCTGCACGGCTCGGCCCTGATGCCCCAGGACATCCTGAACCTGGGCACCGCCGCCGAGGTCATGGGCAGCTACACACTGCAAATTACCGCCACCGTGCTCACCATCATTCTGTGGTATCTGCCGGTGCTGGCGATTGCTTTTGTGCAGGGGCAGCTGGTCAAGGACTGCCCCAAGCGCGCCAGCTGGCGCGCCCGCGGTGTGCGGGTACTGGGTTGTGCCGCCGGTGTGTTCTGCGTACTCTTTTTCGGCTACTTTGGGCCGGTTTCGGTCAAGCCCAAAACCACCTACGGTTGGGCCTGGCAGAATACCTATTATAAGTACGGCTACCTGGCCGGTACCATCGAGGCCGCCAGCCTGATGGCCGACCCCATCATTGAGCCGGAGAACTACAGCGATGATGCCGCCGTCACCGCGGCCGCCATGGCCGAGGACTTTCCCTCCGCCACGGCAGAATCCGCCAGCACTGACTACCCTGACATCATTTTGGTGCTGTCCGAGAGCTTCTACGACTTTGACCTCGTGACCGATTTGCAGGCCGACACCGAGGTCATGCCCGTTACCAAGAACCTGCCCAACGCTGTGTACGGCCACACCATCAGCCCCCACGTAGGCGGCGGCACCAATTCCAGCGAGTACGAGATGCTGTCCAGCAACTCGCTGATGCTGATGCCCTCCATTACCCCCTTCAACTGGCTGAACCTGCACAACGCCAACAGCCTGGTCAGCTACCTGAAGGACCTGGGCTACAGCACGCTGGCTGCCCACCCCTACACAAACTCCAACTACCGCCGCGACTCTGCCTGGCTGGCACTGGGCTTCGACGAGACCCACTTCCAAGACGACTTCCCCACCAAGGAGTACTACGGCAACCGCCCGTATCAGACCGACTCGGCCTCTTACCGCGACTTCGAAAAGCTGTACGAAGCCATGCCCGAGGACAAGCCGCGGTTCGGCTTCCTGGTGTCTATCCAGAGCCACGGCGACTACACAATGAACGATGCTTCGCTGGATATTGTACACGCCGCCACCGACTACGGCGAGTACGACGAACTGATGGACGAATACCTGAGCTGCATCCACATGAGCGACGCCGCCGTGCAGGAACTGTGCGACTACTTTACCAAACAGTACGAGGAGACCGGCCGCAAGGTAGTGCTGGCGTTTGCCGGCGACCACGCCCCCAGTTTTGTGGACCACGTGGCTGACAAGACCCGCACCGAGGGCAACGACCTGCAAATTCTGGAGCGCAGCACACCGTTCTTCATTTGGGCCAATTACCCGCTGGAGAACATCGACGCCGCCACCAGCACTGCCGACCCGCTGAACCGTATGGACATGGTGATGCTGGCCCCCACGATTGCCCAGCAGGCCGGTCTGCCGCTGACGGGCTACTACAAATACCTGCTGACCATGAAGCAGCAG
The DNA here is from genome assembly GCA_900539695.1 of uncultured Oscillospiraceae bacterium. Lineage (GTDB taxonomy): Bacteria > Bacillota > Clostridia > Oscillospirales > Ruminococcaceae > Gemmiger. The sequence continues at coordinate 2,847 of UQDG01000054.1, forward strand.
ACCCCCGTGGTGACCGCCGCCAACGACTACATGAGGGTGGACGGCACCTACGGCACCTACGGCGAGGACGAAAGCCTGGACGCCTGGGTGAAGGGGTATCTGGCACTGGAATATAACAATATTGGTGCCCACGCCAAGCGTGTGCAGTCGATTTTTGGGCATTAATTCCTGCCCAGGATGTGAAAAATACAAGGAGGCACCGCTATGCTGCTGCGACGCCGGAAATATGAAAGCCGCCGTGGTTTTACCCTGGTGGAGCTGGTCGTTGTTCTGGTTATCCTGGCCATTTTAGCCAGTGTGGCCGTACCGGCCTTTTCCCGCCAGCTGGAGACCGGACGGGAGAGAAAAGCAGTCACCGAGGCGCAGGCCTGCGTGACGGCCGCCTCCGGGCTGGGCGCACAGAAGTATACCGAAGCGCGGACGGCTTACATCCAGGACAGCAATAAAAAAATCGATACCACGCTGGCCGCATGGGCCGGTGAGGTCCGGGACGAGCGCCCCACCGTTACGGGCACACTGGCCCAGCGCGAGGGCACCGGCGAATACCTGCTGACCCCGCAGAACACGCCCGATGGTACTGCCGCCGGTGCAGCCGAGGTCAAGGCAGCCGCCGGTGTGGACGGCACGGTGCTGAACTTCTGGTGTAACACCAACGGACAGATCGTGTACCTTTTATATAGGAGTGCCGATGATATTCTGGTGGCGTATGCGAATCAGGCGGCTTCCGGCAGCAGCAGCGTGGTGATTCCCACCGCCAATGTGCCGACGGCTGTGCCCGGCCCCTACGAAAACGCCCTCGACTGAGCCTGACACGCCCGCAACACCCGATCCTGGGAAAACCGTAGAAAACGAACGTAAAACTTCGTAGCCTCTCACATCATCATTAAACAAAAACCGCCGCGCAGTAAACACTGAACTGCACCCCATTTGTTAGACAGTATGGTATACTATCTAATAAGTGGGGTG
>UQDG01000055.1 GCA_900539695.1 uncultured Oscillospiraceae bacterium
AGGAGATGCAGTTCTTCGGCGCCCGCGCCAACCTGGCCAAGTGCCTGCTGTACGCCATCAACGGCGGCGTGGACGAGAAGCTGGGCGAGCAGGTCGGCCCCACTTACGCCCCCATCACTGCCGAATATCTGGATTACAATGAGGTCATGGCCAAGTATGATGTCATGATGGACTGGCTGGCCGGCCTGTACGTCAACATCCTGAACCTGATCCAGTATATGCACGACAAGTACTACTACGAAGCCGCCGAGATGGCCCTCATCGATACCGATGTCCGCCGCACTTTTGCCACCGGCATCGCAGGCTTCAGCCATGTGGTCGACTCTCTGTCCGCCATCAAGTACGCCAAGGTCAAGTGCATCCGCAATGAGCAGGGCCTCGTCACCGATTACGAGATCGAGGGCGATTTCCCGAAGTACGGCAACGATGATGACCGCGCCGATGACATCGCCGTTGAGCTGCTGCGCAGCTTCCTGGAGAAGATCAAGCGCCGCCACACCTACCGCAACTCCGAGCCCACCACCTCGATCCTGACCATCACCTCCAACGTTGTCTACGGCAAGGCCACCGGCGCTATGCCCGATGGCCGCAAGGCTTACACCCCGTTTGCCCCTGGCGGCAACCCGTCCTATGGTGCCGAGACCCACGGCCTGCTGGCATCCCTGAACTCCGTTGCCAAGCTGCCCTATCACTGGGCACTGGACGGTATCTCCAACACCCAGACCATCAACCCCGATGCCCTGGGCCACAGCGAGGGTGAGCGCATCAACAACCTGGTGCAGGTCATGGACGGCTACTTTGACCAAGGCGCCCATCACCTGAACGTCAACGTCTTTGGCACCGAGAAGCTGATCGACGCTATGGAGCACCCGGAGAAGGAAGAGTACGCCAACTTCACCATCCGTGTTTCCGGTTATGCCGTTAAGTTCATCGACCTGACCAAGGAACAGCAGCTGGACGTCATCGCCCGTACCTGCCACAAGGTGCTGTAAGTCCTACGGGAGTTTTCCACCTTTTTTGCAAAAAGGTGGAAAAACTCCAAACAAAAAATAAAATAGCAAAAGGGCCTGTGGCTGCGGCTGCAGGCCTTTTTATATGGCATACTAATAGGCAACCCACATACTTTTGGCCCCCTCTGGGGGGGGGCTCCCGCGAAGCGGGTGGGGGAGAGAGCTTTGGCTTATATGCCGCTTTCTCCGACGCACCAACATAAAAACAACGGAGGCAACCTATGTCCGAAACTTTGGGCTACATCCATTCTGTCGAAACCTTTGGCCTGGTCGATGGGCCGGGCGTGCGGTATATTATCTTTATGCAGGGCTGCGCCATGCGCTGCCAGTACTGCCATAACCCCGAGACCTGGGCCTTTACCCAGGACACCGCCAAGACCCCGCAGGAGGCCTTCTCGGCCGCCTACCGCTACCGCAACTATTGGCGCAACAACGGCGGCATCACCATCAGCGGCGGCGAGCCCCTGCGCCAGCTGGATTTCGTCAGCGAGGTGTTCCGCCTGGCCCACGCCAAAAAGGTGCAGACCGCCCTGGACACCAGCGCCCAGCCCTTCGCGCCCGATGACGCCGAATGGATGGCCCGCTTTGACAAGCTGCTGGCCAACACCGACCTGGTGATCTTGGATTTAAAGGAGATCGACGACGAAAAGCACAAAAAGCTGACCGGCCACACGAATAAAAACATTCTGGCTATGGCGCAGTATGTGGCCTCCAAAGGCGTGGACCTCTGGATCCGCCACGTGCTGGTTCCCGGCCTGACCGATGACGCCGACGGCCTGCGCCGGCTGGATAGCTTTATAAAGTCACTGCCCACCGTGCGCCGCGTCGAGATTTTGCCTTACCACACGCTGGGGCTTTTCAAGTGGCAGAACCTGGGTATTCCGTACCCTCTGGACGGCGTGCGCGTGCCCACTGCCGAGGAAGTAGCTGCCGCCGAAGCCCTGCTGCACGTAAAAGACTACCCCGACGCCCCGAAAGAGTAAGGGCAACACCGCACAATTCTAAGTGCCGATACGGCGAGCGAGGTGCGGCAGCTGCTAAG